>CAMENE010000014.1:0-45367 GCA_945928165.1 uncultured Campylobacter sp.
TCCTTAATCTAGAATTCCCAAAACTAGAATTCTAAAATTCCTTAGGCTTTATTTTCAAATTAGCTAAAAGAATTCTAGAATTCCTTAAACTAGAATTCTAGAATTCCTTAGACTTTATTTTAAAATTCCCAAAACTAGAATTCTAAAATTCCCAAAACTAGAATTCTAAAATTCCCTAAACTAGAATTCTAGAATTCCTTGGGCTTTATTTTAGAATTCCTTAAACTAGAATTCCCAAGATAAAAAACACCCCCCTAAGCCCTAAAAAAAGTAATTTTAATCTATTTAATACTCATCTTCTTCGTCATCATCATACTCGTAGTCATCATCGTCGTAATTATAGCTTTTGGGCTTGCTAAAATCATCACCAAAGCCCCCATCTTCGCCCTGGTGGTCCTCACGGCTGTCTTCTTGGTCCTCTATATCCTCATAAAAATCATCATAATTTCTCATTTTTGTTCCTTATTTAGTAGTATAAACTCGCCATTTTTGTAGCTAAAAACCTCGCCAGTTTCTATTATATAATGCCAGCCAAAGAGTCTTAGCTCGCCCTTTTCTTCGCGCTCTTTTACCTGCGGGAAGGTGCGCAGATTTTCTAAACTTTGTAAAATACAAAGCCTCTCAGTAAGCCACGCACGCTCTTCAAGCGGAGCATCAGAGTTTTGTATTTCGTGCTTTACATCATCTAGCTGGCGCAGCCAGTTTGCTACGCTTGGCATATTTTCTAGCTTTTTTGGATGCCAGATAGCCTCACAACCACCACAATTACTATGCCCGCAAACCACGATATTTTCTACATTTAAAGCAATTATCGCATAATCAATAGCACTAGTTGTAGCCAAAAATTCATCTTTTAAGCGGTATTTTGGCACTATATTTGCCATATTTCGCACGACAAAAAGCTCTCCTGGCAGGGTCTGGGTGATAAGAGATGGCACCACACGAGAATCAGAACAGCCAATAAAAAGCGTATGTGGATTTTGAGTTTGTTTTAGCTCGTTAAAAAGCTCTTTGTGCTCGTTAAAGCCTGTGTGCATAAAGCGAATTGCGCCTTCGATTATAGACATTTGCTCATCCTTTTAGCCTTGCTTAACACTTAGTGCTTCAAACTTGCAAATTCTACCAAAAACATACCTAAAAACTTGTCTTTTTTGCCGCTTTCTTGCGCATAAAACTCCACTCTAAAAATCTTACCAGCCTTATCAATGCTGTAATTTTTTTGTATATCTTTTTTGGTGATTTTTACATCGGTTTCTTTTTTGCTAGGATTTTCATAGCCTATTACATTTACACGCACATTTTTTTGTGAGTTTATGATTATATTATCATCTACATGGATTTTGCTACCAAAGGTAACAATCTCATCTCGTCCATCTATTTTAACACTAGCAGCAGGCAAGCTATGGCCAAACTCAAAATACTGCGGCCTAATGCTTGTAAGCAGTTTATTTCCATAATAAATATTTGTCTCTTTACTTTCTTTGCCCTTTTTATTCTTGCGTGTTTCATCTACGATAGCAATAAGTGGATTTTGGCTTTGATAATTACTTGAAAGCTGCTGATATCTAGGCGTTGGAATGTAGTTTATACTAGCTCTTGGCTCTTTTAGGGCAAGTAAGAACCTATCATCAAAAAGACTTAGCCTAATCTCTTTTTTCATCACCTCTTCTATGCCTTTTGGAGTTAGTTCAAAAGAGCGCTCAAACTCTAGTCCTGCTATACGCATGTACTCTTCAAGGGCGATAAGATGATAGTAGATGCGAGTGTAGACATCTAGTTCTTTGCTAGCTTCATTTGCATAAGCTGGCTTGCCTTTTGTGATAGCAAAGTAGGTTAGAGAGTTTAGCTGCTCAGCGTTTTTGCTGTCTTTTTCGGCGGTGCGTGTGTTTTTTAGATGATAGATATGTTCTTTGTCTTTGATTTTTTCATTTATTGTTTTTATTATGCGGTTTGCGTTTATTTCAAGCTCACCGTATTTAACGCCTTTTAGCTCGCTTTGGTCTATTATAGCGCAGTTTCCCCACCTAGCAGGGCTGTGCTTGGCATCTATAAACTTTGGTCTATAAAAGCCGCTGCCATCGTGTAAATGCACGACAAAGGCTACATCTTTGTGCGTGATGGTATCTTTGATGAAATTTACTGCTTTATAATCAGGGTCTTTTGGGCTGATTTTAGCAAACTTTCTATTCATATCTCCAGCTGCGCCACGACTATTTTTTACTATGCTTGGAAAATTTAGATTTGGCACGACCCAAAGTGCACCTTTTGTTACATTATACTCAGTTGCTAGCAGATTTGCGCTAAAAAACCCGCCTGGCTCGTCGCCTTGTGTGCCGCCTATTACTAGCACGGCTTCTTTATTTTCCTCGCCTTTTTTAATAAGCGAAAAGCTAGGCCCAGCCAAAACTAAGCTAAAAGCAAAAAGAGCTAAAAATATATTTTTTATCATTTTAAAACTTTCCTTATCATCAAATCAGCCTCTAAAACATCTTCAAATGATGAAATATCTATATTATTATATTTTTCATATATTTTTAAAATATTTTTAGCAATATCGCCAAAGGCGCATTTGCCTGCTAAAAATCTAGCTACCATTACATCATTTGCGGCGTTTATTATTACGCCTGATTTTGGCTTTTTTAGCACTTCATTTTTTAGGCTAAATATAGGATATTTTTTTAAAGATATTCTCTCAAAAGCAAATTTTGCCCCCAAAAAATCAAAATCAGGCAAAACCTGCTTAATTTGGCTAGAAATTCTAGAATTCCCAGCCAAATTAAGCGCATGCGCAATAGCTAAGCGCATGTCAGGCAAGCTAATATGCGCCGTGCTAGAACCATCATCAAAGCTAACTATTGCATGAACCTTGCTAGTTCGCTCAATAAGTGCATCTATGTTTTTTATACCATAAAGATGATAAGCCTCAAGTATCTCAAAAAGCTTATTTGCCATGCTAGCACTATCAATTGTGATTTTTGCGCCCATATTCCAGTTAGGATGTTTTAGGGCTTTTTTGGGACTAAGACTAGCTATTTTTTTGGGGCTTTTTATATCCACTACTGCCCCGCCTGATGCTGTGATAATAAGCTTTTTTGGCTCTGCTAGCTTGCTAAAAAGCAAAAACTTTAAGCCAAAATGCTCGCTGTCAATTGGCGTGATTTTAGCAGTATCTAAAAAAGCCCCACCAGCTACTAAACTCTCTTTATTTGCTAAGGCTAGATTAAAGCCTAACTCTTGTGCTAACTTGCTGGGCACAAGCCCCCCAAAGCCCACAAGTGCGTTTATTAGCGTGGTTTTACTAGAATCGCACTCGCTAGCACAAGCCCTTAAAAACTCTTTTATATCGCCACAAAATACACGGCTATGTTTTACATTTTTTACTAATTTTTTATCTTTTATAAAAACTAGCTTTGGCGCAAAGTCTTTAATCTGCGCATTTAAAAGCTTGTAGTTTGATGCGCAGGCTAGGGCTGTTATGCTAAGTCCATACTCCCTAGCTAGGCTAAGGGCGTTTTTGCCGATGCTACCTGTGCTTCCTAAAACTATCAAGCAAGCACCACCAACATAGCAATCGCACCAAAGAAAATAGCATCAAAGCGGTCAAGCACGCCACCATGCTCGCCTAAAATCTTGCCGCTGTCTTTGACACCCATAAGACGCTTTAAATAACTCTCAAACAAATCCCCAAACACGCCAAACACACAGGCTAGCACGCTAGCACCAAGTGCTATACCAAAGCTAACATCTACAAAAATACTAGCATAAAGCGCGCCTACAAAACTACCCAAAATAACGCCAGCCAAGGCGCCTTGAATGCTTTTATTTGGACTTGTCGGGCTTAGTTGGCGCAAGATATCAGGCTTTTTAAGTTGTAAGATTTTACCACAAGCAAAGGCTGCTGTATCGCTCGTGGCTACGGTGAGCACAAGCCAGACAAGGCAGGGCATGCCACACTCGTTTAATAGCGCAAATAGCGCAAAAACAGGCGCAGCTGGATAAAGAAAAGGCAAAATCAGCTTTGGTTCAGGGCTTTTTACAAAAGCTACGCCGCCAGCTACAAGACAGAGCATAACAAGCATAGCAAAAAGCGGATTTAAAAAGATTGAAAAGCTAAAAAACACAAGAGCGATGATTATTAAAAACTTTTGATTTAAGCCATAAAGCGGCAAACT
Source organism: uncultured Campylobacter sp. (assembly GCA_945928165.1). Lineage (GTDB taxonomy): Bacteria > Campylobacterota > Campylobacteria > Campylobacterales > Campylobacteraceae > Campylobacter. The sequence goes on from CAMENE010000014.1 coordinate 4,173, forward strand.
CTCATACATAGCCACGCATAAAAGTAGGGAAAAAACTGCGAAGTTTAGCCAAAAGCTATCAAGCACAACAAGCACGCTAAATGCTATTATAAGCAAGGCTGCGACTATTATTCTATTAAGTAAAGAGCTAGACATTTTTAAAACTTTCGTTATTGATTTTTTAGGGGATGATTTTAGCCAAATTTGCTTAAAAATCAGCTTTTTTGCTCGGTTTTTATCACTACAATTGTGCGAGAAATAATGTCGTGTAAGGCTCTTTTGTCCTTGCGAAAAAAGGCTATTATCGTCCCGCCAACTACAAAAAGCATCACAAAACAAATATAACGCAGCAAATACTGATAAAAGGCTGCCTTTTTGCCGCTATTATCAACTGCGTAAATGCCTTGGGCTTTGTATCCAGGACTTGCGGCAGTTTTGGCAAAAAACAGCGATTGAATCAGCCCAAAAACAGCCCAAAGCACAAAAATCGCAAGTTGATTTTGCTGAAAATCATCTTTTCCATTTAGCACGATATAAGCAGTAAAATAAAGTAGCGGCGCAGCTATTAAAAACATATCAATAATAAAAGCTTTAAAGCGCAAAATAAGTGGGGCTGGTTTTGCTTTTTGACTTGACTTTGGGCTGTTTTGCGTGCTTTTGGTTTTGTTCATTTTAGCCCTTTAAAATTGTTTTAAAATTCTAGAATTCCTAGGATTTTAATGCTAGGAATTCTAGAATTTTATTAAAAAGTCTTAGGAATTCTAGATTTTTATTAAAAGTCTTAGGAATTCTAGATTTTTATTAAAAGTCTTAGGAATTCTAGAATTTTATTAAAAGTCCTAGGAATTCTAGATTTTAGTTGCCACGGCTTCCTGGTTTTATAGCCTTAGACCCACTTTTACACAGCGGACACTCATTAGGCGCAAACATATCAAAACCAAACTCGCCAAGGGCAAAAAATGGCTTATCGCTAGGTAATTTGGCATTTGGAGCTTGCTTTTCTAAGCCACCTACCATTTTACAAAAACCCCTACTTGCTAAGGCAGCATATCCTACTACCTCTGCTCCAATGTTTTCAATGATTTTTGCGCTCTCCACTGCTGAGCCACCAGTTGTTATCACATCTTCGCAGATGATGAATTTCTCACCCTTTTTTACCTCAAAGCCACGGCGCAGAGTCATTTGCCCATCTACTCGCTCTGTAAAAATAAAGCGTTTGCTGCTAGCCCTGGCTAGCTCATATCCAGCCAGAATTCCACCAAGCGCAGGAGAACACACACTATCAAAGCTAATCCCAGCATTTTTTATCATGCTAAAAAGCTCATTAGCTAGTTTGCCAGCCAAGGCTGGGTCTTCAAGTACTTTTGCGCTTTGTAAATAAAACTGCGAGTGATTGCCACTACTTAGCAAAAAATGCCCTTCTAAATACGCTCCAGCCTCTTTATAAACACTCTCTAAGTTCATATTTTCATAAGCTCGGTTTCTTTGTGCGCTACAAGCTCATCTATTTTTTCTATGAACTTATCAGTTAGCTTTTGGACATCGTCATAGCCACGCTTGATCTCATCTTCGCCCATGCTTTTATCTTTTTCTATTTTTTTGATCTCATCATTCGCTTCTTTGCGAACATTACGAACTGAAACCTTGGCTTTTTCTCCCATTGCTTTGGCTTCTTTTGCGCTTTTTTCTCTATCTTCTTTTGTCATCGGTGGGAAAAAAAGCTTCACGCACTCGCCATCATTTGTAGGATTTACGCCAAGATTTGCCGCTGCTAGCGCGCTAGTTATATCTTTTAGCATTTTTTTCTCCCACGGAGTGATAGCTATGGTGCTAGCATCTGTTGCAAGCACGGTAGCTACTTGATTTAGTGGGGTTGGCGTGCCGTAGTAATCTACTGTGATATGATCTAAAATCGCAATATTCACCTTACCAGAACGCAGCGTGCCAAAATCACGCTTTAGAGCCTCTAAGCTTTTGTTGCCGTGTTCTTCTTGGTTTTTTAGTATTTGTGCTATCATTTTTTATCCTTATTTTGTGGCATTTGTATCAGTGGTGTTTGTATCAGCACCTAGGACTATAGATATTTGATTTTCATCTACGGCTTGTGTTTGGTTTGCATCCATCACAGGCGCAGCTGGAGCGTTGCTAATAGGCGCAGCCGGTGCAGCATCAGGCACTAGAGATTTAAACTCTTTACTTTGCGTAAGAGACCCTCGCAAGCTTTCATTATATGTATAGCCAAGTGCGATAGTATTTAAGATAAAGAGCGCTCCCACGAAAAAAGTGAATTTAGCTAAAAAGCCAGCTGGTCCTTTTGCGCCAAAAAGGCTTTCATTGCTACCAGAATACGCACCAAGACCGATAGAACTTGATTTTTGTAGTAAAATCGCAATAGTTAGCAAGATAGCAAAAACAAATTGTAAAACCAAAAATAAAGTACTCACGGCAAACCTTTTATTTATTGCTATTTAGTGCGCCTAGAATGTGAAGTAACGATATAAATAGATTTAGTATATCAAGATATAGCGAAACTGCTGCTAGCACAGGGCTATCATATGCGCCACGAATGATGTTTTGAGTATCATATAGGATATAAGCGCTAAAAATCAAAGCACCTGCACCAGAAACAGCAAGGCTAAGCATAGAACTGCCTACGAAAATATTAATTAGTGATGCTACTACAATTACGATTAAAGCGATAAATAAAAACTTGCCCATTGCGCTAAAATCACGCTTGGTATTCATAGCAAATACACTAAGTCCGCCAAAAGCCACTGTTGTCATCAAAAAGGCTTGCGTGATAACATTTCCCATACCTGCACCGATATAGCGAGCAAGTGTAGGGCCAAGAACAAGTCCGCTAATGAAGGTAAAAGCAAAAAGCAAGATTAAAGCTAATTTTGCGTTTTTTCTAGCAAACATAAGCCCAAAAAGACAAGCAAACTCAGCAATAACTGCTATCCAATAAGCCCCACCGGTTAGCAAAGATGCGCTATTTGTGCCGATATACGCACCAGCTGTGGCAGCTAGCAAGCTAGCAGCTAGTAGTTGGTAGGTTTGCTTTACAAATGTAGCTCTTGCGCTTGTTGCTTCTCTTTGTGCGCTTTGTTCAAAAGCACCACCAAATGCGCTGCCTGTGCCTTCATAGTTGTTTTGAGGCATATTTCTGTTGTATAGACTCATTTTTACTCCTTTGATTTGTTTTAGGTCTGCGAATTTAGCAGAAATTTCTAAATTTTTGGTTAAAAATTCTAGAATTCCCAGATAAAACGCTAATAAAATATTAAAAATTCTTCTAGAATTCCCAGATAAAACGCTAATAAAACACTAGGAATTCTAGAATTCCTAGCATAATTTTGGCTCGCCCTTACTCCAATCAAAATATCTAATGCTAGCAGTGGCGATTGCACCAAAGCCCTCGCCAGTGCCGATAAAGCCCATTTTCTCCATTGTTGTAGCCTTGATATTTACAAAATTTTGCGCTAGTGCTAGGGCTTCTGCTACATTTTTTCGCATTGCTTCTTTGTGTGGAGTGATTTTTGGCTTTTCGCAAAGTATGGTTATATCAGCATTTATTATCTCAAATCCATAGCTTTTTACCACCCTTACGCACTCACGCAAAAGCTGCATAGAATCAGCCCCTTTAAACTTTGGATCATTATCAGGGAAAAACTCGCCTATATCGCCAAGGGCTGCTGCGCCAAAAAGCGCATCGCACAAAGCATGTAGTGGCGCGTCCCCATCACTGTGGGCTAAAACGCCTTTATTGTGAGCGATTTTAACGCCACAAAGCGTAACAAAATCGCCTTCTTTAAAGCGGTGAACATCAAAACCATGCCCGTTAAAAACCCTGCTAGCAGGTGGGGCAAAACCAAGATTTTTAAGCTTTAAAAGGTCTTTTTGATAAGTTAGTTTAAAGGCGTTTTCATCGCCTTGCAGGGAGGCGATTTTGCCGCCCACAGCAGCTATTGCTGCGCTATCATCGTCCCAAACCTCGCCTTTTTCTAGCGCAGATTTTAAAAGCTTGGTTTGTGAGAGTTGCGGTGTGCCAATAAGCTCTAGCTCGTCTCTATTTACGTGAGAGCCATTAAATATTATGCTATCAGCGCATTTTAATACAGGGACTATACAATCAGCCTTTTCTTTGCTTTTTATTAGTCTATTTACAAGCTCACTGCTAACCCCCAGCCTAGCAGCGTCCGTGCTCATCACAAAGGGCGTATCTACAAGAGCTAGAGCATTTTTTAAGCTCTCTTGCCTTGTAGCCCCACCTTTTGCGTAGCAAAACTCAGGGGCAAAATGCTTCATATGCTTTATTTCAGCCTTGCTGCCTACAATGATGATTTTTTTAAAATCAGCGTAGCTAGCAAGACGCCTAGCCAAAACTAGCCAAAATGGATCATCGCCACTTCTAAGCCACTGCTTTTTTTGCGCTAAACCAAAGCGAGTGCTATCCCCAGCCCCTAAAATAATTAGCGTTATATCTTTCATTTTATCCCTTTCTAGCTTTTATGCCCTTGCTTTCTATCTCATCTATTTCGCTTGAGTAGTCTGGATTTTTGGTTTTTAAGCCTCTATTAAATGATGCAATAATCTTAGCATCGCTGTTAGTAGAGGCTACATAAAGCGAGATAAAATCTAGATATTCTTTTGCGCTTGCTGGAATTTTGCCTTCGTTTTTAGCTGGGATTGTAAAATTGCCTACAAAATACCCGCTAAGCACGCCTAGATCGTCTTTTGTCGGAGTGTTGTTTAGCATATGGCGATTAAGGTCTGCTATGCTTACATTATGACCTTTTAAAATCATGCTAATTATATTTATTTCATCTTTTGCGAGTAGATTTTTTAGCATCAAAATCACAGCTGTCAAAAAAGCCCCAAAAAGCATAAGTAGCACAAAGCCAGCTGCGCCTAAAAATATAATCTTACTCATTTATCCCCTTTGCCCAAAGCCCTAGCTCATCAAGGCTAGCATGAGCGCACATATCTACTTTTATTGGACTTAGCGTGGCAAAGTTTTTGGTAATTAAAGTTATGTCGCAATCATCGTTTTCTAGCGTGGCTACCACATCAGGCTCGCCTAGCCAGATATACTCGCCACCTCTTGGATCAATTCGTATATCAAGCTTGGGATCATAGTTTCGCTTGCCGGTTTTGGCTACTTTTAGCCCCTTAAAATCAGCCTTAGAACAAGCCGGGATATTTAGGTTTAAAAACTCTCTTTGCGCCAGCTTTGGGGGGAATTCTAGAATTCTTGCTGCTACATCACAGGTGATTTTACAGGCTAGGTCGTAGCTGTATTTTTCTATGCTGTCATTTTCGTAATACAGCGAACTAGCAAGTGCCATCACCCCATGCAATGCTGCCTCCATAGCTCCAGCGCAAGTCCCTGAGTAGCTGATATCCTCGCCTAAGTTTGCGCCGTGATTTACACCGCTAATTACTAGGTCAATTTTACCCTCAAAAAGCTTTGAAAGCCCTACATACACGCAATCACTAGGCGTGCCGTCATGTAGGCTATAAATATCTTTTTCATGTTTTTTTAGCCTTAAAGGGTGGTGTAAGGTAATAGAGTGCGAACAAGCTGATTTTTGTAAATGCGGTGCTATTACCCAGATATTTGCGTCTTTAAAACGCTCTTTTAGTGCTTTGTGTAATTCTCTAATGCCCTTTGCGTCGTAGCCATCGTCGTTTGTAAGTAGGATATTTTTCATTTCTTGCCTTTTTGTGTGGTATAATATCAAAAAAAGGTTAATCTATGAAAATTCTAGTCTCAGCCTTGGAGGCTTCTGCGAACTTACATCTCTCTCATGTGATAAAAGAGCTAGAAAAGCACGAAAAAATAGAGCTTTGCGGTATTTTTGAGCTTGAGGGTTATAGCGGGGCTTTACACAAAAGTAGCGAGTTTGGCGCAATGGGCTTTGTTGAGATTTTAGGGCTAATTGCTAAGGCAAAAAGGGCTTTAAAAAAAATGGTAGAGCTTGCAAAAGACTGCGATACCGTGCTGCTAATCGACTCTGCTGCTTTTAACATGCCACTAGCTAAGGCTTTAAAAAAAGCAAATATAAAGGTAAACTACTACATCTTGCCACAGGTTTGGGCGTGGAAAGAATATAGAGCTAAGATTTTAGCGCAAAACTGCGAAAATCTACTTAGCATTTTGCCCTTTGAGCGTGAGTATTTTGGTGCGTCCTGTCAGTTTGTAGGACACCCGCTTTTAGATGAGATAAAGGTAGAAAAAAGCAAGCAAAAAAGCGGAATAATTGCCTTTTTACCAGGTTCTAGGCGAAGTGAGATTTGGCGGCTTATGCCGGTTTTTAGAGAGCTTGCTAGTAAGCTGGGTGGTAGAAAAATCATCGCTGTCCCAGCGCAGCTAAAAGGCAAGGAAAGCGAGTATTACGGCGATACTAGCGGTTTTGAGCTAAGCTATGATGCAAATCTAGTTTTGGCGCAAGCTGATTTTGCTTTTATTTGTTCTGGTACGGCCACGCTTCAAGCAGCGCTTATTGGCACGCCTTTTGTGCTGTGCTACAAGGCAAAGGCTATTGATGTGTTTTTGGCTAGACTTTTTGTACGAAAATTAAAGCATATCGGGCTAGCAAATATTATTTTTGATTTTACCCAGCAAGCTGCGCTTCACGCTGAGCTAATCCAAGATGAGGTAAGTGCGGCTGCGCTTTTAGCTGCGTATAGAGACTGTGATACTAGCGCCTTTGCTAAGGGCTGTTTGAAGCTAAAAAAATACCTAAGCCATGGCGCAAGCGCAAATGTAGCAAAGATTTTGCTAGAAAAAAGCCATTAGAAATTCTAGATTTATTTTAGGAATTCTAGATTTATACTGGGAATTCTAGATTTATTTTAGGAATTCTAGAATTTCTAAGAAATTTATACTAGGAATTCTAGATTTATACTGGGAATTCTAGAATTCCTAAGAAATTTATACTAGGAATTCTAGATTTGAGTTTATTTTAAGGCACTTTTAGCGGCTCAGGCTCGCTGTAAGGAAAGTGTGTGCCCATGACCTTTATATTTGGGTTTTTCTTAAAAATTTCTAAGATTTTTTTGCGTTCAGCCATAGCTGATTTTTTGTCTATATCATAGATGTGAGCGATCTCTGGGCGCCCTATTTGCACATCAAAAGCATATATCATATCAGCGATGTTATAAAACTCATCATTGAAGTTAAAAATCGTCATTCCAGGAGTGTGCCCTGGGACAAAAATCGGCTTTATGTTAGAATTTTTAGTAACTAGATTTTCTCCGTTCATATAAAATGACAGGCGATTTTTATACATATTTAGGCGTTTTTTGGTCTTCTCATCGCCTCTTTTCATCCAGTATTTATACTCAGCTTCGTTTATCAGTAAGGTAGCATTGGCAAAAGTCGCTCCAGCCTCTCCAAGCCCACCGATGTGGTCAGGATGTCCGTGAGAGACCGCTACTTGCGTGATTTGCTCAGGTTTTACACCTCGTTTTTTTAGCTCTGCTTTTAGCTTTGAAATCGTGCTTGAAAGTCCAGTATCAATAAGCATGGTAAAATCAGGATTTTTTACTAGCACTACATTATATAGCCTTGGTTCAGTATCTTTTGAGTAAGTTTGCCCTATAAGCTGTTCATCGTCTGTATTTTCTGGGACTAGTAAATCAGGATCTACGCTAGCTTCAAGCAAAGAAATCACATATATTTCATTATCGCCGATTTTTAGATCAGGTTTTATAACAGTTTCTTCTGCTATACTTAGCACAAAAAACAGCGCAACTAAAAAGAATTTTTTTAGCATTTTTTATCCTTTCATTTTATGAAATAATTGCCATCAAAACTAACAAGAGAGTATTTTCTCTCACTCCCAAGAGCAGATACAAGCTCATCAATGCTTAGGAATTCCAAACTATCAGCGCCTATATACTCGCAAATCTGGGTGCAAGTTTTCTTAGCACTTATTAGCTCATCAGGGTTTGGCGTATCTATGCCATAAACCTCAGCATAGCGGATTTGTGGGGCTGCGATTTTCATGTGAATTTCTTTTGCGCCCGCGTGGCGAAGCATCTCTACTATGCGTTTGCTAGTTGTGCCACGCACTATGCTATCATCGATTACTACTATGCTTTTTCCTGCTAAAACTGGACTCATAGGATTTAGTTTTAGTTTTACTTTTAGATTGCGAATTTCTTGCGTTGGTTCTATAAAAGTTCTGCCTACATAGTGATTTCTTACTATTGCCATCTCAAAAGGGATATTCGCACTTGCAGCATATCCAAGTGCTGCTGGCACGCCAGAGTCAGGCACAGGTATTACTAGATCGACTTTTGCTTTTATGTTGCCACAAGTATCACAGGTATTTTCACAGCTTTTATTTGCTAGGGCTGAGCCAAGGCGTTTTCTCATCTCATATACGCTTTTTCCCTCTATCACGCTATCTGGCCTAGCAAAATAAATATACTCAAAAGCACAAATCCTAGGCTCACTCTCAAAGATTTTTATGCTCTCAAAGCTGTCTTTGCCCTCTTCAAAAATGATCATTTCGCCAGGTTCTACATCACGCACGAAGCTAGCACCTAGCAAATCAAAAGCACAAGTCTCACTAGCTACGATATATCCGCCATCTTTTAGCCTGCCTATGCTTAGTGGTCTCACGCCGTATGCATCACGCACAGCAAAGACTTTTTTGCGGCTCATTATAAGTAGGCAGTATGCGCCTTTTATCTCTTTTAGGGCTTCTATTATTCTATCTTTTAGCTTTGGTGCTGGGCTTTTTGCGATTAGGTGGAGTATGTTTTCAGTATCCATATTGCTCTGAAAAATTGCGCCGTTTTTTACTAGACTTTCTCTTACTTCTTTTTTATTTACAAGGTTGCCATTATGAACGATGCTAATCTCGCCCAAAGCATATCTAGCAGCTACTGGCTGGGCGTCATTGCCACTTTCTTTGCCAGCGGTTGAGTAGCGGTTATGCCCTATTGCCATTGCGCCTTTTAGCGTATTTAGTTTTTCTTCGCTAAAAACCTCTGTTACTAGACCTTTTGCTTTTATGGTGCTGATTTTATGCTCAAAATTTGCGCTTATACCGCTTGCTTCTTGACCTCTGTGCTGCATAGCAAAAAGTCCATAATACGCTGATTTTGCTGCGTGTTCGCTATTTATGATTCCAACTACTGCGCACATTTTATAGTCCTAAACAATCATCTATGCTATATCTCTTTGGCTCTTTATTAGCTAGCCAAATAGCTGCTTTTATAGCACCTTTGGCAAAAGTAGCACGGCTTGTAGCGGTGTGATTTAGCTCTATAAACTCTCCATCATTATAAAAGCCCACCGTGTGGCGACCTACGATATCTCCACCCCTTAGGCTCATTACAGCTATTTCATCTTTGCTTCTAGCACCTATTTGTCCATCCCTACCGCTAACTCGCACTTTATTTAGATCTAGATTTCTAGCTTGCGCCACGCTTGTAGCCAAGGTTAATGCAGTGCCACTTGGGCTATCTACTTTGCGGCGGTGGTGCATTTCGCTGATTTCTATATCAAAGCCTTCTAGTGCTTTGCTAGCAAGTTTTGAGAGCTTATTTAGCACGGCTACTCCAAGGCTCATATTTGTAGCTTGTAAAATCGGCATAGAAGAACTTGCTAGATTTATTAGATTTTCGCCCTGCTCCCCAAGTCCTGTGGTGCCTATTACTAGTGCTTTTGGGTTTGTTCTAGCATAGTTTATTAGCTCCAAGCTAGCAGCAGCCACGCTAAAATCAATCACCACATCGCAGCTGCTAAAAAGCTCTTTAAGGCTAGTTTTTACAGCATCTTTAAGATCAGCTATGCTTGCTAGCTCACGCTCATAAGCCCCTGCTAAAACTGCCCCAGAGCCCTCTAAGTTTGCGATTATCTCTCGTCCCATTTTGCCATTTGCTCCAAAAATTCCTACTTTTACCATTTTTATCCTTTTAAAAATTTTGTATTTTTTAATTATAAAATTCTAATGATATTTTAAATAATTCCTGTAAAAAAATCAATAATTTTATGCTAAATTTATTTTTTATAAAAATATAATTACAATTTAAAATAAATAAAAATTTTATAAAACTCTTAAAAGCAGTTTCTGCTACATCTAGATACGCTTTATCTGAATTACCATTTTTATCAACAAATCCAGTAATAACTCCATCTCTAACGGCAAAGATTTTTCCTAAAGGTAGCTTTTGCCATAGCGCATTATTAGCTTACTTAGCCAATGTTACAGCAAATGTCATATACTAGCTAAAACCTGCCATAGCCCTTGTCTTTTACTCTTTGTTTAATTAAAATTTCTTTTATTATACAGCTATTGTCTTTTACTCCTTTTTTATTTAAAATTTCTTTTATTTTATATAGCTCGTTTTTGTGTAAAAGAACGCCGCTTAGGTAAGTGTGAATAAAATATGGCTCACACTCTAACCTCAATCTGTTTGTGAACCCCTTTCTTGTGTACCACTCAAGAAGCACAAAGCTTTCTATCTGGCTATATGTCCTAACTATAACCTTATTTAGGCAGTGAACCTCTATCCTATCATCAAAAAGCATAATTTTTTTAAATATAAGCGTTTCATAAAGAACGAAAACTACACCTATACCAAAGAATCCAATACCCACCCAATCAATCACATCAGCTTCTGACTCTTGTGATAAAAGATAGATAACCAAAGCGAACATTAAACATGTCGCAGCTAGTATCAAACCGTGAAAAGTCCTACTTTTTGCCACAAAAATTGGCTTATCATTTAGCATTTTATTTTCATTCATTTTTTTACCTTTCGTTAGTCTCAAAATTTTTTAAGACTTATATAACAAAAAATTTAAAGCATACATTTTACATTATTGTATTGATATTTCAAAGTTCTTATAAGCTTGGTCAGCCAAAAAGGCACTATTTTTCACATCGTTTAGTGTGATATTTTTACACATTTTTTTACACATTTTATCTCCTTGTTTTTAAATTTTATTTGCCTATATTTGTAAAATATCTTAATGTTTTTGTGCGAGTGAAACCACTTAAAAACCTAGTTAGCGTGCTTGTACTATAAGCTATACCATATATTCTAGCTACAAGCTTTTCTTTTCCATCTATTCGCACCTTTCCATCTGTTCGTGCCTTTATATCGTAAATCGGATATTTAAAACTAAAAAACGGACAGCCAATATTTTTATCTTCGCAGTCCAATAGCGTTTTAGTTGGCGTCCGGAAAGTTGCATTTTCATCAATATTCTCTATAAACACTTCTTTCATTACCTTATTTTTAAGCGCCTTTTTAGCAATATCAAACACAATTTTTTGCGGCACCTCAAGCTGCCAAAGACAAAAACCACAAACAAAAGAGCTAAAAATAACTAGTTTTTTGCTGAAATATTTACGAAAAAACATAAAGGCAGCAAAATACAAAGCAGTCACAAAAAATCCACTTATTATAAATAATCTCTTGTCCCAAAATGTATAATAACCCCACAGAGCGTATAGTCCAATAGCTAAAATTATAAAATGTATTTTTTTGCTAATTGCAAGCTTATAAATTACTACCGACCAAAAATAAGAAAAAATCAAAACAAGTACAAAATAACCACCGAAAATAATAAAAATAAGAATAATACCAAGCAAAATATCCCCTTTAAAAAGTTTTAATAATTTATAGCTTTTTAATATTTGAAAATCTAACGAATTTCCATAGCCATTTAGCAAAAATTGCTACGGATCATTTAGCTCACCCTACTCCCGGTCAATTAATTTAATATATTCATCGCTTACTAATATATTATTAAATCCCCGTGCGTAGGGCCAAGCTCGGTGTTAAAATATTTTTGATTTATGTTTTTAGCTTTTTTAAGTAATGATAAAAAAGCTCTAAGTCTTTTTTAAGCTCATCAAACCAAAATCTAGAATTCCTCCCCATTTAAATCACCTATAAGCATTCACTTACTTCCAAAACTCAGTATTATTTATACCTACATCGCTGGCTTTAAATACTGGATTTTTTCCTTCTTTTCTTTGTTTTTGATAGTCTTTTAGCACACGCAGAGCTATATTGCTAAGTAGCAAAATCGCTACTATATTCACACTAGCCATAAAGCCCATAAACACATCAGCCAAGTCCCACGCAAGTTTAAGGCTAAGCTGAGCCCCAACAAAAACCATAAGCATAGCCAAAAGCCTAAATACAAAAAGCCCGCGTTTGCTAGTGCTAATAAACTTAAAGTTTGCCTCTGCATAAAAGTGATTTCCTATAATAGAAGTAAAGGCAAAAAGCACGATAGCAACGCTAACAAAAAGCAGTCCAAAAGAGCCTAAATGCTCTTGCATAACGCTTTGAATAAGCCCTAAGCCTTCTAGCTCTGTGTTTTTTGCAATATCAGTGCAAAGCACAATAAAAGCAGAACACGAACAAATCACCAAGGTATCAATAAAAACTGAAAGCGTTTGCACCATGCCTTGTTTGGCTGGGTGGCTAGTGTGAGCTGAGGCTGCTGCGTTTGGGGCTGAGCCCATGCCTGCTTCGTTTGAGTAAAGCCCGCGTTTTATGCCTATTACGATAGCTGAGCCTGCAAAGCCTGAGAAAATCGCTTTAAAGTTAAAAGCTTCTTCAAAAACATGAGAAAATATCATAGGTAACTTTTCAATATTTAAAAAAATCACAAATAAAGCCACAAGCAAATAGCCAAGTGCCATAGCAGGCACCAAAACAGAGCTTATAAACGCTGTTGTCTTAGCCCCTTTAAAAAAGAAATATCCTGATAAAAGAGCGATTATAATGCCTATAAAAAGCTTAAAGACAGTATTGTCAAAGCCACCAGCATAGATATTAAAAGCAGATGTTAAGGTGTGGGATTGAAGTCCATTAAAGCCAAAAGAAAAGCACAAAATAAGACTAATAGCAAAAAGCACGCCAAAGCTTTTTGAGCTAAGTGCGCTTTCTATATAATACGCTGGTCCACCTTTGTAGCCATGCTTGCCGTCGCTTCTTTTATACACTTGTGCTAGCGTGCTCTCCACAAAGGCACTAGCCCCACCTAAAATAGCAGTTATCCACATCCAAAAAAGCGCTCCTGCGCCACCACCTGAGATAGCTACTGCCACGCCTACGATATTTCCTATGCCCACACGAGAGGCAGTGGAGACCATAAGTGCGCCAAAAGGCGAAATATGCTCTTTTTGACTCTTTTCTTTTAACACAAAAATAGCATCTTTTAAAAACCTTAGTTGTATAAAACCTGTCCTAAAACTAAGGTAAAGCCCACATAAAATCAAAGCAAACACCAGCCAGTAAGAGTATAAAAACCCATTTACTAAGCCTACGAAATTTTGTACTGCGTTATACATTTTTTCTCCTTTATGTTTTTAGAAATTCTAGAATTCCTAGAAAATTTATGCTAGAAATTCTAGATTTATTTTAGAAATTCTAGATTTATTTTAGGAATTCTAGAATTCTCTTTTTTACTTCACTAGCGCCTAGCACCTCCATCATCTCAAAAATCCCTGGGCTTACAGAACCGCCAGTTAGCGCAATTCGCACATTTTGAGCCAAGTCTTTTAGCGTTTTGCCTTTGCTATTTAGGAATTCCATTGTAAAATGCTCAAACTCGCCAGTATTTTCTAAGCCCTCTTTAAACTCGGCTAAATACTGAGCTAAAAGCGCCTTGCTCTCATCATTTACAAACTTTTTCATAGCCTTTTCATCATAGCTACTTGGCGCATTAACTATAAGCTCTACACCTGCTTTTATATCAAGCAGAGTTTTTGCCCGCTCTTGTAACAAACTCATAAGTAGCTCGCCCTTTGGCAAAGCTCTAAAATCAATGCCAAAAAATAGCATTTCATCAGCTAGTTCATAAAAGCCAGAATTCTTTATATAATAAGCATTTAGCCACTCTAATTTGCTTAGATTATAAGTGCTTGCGCTTTTGTTTATGTCTTTTGGGTCAAAGAGGCGCAGCATATCACTCATGCTAAAAATCTCATCATCGCCATGCCCCCAGCCAAGCCGTACTAAAAAGTTTAGCAAAGCCTGCGGCAAATAGCCCATGCGCTTATACTCCATAACATCAGTTGCGCCGTGCCTTTTGCTAAGTTTGCTGCCATCGCTGCCATTTATCATCGCTACATGATAAAACTTTGGCAGCTTAAAGCCAAGCGCATGATAAAGAATAATCTGCTTTGGCGTGTTGCTAAGGTGATCATCACCACGGATTACATCGCTTACGCCCATTAGCGCATCGTCAATCACCACCGTGAAGTTATAAGTAGGCGAGCCATCACTTCTAGCGATGATAAAATCATCTAAAATATCAGCCGCCTCAAAGCTAATATGCCCTTTAATGCCATCATCAAACTCTATTTTGCCTAAAAGCGGGGCTTTTATGCGAATTACTGGCTCTATCCCCTCTGGCGGCGTGCCAGTAAAGTCTCTGTATCTGCCATCGTATTTTGGGCGTTCTTTGCGTGCTTCTTGTTCTTTGCGAAGGGCGTCTAGCTCGTCTTTGCTCATGTAGCATTTATAGGCTTTGCCGCTCTCAAGTAGCTCGTTTATGTATTTTTTGTATATTTCAGTGCGGCGACTTTGAAACTCCACCTCGCCGTCATACTCTAACCCGCACCACTCAAAGGCTTCTTTTATAGCCTCTACTGCTTCATCCCGGTTTCTATCTAGGTCAGTATCTTCTATGCGTAGCAAAAATTTTCCGCCGTTTTTGCGTGCGTAAAGATAGTTATATAGTGCTGTGCGTAGTCCGCCTACATGTAAAAATCCAGTAGGACTTGGGGCAAATCTAGTAACAATCATTTTTTAAACCTAATTTGAAAAAATTTTGGCTATAATTCTAGCTTAATTTACTTTAAAAAAAGGTTTTGGTATGAAAAAAATATTTTTATCCCTTGCGCTTGGACTAGCCATAAGCACGAACGGGGCGTATCTAAACGGAGTTGCCGCTACTGTAAATAATGAGCCTATTACTGATTATGATGTTGAGCTTGTAGTAAAGCGCATGAATATAACGCCAAATGAGGCGCTAAATGTGCTAATAAGAGATAAGCTGGAGCTTTCGCAGATAAAAGAACTGGGGCTAGGGGCTTCTGAGAGCGAGATAAATGAAGAACTAAGCCAAATTGCCAAGCAAAACGGCTATAGCGACCTTGCAAGCTACGCTCAAGTACTTAGCTACAAAGCAGGTGCGCTATCTCAGCTAAGAGAGCAAGCAAAAGAAAATTTAGCCAGAGGCAAGCTATATGATTTTATAATAAGTCAGCCAAATGACAATATCACAAGGGAAAATGCTATGCGCTTTTACGAGCAAAATCGTGGTATGTTTACTCGCTTTAGCTCAGCAAAAGTTACTCGCTACATGGCAAAAAGCGGTGCTACCCTCGAGCGTGTAAAGGCTAGGGGACTAGCCTCAGGCGTAATAACTACGGCGATGAGCATATATCCAGGCTCAGCTGATAACCTCGTGCTAAATCTCATAGCCAGAGCAAATATAGGCGACTTTACGCCTATAGTGCGTGAAGGCGATAGCTACGTAATGTATAAGGTAAACTCAAAAGAAAATCCGCAAGTAGTAGCCTTTGAAGAAGTAGAACAAAATGTAGCTATAATGATGGCTGAACAAGAAAAAGAAGCGCTGATTGCTGATTATTTTAACAAACTGCGTGCAAAAGCTAATATAGAAATAATCAAGCGATAAAAATATTCTAGGAATTCTAGATTTTTTTCCAGGAATTCTAAATTTTATAAAAGGTAAAAATGCTAATAGACGCATACGGACGAGTGATTGATTATTTGCGTATTTCACTTACGCAAAGGTGTAATTTCCGCTGTCAATACTGCATGCCGGAATCAGGCGTAGAGCTAGGCGAACACGAAAATATGCTTAGCCACGAAGAGATGTTTGAGTTTGTAAAAATCTGTATTGACAATGGTATAAAAAAAGTGCGAATAAGCGGCGGCGAACCACTGGTTAGAAAAGGCGCAGAGGACTTTATAGCAATGATTTTTGCTTATGCGCCCCATATTGATCTAGCCATGACTACAAATGGATATTTTTTAAAGAGCAAGGCGCAGGCTCTAAAAAACGCTGGGCTAAAAAGGCTAAATATCTCGCTTGATACACTGAATAATGAAAAGTTTAAGCAAATCGCTCGCCGTGACGGACTAGAACAGGTGCTTGGGGGCATAGAAGCTGCCAAAAGCGAGGGTCTTGGCATAAAGCTAAATACTGTGGCGATAAAAGGCTTTAATGATGATGAATTTGACGCTCTTATGAGCTTTGCGGCGGCTAATAATGCGCAAATCCGCTTTATAGAATACATGGAGAACAAGCACGCAAACCCTGAGCTAAAAAGCATGCGAGCTGAGGAGATACTAAGCAAAATCGCTACTTTTAAAAACTTTAAAGAAATTACAAAAAATCCACAAAGCCCAAGTAGACTTTTTCTTTGCGATGATGGCTATACCTTTGGGCTTATAAATCCCCACCAGTGCGACTTTTGCACCACTTGTAACCGCATAAGGCTAAGTAGCGAGGGGCTGCTTATCCCTTGCCTTTATTTTGATGAGGGCAAGAGCATTTTAGCAGCGATGAAACAGGGCGATTTAGCAAGTGCTAAGCAGATTTTAGCTGATGTGCTAGCAAATAAACCAGAAAAAAACCGCTGGCAAGAAGAGCAAATCAGCGAGCGAGGCTTTTACCAAACCGGCGGATAAAATCTAGAATTCCCTAAGAAATTTTAGCGTAGCCAATTCTAGAATTCCTAATATAAAATTTAGAATTCCTAGCAACTTTAAATAAGAATTCTAGAATTCCCAAGCCTTGTGTCATTGTCCGGATTGCGTTTTTGTCATCCCCCGACTTGATCGGGGGATCTTAGTGCTAGGGAATTCTAGAATTCCGTATAAAATTTCGTAATTCCGTCATTGCGAGGGAGCAAAGCGACCGAAGCAATCTCTAGGAATTCTAGTTTTTAGCGGGGTTTTAGGGGCGGCAGCCCCTAAGGGTTTAGGGCGTAGCCCTTATAAACTTTGCGAGCTAGGCTAGATTTATCTAGCCTAAAAGCGAGCAAAATTCTAGAATTACTAAGCCTTGTGTCATCCCAGACTTGCGTTTTCTGTCATTGTCCGGCTTGACCGGACAATCTCATCACAGAGATCCCCCAGTCAAGCTGGGGGATGACATAGTGGCAAACTAGAATTCCTTTAAAAAATACTTTAATAAAACTTTAATAAATTTCAGCAAAGTTTAATAATTAAAATAGTAATATCCAAGCATTTCACATTTAAAGGAGTTGCCCATGAAAAAAGGTTTTACGATGATAGAGCTAATCTTTGTTATCGTTATTTTAGGAATTCTAGCTAGCGTCGCCATCCCTCGCCTAGCTGCTACAAGAGAAGACGCTGAAATCTCAGCTGCTGTTGCCAACCTACGCACACTAGTAAGCGACGCTAGTGCTTATTATACAGCAAAAGGTGAATTTCCTAATGGTACTGGTACTACAGGTGTTAAATGGAATGAAATTACAAATGTGCCTCTAAAGAATGCTACTACTGCTGCTGTTGTTGGTAGTAGTGCTACTGCTCACCTAACAGCTGGCGGCAAAGACTGCATCGGTGTTCATGTAGTAAATAAAAATGGTGCTACACCAGCTTACATTCAATTTACAAAAAATAGCACCAATAGCAATACTGGTACTTGCAAACAAGTTCTAGATGCAGAACCTGTAAAAGCTTATATAGACAGTAAAGTGGGGAGTACTTCCAATGCTATAGCTATCGGCTCAAGCACAAGTGTTTATCAAACAACAACAACATCAAACAACAACCAACAAAAAAATAACAGGTAAATAAAAAGAAACCATAAGCTAAAATATTTAGCTTAAAGGGCTAGGGAATTCTAGAATTCTTAATTCTGGAATTCCTTTTTTTATTAATTTAAACAATTACCATAAAATCTAGAATTCCATCTAAAATTCCGTAATTCCGTCATTGCGAGGAGTGAGTGAGACGAAGCAATCTCGCCCAAGACTTAATAAATGAGATTGCTTCGCTTCGCTCGCAATGACGAAAATTCTAGAATTCTCTATAGAGATCCCCCAAAGGGGCTGGGGGATGACAAAAACGCAAGCTGAGAGATGACATAGTAGGAATTCTAGATTTTTGCTCGCTTTAGTGGGGTAAGCCCCTAGCCCCGCAAATTTTATAAGGGCTACGCCCTAAACCCTTAGGGGCTGCCGCCCCTAAAACCCCGCTAGAATTTAGAATTTCCTAAGGATGAATTTAGAATTTCTAGAGATCGCTTTGCTCCCTCGCAATGACGAAAATTCTAGAATTCTCTATAGAGATCCCCCAAAGGGGCTGGGGGATGACAAAAACGCAAGCTGAGAGATGACATAGTAGGAAATTCTAGATTTTATTCTCCGGCAATAAAGCTTGTCATATCTACAAAAAGATTTGGATGTTCTTGCTTGATTTTAGCAATTAGCTTTTCAAGGTCTGGTTCTTTGGCAAAATTACCGCGCGCTAGCTCGTCCATCGCCACACGCCAAACATCGCCAAAATCAATAGGCATATGTTGCCAAATGCTACGCTCCAAACGTAGATCAAAGCTTTCTTTTTGAGCTGTGCGTAACATGCGAAAAACCATATCCAAAATCTCAGCTGGCATAAATATATAAGGTTCTTCGTTTTTTATCGCAAACCACGGAGATTTAAAGTTTTTCGTGCCATTTACGATGCGAATTCTAAGCTCATTTGAGCTAACTTCTTCTATATCAAAAGTAATGCGCTCTCTATCGCTGATGCCAAGAGTGTGGCTTATGTTTTCAATGATTTTTAGCGAGTTTATGAGCTTTTTGCTAGTGGAGTCGCTTTTTGCCAGTTCTGTGCTTTTTTTAGCCTTTTTTATGGCATCAAAAGCCTGGGTTGCTTTTTGGCTTTTGGGGCTACTTTTTTCTGTCATACTTTGGCGTTTGGCTTTGGCAGGATTTTGCCTAGGTGTGATTTTTGGCTTTTTTAGCTTTTCATTTTCCACGCTAGTAGGCAAGCCAAAAGTGCTAGCCAGAGCCCCTATATTCTCAGCTTTTTTATTAGCTCTTTTGCTCTCAGTTTTGCTAGCTGGCTTTTTAGTAGCAGTTTTTGTGCTAGCTGTGCTACTTTTGCTAGCGGCGGTTGTTTTTTTGACAGCAGTTTTTGTAGCTGTTTTAGCAGCGGGCTTTTTGACAGCAGTTTTTGTAGTTTTTTCGCTCATTTTTTTCACCTATTTTGATCGCACCAGACCATGATGCCTTTTTGGGCGTGAAGGCGGTTTTCAGCCTCAGCAAATATCTCATCAGCATGGCTTTCAAACACCTCTTCGCTCACCTCATATCCACGGTACGCTGGCAAGCAGTGTAAAAACACGCTTTTTTTGCCACTCATCGCCATTAGCTTGCTATCTATACAAAAGCCCTTAAAATCAGCGATGCGCCCTTCTTTTTCATTTTCTTGCCCCATTGAAATCCAAGTATCAGTTACCACTACATCAGCGTTTTTTATAGCTTCTTTTGGCTCATTTGTTAGGCTGATTTTTGCTCCACTTTGCTTTGCTTCGCCTTGTGCTATTTCAAGCACTGCGCTACTTGGGTCGTAGCCTTTTGGCGTAGCGATTGCTAGTTCAAATCCTAGTTTACTAGCAACTTCAATGAAGCTATTTGTCATGTTATTTCCATCGCCTATGTAGCACATTTTCATCTTTTCTATATCTAGGCCAAGTTCTTGTAAGGTTAGTAAATCAGCCATGATTTGAGCTGGATGAAAATCATCGCTAAGCCCGTTTATCACAGGCACGCCTGAGTATTTAGCCAGCTCTTCAAGGTCGCTTTGTTTATAGACGCGCGCCATTATCATATCCACCATGCGACCAAGCACACGCGCAGTATCTTTTACTGGCTCACCTCGCCCTAGCTGGATATCCCTTGAGCTAAGAAAAAGCGGATGCCCACCAAGCTCAATCATGCCAACCTCAAAGCTAACCCTCGTTCTAGTTGAGCTTTTTTCAAAAATCATAGCTAATTTTTGGCCTTTTAAATAAGGTTTAAATTCCCCTGCCTTAGCTTCTTTTTTTATCTTGCTAGCCAAATCTAGAATTTCTAAAATTTCAGCCTTGCTAATATCTGCGAAGTTTAAAAAATGTCTCATAGTAAGCCTTTTAGTTTATAATCCTGTCTTTTAACTCATTTAAAACCGGTCTAAAAGCTATATAACTAAGCATTAGAGTCTCCTATTTTAGTTTTTTGTGTAGAAGTGTGCTAAAACTACAAAATTTTTGCCACTTCTTTTGCGTGATAGCTTATTATCATATCAGCTCCGGCTCTTTTTATACCCACTAAGGTCTCCATCATCACTTTTTCATAATCAATCACGCCAAGTTTAGCCCCAGCTTTTAATAAAGCATACTCGCCACTTACATTATACGCACAAAGTGGTAGTAAGCTACGCTCTTTTATATCACGGATAATGTCTAAAAAAGCAAGTGCTGGCTTTACCATTAAAATATCAGCGCCCCTGGCTTCATCTTCTAGGCTCTCTCTTATTGCCTCAAAGCGGTTTGCGCTATCCATTTGATAGCTTTTTCTATCCCCAAAGCTTGGGGCTGACTGGGCTACATCACGAAATGGACCATAATAAGCACTAGCAAACTTCGTAGAATACGCCATCACAGGCAAGTTCTCAAAGCCACCCTTATCCAAAGCCTCCCGCAAACAAGCAATAATTCCATCCATCATACCACTTGGTGCTATCATATCTGCGCCGTTTTTTGCGTGGATTAGGGCTTGTTTTGCGCTGATTTCTAGCGTAGCGTCATTATTTACCGAGCATTTATCTAAAACTCCGCAGTGTCCGTGGTCTGTATATTCACAAAAGCAAAGATCAGTAATAACAAGTAAAGAGCTGCCAAACTCAGCCTTTATAGCCCTTAGTGTGCGAGCAATTATTCCATTATCACTTAGAGCGTCACTGCCTACGCTGTCTTTTAAGCTTGGAATTCCAAAAAGCAAAATGCTCTTTATGCCAAGGCTTTTTAGCTCATAGCATTCTTTTAAAATCTCATCAATGCTAAGCTGAAAAACTCCTGGCATGCTTGCTATTTCATTTCGGACGCCCTGTCCTTCAATCACAAAAAGCGGATAAATAAAATTATCCAAATCAAGTCTAGTCTCACGCACTAAATCACGCAGCAAAGGATTTAGCCTAGTTCTGCGAAGTCTATTAAACATTTTGTCCCCTTTTATAATTATAGCAAAGTCTAGGGAATTCTAGAACTCTCTAGTTTGGCATTTTCATCGCCATTTTGTGATGAATTATCTTTGCTAGTATTTTCATCAAAAATCTTACCTTCTCTTATAAGATTTGTTAGCTCCACAGCCTTAGCAGCGTCCATTTTAGCTAGCACGGCTGAGATTTTCTTTGCTTCCATGCGGTATAGTAGCTTTGCAGCGTCTATGGCATCCATGGCGCCAAGCACCTCAGCGATTTTACCATCTTTCATTTTGATATAGGCTTCAAGCATTTTGTCGTTATTGCCTTTTTTTAGCTCGTTTAAAATCGCTTCATTTTTGGCTAGCATATCGGCTACTTTTGCCTCGCTTTTAGCATTTGCCTCACTTATATTTTGCTCTTTTTGAGCAATTAGCGCAAGTGTGGCATTTAGCTCGGCTTCTTTGGCTAAAAGCTGAGCTTGGCGCTGTTCAAATAGCCGTTTTGTAGCCTCCCTGTAGCTATCAAGCTCTGATTTTGCGGCTTCTAGTTTTTCATATTCGCTTAAAATCTGCTCCCTTTTTTGAGTTGTGATAATCTGCTCATCTGCACCAAAACTAAAACTAAAAGCACAAAATAACAAAAATAATCTAGAATTCCCTATATTAAAAAACACCTTAAAACTCATTTTTTTTATTCCTTCTAAAATACCCCATAACAGCGATTTCATCAAGCTCAGCTTGATTTTTCTTTTCAATCTTTTTTAGCATATTTTTTACTTCTGTATTGTGTAAAAACTTTATTTTCTCGCATTCTTTGTAGGCTTCTTTGTACTCGTTTTCTAGTTCTGTGATTTTGTCACTTGCTACGATGATTTTTTGTTTTAAAAGCTTGCTTTCATCAATGCGCTGTGCGTGAGTAAAGCTAAAAAGCTGCATAGTGCCAAAATCGCCTGAGCTAGGAAGCTTCTCGTGCGCCAAATCATCTTTTATGCTAGCAAGCTGGGCTTCAAGCAAGCTTTTGTGCGAACGAGCATTAAAAAGACGAATTTCAATATCGCTCATTTTTTGCTCTTTGATTTTTAGCACGGGGCTGTATTTGCTTTTCATCTTATTATAGTGTCGTTTCGCTCTGGGCTGGTTGAGATTATACCTACTTTTACGCCGGTTAGCTCTTCTATGCGCTCTATGTATTTTTTAGCATTTGCTGGTAGCTCATCGTAGCTGCGAATGCCTGCTAAACTCTGCCAGCCATCCATTTCTTCATAAATAGGCTTAGCATTTTCTGGATCACTTGGGAAGTAGTTTATGCGCTGAGCTTTATACTCGTAGGCTACGCAAATCTTGATCTTAGGCATACCATCAAGCACATCAAGCTTCATTAGCGCAAACTCATCGCAACCATTTAGCCTAGCTGCATATCTCACGCTTATAGCATCAAACCACCCAGTGCGGCGACGCCTGCCAGTTGTAGTGCCAAACTCCCTGCCTACTTCACAAAGCATATCGCCATCGCTACCAAAGTCCTCGCTAGGAAAGGCTCCATTGCCAACTCTTGTGGTGTAGGCTTTTACTATGCCTATTACTTTGCCTAGGGCTTTTGGGCTTAGCCCAAGACCTGTACAAGCCCCAGCAGCAATAGTGCTAGAGCTAGTTACACACGGATATGTGCCATGATCAATGTCAAGCAAAGTGCCTTGCGCCCCCTCGCACAGCACCTTTGCGCCGCTATCAAGCTTGCTCCAAAGTAGCCCCGTTGTATCAGTGATAAATGGAGCTAAGATGCTTTTATACTCGCTAAACTCTTTTTCTAGCTCGCTTTGATTTGGGAATTCTAGATTTAACGAGCTAAAATAGCCCTTGTTTTGCTTAAAATCAGCTATGATATCGCTAGCTAGCTTAGCTGGGTTTAATAGCTCGCCTACTCTATGACCTGTGCGACTGATTTTATCGCTGTAGCTTGGTCCTATGCCTTTTAGCGTGGTGCCTATTGCGTTTTTGCCTTTGGCTGCTTCTTTTGCCTTATCTATTTGAGCGTGAAATTCTAGATTTAAATGCGCCCTATTTGAGATAAAAAACCTACCCTCAAACTGCGAAATATCGCCAAATTGCTTTAACTCTTCAATTAGCACGGCTGGATTTAGCACAACGCCGGTGCCGATTATATTTGTAGTATTTTTGTGTAAAATTCCGCTTGGTACTAGATGAAGTGCGTATTTTTTCTCACCTACTACGATAGTATGACCTGCGTTATGTCCGCCACCACTACGACAAACTACATCGTAGTTTTGGCATAGCATATCTACGATTTTGCCTTTGCCCTCATCGCCCCACTGGATACCTATTACTAAATCAGCTTTGTTCATTTCTTATCCTTATAAAGTTATTAAAAATCTAGAATTTCTAGGAATTCTAAAATTCCGTATAGAGATCCTCGGGTCAAGCCCGAGGATGACAGGGAATTCTAGAATTCCTTTGTCAAACTCTCTATTAAATTATCACAATGCACAGCAAAACCTGCGCAAGTAAGAGCTTCTATCTCATACACGCCGCCACTTGCTAAAATGCTATTTTCTTTTAAAAATCTAAAAAACAGCCCCTCATAATAGCGCATTTTTGAATAATAAATAGGAGCATAAACAGCGTTTTTATAGTCTTTACCAAGTCTTAGCATAAGCTCTAAGCTATCTTTTAGCTCTATTGGGACTATGCTTAGAAGTGCTTTTATATCGCTTTTTGTGCTAGCTTTAGCAAGGCTGCTTAGCCAAGGGATATTTTTAGCTAGTAAAATCTCTATGCGACCTTGTTCAAACACGCTCATATCAAGCCCCAAAAGCTCGCACAAAATATAAGGAATTTTCATATTTGAAATCTGTAAATGCGTGCTAAGCTCAAGCTTAGAAAGTAGCTCATCAGCAATGCTCACACAAAGCCCAAGCTCGCTGCTACCAAGCATCTCAGCACCTATTTGATAAAACTCCATGCTAGGATAGCAAAAAACAGGCTGGATATAAAACCACTTGCTCTGATTTTGCCCTTTTAGGCGGCGCGTGGCTATGCGAACGACATCAATGGTAGAATCACCCCTTAGACTTACTTCATGATTGCTCTCATCGCTTAGGCGAAGTAGCTTTTGCTCTTTTAGCCCAAAGCGCTGATGATAGCTAAAAAACGGCGTGATAATCTCGCTAAAGCCCTTTTCTTCTAAAAGCTCGCTAGCAAGTCTTTCAATGCGCCTTTTTATCTTTGCGCTTTTGCCAAAATACAGCCTTGAGCCGCTGGGAATTTCATGCTCGTATATTTGCATTTACTCTCCTGATATTAGGTTTATGAGCCTGTTTTGCTCGTTTATAATCTGCTGTTTGATTGCGCTGATGTAGGTATCTTCATCAGCTTTTGCTGTGTTTTTGAGTTTTAAGATATTTGTGATTATTTCATTTGCATCATCACAAACAAAAGCTAAATCCTCATCTTGCGCTTCACGCAAGCTAACAAAGGTATTTTCATACTGATTTTTGTTAAATAATTTTAGGTTTTTGTCATTTACTAGCTGCAAGATATTTTCAAGCTGATAAGACATAAATATCAAAAATTTAAACAAATTCATCATGCTTGTTTTGCTTTTTGAATCACTGCTAGTAAGTTTTGTGAAAATATTTTCTTTTTTTGATAGTTCTGAGCTAACCTCATTAAGCTCCCCGCCACTAACAGCCGGGTATATAAAATCACCTCTCATAAACTCAAATCCTATCAAAGAAAGAATTTTAAAGATTTGAGCATTTGCTACATTTTTGGTATAAAGAATTTTATTCTCAGCCTTACAAGTAGCTAGCATATCGCTTAGCTTGTCTATGATATCAAGTTCTTTTAATAGCCCTTTTGTATAAGCTCTAGTTACACGCATATTGCTTACTTTTAGCTCGCTTGCTAGCTCTATTGTCTTCTCATCTAGCTCATCTACCATAAAATCAATGCCAAACTCTTTATATCTATTTACCACCTCATTTACTTCATTTGCAGGATTTCTCATAGCAAAGATATCATTAATTAGAATTCTCATATTACCAAGGTATTTATTCTCAGCAAATTCTTTAAACTTTCTATAAAAAGCATTTGAGTTTAGCTGAGATATAGGGATGTTTATATCAATATTTACATCATATAACCCATTTTTTCTAAATGCTTCATAAGCAGATTTTATAATCCAGATATTTAGGTCTACAAACCAGTATTTTTGGCTTAGTAAGTTTGAGAGATCGCTTGCGCTTAGTTTGGTTTTAGTATCTTTTAGATTTATGCCAACTTCAAAAGCAAGCACTTTTTTTCTTGCTATATCATAAACTGGCTGATAAATAACGACAAAGTTTTCTTCATCAAAGCTCTCAAAGCGAGAAAGCAGGTTTTTATACTCTTTAAATATCATAGCACTAGTATCATTAAACTCATAATAGCGGTTTTTGCCAGCAAGTTTGGCTTGATACATAGCCCAATCAGCTTGTTCTAATAAAATATCAATATTTACAATATTGATTTGCGGAAAGTATGTAATACCGATGGTTGCACCTATGTAGACATTGTAATTACCTATAATAAAGACTCTGCCTATGCGGTCAATTATTTCATCTGCTAGCTTGCGGACATAGTTTAGATCATCAAAGTCTTTTATAATAAGCACAAACTCATCACCACCAAAGCGAGAGACTATATTGCCCCTATGCTCCATTATTGCTACCATGTTGTTTTTTTTATGTGCTATGGCTTCTAGTCTATTTCCTACAAGCTTTAGCACCTCATCGCCACAGTTGTGTCCGTAGGTGTCATTTGCTGCCTTAAAGCCATCAAGATCCACAAAAAACAAAGCAAATTTTTTATTATTTATGGTAGCTTCTTCTATATTTTTCGCAAGCAGTTTTAGGAACTTTCTTTTATTTGGAAGTCCTGTTAGTGCGTCATAGTAGGCTATTTTTTCTAGCTCTTGTTCTTTTGCTTTTATGTCTGTGATATCAGTTGAGATACCGATATAGTTTGTGACTTTTCCTGTTCTATCACGCACTGCTGAGATACTTAGGATTTGTGGGAATTCTGTGCCGTCTTTGCGAATATCGTAGACTTCGCCTTTCCATGAGCCTGTTTTTTCTAGAGATCTCCGCATGTTTTTAAAGAAAACTTTATTATATCTGCCCAAGTTTAGCAGTGATGGGTGCTGGCCAAGTACTTCATCTTCGCTATATCCAGTAGTATCTGTAAATGCACTATTTACTCTTATGATATTTGTTCGCTCATCAGTGATTATAATGCTTTCTTTTGAGTTATCAAAGATAGTTGCTAGTAGATTTAGTCTAGCTTCTTCTATTATTTTATCGCTGATGTCTTCTATTACACCTAAGACGACTTCTTTTTCTTCTTGGTCTTTGGTTTTTATCTTAGCAAAGTGCCCTTTAAACTTCAACCACAGATCTACTTGTAGCCTTGAAATAGCTTTTAGTTCTATATCTATGGTGTGTTTGTTGTTTTTTATTGCTTGTTCGATTTCTGTGCTTAGCAAGTCTACATAGTTTTTTTCTATGTATTTTGGTAGGATTTTTGCTGTAAGAGTGGTATTAAGCTTATTTTGTCCTAGCAAATCAAAAAAGCTAACAGGCAAGTCAAAAAGCCCAGTTTCTACATCGTATTTCCACGCCATGAGCGAGCTTCCTTGTAGCTGTTCTCGCTGTAACTCTAAATCGCTTTTTAAAGCTCTTAGTTCTTTATATATGCTTGAAACATCTCTAAAATACATATAAGCCCAAATATCCCCACTAGCTCTTTTTTTCTCATCTAAAGGCTCAAATCTTATTATATGCCATACTTTTTGTCCATTTTCTCTAATGATTTGTAAAACATCATCAATCACAGCATCTGAGTGAGAGTTAAAGTGTCTTTCAAGGTCAGTTAGCTTGCCTTTGTCGCTTATAATATCGCTTAAGCGCAAGGTTTTTTGGATGATATATTCTCTATTATATCCTAGGATATCTACTATATTTTGCGTTGCGCCAATTACTTCTAGTTTTTTATTTAGGCTTAGGATTAGACAAGGCCCTGCCCCTGCTACATTTGCCATATCTTTAAGCATAGAGTGCAAGCGAATAGTATTTGTTAAATCATTTATCACATACACATGAAAAGCCGCTAGGTCTTTTATCATATATCCACGGCTAATGCTTACAAATCTGCGCTCGCCAAGGCGAGTTTTATGAACATGAACAACATCAACCGAGTTTGTAAAATCAGCCAAATACGATGAATACAGGCTCTCATCTTCTAAATCAAAGAAGTTTTTAGTAAGAAACTCATCTTCGCTGTATTTATAAAACTCCAAAGCAGCGTTTGAACAAGATACTATTCTATTATTCTTAGCATTTACATAAATTATCATCAAATCACTGTTTTCAAACAAAAGCTCGTGTTCGTTTTTGTAAAAGCCTAGGTCTTGTTCTAAGTTTTTGATATTATAAAAAATTCTAGATAAGCTGTCATAAAAGTTTGAAAAATCGCTATTTTGCTCAAAGTCTTGGATGATAAATTTGCTTTTTTCAAAGTTTTTTAAGAAAAATTTAAATTTGTGCAGTGGCACAATAATGTAGTTTTTAATATAAAAAAACGACTCAGCAAAAATAAAAAACAAAAGAGCTAAACAAACAAATATCAAAATGCTAACTAATAAATATCTCTTAAAAATCTCAGATATTTTTACCTCTGAAAACACAGCTATTTTTAGCTTTGGCAGGTAGTTTACTGCGTAATACACCCACGCATCTTTGCTTTTAAAAACGCTAAAATCAGCATGGGAGTTTTTCCAATCATCATTCAAATCAAGCTCGTCATAAATATTTAACCTAGCATTATCATTTACTCCGCCATAGATAAAGCCAGCTTTATCCACCATATAGCTATTTTTAGACCCATCAAGCACGAAGTGAGCTATTTTTTTGATATTTAGTAGCATAATTACGATTTTATCACCAAGATTATAGGCTACTAGTTCGTAGGCTTGGCTATTATCATCGTAGACAAATCTATCTATTAGCATTTCCCCATTGTCTAACTTTCTTAGCAAGAAGTTTGGCTTTACTATATAATCATCATTTCTTGTATAAGAGTTTAGTATTTTATGATTTTTATCTAGCAAATAAATAGCATGCAAAAACTCATGATTTTTAAAAAACATGCTAGATCTTTGCTCTAAAGTATCGCTAGCTAAACTTACTTTTAGCTCGTGAAGCATGGTATCTATGCTACTTACTAACAAGGCTGAGTAGTGCTCGTTTTTTAGTTTTAGCTCGTTTTTTTCTTGGTTTATTACCATATAAATTACTATCACAATGAAAAAGATAATAAAAATAGAGCTAAGCACAAGGGTGCTAAAAAATCTTTTTAGCAAATTGTGTTCTATTGTATTATTCATAATTTTGCCTAATTATTTTAACTATAAAAAATGCCTTAATTTTAGCAAAAAAATAATATTTTGTAGCTTAAATGCTTTATAAGTTAAAAGTGAATTTTTTAAAGATTTATGGGAATTTTAAAAAGATTCTAGGGAATTCTAGAATTCTAGAATTTTTCTAGAATTCTCTAGATTTTTCTAGAATTCTAGAATTTTTTTAGAATTTTTTTAGAATTCTAGAATTTTTTTTTAGAATTCTAGAATTTCTTAGAATTTTTTT
The DNA here is from genome assembly GCA_945928165.1 of uncultured Campylobacter sp. Lineage (GTDB taxonomy): Bacteria > Campylobacterota > Campylobacteria > Campylobacterales > Campylobacteraceae > Campylobacter. The sequence continues at coordinate 33,091 of CAMENE010000014.1, forward strand.
AGAATTCTAGAATTCCTTAGAACTTTTTTAGAATTCTAGAATTCCTTAGGGCTTAGGGAATTCTAGAATTTATTTGCTAAATAATTTTAAAATCTTTGCGCTTATGCGTTTAAATAGTGATTTATTTGTAGTTTTTTCTAACAAATACTGAGCGATATCACTGCGCTTAAACATAAGAGCAAAGCTATAAGGCGTTAAACCCATGCCGTTATTTGCATCAATATCAGCTCCATTTTCTACTAGCAGTTTTACCATCTCAAAATTACCCTTAAAGCACACGCCAGCAAGCGGAGTTTGTCCCCTGTCATTTCGCTCATCCACGCTTGCGCCATGATTTATTAGCATTTGCGTGGTCTTAAAAGCACCATTGTAGCTAGCAAGCATTAGCAGAGTATTGCCTTTGTGGTTTTTTAGATTTACAGGCAGACCTGCGTTTATCATTTTTTCAAGCTCTTCGCACTCATCAGATCTAGCCATATCAAAAGCCATCTGGCAAAGCTCTTCGTAGCGTTTTTCTTCTTCTTTTGTGATTTTGTTATTTATTTCTTCATTCATTTTTACTCTTTTATGCTGTTTTTGTCTTTTTGGTGTCAGTTTTCATTATAGCCACAAACACCCCAAAAAGTAGCAACATACTAAACATTAAAAACACAAATTCCATTTAGTTATCCTCCATTACATATATTCTGCTACATATATAAACTCAATTATTCTGCCAACAATCACTATAACCACAGAAATCACAAAAATAGCCACAAAGCCTAGCATTATCCTAGCATTATCAATCTTGTCAAAATTTACGAAAATATACGCTATAGCACCCATACACGCTACCAAAAAAGTATTAAAAACATTTTTACAAAGTTCTAATTTTCTTGTTCTGCCAACAATCACTATAACCACAGAAATCACAAAAATAGCCACAAAGCCTAGCATTATCCTAGCATTATCAATCTTGTCAAAATTTGCGAAAATATACGCTATAGCACCTATCCACGCTAGCAAAAAAGTATTAAAAACATTTTTACAAAGTTCTAATTTTCTTGTTTCGTTCATTTTTTGCCTTTTTTGAGATTATAGCAGATTTGAGTCAATAAAGGGGAAATTTATAAAATTTGGAATTCCAAAGCTGGAATTCCAAAGCCTAGGGAAGACACAACTCCTTAGAAAAAATTATTTTTTAAGTGCTTTGCGAACACCCTCGGCATACTCTGGGCTAATTTGCTCAAATAGTCCAAGTGCTCTATCAATTATTTTTTGCTCTACGCCGTCCATGCTCTCAGCGATGTTTGAGTGTAGTCTTTCTTTCTCATCGCTTGGCAAGATTTTATATAAATTGATTGCACCCATGAAATCATTATCATCATGTTGGTCGTATTTATCAGCTGCACCCTCTATTGCAAAAGCTGGCTCAAGGTATTTTTTATCCTCAGCAGGCCCATTATAACTATTTGGCTCGTAAAATACTCCGCTTTCTACATTGTAGATGCCAGTATTCATGTTGCCACCACGGTAATAGTTATTTACCTCTACAATCGGGCGATTAACTTCTAGTTGCGCATAATGCACGCCTAGGCGGTAGCGTTGTGCGTCTGGGTAGCTAAAAGTTCTAGCTTGTAGCATTCTATCAGGGCTTATGCCAATACCTGGGACTATATTGCTTGGGCTAAATGCTGCTTGTTCTACTTCGTTAAAGTAGTTCTCAGGATTTTTATTTAAGGTCATCACACCAACTGGAATTAGTGGATAGTCTTTGTGTGACCATACTTTTGTTAGATCAAATGGATTAAACGGACATGCTTTTGCTTGCTCTTCTGTCATGATTTGGATCTTAAAATCCCATTTTGGAAAATCGCCTTTTTCAATCGCTTCATATAGATCTCTTTGGTGGCTCTCTCTATCTTTTGCGATTATTTTAGCCGCTTCTTCGTTTGTTAGGTTTTTGATACCTTGGCGAGTTTTGAAGTGAAATTTAACCCAAAATCTCTCACCTTTATCATTTATAAGACTATAAGTGTGAGAACCAAAGCCATGCATATGGCGATAGCTAGCTGGAATTCCACGATCACTCATAAGTATCATTACTTGATGCATTGTCTCAGGGTTTAAGCTCCAAAAATCCCACGCTGCGTTGTTTGAACGAAGGTTTGTGCGAGGGTCACGCTTTTGGGTGTGGATAAAATCAGGGAATTTAAATCCATCTCTAATAAAAAATGTTGGAGTGTTATTTCCCACTAAATCCCAGTTTCCTTCTTTTGTGTAAAACTTAAGCGCAAAGCCACGAACATCACGCTCAGCGTCCGCTGCGCCAGCCTCGCCTGCTACTGTTGAGAAGCGGATGAAAAGTTTAGTTTTCTCGCCTTTTTTAAATACACTTGCTTTTGTGTATTTGCTGATATCTTCTGTGATTTCTAGCTCACCGTATGCGCCAGAGCCTTTTGCGTGAACTGTACGCTCTGGGATCCTTTCTCTGTTTTGAAATGCTAGTTTTTCAAGTAGCATGTAGTCTTGAAGCAATACTGGACCTCTTGCGCCTGCTGTAAGGCTGTTTTGATTGTCGCCTATTGGATTGCCGCTTGCTGTGTTTAAGATTTTACTCATTTTATTCTCCTTTAATTTTGATGTGCGGAATTATAGCAAGCTTTTATAAAATATTTTTTAAATAATAATTTTTATTGATAACAATTTATGCTTATCTAAATATTATTTTAAAGCCCTGCGCTAAAAACTAGGCAAATCTAAAATTCCTAGCATTTTTGGTGTAGGAATTCTATATTTTAGTCTAGAAATTCTAAATTTAGCCTAGAAATTCTAGAATTTAGGCTAGAAATTCTAAATTTAGCCTAGAAATTCTAGAATTTAGGCTATAGGCTAGAAATTCTAGAATTCCTTAGCTGAGAAAATCTCATAATGCTGCCCTTTAAAATCAAAAACCAAGCCCTTTGCGTGTAGCATTAGCCTTTTTGCGCCGGTTTTTGCCACTCGCTCAGGCTCATTCATTTTATTATCTAGAATTCTCTCTATATCGCTTTTTTCTAGATTATAAAGTGGGTCGCCTAAGATTGTATGCCCTACGCTGTGTAAATGAAGCCTGATTTGATGCTGTCTGCCAGTAAGCGGATAGCATTCTACAAGCGTGGAGTTTTCTAGGAATTCTAGAATTCTTAGCAAGGTTACAGCCCTTTTGCCTTTTGGATTTATTTGCATTTTTTGCCTTGTATGCCCAGCTAGTTCGCCAAGGCTCATACTTTTATCGATTACAAAGCCATTAAAATCACCTAAGAATTCTAGTTTGCCAAAAAACTCATCATCAGCACAAAACTGCCTTAGCCCTGCACTGCGCAGATCCCCACGAACGAGAGCAAGATAGCTTTTTAGCACTTTTCGCTCTTCAAAAAGTGCTTTTAGCTCTTTTGCTGAGTTTTTAGTCTTTGCTACAAGCAAAAGCCCGCTAGTCTCAGCATCTAGGCGGTGTGCCACGCAAGCCTCCCGCCCGTATAAATGCCAAATCTCATCATACATATTATAAGGGCTATTTCTGCCATTTGGGTGCGAACAAATGCCACTAGGCTTGTCAAACACGGCAAAATCCTCTGTCTCAAAAACTGGCTTTAAACCCTTTGGATAGCAAACATAATCAATCATAAAAAGCTCGCCGCTAAAAAGCTCATTTTTTGCTAGCACCTGCGAAGAGCTATCTAGAATTCTGCCCTTATCGCAGAGATGTTGCGCTTTTTTCATGCTAAAACCAAGGCGGTTTAATGCGCTAAATACTCGCTCGTTTTTGGCAAAGCCGATTTTTACAAGTTCGTAGCCCAAATTTATCCTTTAAAAGTAAAATTAAAGCGTGATTTTAATATAATTTTAGCTAAATTTTAAAAAAACTCAGCACAAAAGGGGCAAAAATGGTAGAAAGATACGCAAGAGAAGCCATGAAAAGCAAGTGGAGCATTCAGGCAAAATACGATGCCTGGCTAAAAGTAGAGCTTGCAGCTGTTAGAGCGTGGAATAAGCTAGGGCTTATCACAGATGATGACTGCGAGAAAATCGTAAAAAACGCTAAGTTTGACATAGCACGCATTGATGAGATAGAAAAGACCACAAAGCACGATGTGATCGCTTTTTTAACAAGCGTGAGCGAGAGCTTGGGGGATGAGAGCCGTTTTGTTCACTATGGCATGACTAGTAGCGATTGTATAGACACTGCTGTCGCAGTGCAAATAAAAGAAAGCTTGGAGCTAATTTTAGCTGATTTAGATGAGTTTTTAGCAGCCCTAAAACATAGAGCAATGGAGCATAAAAACACGCTCATGGTAGGCCGCAGCCACGGAATTCACGGCGAGCCAATAACCTTTGGGCTTGTAATTGCCATCTGGCATGATGAGATAAAAAGAGCAAAAGAGCTACTAGAACACGCTAAAAAGGTAATCAGCGTAGGCGCAATCAGTGGAGCGATGGGAAACTTCGCTCACGCACCATTAGAGCTAGAAGAGCTAGTCTGTACTGAGCTTGGACTAGACTGCGCCCCAGCTTCAAATCAAGTAATCCAAAGAGACCGCTACGCTCAGGTAATGAGTGCTCTAGCCATCCTAGCTAGTAGCTGCGAGAAAATCGCTGTGGCTGTGCGCCACTATCAGCGCACCGAAGTTTACGAGGCTGAGGAGTATTTTAGCCAAGGACAAAAGGGCTCATCAGCTATGCCACACAAACGAAATCCAGTTCTAAGCGAAAATATAACAGGGCTTTGCCGCATGTTGCGCTGCTATGCTACGCCAGCCTTAGAAAATGTCGCTTTGTGGCACGAAAGGGATATCAGCCATAGCTCAGTGGAGCGTTTTATTCTGCCTGATGCTTTTATCACCGCTGATTTTATGCTTGGGCGTATTACAGGGCTAGTTAAAAACCTAGTCGTATATCCTGAAAATATGATGAAAAATCTAAATTTAACCGGCGGGCTAGTGTTTTCTCAGCGCGTGCTTTTAGAATTACCTAAGCGTGAGATAAGCCGTGAAGATGCCTATAAAATCGTCCAAAGAAACGCTATGAAGGTCTGGGCTGATTTGCAGCAAGGCAAAAGTGCTTTAAATGACAAGGGCGAGAGCTTGTTTTTACAAAACCTGCTTGGCGATGAAGATTTGCGAGCCAAGCTTGATGAAAATGAGATTAGAGCGTGTTTTGACTACTCTTACTATACCAAAAATGTAGATAAAATCTTTGCTAGGGTGTTTTGCTAGGCTAGCTTTTTTGCTACGCACCCGCTGGGTGGTGCTTTTTGCTCCTGCGGCTTTTAATGAACTATATGTTCTATTTTCAAGCCACAATAGCAAAAATCGCTCTAAAATCTTTATTTAAATAGCAAAAGCACTAAACTCAAGCTGTTTTTATATCTTTTTTTCTAAATTATCATAATACTTAAAAGCAAACGCCAAAATACCAGCAGCAAAAAACAACACGCCTAAAAGCACAAATCCACTCATTTTTATTTCCTTTCTTTTAAGTTTTCAAGCTCTTTTATTTTTGTGTAATGCTTTTTAAAAGCAAATAGCAAAAACGAACCTAACACTAGCAAAGAACTAACTATAAAAACTAAATCAAGAATGTCTGCTGATTTATAATTGTTAGCAAAAAAGCCACAAATAGCAAAAATTCCTGTAATCAATAAATAAATCAAGCCCTTATATAGTTCTAAACTTGCTTTTACGCTTTCATTTTTACTCATTTTTATCCTTTAAAAAATTTTGTATTTTTTAATCAGCCTTTGTCTTTTACTCCTTTTTTAATTAAAATTTCTTTTATTTTATATAGCTCGTTTTTGTGTAAAAAAATGCCGTTTAGGTATTTGTGCATAAATTTTGGTTCACACTCTAAAGTCAAGCTGTTTGTGAGCGGTCCTTTTGTGTACCAACTGTTTTCAATAAGCTTAAAGCTTTTTATCTGGCTATATGTCCTAACTATAACCTTATTTAGGCAGTGAACCTCTATCCTATCATCAAAAAGCATAATTTTTTTAAATATAAGCGTTAAATAAAGAATGGCAACTCCACCTATACCAAACAATCCAACACCAAACACCCAACCAACCACTTGTACTAGCTTATTAGCTTCTGGCTCTTGTATGCTAAAATAGACTTGCAAAGCTATCATTAAACCTATCGCAGCTAGTATCAAACCGCGAAAAATCCTTCTTTTTGCCACAAAAATTGGCTTATCATTTAGCATTTTATTTTCATTCATTTTTATCCTTTGAGAAAATTATAGCAGTTTTGGATAAAATTTTGGCGCAAAATAAAAAATTCACAGGGAATTCTAGAATTCACTAAATAAATTCTAGAATTCCTAAACTAAATAAATTCTAGAATTCCTAAATAAATTCTAGAATTTCTAAATAAAAAATACCCCCTAACCCCCAACCAGCGGATGCGAAGCAAAAAACTAGAATTCCCTAGAATTTACTTTTAAAAAAATCTATTATTTTAAGGCTGGTTTGAACAATTCTTGCTAAAATTGCTAAAATTTTTTTCAAAGAAAAGTTATGCAAAAGTTTGATTTTAATGCTATTAGCGATATGTGCGTCAAATGCGCTAAGTGTAAGCCAAGTTGTACGATTTTTAAAATCAGTGGCGATGAGGTGCGAAGTCCAAGGGGATTTTTAGACCTCATCGGTGCGTATAATCGTGGCGAGATGAAGCTTGATAAAAACGCAAAGAGCATATTTGAGAGCTGTTTTTTGTGTACAAACTGCGTAGAGGCCTGCCCTGCTTCGCTACCAGTGGATGAAATGATAGAAAATGTCCGCTTTGACCTAGCGCAAAAATATGGTATTTCGTGGTATAAACGGCTGTTTTTTTACCTGCTGCGCCACCGCTGGATAATGGACTTTGCTGCCCGCCTTGGCTATGTGTTTAAAAGCTGTGGCTTTAAAGAGCGTGATAATGATACAATGCAGCCAAAGTTCGCTCTACCTATGCTAAAAAAAGAACGCCTTTTGCCAAATCCTAGCAAAAAATCTTTTCTAAACTCTCACCCTGAGATAATAAAAAACGGCGAACGCCAAGTTGGCATTTTCATAGGATGCATGGCAAACTACGCCTACACTGATACAGGAGAGGGTCTGCTAAAAATCCTAAAAGAGCTTGGCATCTCAGCCCATCTTATGAAAAAGCAAGTTTGCTGCGCTGCGCCTGCGTATTTTACCGGCGATTTTGCTACTGTGGAGGCAAATGCGAAAAAAAATATTGCGTATTTTGAAAAAGTGCTAGAAAGCTGCGAGGCGATAATCTGCCCAGAGGCTACTTGCTCTGCTATGCTAAAAGTGGATTACGAGCGGTTTTTTGAGCATGATGAGTTTTGGCGAGAGCGGGCTAAAAAGGTGATGAGCAAGCTCTATTTGGCGACTGAGTATTTTGTGAAATTTACTAAGCTAGAGCAGATTTTGGAGCAAAAGACAGAGGGCAAAGAAAAACTCTCCCTAGTCTATCACGACCCTTGTCACGCAAGAAAAATGCAAGGCGTGTGGCGCGAGCCAAGAGCGCTACTTTCACGCATTTTTGAGCTAAAAAACTCTGGCGATGAGATTAGCTGCTGTGGCTTTGGTGGAGTAACTACGCAAAGCCAAAATTACCACCTAGCAAGGGCTGCTGGGCTAAGCAGGGCAAATACACTAAGTAAAGCTGGCGCAAATATCGTAAGTGCCGAGTGCTCAGCGTGTAAAATGCAGCTAAACAACTCGCTAAATCTAGCTAGCAGCGAGCTAAGATGCAAAAACCCTATTGAGCTAATTGCTTCTGCGCTATAAACTTTGGGAATTCTAGAATTTCTAAGGCAAATTCTAGAATTTCTAGGACAAAACAGCTAAAAATCTAAAATTCCTAAGCCAAAATCAAGCTAAAAAAGGCTAAAATCCACACTTATTTTTCAAAGAAAGGTGGTGAGTTCTTTGCCAGGTGTAAAGGTTCATCAAAACGAGAGCTTTGACGAGGCTTATCGTCGCTTTAAAAAGCAAACTGACCGCAATCTTGTGGTTACAGAAGTGCGTGCACGCCGCTTCTTTGAGCCTATGACTGAGATTCGCAAAAAACAAAAAATCGCAGCTCGTAAGAAAATTCTTAAAAGGCTCTATATGCTACGCCGTTATGAAAGCCGCTTCTAAGAGCTTTTTGTGCTTAGTAGCAGGGGTGGATTTTCTACCCCATTTTTTATTTTATATTTAAAAAATAACTTACAACAGAATTAGTCTTTTTTGCTATAATGGCAAGATTTTTTTTAAGGATTTGCTATGACTTATGCAAAAAAACGCTATTTTACCTATGCGTTAATCACGATTATAACATTAGCCCTACCCTTTATCCGCATTGATGGCAACCACTTTTTCTTGCTAAGCTTTGACCACAAAGAACTAAACATTCTCTTTACTAGCTTTGATATGCAAGAGCTGTATTTGATGCCGTTTTTGCTGGTGATTTTTTTTCTTAGTATTTTCTTTGTAACTACGCTTGGTGGTCGTGTGTGGTGTGGCTGGAGCTGTCCGCAGACGATATTTAGGGTGATTTTTAGAGATTTATTACAAACTAAGATTTTTAAAATCCGTGGCAATATAAAAGACAAACAACGCCCAGGCAAAAACTATCCAATTCGCAAAGCTCTAAGTGTAGCGATTTTTGCCCTGATTGCCTTTGTGGCTGCTAGCAACTTGCTTTGGTATTTTGTGCCGCCTGAGGATTTCTTTGCTTACCTTCAAAACCCAGCCGAGCACAAACTGCTTTTTGGTATAGTAACTGGCTTTGCGCTATTTCTTATCTTTGATGTGTGCTTTTTGGCTGAGAATTTCTGCGTTTATGTCTGTCCTTATGCCCGCATTCAAAGCACGATGTTTGATCACGATACCATACAAGTAATTTACGATGAGAGGCGTGGCGGACGCGTGTTTGATGGTGCTACAAAGCTTGGCAAAAAGCCAGTAGCTGGCGAGTGTATAGGCTGTGAGGCCTGCGTGAGTGTGTGTCCTACACACATTGATATTCGCCGTGGTATGCAGCTTGAGTGTATAAACTGCCTTGAGTGCTGTGATGCCTGTGCTGCTGTAATGGGCAAAAAGGGCGAGCGGGGCCTGATTTCATGGACTTCTGCACACTCGCTAGATACTGGCAAGAAAGTTCAGTATTTTAGATTTAGAACTATTGCTTATATGGTGATTATTTTAGCATTTGCTATAGCTCTTGGCTTTATGAGTGCTAAAAAAGAAAACATGCTACTAAACATAAACCGCAACACCGAGCTATATCACATCGTAGCTGATGGTGAAAAAATCAGAGTGCAAAACGCCTATACCTTTCTTATCCAAAATACAGATAATAAAGCGCATTCTTATACATTTAGTGTGAGCGACCCAAGAATAGAGTTTGTAAGACCAAAAAATGAGATCAAGCTAGAAGCAGGCGCAAAACGCAAAATAGTCGTTATTTTGGAGACAAAAGAACGCCTTATAGAAGAAAGCATGCATGATACGCCTATGGATATTACTATCACAGCTCTAGCTAGCGATGAGCCTGAGCGAGTAAGAGTAGAGCGTCACACTCGCTTTTTCTATCCAAAAATCAGCGAAATACAAAAGGCTATGAAAAAATAGTTTAGCCACTTTTGGCTAAGGAATTCTAGAATTTAGCTAAGAAATTTTAGAATTTAGCTCAGGAATTCTAGAATTCAATCTAGAATTCCAACTAGAATTCCTGAGGGAATTCTAGATTTTACCCTAATAAAATTTATTCTTTATTAAAGTTATAGGTAGTAAAATTTATCAACCACAGTTTTAGGCAAAATCATGAAAAAAGAAGTATTTTTAATAGCAATTAGTGCCAGTATAGCCCTAGCAGCGGACAAACAAACTGATTTTAATATAATGAATGCAAATAATTTAAATGGCATAACAGGTGCAGGCGTAAATGTCGGCGTAATCGACGGCGCAGCAAGGCAAGATCATTCTAATTTGTCAGGTCAAATAAATGATCAAATTTATTCAAAAGATGGCACAAAATATTACAAACCTGATTTTTCTATTGATACTCACGGAACTCATGTAACAAGTATAATAGTAGGAAAAAAGGATAATTCACAAAGCTATGGTTTAGCATATAATGCTAAAAGCTATAATGTTCAAATAACAGGCCATAATAAATTAACTAACGGTCCATTTGTATATCCCAAAATTACAAATTATTTTATAGATAAAAATGTTAAAGCTATAAATAATAGTTGGAATTCCACTATTTTTCCTTTAATAAATATGAAAGATTTCTACTACCAAGCATTATGGACAACTCATCAAACACCTAATAGCTGGATATTACAAGCTAAACAAGATTCAATAACAAATGAACTTATGGATATTTCAAATAAAAATCAATCAGTAGTTGTATTTGCTTCTGGAAATGAGGGGATGAGTTCTCCTGGACTTTTTGGTACACTTAGAAGTTATGATGAGAGTTTGAAAACTTGGATTACAGTTGGTTCAGTAGATGCTAGCGTTATAAATAGAGATAGCAATGGAAATTTAACTTTAAAGGGTTCAGCTGTTTCTCTTTTTAGCAATGGTTTTAAAGGAACTGAAATTTATTCTATTATGGCAGCAGGTCAAGATGTTTGGGGAGCAAATGCAACTTATATGCAATCTACTGGTGGAATAGGTAAAGTAAGTAAAGAACTATATGCAAAAGTTAGTGGAACAAGCCAGGCAACCCCTTATGTAACAGCCGCAGCAACACTTGTGGCCGAAAAATTTTCTTTTTTAACACCAAGTCAAATAGCTGATGTCATTTTAAGTACAGCAAACAACACTTTTAAAAGACCAAAAGTTGTCGCTAAGAAAAGTAAAACTGCAAGTAATAAAAAAATATTTACTGTTTTTTATTTAGATGATAATCAAATCCCTATGAAGGATGGCAAGCCTGATATTTTACAGATAAGAACTGATCTAAGAAATGAAGGCTACGATTATTTTACTGATAGTTGGGATGCAACTGATTCACCTAGTATAAATGCACATATAGATGCTGAATATCCTTGGGTTCAAAAGGCAACTTTTGAAGAAATTTTTGGTCAAGGAATTTTAGATGTAGGTAAGGCTATGGGTGGTCTTGGAAAGCTTGATGCAAATCGTATGAGTAAAAATGATATACAAGACAGAAATGGCGAAGATCAAGCAATTTATACAATAAACACACAAGGGAAAAATGCTGAATTTAGCAACGATATTTCTCAAGTGGAGTGGAAAGATGAATGGCACTTAGAAAATGCCAAAAATTCACAAAAGAATTTAAAAGGAATATCAAAAATAGGTTTAGAAAAAACTGGTGATGGAATACTTATCTTAAGTGGTGCAAATACTTACAAAGGCGATACTATCGTAAGCAAAGGCTCTTTAAAACTTACTGGTTCTATCACAAGTGATGCAGAAGTAAAAAGTGTTGCAAACTTTATTTTTGGAGATTCTGCTAAACTAAGTTCTATTGCTACAATTGGTGGTTCTGTAATAAACAAAGGAACATTTATAGGTGCTGGCAGTATTACTGGTGATTTCACAAATGAAGGACTTTTAAAAGCAGGTTTTTACGATGAAGCAAAAGACAAAACAATAACATCAAATAATAAGCTAGATATACAAGGCAAATTTACTCAAAAGCTTCAAAACGCAGAAGTTCAGCTAGCATTTACAAAAAATGCAGCAAATAGCAACTCAATATTGAAGGCTGGTAGTTATGATGTAACTGGGGGAAAATTAAATTTAATGCCACTACATAGTATAGACAGTCTTATTAAAGTTGGAGATAATATAAAGTTGGATATTGACAACGAATTATTAAATAGCAATATAGAAATATATGTAACACCAAGAAATTTAGTTGCTTTTAACTTTGATAAAAATACAAAAATAATAAATGTAGTAGACCCTAATTCTCAAACAAACCCAACTCCACCAACAAATCCTGGTTCTGACAGCACTGGCAGCGGCAGTTCTACTCCAAGTAACCCTTCTACTGGTGGTGGTTCAAGCTCAGGTGGCCCTACTCCAAGCACCCCATCTAATCCTTCTACTAGTGGTGGCTCAAGCAGTGGAAATCAAGGTGGCTCAGACAACCAAAGCTCACAACCAAGCAATCCAAACACGCCAACTCAGCCTAGCCAACCAGAAGAGCAGCCTAACCAGCCACAAAACCCAAGTAGCAACAGCAACCAAAACAACCAAAACAACCAAAACAACCAAAACAACCAAAACAACCAAAAC
>CAMENE010000015.1:0-44232 GCA_945928165.1 uncultured Campylobacter sp.
CAGTGAACCTCTATCCTATCATCAAAAAGCATAATTTTTTTAAATATAAGCGTTTGATAAAGAACGAAAACTACACTTACACCAAACAACCCAACACCAAACACCCACAAAGCCACTTGTACTAGCTTATTAGCTTCTGCCTCTTGTGCGAGAAGATAGAAAAACAAAGCCATCATTAAACCCATCGCAGCTGCTATCAAACCGTGAAAAATCCTTCTTTTTGCCACAAAAATCGGCTTATCATTTAGCATTTTATTTTTATTCATTTTTTACCTTATTTAAAATATTAAATTATGCCTTTTAAACTTTTAATATTGATAATAATAACAAAAAAAAGCTAAATATAAACTTAAAACTATAGACTTAACTCATCTAAAAATTTAACTATTAAAGATACACTTTTAGGTAAGTATTTAGCGCAACTTAAGTATTTAGCGTAACTTTTGAAAGTTTCATTAAGATTTTTATGCCCTATAAACACTTCTTTCATCACCTTAGTTTTACTTTATTTAAATAAATTATTAAATAAAGATTATTTACTTATAGTTTTTTATAACTTTCTTTACTAAATTCTAGAATTTAAACTAGAATTTAAATCTAAATTCTAGAATTTAAACTAAAAATTAAATTAAAAATTAAACTAAATTCTAGAATTTAGCCCCCGCCAAATACCCAAATTCTAAAATTCCTTAAATTCTAGAATTTAAGCACTTATTTTTTCATTACCTAGCTCACTGCCGCGAAAGGCTATAACATATTCATTAGTCTCAGTGTTTCTAAACACAGTTCCACTAAAACCGCCACCATCCTCATTTACTTGCTCCACTACTTCAAAACTAGAACCTGTAGCAGGGTTGATGATTGGTTCCTCGCTGCCATTTGCAAAGTTATTATAAGCTTGGTCAGCCAAAAAGGCGCTATTTTTTACTTCATTTAGTGTGATTTTTTGATGCATTTTATCTCCTTGTTTTTAAATTTTATTTGCTTATATTTGTAAAATATCTTAATCTGTTTGTGCTAGTACTTAAAAACCTAGTTAGCGTGCTTGTACTATAAGCTATACCATATATTCTACCTACAACTTTTCCATCTATTCGCGCCTTTATATCGTAAATCGGATATTTAAAACTAAAAAACGGACAGCCAATATTTTTATCTTCGCAGTCCAATAGCGTTTTATTTGGCGTCCAAAAAGTTACATTTTCATCAATATGATATTTTAAATAATTAAAGTATCAATTTTGCCGTTATTGTTTAGATCAAGAGCGATAAGATCGCAAAGGCCGATGTTTATGATATCACTTGCTTTATCTGGATTACCATTTTTATCAACAAATCCAGTAATAACTCCATCTGTAACGGCAAAGATATTCACTAAAGGTAGCTTTTTACCATAGCGTATTATTACTCTAGCTTGCTCAGCCAATGTTCCAGTAAATGCCATATACCAGCTAAAACCTGCCATAGCCCTTGTCTTTTACTCCTTTTTTAATTAAAATTTCTTTTATTATACAGCTATTGTCTTTTACTCCTTTTTTAATTAAAATTTCTTTTATTTTATATAGCTCGTTTTTGTGTAAAAGAACGCCGCTTAGGTAAGTGTGAATAAAATATGGCTCACACTCTAACCTCAATCTGTTTGTGAACCCCTTTCTTGTGTACCACTCAAGAAGCACAAAGCTTTCTATCTGGCTATATGTCCTAACTATAACCTTATTTAGGCAGTGAACTTCCATCCTATCATCAAAAAGCATAATTTTTTTAAATATAAGCGTTTGATAAAGAATGACAACTCCACCTATACAAAAGAATCCAACACCCGCCCAATCAATCACATCAGCTTCTTGTTCTTGTGAGACAGAAGAATAGATAGCCAAAGCGAACATTAAACACATCGCAACTAGCATCAAACCGTGAGAAGTCCTGCTTTTTGCCACAAAAATCGGCTTATCATTTAGCATTTCATCTTCATTCATTTTTTACCTTTGATTGTTTTTAATAAATTCCAAAATCCACATTTTACTCAATCAATGTTGCAATAAACATCGTATTCGCGCTAAAAATTGTCATAGGTATATTTCTTGAATCAGTCATTGCCTTTTACTCCTTTTTTAATTAAAATTTCTTCTATTTTATATAACTCGTTTTTGTGTAAAAGAACGTTGCATAGGTAAGAGTGCCAAAATTTTGGTTCACACTGTAAAACCAAGCCTTTTTGAGTCGGCCACCCATATCCAATTTCATAAACATAACATCTTTTTATCTGGTTATATGTCCTAACTATAACCTTATTTACGAAGTGAACCTCTATCCTATCATCAAAAAGCATAATTTTTTTAAACATAAGCGCTATATAAAGAATGACAACTCCACATATACCTGCGAATCCAACACCCACCCAACCAACCACTTGTTTTAGCTTATCAGCTTCCGACTCTTGTGCGAGAAAATAAAGAACCAAAGCGAACATTAAACCCATCGCAGCTGTTATCAAACCGTGAGAAATCCTACTTTTTGCCACAAAAATCGGCTTATCATTCAGCATTTCATTTTCATTCATTTTTTGCCTTTTTAAAATATTAAATTTTACCTTTTAAACTTTTAATATTGATAATAATAACAAAAAAAAGCTAAATATAAACTTAAAACTATAGCCTTAACTCATCTAAAAATTTAGCTCTTAAAGATAGAATTTTAGGTAAGTATTTAGCGTAACTTTTGAAAGTTTTCATTAAGATTTTTATGCCCTATAAACACTTCTTTCATCACCTTATTTTTAAGCGCCTTTTTAGCAATATCAAACACAATTTTTTGCGGCACTTCAAGCTACCAAGCATAAACCAAAAGACCCGCACCAGCCATTGTTAGTTTTAATTAAAGGGTGCACAATTGTATAAAATTCTGTTAAAAATGATAAGAGAAAATCCGCTACCTGTTAATTGACCCTTCTAGAATTCCAGACAAACTTTATATAAGAATTCTAGAATTTTGCCTAGATTTTTGCTAGGAATTCTAGAATTCCTAGACAAACTTCATATAGAAATTCTAGAATTCCCTAGCTTTTTATTATTTTATATCAGCGATTTTTTGAGAGAATTTTATTTTTTGATTTTCTTGGATATTAAAGTTTAGTAGCCCTTTTTGAGCGATTATTACAATGCTAGAACCAAGCTCAAAACAGCCCAAATGCTCGCCCTTGCTAAAATGCTTGTTTTCATACTCATACACGCTAGGACCAAGATTTGCATTTGTTTGTATGCGCTCATCGCAAAATATCTTTATTTTTCCAACATTTAAAGCCCCTACAAACACTAGCCAAAAGAGTTTTTCTCCACTTTTACAGCGCAGCACTACACGCTCGTTTTTAGCGTATAGATTTGAGATTTTTGCTAGGTATTTTGGAGCCACACTATAAAGCTCGCCGCTTTCATAAACAGCACTTAAAAGCTCAAAATCACAAGGCGCGTGAAAATTGTGATAGTCCCTTGGACTAAGGTAAAGGTTAGCATAATCAAAGCCCCCATCAAGCTCGCTCTCATCACAAGCGCTAGATAAAAGCTCTTTTGGGCTATAAGTGTGATTTTTTATGCTAAAAGCCTGCCCTTCAAAACCCTTGCCACAATAAAGCACCAGTCCATCACAAGGGCTGATAAAACCATCATCTAGCTTTCTAGGGTTTTTTAAAGTGCGTGTAAAAAGCGCAGTTAGGCTCTCATATTCGCCGCAGTCTCTAAACTCGCTAAAATCTATACCAAAGATCTTAGCATAGCTTTTATTTATGATATTTTGTATAGTTTTTGGAAATTTTATGCTAGCAAAAGTTCCAAAAGCTCTAGAAATTATATTATTTATCATTTAGGTGTTCTTGGGATAAGGTTTAGTACTACTATTTCATTGTTTGAGAGTATTCTCATCGGTGGCCCCCAAAAGCCTGCACCAGAGCTTACTACTAGCTTTGTTCGTGGGGTGATGTCGCTCTCTCCATATATATAGCCTTGTGCTGCCCACACAAGCAGTGAAAATGGAAAAATCTGTCCACCGTGCGTGTGTCCGCTAAGCACTAGCGAGATATTATTTAGCTCATCAAAGCTTAGTAGCGATAGGCTTTTTGGCTGATGAGAGAGCAGTATAGTAGGCTTTGAGCGGTTTATATCTGCTAGAGCTTTTAGTGGATTTGGCTCCATGCCAAAGTTTGCGCCTTGAAGATCGCTAAGTCCTGCTATATTTATACTCTCAAGCTCTACTGAGCTATTGTCTATTATCTTTATGCCAAGCTCAGTGATTTTTTCAAAAATTTCTTCTATACCGTGATAAAACTCATGGTTTCCACTTACAAAAAATGCCTGAGCCTTAAGGTTTTTAAAAGGCTCTGCGATATCACTAAGCCTATAAGCCTTTGTGTCTATGAAATCACCTACTATAAAAACCATATCAGGATTTTCTTTATTTATTAGCTCTACTACCTTTTGGGCGTGTTTAAGTCCTAAAAAATTGCCAAGATGCACATCGCTTATCATGACAGCTCGAAGACTTTTTTTTAGTCCTGCTATTTCTATATTACGCTCTTTAACTTTTACAATAGAAGCATTATACGCTCCAAAGCCGATATAACAAACTAGCAAACAAAGCACTAATATATCATAAACCATGCGGATATTTTGGCGGCTTTTGTTTTTGCGAGAGGCAAAAAACGCCCCAAGTAAATCTCCAAGCCCAAGCACACAAAAAGCCATAAAAGAAAAGCCAATAGCATAAACACTAAGAGAATAAGCCATGCTATTTGAGCTAGTCCAATGAAAGAAAAATGCTAACTCACAGCTAAAAAGCAGGGTAAAAATAAAAAGCAAAACCGTACTAAGTCGCTTAAATAAAGCATTTTTACATAGACTTTTATAAGAGTAGAGATTAAAAAGAAAAAAGATAATAGAGCCAACTATACTAAAAAATGTCATTTTCCAGCCTTTATAAGAGCTTCTAGTTTTGAGTAGATTTCTAAGATTTCTGCTTTTTTGCTAACAAAACTTAGTTTGTTTGCGATTAGGTAGGCTGAGCTTTTCATTATTTCCTCACAAGGCGCAAGCCCATTTTGGCGCATAGTATCGCCTGTCTCTACAATGTCTACTATACAATCAGCTAAATTTACAAGAGGTGCTAGCTCAACTGAGCCATAAAGATGAATTATTTTTACAGGCACAGCCTTTGCGCTAAAATACTTTTGTGTGATATTATCTAAACTTGTAGCTACTCTTAGCTCGCTAGTTTTGTTATAATCAATTTGTTCGCCACCTATTGTCCCAACACAAACCTTACAATGCCCCAAATCTAGATCAAGCAGGCGCAAAACATCGCTACCGTGTTCTTCAAGTACATCAAGTCCAACCACACCAAGGTCAGCTGCCCCACCCATAACATAAGTATCGATGTCTTGATTTCGCACCATTAAAAACTCAAAATCATCCTTAACAAGCTTTAATTTTCTATCTTCAAACTCAAAGCTGCCGCCAAAAATTTGCGAAAATGCATTCAAGGTCTCTTTTGCTATGCGACCCTTTGGCAGTGCGATTTTTAGCATAAATTCTCCTCTTTTAAAAGCTTTATCATACCATCAAAAACTAGGTTTTTATTGTAGATTGACCCTTTAAAAAAACGGCTTAAAAAGGCTCCATTTCCACCTGTAAAATATATATTCTTACCACTACTTAGTTCGTTTATTATTGCTATTGCGCTTTTTACTACAGCGTAGCTAATAGCATCATTTGTGTTTTGTGGTATGGTATCAAGCGAGATATTTGTATTTAGTGTGAATTTTAAGGTTGGACTAATGCTCTCATAAGCCCTAGCAAAAGCCTCAAGCCCTGGCAAAATCGTCCCACCTAGATGTATGCCATTGTGCATTATATCAATAGTAGTTGCTGAGCCACTATCTACTACTACGCCACTATCCACGCTGTAGCAAGCAAAGGCTCTATCTACGCCAAGTCCTGTATAAGTGCTGCGAAATTTAATTTTCTTAGCTAGATTTACAAAACTAGCATTTACTTTAACAGACGGATTTACATTTATATAGTATAGCACTTCAACAGGGCGATATGCTTTAAACTCTTCAAAGCTTAAAGTGCGTATTTTGCCATTTTCGTTAATATGAACATTTGTATTTCCAATATCACATAAAATCATAAAATTTCCAAATTTTTTTAAATTCTTCGTGCTTTAAAACCTTTGAACAAATAGGCGAGTTATAAAATAGCACTCGTTTTTTTACTACTATACCTAGTTTTGAAGCTATATTCTCGCTTAGTTCATTAAGAAATTCTAGATCTTTTAGCACAAATCTAGATTTTGAATTGCGGATAAAAACAAAGGTGTGAAACGAACTCTCATCAATACCATAAATAAGCTCATAATTTCGCTTTGTGCTAAAAGCCTTAAAATCAAGGCTTTTAGTATTTTTTAATAAAAGTTTTTGTCCGCTAAAAAGTAAAGAGATAAAATTATTCATTACTCTATGCTAATCATTTTATTATCATAATAAAACGCATTTGATGAAGCAAAGCTTTTATCTGTGATTTGGCTAGCTTTTAGAATGCGTTCGTTGTCTAGATTTAGGTCTGTTTCTATGATATAGCCTGTTTTTTCAAAGATATATAGCTTATCTGCGCGAGCGATAATATTTGAGAAAATCGCAAATTTAAACTCACGCTTATTAATCTCTCTAAGTTTTAGGTCATATACTTTAATAAAGCCGTTTTTAAGTAGAACATAAATGCGTCCATTATGCAGCTTGATATCTTTTATCTGTTCGGCTATTGTGGTGGTGCGATCAGGGCTGATAGAGAGAATTCTAGTCCCAGTTGCAGCATAGAGATTGTCACCTTCTACATCTAGATAGATGATATTGTTAAAGAAATTCTCACTACTTACCACAGCATCACGCACTATAGCACCGCTGTCTTTTTGCACTATCATTATCTTACCATCAAGAGTAGGATATACAATAATGGTATTTAAAAACACAGGCGCAGCTGTCCTAGCATCTTGTGCGTAGCTTGCGCCACTTGCGTATTCTAAAATAACTTCATTTGTATCTATCAAAAGTAAGTAGATTTTATTTGCCGCACTTAGTGCTGCTAGGCGGTTGCCCTCTATAGAGGCTGAGACTATTGCCTCATCAAACTCATGCTCCAAAACCAGCGCAGAGCCTTGTCGGATCGTTAGTTTGCCCTGGATTGTAGAGCTTATATCCTGCCCCTCATACGACCCAAGAAAATACTCATTAGCACTTAGGGCTTTACTTTGAATACCATTTTGCGTGATTAGAGTGCCATTTGAGAGCGTAGCACCATTGCGTGTGGAGTGCTTTATGCTAGCATTTAGACTTGAGATTTTAGCATCACCACTTATATTTGTTGGCTCAAAATACTGCCTTTTTGTAGAACAAGCACTAAAAACTAACGCAAAAATTGCTAAAAAGATTAAACTTTTCATTGTTTTATCCCTTGATAATGTTCTAGATTTTTGCTAATTTCTTTTAAACTAGAATTCTCTGGAATTTTAGAGAATTCTAGTTTAGCAGCGTCAAATTTAGCATTTTTTAACTCTTTAAAGCCAGAGATTAAAGTCTCATAATCGCCCATTAAAACTACATTTTCGCCCTTATTAGCTAGCAAGATTTGGCGCAGATTTTCATCTTTTATATTATTTAAAGCACGATCTATTAAAGCCGTGCTATTATTTTCTTTTGCTTGCCCAAGAGCAAAAAGAGCAAAAAGATTGATATTTGCTTTTTCTAGTTCGTTTTGCAAGGCAGTATCAGTTGGATTTGCCAAAAGCTTGGTAAAAAGGGCATTGTTTGCTTTTATGTTGTTTTGTTCTATCAAGTGAGTTACGCTAAAATAAATAACAGCTAGTATCGAAACAGCAATTATTGCTATGATTTTGCCCTTGTGTTTTCTAGCAAAACGCTCACCTGCGATTGCTTGAGTTAGGATTTGTTCTTGGGCGCTTAAACTCCCTTTTATATACTCTAAATTATCTTTAGCCAAATTTAGTCCTTTAAATAAAGCGATTTTAAGCTGCGCATTGTAGCATAAATATTTTAAAATTACTTTATAAAGATCTTTTATATTTTAATTATCAAAAAGCCTTGAAATATGCGAAAATTGTGCTATAATTTCAGCCGAAATTCTAAAAAAAGGAAAATCAATGGTAATCACAGATGATATACTAAACAAGCTTGAGGGGCTTTCTGCGTTAAAAATTCCTGAGAGCAAAAAAGATGAGTTTAAATCCGAACTTGGTAAAATTGTAGGCTTTGTAGAGATACTTGATGAGCTTAATCTTGCTGGACTTGAAGCTGAGGTAAGCATGATAAAACAAAGTGCTAGACTAAGAGAGGATGAACCTGTAAAAAGCGAGGTTATAAAAGATATTTTAAAACACGCTCCAAAAACATATGAAACATACTTTGAAGTTCCAAAAATCATAGAATAATAAAGGATTAAAGATGGATTTTTCTACAATAAATATTGATGATTTACTATATAATGTATCGCAAAATAGAGCAAGCGATTTACACCTTGTGGCTGGGTCTGAGCCTCAAATTCGCATTGATGGCATTATGCGTCAGCTTGATGGTAACAAGCTGACTGGCAATGATATAGAAAGGCTTTGCTATAGCATTATCACAGATACACAAAAAAGCTTTTTAGAAGAAAATAAAGAACTAGATTTTGCTATTAACCGTAAAGGTGTAGGTCGTTTTCGTGCGAACTACTACTATACAATGAATGTAAATAGTCAAAATAGCGATCTAGCAGCTGCTTTTCGTGTGATACCTGAAGAAATTCCTTCACTTGATGATCTAAACTCACCTGAAATATTTAAAAATTTGGTTCACCGTGAAAAAGGTCTGGTGCTAGTAACTGGCCCAACAGGCTCTGGTAAATCAACCACGCTAGCAGCTATGCTAAATGAGATAAATACAACTGAGCGCAAGCATATCATCACTATTGAAGAACCAGTTGAGTTTTATCACACTCACAAACGCTCACTTTTTTCTCATCGCAATGTGGGAAATGATACAAAGAGCTTTGCAAACGCTCTTCGCTCAGCACTGCGTGAAGACCCAGATGTAATCCTAATCGGCGAGATGAGAGATAAAGAAACAATTAGCATTGCCTTAACAGCAGCTGAAACTGGACACTTGGTATTTGGTACCTTGCACACCAACTCAGCTGTGCAAACAGTAAACCGCATAGTAGAGGCTTATCCTGAGAGTGAACAAGCTCAAATTCGAGTAATGCTCTCAAGCTCACTAAACGCAGTAATTTCTCAAGCTCTCTTGCCAAAAATAGGTGGAGGTCGTACGGCAATTCATGAGATTCTTATCTCAAATCACGCTATAGCAAATCTTATCCGTGAGAACAAAATACATCAAATTCACTCACAAATGCAGCTTAATCAGCAAAACACAAAAATGCAAACACAAACTCAGGCTATGATGAATGCTATCCGTTTTGGGCTAATTAGCACAGAATCAGCATTGAAATATTCTGTAAATTTACAAGAGCTAAAAGCCCAGCTTGGTATGGGAGTATGATAATGGACTCTGTTTCTTGGTTTGATTTAGTGGTGGTGGCACTTGTTTTGCTGCTTGGTATAAAAGGTCTTTTAAATGGCTTTATTAAAGAGATTTTTGGCATTATAGGTCTTATCGGTGGTGTTATCGTAGCTAGTCGCTATGCTAGAGAAGTAGGCGAGTTAATAAGTAAAAATATTTATGCTATTGCTGAGAATTTCTGGTTTCATATCGGCTTTTTAATCACTCTTATTGTATTTTGGGTCGTTTGCTTGGGGCTTGGACAGATATTTAACAAAATGCTAAAAATGAGTGGCTTTAGCTTTTTGGATCGCTTGCTTGGCTTCATTGTAGGCTCTGCGAAGATTTTTTTGGTTTTTGCGATTTTTCTTTTTATTATCTCACGCATTGCGATTATAAACGAAAAAATAGAGCCTTATTCTAAAAAAAGCTTTTTATATCCATTTATGCTAACTGCTGGAGAGTTTATAATGAAGCAAAATATCCCAGCTTTAAGTGAGGTTAAAAAAATAAGTGAAACTGCCACGCAAAATATAAAACAAGAAGTTCAAAACGCTATTTTTAATGAGTTAAATGCTAGTATAAATGAGGGAAATTCTACTTTGAATGTAGAGCCTTTAAAGCTAGGAATTACTGAAAACAACACAAGTGGGCTTTAATATGTCAAACATAGTAAATATAGAATACAACAACCTTTTAGAGCTTTTTAAAGAGATTTTGCGCCAAAATGGGCTAAAATACACCAAACAGCGCGAAGTCTTGCTAAAATGCCTTTATAACAACAATGAGCATTTTACGCCTGAGAATTTGTATTTACATATAAAATCTATTTATCCAGAGCTAAATATTGGTATAGCAACTGTGTATCGCACGCTAAATTTACTTGAAGATGCTGGTATTGTAACCTCTCTTAGCTTTGGGGCTCAGGGTAAAAAATACGAACTTGCTAACAAACCGCACCATGATCACATGATTTGTAAAATCTGCGGTGGAATTACAGAATTCCAAAATGCTCTAATAGAACAAAAGCAACTTGATATCGCAAAAGAGCATGATTTCACGCTTACAGGACATTTGATGCAGTTATATGGAATTTGCGCCGAATGTAGTAAAAAGGGAAATAAATGATATTTGATAATGAATTAGAGCAAGTAAGGATTGCTAAAAAAGACGAGCTAAAAAGTCTTGGGGTTAATCCTTATCCGCAGTTTTTAAAGCGTGGTATGACCATAGCCCAGTTTAGAGAGAAATTCGCTTTTATCAAAGACTTAGCTGAGAAAAAAGCTGATGAGATTGCAACTCTATCAGGTCGCTTAAAATTAAAGCGAGTGGCTGGAAAATCTACTTTTGCTAACATTGAAGATGATAGCGGAAATATACAAGTTTATTACTCTCTTGGCTCAATTGGCGAAGAAGAATACGCTAAGTTTAAAAAGAATCTTGAAGTAGGCGATATAGCTCAAATCACAGGTTATGCTTTTATCACTCAAACTGGCGAGTTTAGCATACACGCTAGCAAAATTGTGCTAGCTAGCAAGGCTTTAAGCCCGCTGCCTGAGAAATTTCACGGACTAAGCGACACAGAGCTTCGCTACCGTAAGCGTTACCTTGATATGATAATGAATGGTGAAGTTAGAGATGATTTTATAAAAAGAGCTAAAATAATATCAGGAATTCGCAAGTTTTTTGAAGAGCGTGGCTTTTTAGAGGTTGAAACCCCTATGATGCATCCAATTGCAGGTGGCGCAAACGCAAGACCATTTATCACTCATCACAACACGCTTGATGTGGATTTCTACCTAAAAATCGCTCCAGAGTTATACCTAAAACGCCTAATCGTAGGTGGAATGAACGCTATTTTTGAGATAAATAGATGTTTTCGCAACGAGGGCATGGACTTAACTCACAACCCTGAGTTTACTAGCATTGAGTTTTATTGGGCTTGGCATGATTATTTTGAGGTTATGGATTTAACAGAAGAGCTATTTAGTTTTTTAATTGATAGCTTAAATTTACCAAAAATTCTACCTTATGGTGAGCTAGAAATTGATTTTAGCAAAAAATTTAGACGCATAAAATATTTAGACGCCTTACATGAAATAGGCGGAATTCCAAATGAAATAATAAATGATAAATCTAGAATTCTAGATAAACTTAAAGCCGATGGCTTTGAAGCAAATTCTAAGCTTGATTTAGGTCAATTACAAGCTGAGCTTTTTGATAATTATGTAGAAAGCAAGCTTATAAATCCTACCTTTATCATTGATTTTCCAATTAGCATTAGCCCACTATCTCGCAGAAGTGATGAAAATCCTGAAATAGCTGAGCGTTTTGAGCTATTTATCGCTGGTAAAGAGCTAGCAAACGCCTTTAACGAACTAAACGATCCACTAGATCAATACGAACGCTTTAAAGCTCAAATCGATGCTAAAAACGCAGGCGATGATGAAGCTCACGAGATGGATGAGGACTACTGCCAAGCTCTAGGATATGCTATGCCGCCGACTGCTGGCTGGGGGCTAGGAGTTGATCGCCTTGTAATGCTGCTATTAAATAAACAAAGCATTAGAGATGTGATTTTGTTTCCAGCAATGAGACCAAAAAAAGACTAATTCCAAAGGAGTAAAAATGGAACTAAAAGATTTTGATAAGGATATCTACGAGCTTTTAAACAAAGAACTAGCTCGTCAATGCGACCACTTAGAGATGATCGCTAGTGAGAACTTCACTTATCCAGAAGTAATGGAAGTAATGGGCTCGGTGCTTACAAACAAATACGCTGAGGGCTATCCTGGCAAACGCTATTATGGTGGCTGTGAGTTTGTAGATGAGATAGAACAAATCGCTATTGATAGATGTAAAGAGCTTTTTGGTTGTGCTTTTGCTAATGTTCAGCCAAATAGTGGTAGCCAAGCAAATCAAGGTGTATATGGTGCATTTTTAAATCCAGGCGATAAAATCCTAGGCATGGACCTAAGCCACGGCGGACACCTAACTCATGGCGCAAAAGTTTCAAGCTCAGGCAAAAATTATGAGAGCTTTTTTTATGGCGTGGAGCTTGATGGCCGCATAAACTACGAGCGCGTGGCAGATATCGCAAATATCGTAAAACCAAAAATGATAGTTTGTGGCGCAAGTGCGTATCCAAGAGAGATTGATTTTAAGAAATTCCGTGAAATTGCTGATAGCGTGGGAGCATATCTTTTTGCTGATGTGGCTCACATCGCTGGACTTGTAGTAGCCAGCGAGCATGCTCATCCATTCCCGCACTGCCATGTAGTAAGCTCTACAACGCATAAAACGCTAAGAGGCCCAAGAGGCGGTATTATTATGA
Organism: uncultured Campylobacter sp.; assembly: GCA_945928165.1. Taxonomy (GTDB): domain Bacteria; phylum Campylobacterota; class Campylobacteria; order Campylobacterales; family Campylobacteraceae; genus Campylobacter. The sequence continues at coordinate 12,933 of CAMENE010000015.1, forward strand.
CTAACGAAGAAGAGTTTGCTAAAAAAATAAATAGCTCAATTTTCCCAGGAATTCAAGGCGGGCCGCTTATGCATGTAATCGCTGGCAAAGCAGTAGGTTTTAAACACAACCTAAGCCCTGAGTGGAAAGTATATGCTAAGCAGGTAAAAGCAAATATTAAGCGTCTTGGCGAAGTTCTAGTAGCTCGTGGCTATAATCTAGTAAGTGGCGGCACTGATAACCACCTTGTGCTAGTAAGCTTTTTAGACCGCGATTTTAGCGGAAAAGATGCTGATATGGCGCTTGGCAGAGCTGGAATTACTGTAAATAAAAACACAGTTCCAGGCGAGAAGCGCTCACCATTTATCACAAGTGGAATTCGTGTAGGCTCAGCAGCCCTAACTGCTCGTGGCATGAAAGAAGAGCAGTTTGAGCTAATCGCAACTAGAATTGCTGATGTGCTTGATGATATAGGTAATGAAAGCAAACAAGCTAAAATCAAAGATGAGCTAACAGCACTAGCAAGAAATTTTATCATCTATAATAAGGCGGTATTTTAATGCAAAGTGTCGAGCTTACGCTGATTAAAATCATCGGCGATCATTTTTATGAAAATACTGGCAAACTTCGTAAAGTGGAGTTTAATGGTAGGAATTTCTTTGATCGTTATGAGCGCATCGACTCTCAGCTTACTATGTCTATTCAAAAAGAGCATTTTGAGGGTAAAAGAGTTATCGCTCACGACCTTATAAATGACAAAGAAAAAATCGTAGAAAACATAGTATTTGATTACAATGGCTATGACCCAGATCGTTTTTGGCACAGAGCTCAGCTGATGCTTAGAGAAATGGGCTTTGTGAATTTTACTGCGTATAGGACTAAGACAAATGGGCATTTACACCTTTATGTTCACAAGGGTCATACCATACTTAGCGAGGCGTATCAGCTAGCAAACAAGCTTTCTATGACACTAAGCCAAAAACTGCCTTGTAGCTGGCGAATGTTTCCTAATATAGATATGCCTAGGGAATTCCAAATTCTAAACTTGCCTTATGATCTTTTTCAAAAAGAGCGTGGCGCAAGCTGGTCAAAATTTATGTAAAAGGAGTTAAAATGGAAGAAAAAAACAAAGAAAGTCAAGAGTTACAAGATATAATCTTAGAAAATGATGAAGAAAATCCAAACGGCAAAGCTAAAAAAATAATAACTACGATTATTTCGCTTATTATTTTGTTTTTAATCATTGTGATTGTAGTTAGGTTTTTAAACACAAATGATGAAGAAGAACCAGCGCTAAGCCAAAATACAGCAGATGCTTTGATACTGCCAGATGAACCGGTAGCTCCTATGCCTGAGAGCTTTGAGCAAATTCCTATCATAACAGAGCCAGAACTAACTATCGGCCAAGTACTAGAGCAAAAAGACGAGCCAATAGCAGAGCTAATAGCTCCAAAAGAGCCAGAAAAACCTGAACCAGTACCAAAAGCTGAGCTTAAAGAGCCAGTCGCTAAGCCTGAGCCAGTCGCTAAGCCAGAGCCTAAAAAACCTGAGCCAGCTGTGATTAAACCAGAGCCAAAACAACCTGCGTTAGAAAAAGAGCTAACGAAGCCAGAGATTAAAGCAAATACTGCTAGCTCATCAGCGATGGCAGGTTCATATGTGCAAGTAGCAAGTGTAGCAAAGTTTGATCCTAAAAGCTCGCTAATCAAAAAGCTAAATAGCTTAGGATATGAGTATAAAACCTATGAAACCACAGTAAATGGCAAAAAGGTTATAAAACTGCTAGTTGGTCCATTTAGTGACGCAGAACTAAAGCAAAAACTAGATCAAATCAAAGCTAATATTGACCAAAAAGCTTATATTTATAGAATAAAATAAGCTTTAAATCTAGAATTCCCAAGCCAAAAAGCCCTAGGAATTCTAGATTTTATAAGGAATTCTAGATAATAATTTTAACAAAGATTTAAAATGAATTACTACGCAGTCATCGGCAATCCTATCGCTCATAGCATTTCGCCTAGACTTCATAATAACGCCTTTGAGGCACTTGGCATAAATAGCGTTTACTCACGCTATTTGCTTGATACTAGCGCAAGTGCTAGCAAGCTAAGGCAAAAGTTTTTTGCCCTTGGGCTAAGTGGGGCAAATATCACCGTGCCTTTTAAAGAAATAGCCCTAGAATGCGTTGACGAACAAGACGAACTAGCAAAAAAAATCGGCAGTGCAAATACTTTGGTACTAAATGCTGGCAAAATTCACGCTTTTAATACAGACGCACCAGGCTTTATGATGGCTATAGCTGAGTTTGAAAATATAAAAAATGCTTTAATCATCGGCGCAGGAGGCACAGCAAGAGCTCTAGCTCACGCTCTAAAAGCTAGCGGGGCAGAAGTAAGCTTGCTAAACCGCTCAGAAGGTAGGGCGGGGGCTTTTAGCGAGTTTGCTTATTTTACCACGCAGGATTTTAAAGCTAGCAAAAGCTACGAACTCATTGTAAATACTACTCCTGCTGGACTTACTTTTGCTGGTTTACCTTGTGATAAGAAGCTTTTAGATGAGCTTTTTTCTGGCGCAAAATACGCTTTTGATGTAGTTTATGGCAAAGATACAGAGTTTATAAAACTAGCAAAAGCAAAAAACCTAAGGGTAAAAGATGGACTAGAAATGCTTTTGTATCAAGCAGTTTTAGCATTTGAGCATTTTAGTGGTAAAAAAAATGAGAGAGAAAAAATACAAATTGCTATGCGCAAGGCTTTAAGCCTTTAAAAAATTGCTACTTTTAAGCTTTGTAAGTGTATAATTGCGACTTTTATGGATTTTTAAGGATAAAAAATGCGGACAGATTATTGTACAAATTTCAGTAAAAACGATATCGGCAAAGAAATCGAGCTTTATGGCTGGGCTGATAGCTACCGTGACCACGGTGGTGTTATCTTTATAGATTTGCGTGATAGAAGTGGTGTTATTCAGGTAGTTTGCGACCCAAAAGACAGCACGCAAGCTCACGAAGTAGCAAGCCGTGTGCGTGATGAGTATGTGCTAAAAGTAAAGGGCAAGCTAAGAGCAAGAAGTGCTGATATGATAAACCCTAAGCTAAAAACTGGAGAGATTGAAGTAGTAGCAAACAAGCTTGTTATAGAAAACGCTTCTGCGCCACTTCCTTTTGTAATAGGCGATGCAAATGTAGGCGAAGAAACTAGGCTAAAATACCGCTTTTTAGAGCTTAGAGAAAAAGCTGCCTTTGAGCGCTTTAAACTTCGCTCAAAGGCTACAATAGCTACTAGAAACACGCTTGATCGCCTTGGTTTTGTTGAGGTGGAGACGCCTATTCTTACCCGTGCTACGCCCGAGGGTGCAAGAGATTATCTAGTGCCAAGCCGTGTTCACAATGGCTCATTTTATGCTTTACCTCAAAGCCCACAGCTTTTTAAACAGCTTTTGATGTGTGCTGGCTTTGATAAATATTTTCAAATCGCAAAGTGCTTTAGAGATGAGGATTTAAGAGCTGATCGCCAGCCTGAGTTTACTCAGATTGATGTGGAGATGAGCTTTTGCAATCAAGATGATGTAATTGCTGTGGGCGAAGAGCTATTAAAAGATGTGTTTAAAGCTTGTGGCAAGGATATAAAAACGCCTTTTATGCGTATGAAGTATAATGAGGCGATGGAGAGCTATGGTTCTGATAAGCCTGATTTGCGCTTTGATATGCCTTTAATAGATGTAGCTGATATTTTTGCTCGCTCAAATAACAGCATTTTTGCAGGTCCATTTAAAGATGAAAAAGGCAAAAAACATAACAGAGCAAAAGCTATTGTAGTAAAGGGCGGCGATAATATTTTTAGCAAAAGGCAAATGCAACGCTTTGAAGAGTTCGTGCGAAAATTTGGCGCAAAAGGTCTAGCGTTTATCCAAATAAAAGATCCAAAAGACACAGCCGGTCAAGATAATTGCGTGGATTTTGACGGCCTTAGCCTAAAAGGTCCGCTAGTTAAGTTTTTTGATGAAAGCGATCTAAAAGAGCTAGTTTCTCGCACAGAGCTAAAAATCGGCGATGTAGTGTTCTTTGGCGTGGGAGCTAAAAAAATCGTGCTTGATTATATGGGTAGATTTAGACTATTTTTAGCTGATGAGCTTGGTATTATCAATCCTGATGAGTTAAAGTTTCTTTGGGTAGTGGATTTTCCTATGTTTGAGCAAAATGATGATGGCTCATACTCAGCTATGCACCATCCATTTACTATGCCAAATAACCCTGATGAAAGCGATTTAGAAAACATCACTAGCATTGCTTATGATGTGGTGCTAAATGGCGTGGAGCTTGGCGGCGGTTCTATTAGAATTCACAAAGACGATATTCAACAAAAAGTCTTTAAACTACTAAAAATAGAAGCAAACGAACAAAGAGAGAAATTTGGCTTTTTACTAGATGCGCTTAGCTTTGGTGCGCCACCACATGGTGGATTTGCTATAGGCTTAGACCGCCTTATGATGCTTGTAACCAAAAGCCCTAGCATACGCGATGTAATCGCCTTCCCTAAAACTCAAAAGGCAACTTGCCTCATGACAAAAGCACCTAGCCAAGTGAGTGGAGAACAGATGAGAGAGCTAGGCATAAAACTAAGAGAGTAAAGCAAGTAAAACTTAGAGTAGGGGCGATTTTAGTATGTTTTATCCTTGCGTCTAAGTGCTGGGAAAACACGCACAAACGCCCACTCTAAAAATCGCTAGAAAAGCATAGGGAATTCTAGAATTCTAAAATTCTAAAATTCTGGAATTCTAAAATTCCTTAAAGCCAAATACCTAGGGAATTTTAGACTTCCCAAAATACTAGGAATTCTAGAATTTTAGATTTAGGGAATTTTAGACTTCCTATAAAACTTAGAACTCTAACAAAAGGATAAAAAATGAAAAAATTATTTTTAATCATCGGTGCGCCAGGCAGTGGAAAAACCACAGATGCTAGCATTATTGCTAAAAACGATGCTAGTTTTGCGCATTTTAGCACAGGAGATTTGCTTCGCGCTGAGGTAGCTAGTGGCTCTGAGCGTGGCAAGACAATTGATGGTTTTATCAGCCGTGGAAATCTGGTGCCACTTGATATCGTAGTAAGCACCATAGTAAATGCGATAAAATCAAGCCCAAAAGACTATATCATCATTGATGGCTATCCAAGAAGTGTAGAGCAGATGACTACACTAGATGATGTTTTGCGTGATGAAAGAGAGATCGAGCTAAAAGGCGTCATAGAAGTAGAAGTAAGCGAACAAACCGCAAAAGACCGAGTGCTAGGCCGTGCAAGAGGAGCTGATGATAATGAAGAGGTTTTTTATAACCGCATGAAAGTATATACTGAACCGCTTGCTAGTATAAAAGACTTTTACACTCGCAATGACTTGCTATACACTATCAGTGGCGAAGCAAGCATAGAAGAAATCGTAGCAAATATGACCAAGCTAATAAATGATCTAAAATAAGGAGAAAAAATGGATATCTCAAAAATCAAAACCGGCTCAAACCCAGATAAGCTAAATGCCCTAATAGAAATACCTTATGGCTCAAATGTAAAATACGAAATAGACAAAGATAGTGGCGCTGTAGTGGTCGATCGTGTGCTTTACTCAGCTGTTTTTTACCCAGCAAACTACGGCTTTGTGCCTGGTACACTAGCTGATGATGGCGACCCAGCTGATATTTTGGTGCTAAATGAATACCCACTTCAAGCTGGCTCAGTTATCCCATGTCGTCTAATAGGCGTGCTTGTGATGGAGGACGAGGCTGGAATGGATGAGAAACTTCTAGCTGTGCCTGTTACAAAAATCGATCCAAGATATGAAAATATAAATGATTTTAGCGACTTACCAAGAGCAACTCAAGATAGAGTTAAAAACTTCTTTGAGACTTACAAACTACTTGAACCTGGCAAATGGGTAAAAGTAAAAGGCTTTGAAAACGCTAAAAAAGCACAAGAAATATTAGATAAAGCTATTAAAAATTACAAATAATTTCTAGGAATTCTAGAATTCCTAAGTAAAAATTTTAAAAAAATCTAGAATTTCTAGGAATTCTAGATTTTCTATTAAATAAATTTTTCAAATAAATTTTATTTATAAATATATTCACTATTTTTTGAAAATACTTCTTATTTTTTAAATAAATATTTAATAGTAATACTCAGCAAAATAGTAAACATGCTTTTTAGTTCTCGTAATTATCGTGCTTGCAGGTTATAGCGCTTATAACGCAAATGCTTTATCATAGCGACGATAGTGCTACTTGCGGCGGCTACCATGTTCTAAACACTATGGAACTTTGTCTAACTCGCACAGGTTTAACAAATTTACTCAACATCACATCTATGCTTAAATATATAAACTAGGCGATCGCTACTACGAATACAGCAATATAATGCCCCAGCAGCTAAGAAAGTTTGATAAAAAGCCTTATAATTTCAACAAAATTGATCTTTCTAGTTTAAGATGTTTTGATTAAAGGGACTAGTGCTTGCTAGACCAGTTAGGCTACTTTAAGGGATTTTTTTATTTCTTAAATACTTGCTTTATATATTTTCAATTTTTACCAAGTATAAAGTCTAGGGAATTCTAGATTAGCAGATGTTTAATGAATTTTAGATTATCTGGGAATTCTAGATGAAGTTTAAAAGAAAATTCTAGATGAAATTTAAAAAGGAATTCTAGAATTCCCTAGATATTTGCTAATATTTTACTCTACGATTTCAAAGCCACTTTTTGTAGGCTGTAAAATCTGCGTTTTATACTGGACTTGTGAGCCACTTACGCTCTCCATAAAAAAGCTATGAGCGTTTTTGTCAATGAAATTTGTGATGATATAATCCATCCCAAACATCACCGGATACGCAACTCTATCGTATTTTAAATCCACGCCAAGTAGTTTTGCGTTTGCTAGCAGATCCTCATCAATATCACTAAATGAAATAGCAATTAACATATTTGCCCTATCGCTTGGCTGAGTAAGGCTAAAAAGCGCAGGGTCGTAGCAAATCTGCGTACAAAGCACCTTTTTTACATTTACATCATATACCCTAAATTGCGAGCTAATCAGCGAGGTTTTTAGCAAAGTGGTATTTAAAAAAACGCTAGCCCCCATAAAGCCTGGGTGCCTTAGCTCAGCTCTTAAATCCACATTTTTTGTCTCAATCACGCTTAAAAAAGCATCTGGATTTTGTACGGCTACTTGGCGATTTAGCATAGACCCAAGCCTGCTACCATCGCTTATTGAGGCGATTTTACCATCTGTTTTTTGGCTTAAAGAGCGTATTTGCCCATCATAGTCAACACCGCCAAAAAGTATATTTGGCCGCTCATAGCGAGCTAGACTTGCGTGCAAGGTCGGCACATAAAAGAAAATTTCTTTATATCTCTCATCAGCGATTTGCTCCAAGGCAGCATCAGTAATAGGCGCAATAGCGTAGTTAAAGCCCTGCGCTAGGACATTTTCTAGCACAGAGCCTATATTGCTCTCATCATCAAAAAGAAAAAACTGCACCAAGGCTTTATTTTTCGTAGCAGCACTATAAGCGATTATAGAGTTGCTTACTATTACAGAGTAGCTTTTTATGGTTTTTTGCGGGATTAGCACGGCGATTTTAGTAGCACTACTAGTAGGCACGAAGCTAGGCGTAGATGAACTAGTAAAAGAGCTAAAGTTTCCAGCTAGAAAATCTCTGTATTTCATGCTTAGCTCGTTATTTGCGAGATTTTCTCTAAATCTAGATAAAAAGCTAAAAATCTGCCCTTTTTTTAGCAGAGTTAAAAGGCATTTTGTATCACAGGCTTTTGGTTCTAAATCCACATAAAACTCTCTTGCTGGTTCGATATCGCTTAGTTTATTTGCTGCTGCAAAAAGGCTAGCACAGCACGAAATACTAAGCAAAAATGCTCTTAAAGATTTTTTCATATCATTCCTTTTATTTTGTCTAGATTTTTTCTCATTTTTTCTTTTAGACTAGGGTTTTTTGCTAGATGCGCACTCTCGTGTGCTGGCATAATAAAAAACTCCCCGCAGCGATAAAAATCCCCAACAATGCTAGAATAAGCATATTCTAACGGATTTACAAAAAGCTCAAAAACACTTTGCCCAAGGGCTACTACCACTTTTGGTTGTGAAATGCTAATTTCACTTTTTAAATACTCAGCGCAAAAGCCAAGAGAAGTAGCTAAATCAGCGTTTTTTAAAAACTGCGCTAAGGCATTTTGCTTTGGGATACACTTAAAAATACTAGTATAAGCCCAGCTAAAATCACAAAGCGGCTCAAAACTCTCATCAAAAAACTCACTCACAAAAAGCACATCTATACCATGAAGCACTGGTTCCATGCTAGTAGAGCGTATTTTTGAGAGTGGGCATAGATTACAATTTATGATTTCATTTTTAATTAAATTTTGGTTCATTTTGATTTTACTAAAAAATTTGGCTAAGATTTTAGCTGATTTTAGCTTAAAATCTAGAATTCCTAAAGAATTTTAGAATAAATTACAGCATACAAATAAAAGTTTAAGCAAAGTTTGGCTAAAATCTTCGCTTTATTTTATTTTTAAAGGATACAAGATGAAAAGAACATATCAACCACACAAGGTGCCTAAAAAACGCACTCATGGCTTTAGAGAGCGTATGAAAACTAAAAATGGCCGCAAAGTTCTAAGCGCACGCAGAGCAAAAGGCAGAAAAAGACTAGCAGTCTAATAATGCCAAAATATGGGCGTCTTAGCCACGCAAGCGAGTTTGCTAAGGTATATAAAAATGCTAAAAAATGGCATTGTTATGATGCTAGCGTGTATTTTTTGGCAGCTGATGAGTTTAGGTTTGCAGCAGTGGCAAGCAAAAAAATCGGCAATGCTGTAGCCAGAAATCATGCCAAAAGACGCCTAAGAGCGATATTTAGTGAGTTAGCCAGCACTGCTAAGCTTGGTGATTATGTGATAATCGCAAAGGATAGTTTGCTTAGTTCAAAGTATTCTCAAGCTAGCAAAAATATCCGCTGGGCTCTTAAAAAAATAGGGGCTTTGCAATGAGCGTAAAAAATATGAATTTTATACCACTCTTTTTTATAAGGGTTTATAAGGCATTTATTTCACCGCTTTTGGGGCAAAATTGCAGGTATTATCCAAGCTGTTCTAGCTATGCTAGCTGGCTTTTAGAAAATGAGAATTTTTTTAAAGCAAGTTTAGCGATAATGCTTAGAATTCTACGCTGTAATCAGCTTTTTAGCGGTGGCATAGAATATCCTATTATAAAGAAAAATATAGTAAAAAACAATCTGCTCCCAAATTCTAAAAGTATTAAATTCCCTAGCTTTTGGCTAGTCCCTTACAAAAATAAAAAATTTTATCTTATTAAAAATATAAGGACAAATCCAAGTGTTTAGTAATATGACAACCCAAACAAGACTACTTATTGCCACGGTGCTTTCTGTGGCTGTTTTAATAGCTTATGATTTTTATTTTATGCCAAAAAAACAGCTAGAAAATAACGCTAGCATAAATGCTAGCAATGCTGCCCCTGCGCTAAAAGAGGGAATTTTAGACCCAAACGATGCTTCAAATCTAGTAAAAGCCCCTATTACTAAGGATCAAAAAGCTGTTTTAGCTCACATAAATACTAGCGAGTTTAACGCTACAATTGATGAGCTAGGACGCATTTCTAGTTTTATATTAAATAACGCAAAGTTTGTAAATGAAGATGGCTCTCATATAGAACTAATCAGCAAAGACCCTATGCCACTTGAGGTGCGTTTTAGTGATACTGCGCTAAATGAACTAGCCTTTAAAACACCTTATAAAATAGAGCAAATAGAGCCAAAAAATGGTGGAATTTTTGAGGCAATTTTAACCCAAGAACTAGGCGCAAAGAGCATTTCAAAACACCTTACTTTCTACGCAAATGGCTCTTATGATTTGAGTGTAAAATCAAATAGTGATTTTTTCATCACTCCAGGTCATAGACCAGATGTGCTAGCTGATGGCTACACAGTCCATGGCGTGATGCTTCGCAAAAGCGATGATAGCCTAGATATAATAGAAGATGGCGATGCAAAAGGTGATGAAACCTATAATAATATAGATCTTATCTCAAGTGCTGATCGCTACTATACAAGCTTAATTTACGATAAAGAGCGTAAATTAAATGTCTTTATCCAAAACTCAAGAGATAAAAATACCCTAGCTTTCGTGCGAAGTAGCGGTGAGCTAAAGCTTAAAGGCTATATCGGCGCAAAAGAAAAAAAGGTGCTAACTTCAATTGAGTCAAGCCTAGCAGACGCTGTGGAGTATGGTTGGTTTACTTTTATAGCTAGACCTGTGTTTGATTTTTTAAGCTGGCTTTATGGATATTTTGGCAACTGGGGCTGGGCGATTATCGTGCTGACTATTGTTATACGCATTATTCTATTCCCACTTACATATAAGGGCATGGTATCAATGAACAAGCTAAAAGATATTGCCCCAAAAATGAAAGAAATCCAAGAAAAATACAAAGGTGACCCAGCCAAGCTAAATGCTCACATGATGGAGCTGTATAAGAAAAGTGGCGCAAATCCTATGGGTGGGTGTTTGCCGATTTTATTACAAATTCCTATTTTCTTTGCGATTTACCGCGTGCTACTAAATGCAATTGAGCTAAAAGGTGCCCAGTGGGCTTTGTGGATAAACGACCTTGCGATAAAAGATCCGTATTTTATCTTGCCTATTTTAATGGGTGTGGCTATGTATTTACAACAACGTATTACCCCAACTACCTTTAGCGACCCAATGCAGCAAAAAATCATGCGCTGGTTACCTGCTATATTTACGCTATTTTTTATCACCTTCCCAGCAGGACTTACGCTATATTGGTTTACGAACAATGTATGTTCGCTTTTACAACAAATCGTGGTAAATAAGCTCTTTGCTCGCCACAAAGCAGAAGAGATTGCCGCTCATCATAAAGGCGAAAAATGAGAATTCAAGCATATTCACTAAGCGAGGCTTATCTAAAAGCTTCAGTAGAACTAGGCGTATCAGTTGCGGATGTAAATGTAGAGATTATCACAAAGCCCAGTGCTGGGTTTTTAGGCTTTTTTAAAAAGCTTGGAGAGTTTGAGGTAAGCACTACTAAACGCAAGGTAAAAGACTTTAAAAAACCTGCTAAAGAATATTTTAGCGAGAGTAGATTTGAATCTAATGTCCAAAGCCCTGCGCCAAAGCCTGAGATAAAAAGCCAGAGTGGTTTTAAGCCTGAGCCAAATAGTTTTGAGAGTAAAGAAAATCTAGAATTCCCTAGCAAAAAACCTGAACGCTCAAATGTATTTAAATCTTATGATAATATCATTGATAACTTTAATGCTTCTAATGAAAATAAACCAGAAGAGCCAAAAGAGATGGCATTTGTCAAAAAAGCTGAAAACAAGCAAGGCGGGGAATTAAACACTGAGATTTTAAATGAAATTGAAAGTGGCTTAAAAACTCTTTTTGGCGCAAGTGATTTTAAAATACACATTGAAGAAGTTAGCAAATATGATGAAAATAGCGTATATATCAAGCTTGATGGCGAAGACTGCGCCCTACTAATAGGCAAAGAAGGATATCGCTACAAAGCACTCTCAAGCCTACTGTATAACTGGATAAACTCAAAATACAATCTCAATGTTCGCCTTGAAATCGCTGAGTTTCTAAAAAATCAAGAAGCTGGTATGAGAGTGTATCTAGAAGGCATTATTCGCCGTGTAGAAGAAAACGGTCATGCTATCACAAAACCACTTGATGGCGTGCTAATCAAAATCGCCCTAGAACAATTAAGAGAGAGATTTAAAGACAAATATGTCGGTATCAAAAATAGTGCAGAGGGCAAATATATACTTATAAACGACTTTCACAGCAGATGACCATAGTAGCAAGAGCCGCAAGCGGTGCTATAAGCATAATCAGGCTTAGCGGGGTTAGGGCTTTGGAACTCGCTAGGACTCTTAGCGGTGGGGGCGAGCTTAGCCCTCGCCATGCTCATCTAAAAAAGCTTTATAGCAAGAGCGGAGAGCTGCTTGATGAGGCTTTGGTTATATATTTTAAAGCCCCAGCTAGCTTTACTGGTGAGGATGTAGTGGAGTTTCACACTCACGGCGGCGAGGCTGCTAGTTCTGCTATAATAGACGAGCTTTTAGCCCTTGGCGCAAGGGCGGCAAACCCAGGCGAGTTTAGCAAAAGGGCTGTGCTAAATGGCAAAATGGACTTAGCTAAGGCTGAGAGCATAGCTGCGATGATAGAAGCTCGCTCTGCAGGAGCTGCAAAAATGCTAGCACGCACTCTTTGTGGAGAGCTTGGAGAGTTTTGTAGCTCTCTTAGAAAAGAGCTTATTTATATCCTAGCTCACTGCGAAGCTTGTATAGACTACGGCGATGATGATTTGCCAAGCGATGTTTTAGAGGGAATTCTAGATCGTTTGGATGCTAGCATTGCTAGATTAAAAAGCATTGTTAGCATAAGCGAGCAGCGAAAAGGGCTAATTGATGGCTTTAAAATAGCGATTATCGGCAAGCCAAATGTAGGCAAAAGCTCTATTTTAAACGCACTTTTAGCTTATGATAGAGCTATCGTAAGCAATAAGGCAGGCACTACAAGAGATACTATTGAAGAAAGCGTTAATTTTGGCGGAGTTCTTGTGCGTTTTGTAGATACTGCTGGAATTCGCACTAGCACTGATGAGATAGAAAAAATCGGCATAGAATACTCCAAAAAAGCTGCAAATGACGCTGATATCATCATCGCTGTATTTGACGCTAGCAAAGATAAAAGCAAAGAAGATGATGAAATAATAAAGCTTTTAGCTAGTTATGAAAAAACTAAAATTTTGGTGCTAAACAAGTGTGATTTAAATTTAGAATTCCCTATAAACTCTTTGCCAAATGAGCCTATAAAAATCAGCGCAAAAGATGATATAACTGGTCTTAAAAAAGAGATAAAAAAGCTAGCTAGCTTTGAGCAAAGTGGCGAGCTAATGCTAACTTCAAATCGCCAAATAAAGCTTGTAAAAGCTGCCTTGGGCGAGCTAAAAGAAGCTGTTTTTAAGCTAAATGAAAGCGAGCTAGAAATCTTTGCTTTTCATATAAATGCGGCTTTAAAAAATATCGCAGCTATTACCGAGCCTGCTTATAATAGTGATATTTTAGATGCGATGTTTGGCTCATTTTGCCTTGGCAAATAAATTTCAAGTTAAATTTAGCGCAATTTCACAGCGATTTAGATATAATCACGCAGAAAATTAGCCAAAACGGAAATAAAAATGAATAATCAAATCACCCCAGAAATAGTAGCACAGCATAAAATCAGCCCTAGTGAGTATGAAAGTATTTTAAAAATCCTAGGTCGTGAGCCAAATTTGCTTGAACTTGGCGTATTTTCTGCTATGTGGAGTGAGCATTGTAGCTATAAATCTAGCAAAAAATACCTAAATGGCTTTCCAACCAAGGCAAAGTGGGTCATCCAAGGACCTGGCGAAAATGCTGGCGTTATAGACTGCGGCAAGGGCTGGGCGGCTGTATTTAAAATGGAAAGCCACAATCACCCAAGCTTTATTGAGCCTTTTGCTGGCGCAGCTACTGGCGTGGGCGGAATTTTTCGTGATATTTTTACTATGGGAGCTCGCGTAGAGGCTAGTATGAACTCACTGCGCTTTGGCGAGATTAAAGGCAAAGATGAGAGCATAAATAAGCAGCAAAAATACCTTATCAAAGGCGTCGTGGCAGGTATTAGCCACTACGCAAACTGCATGGGCGTGCCGACAGTAGCTGGCGAGACTAGCTTTGATGAGAGTTTTAATGGAAATATTTTAGTAAATGCCTTTGGGCTTGGGATTTGTAAAAGCGATGAGATTTTCTACGCAAAAGCAGGCTCTGCTGGCAATCTGGTAATCTATGTAGGCAGTCGCACTGGCAGAGATGGTCTAGGTGGGGCTGTGATGGCAAGCGATAGCTTTAACGAAGCTAGCAAAAAACTTCGCCCAACTGTTCAAGTAGGCGATCCTTTTGCTGAGAAGCTTTTGATGGAGGCTTGTTTGGAGCTATTTAAGACTGATTATATTGTAGGAATTCAAGATATGGGCGCAGCAGGGCTAACTAGCTCTAGCTTTGAAATGGCTGGCAAAAGTGGTGCTGGTATGAAGCTATATCTTGATAAAGTGCCAATGCGTGAAGAGGGCATGAATCCATACGAGCTAATGCTAAGCGAGAGCCAAGAGCGCATGCTAATTTGTGCAAAACCTGGCTTTGAGAATAAAATTAAAGAGATTTTTGAAAAATACGAACTTCACGCAGAAGTAATAGGCAAAGTAACAGACACTGGCAATATGGAGCTATTTTGGAGGGGCGAGCTAGCTGGGCTTATACCAATAGCCCCTGTAACAGAGCTTGCCCCAGTGCTAGAGCGCCCTACAAAAGAGCCAGAATATTTAAACAAAATCAAAAATATAAAAATAGATGATTTTAGAAAAATTAGTGCTAAAAAGGCCTTTAAAACCTTGCTAAAAGATGAAAATATCGCAAACAAAGCCTATATCTATGACCAATACGACGCTCACATTGGCACAAATACCATAAAAATGCCAGGCTCGCTAGGCGCTGGGGCAATTCGCATTAAAAAGAGTGGCGCGGCTGTGGCGATGGCTTGTGAGTGTAATACTAGAATGAACTTCGTAAATCCGCTAGTTGGTGCAGCAGCAGCTGTGGCAGCTGCTGGACGAAAGGTAGCAATGAGCGGTGCTACGCCACTTTCTATCACAGACTGCCTAAACTACGGAAATCCGCAAAATCCTGAGGTAATGTGGCAGTTTGCCAAAGGCTGCGAGGGTATAAAAATCGCTTGTAAAGAGCTAAATACGCCTGTTGTAAGCGGAAATGTAAGTCTATATAATGAAACAAATGGCATTAGCGTTCAGCCGACACCGGCTATTGCTATGGTTGGCGTGCTAAAAGACGGCAAAAAACTGCTTAATTCGCACTTTAAAGATAGTGGAGTGAGCGTTTTTGTGCTTGGGGATACTGGGGCTGATTTTGCTGGTTCGTTGTATATGAAAAGCCTCTTTGGCGTTTGTGGTGGCGAGCTAAAAGGGCTTGATTTAAAAGCTGAAAGGGCTCTTTGGGATTTGGTTATTAAAGCAAATGATAATGGAATTTTAGAATTTGCTAATAGCGTGGGTGTGGGTGGCGTGGCTATAACATTAGCCAAAATGTCTGCCTTTGGCGGTGTGGGCTTTAAGGGCCAGTGTCCTTATGCTGATGAGAGATGGCTATTTAGCGAGAGTTTTTCACGCTCTATTGTGGGAGTTAAGGGCAAAAAAAATATAGCTAAACTTGAAGCCATGGCTAAAAAAGCTCGTATAAAATACCAAAAAATCGGCAAAACAAAGGCTAATAATAGCTTTGAGCTAGGCAGTATAGAAATGAGTTTAGATAAACTTAAAAAGCTGTATTTTTCAAGTTTTAGTGAAATTTTAAGCAAATAGGGAATTTTAGAATTTATAGTTTTAAATGCTGGAATTCTAGAATTTTAGAATTTTTGGAATTCTAGAATTTTTTGAATTCAAAATTCTTAGGAATTCTAGAATTTTTGGAATTCCAAACTCTTAGGAATTCTAGAATTTTTGGAATTCCAAACTCTTAGGAATTCTAGAATTCCTAAGAGTTTTTAAATTTTATTTAATTTTATAGCTTAGAAATTTTTTAAATTGCTAAGCTATAAAATTAAAATTTTTAGGATAAAAATGGGTTTTTGGTTTTCGCTTTTTATTATCGCTCTTATTTTTTACGCCCTTACTAAGGGCTATGCCAAAAGTCCAGCAGGCTCGGCGCACAAGGGTTTTAGCGAACAAGATGCTAGTTTTTTAGTAGCGCTTCTTGCTCGCATTGCCAAGGCTGATGGGGCTATTAATGAGAGCGAGGCTCGCTACATCTCAGGCATACTTGATATGTGCGAAGAAGAGCTAAAAGACCCTGGCGTAAGGGCCAGGCTAAAACGCATCTTTGATGAGCAAAAAAACTCGCAAACTAGCATAGAACAAATGGCTAGAATGTATAAAAGCGCAAGGTTTTTAACTAATGATGAATGCTCTAGCGTAATTATCTATTTGCTTCACCTTGCCTACGCAAATGGCTCACTGCACCCAAATGAAAAAAGAGCGATTGATGAGGTGGCAAGGGGATTTAATCTTGGCGACATATCTTCTTTTTATGCTAGTTTTGAGCGTGAGTTTAGCAGGTCTTGGCAAAGTAGTTCTAGCTGGAATTCTAGAAATTCTAGTTTTGAAAACGAGCCAAAAATAGACCCTTACGAAGTGCTAGGTGTTTCAAAAGAGGCTAGTTTTGCTGAGATAAAGAAAAAATACAGAGAGCTAAGCCGTAAGCATCATCCTGATTTTTTGGGTGCCAGGGCTAGCAGCGATGAGGTGGCAAAAGCGACAAAGAAAACTCAAGAAATAAACAAGGCTTACGAACAAATCAAAAAAATGAAAGGTGAATAATGAAAGCGTTAATTAGCGTAAGCGATAAAAGCGGAGTTGTAGAGTTTGCTAAGGGGCTAGAAGCCCTTGGCTGGGAAATTCTTAGCACCGGTGGGACTTATAAAGTGCTAAAAGAAAATGGCATAAAAGCCTTAGAGGTTAGCGAATACACAAAAAGCCCTGAGATGTTTGATGGGCGTGTAAAGACCTTGCATCCAAAAATCCATGGCGGAATCCTTCACCGCAGAGATATAAAAGAGCATGTAGAAGACGCTAAAAAACATGATATAGGCGCAATTGATCTAGTTTGTGTTAATTTGTATCCATTTAAAGCCACAACCAAACGAACTGATGATTTTGATGAGATTATAGAAAACATTGATATAGGCGGTCCTGCCATGGTTCGCTCGGCTGCTAAAAATCACGCTTTTGTGCTGATTTTGACAGAGGCAAAAGACTATGGCTTAACACTTGAAAAACTTCAAAATAATAGCGTGGATCTAGAATTCCGCCGTTATTTAATGATAAAAGCTTACGAACACACAGCAAGCTATGATAGCATGATAGCAAACTATATGAATGATAGATTTAATGGTGGTTTTGGCGCATCTCGCTTTATAGCTGGAAAAAAGGTATTTGATTGTCGTTATGGCGAAAATCCGCACCAAAAAGGCGCTGTGTATGAGTATGATGACTTTATTAGCAAAAACTTTAAAGTGCTAAAAGGCGAAGCAAGTTTTAATAATATGACTGATCTTAACTCAGCTGTAATGATAGCTAGCGCCTTTGGCAATGCTCCTGCTGTGGTTATTTGTAAGCATGGAAATCCTTGTGGCTTTGGGATAAAAGAAAATTTACTTGAGAGCTACAAAGCTGCACTTAAATGCGATCCTATAAGTGCCTTTGGTGGCGTGGTGGCGATAAATGGTAAGCTTACAAAAGAACTTGCCCTTGCTACAAAAGAGGTCTTTACTGAGGTCATCATCGCTGCTAGCGTGGAGCCTGAGGCGCTTGCTATATATAGCGATAAAAAACGCACAAAGATTTTTAGCACTGAGAGCGAGTTTTTGCTTGCTAGCACTGAGAGCTTTAATTATAAAGCAATTGATGGTGGATTTGTATTCCAAGAGCGTGATAAGCTAAGCGATGATGAGGTAGTAAATGCTAAGCTAATGAGTAAAAAAAGCGCAAATGAAGCTGAGCTAAATGATCTAAAAATAGCTTGGAAAATCGCAGCCTTAACCAAATCAAACTGTGTAGCGTATGTAAAAAATGGCGCATTAGTGGCTATTGGCATGGGCATGACAAGTCGGGTTGATGCAGCTCGTGCAGCTGTGGCAAAGGCTAATGATATGGGGCTTGATTTAGCAGGCTGCGCGCTTGCTAGCGAGGCGTTTTTTCCGTTTCGTGATAGCATTGATATTGCTGCTAAAGTGGGTGTAAAAAATGTGATTCAGCCAGGTGGTAGCATAAGGGATGATGAGGTGATAGCAGCGTGTGATGAGCATGGGATGGGTCTTTATTTTACCGGCATTCGCCATTTTTGGCACTAAAAGCTTCGTCTCTTTGGTGTTTTTTGCTAGCGCGCAGCTGCGATGAATTATGTCGCCATTTTGGCACTGATTGGCTGGCGGGGCTCTTACGCCTATTGCACCTGCGGCTGCTTTTGATGAATTATGTATTCTATCTGCAAGCAGCCGCAGGCACACTAGACGCAAGTGCCGCGCCTTTTGTTTTACAGCCGCTACTGCGATTTTTTCAAATTCTAAAATTTAAAGTAAATTCTAGAATTTGAGAATTTATTAAATTCTAGAATTTAAAAGTTTAGAGATGAAGCTTTTTCAGTTAAAAGATGGCTATCGCTACAATAGCGATTCTTTGTTTTTGTGGGATTTTGCTAGAAAAAACTGCTCTTTTAAAGCCAGCCAAAGCCTATTAGATGTAGGCTGTGGATGTGGGATTTTGGGCTTGCTTTTAGCTAGAGATTTTAATTGCGCTTTAAGTTGTATTGATATCCAGCCACAAAACTGCGAGCTAGCACAAATTAACGCCCATGCAAATGATATAAAAGCTAGCATAATTTGCGCTGATTTTTTTAAAGACTGGGAGAGTGGGAATTCTAGAATTCCTAGCCAAGGCTTTCAAGGAAACCAAGGCTTTGAGCGAATTATTTGTAATCCGCCTTTTTATGATTTTGGCGGAGAGAATAAAAACGCTCACAAAAACACTAGCCGCAATGCTAGTAGCTTTGATATATCAGCTTTTGCTAGTAAATGCTCTAAGCTACTTGCGCCAAAAGGCGAGCTGGTGCTGTGCTATGATGCAAGGCTCATTGATAGGCTTTTGCAAGCTTTATTAGAAGCAGGACTAAAGCCTATTAAACTAGCGTTTTTACACTCAAAGCCTAGCAAGAGTGCAAATGTCGTGCTAGTAGTGGCTAAAAAGGGTGCAAAATCGCCACTTTGCGTTTTTGGCTCACTTTTTGCTTGTAATGAGAATGGAGCGCACTCAGATTTTGCCAAAGAAGTTTTTATTCGGGCAGATCTTACAAGCGTTGATTTGATAATTTAATTAAGAGGTAAAGAAATGAAAGCTACTTGGCTTTTGTTGGTTGTGATGCTGTTTTTTGGAGCGTGCGCGATGACTACTGCTACCATGCCAAATAATCTAGCGCAGGTAAATGTAGAAAATAGCGATGATTTGGCTTATTTAGAGGCTAGCGATGCGCTAAATAGGGGAGATGAGGAAGTGGCGTTTGAGAAGTTTTTTGCTTTGTATAAAAAAACTGGCTCTTTAATCTGTGCTAAAGAGGCTTTAAAACTAGCTTTTGTGCTAAGAAATGATAAACTAGATTTGCTAGTTCAGGTAGCAAGAGAGCAAATGAGCAATGATAGCGATGTTTTGCGAATTCTAGCTGGCTACGAGCTACAAAATCTAAAAATCGCAAATGCTAAAAAAATTGTAAAAAAACTGGTTGCCATGGAGCCAAACTCAGCTGTAAATTACAGCATTTTAGGCACTATTTATCTGCTAGGAGACTCAAAGGACTTGGCACTTTTTGCCTTTAAAAAGGCTTATAGCCTAGAGCCTAGCGAGATAAATCTTTTAAAGCTCGTTGACATGCTAGCAAATGTACTTAGCAGACAAAAAGAGGCTATTTCTTTTGCTAGTGATTGGGTTAGCAAATACGGATGCACAAAGCAGACTTGCTTGGTGCTGCTTGGGCTTTATGCTGCAAATGAAGATAGCACAAATATGGTTGCTGTTTATTCTATGCTTTATGATAGCTTTGGGGGCGAGAATTTCTTGCGTGATGGGCTAAGTGTGTTGCTTTTTAAGCGTGATTTTGCTGGGGCTAGGGCGCTGCTTGAAAAATACCGCTTTGATGATGGAATTCTTATGGAACTTTACTCTCAGCTAGGGCTTTTTGAGCATGCTTATAAGCTAGCTAGTGAGCTTTATAAAAACAGCAAAGAGCCTAGCTACCTTGCTAGAATGGCGATATATAAATACGAAAACGCTGGAAGCAAACCTAGCAAAGAGCTTTTAGCGCAAGTAGTAGAGCTTTTTGAACGCTCTGTTTATGAGAGTAAGGATGCTATTTTTTACAATTACTACGGGTATTTGCTTATAAATCACGATATAGATGCTAAAAAAGGCTTAGAACTTGCGCTAAAAGCCCACGAGCTTGACCCAGCGGCGCTTTTTATCATTGACTCAGTTGCGTGGGGATACTACAAGCTAGGTGAGTGTAAAAACGCAAAAGAGTGGATAGAGCGGGTTCTAATAGATAAAGAATTTGCTAGTAGTGATGAGGTAAAAGAGCACTTAGATGCGATAAACAAATGTGTAATGGAGCAAAAATGATTTTAGATGACATAATAGCAAAGACAAAAGATAGAGTTGCTGAACAAAAAAAGAAAATGAGCTTGGATTATTTAGAGCGAGCCATGAGTAGCGGATATGAGCCAAGAGACGCTTTAGAGGCGCTTAGAGGCTCTATGAATATAATCGCTGAGATAAAAAAATCAAGCCCAAGTAGAGGGCTAATAAGAGCTGATTTTCATCCACTAGAAATCGCTACTGAATACGAACAAAACGGCGCAAGTGCGATTTCTGTGTTAACTGAGCCTTATTATTTTAGCGGAGATATTGAGTATTTAGGGCTTATTAGGCGTTTTAATAGCACGATTTTATTGCGCAAAGATTTTTTAATAGATCCTTATCAAATCGCTAGATCAAGGCTTTATGGTGCTGATATTGTGCTTTTGATAGTGCGAATTTTGGGCAAAGAAAAGCTTAAAGAAATGCTAGATTATGCTCGTTCAATCAAGCTTTTTGCGCTTGTTGAGGTTCATAGTGAAGCTGAGCTTGAAATGGCTTTGTATGCTGGAGCGCAAATCATTGGCATAAATCACAGAAACCTTGATACGCTAGCTATGGATATGAGCCTTAGCACCCGCCTTGTCCCTGAGATCCCACAAGATAAAGTCATCGTAGCTGAAAGCGGTCTAAAGACTCACGAACAGCTAAAAGAGCTTAGTGCCTTAGGTGTAAATGCCTTTTTGATAGGCGAGCATTTTATGAAACAAACTAGCCCTGGGGCTGCCTTAAAAGAGATAAAATATGGAAAATGAGAATTCTAGAATTTTTAGTGTAGGGCAAAGCAAAAACTACGAGTTTTGTCCTAGCTTAGAAAAGCCCTTTGCTCATCTTTTTGCGCCTTGGCGTAGTGAGTATTTTGGCTCAAAGCCTAGTGGTTGCGTGTTTTGCGCTATTGCTAATGAGCCTAGCAAAGATGATGAAAACTTCGTGCTATTTCGTGCAAAACACTGCTATGGCGTGATGAACCGCTATCCTTATACCTTAGGCGAGTTTATGATAATACCATTTAAGCATAGCGATAATATAGAAAGCTTAGAGAGTGAGATTTGGCTAGAAATATCCAGCCTAGCACAAAAAAGCGTAGCCGTGCTAAAAAATACTCTTGGTGCAAAAGGAGTAAATTTAGGAATGAATTTAGGAGAGTGTGCTGGGGCTGGGATAGCTGAGCATGTGCATTTACACCTTGTGCCTAGGTGGGAGAGAGATACGAACTTCATAACCACAATTGGCGGTGCGCGCGTTCATGGCGTGCCTTTTGGGCAGCAGTTTGATAAGCTAAAAGTGGCGTTTAATGAGCTTTTTGGAGATAAAAAGTGAAAATATTGCTAGCCCCAAGCGAGAGTAAAAATTCTGGTGGGAATTCTAGATTTGATATAGGCAAGCTTAGCTTTGATGAGAGTTTAGGTGCTTTAAGAGCGGGGCTTTGGGATAAATATCTAAGCGTTTTTAAAAGTGGCGATGAGGCGCAGATTTGCGCTTTAACAGGGCTTAAAAAGCCTGAGATTTTTGATTTTAGCACGAGTTTAGAGGCTATTTTGCGTTATAGTGGCGTGGCTTATGATTATCTTGATTATGGGAGTTTAGATAAGGATGCCAAGGACTTTTTAGAGCAAAATTTGCTAATTTTTTCTAATCTTTTTGGTGTATTAAAGCCAAATGATAAAGTACCTTGCTACAAGCTAAAACAAGGCGAAATCTGCGCTGGGATAGACACGGCAAGCTACTATAAAAGCGTGCTTAGTGCGGTTTTAGATCAGTATTTGCAAAATGATGAAATTTTAGATTTAAGGGCTGGGTTTTATGAGAAGTTTTATGTGCCTAGCAAAGAATATATTGTTTTAAAGTTTATTAAAGGCAGCAAGGTCGTTAGCCACTTTGCTAAGGCTTATAGAGGGCTTGTTTTGCGCTATATTGCTATGAATGCTTGTGGCTCTTTTGATGAGTTTTTGGCTTTAAAGATTCCTAATTTAAAACTACTTGAAATTACAAAGATAAAAAATAAAATCACTTATAGCTTTGAAATAAGCCAAGATTAGTTTTAATTGTAGTATTAAACTTTATAATGTTTTTATAGCTTTTGTATTCCATTTTTTTACTCAAAAATGTAATACTTTTTTCATTTACCTTTATTTACTTTTTTCGGCTTAATGGTAAAAAAGCGGGTATGAAAATGCTATTATAGCCCCTTAAAATCATCATTTAAGGGGTATAAATAAAAATGCGTAAATCTTTGTCCAAATTGCGGTAGTTTTTTAATAGTAAAAATAAAGCTGGTAAATTATTTGCTTCTTGCGTCACTGAAAAGAAAAAACACCTTAGCCAAAGAGAATAATATCTGCTAAAAAACGCTAAAATCGCGTATTTACCATAAAAATCGCCAAGCCACATAAAAAATCTAAAAGAAATCATACTTCTAGTTGATACGGCATACTGAGGCAAAGACTTTGGTGTAGTGGTGTTTGGGGCGCTATTTTGGGTAAGCTGTGATGAAAAAGCTAACCAGAAAGCCACCTAGCAGGTTGCGTAGCAAAAAGCACCCTTGGAGCTGAGCTTTTAGCAAAGAGCTTTGCAATCTTGACAGCAGTGATTTTAAGGCAGAGCTTTCTAGCTGGCAATAAAAGCACAAAGATTTTTTAAATGAAAAAGCATAGATGAGAACGGCAAATGGCGGTATACACAGGCTAATAAGCGAAATTTAGTCTTTCTTTTTACTTGCGAGAGCGTAGACGGCTTACCAAAAACAAACAACGGATTAGAGGCAGAATTTACTCGTTTAAAGACGGCTCTTAGAGTTCATAGTGGATTAAAATTAACAAATAGAATGAAGATTATTTCACATTATTTTGTAATAAAAAATGAAGAAAAATAAAAGCAAAAAGCGGAATTTCACACCCACTTTTTACCATTAAGCCAAAAAGTTTGATACTATATCATATTTTTTAAAAAAAGGATAAAGAGAGTTATTACTTTTATTCCACTTTTACTTTGAAATTTGACTTATTTTATAAAATAAATTCTTTCACATATTTCAATTAGCTTAGGGTGGTTTTTAAAAATTTTTTGGATTATCAAAGGTTTTATCATAACATACGCTATAATAAAACCCAAGAATGCTAAAAACAAAATATAAACACAACTAAACTCTAAATTTCTTTAGAGTTTGAGCTAGGAATTTAATGACTGCAACCGCATCCGCCGCCACAGCAACCAGCCACCGGATGAAGCTCATCTATGTAGAATTTCACAGATTTTAGCCCCTCTTTTTTCGCCCATTCATAAGCTACGCTTACAAAATCCCAATTGATATTTTCATAGAATTTCTCTAAATACGCTGGGCGAGCATTGCGACTATCTATATAATAGGCGTGCTCCCATACATCCACTACTAGAAGTGGCACTAAGCCATCAGTTACTGGTGTAGCTGCGTTTGAGGTGTTTTTGATCTCTAATTTGCTTGTGTTTGGGTTATAAACTAGCCAAGTCCAACCAGCGCCAAAAAGAGTTGTAGCTGAGCTTATAAATTCAGCTTTAAAGTCTTTAAAATCGCTTTTTAAAGCCGCTTCAAGCTCACTGCTTTTATCGCTTTTTTTCGCTATACAATCCCAGTAAAAATCGTGATTATACACTTGCGCAGCGTTGTTAAACAATCCGCCTTGTGAGCTTACAAGCACATCATACAAACTAGCATTAGCTAGTTCGCTATCTTTTGTTAGATTGTTGTAGTTATTTACATATGTTTGGTGGTGTTTGCCGTGGTGATAATCACAGGCTTCTTTACTCACTACTGCGTTGGAATTTGGGTCAAATGGTAGGTTTCTTAACTCTAGCATTTTTTCTCCTTTGATTAAATTTGAGATTTGAAATTATAGCCTAAAATATTCAATAAGAGTGTAAAACTTTTAAATAAATTTAAAAATATTGCGAAATTTGAATATCACAACTCTTTTATAGTATCAATAAACTCATCTATTAGCAAAGAGCCTTCAACTTTACTATTTTCAAATACCATGAAATAAAAGTATTTATCCCCAGCTTTATCCGCCCACTTTGAGCCTAGCTTTAGCTTTATTTTACTATCATCGTTTGTTCTATCATCGCCTTTTACTTCTACCATTATGATATTTTCATTTTCGCTGCAAATTATAAAATCTGGGTAGTGATTAATAAAAGCATTTATACAAAATCCAGGCTTCATATCTTTATTTCTATGCCACCATTTTATGTTATCTAAGGATACAATCTCGGTTAGCACTTTATTTTCCAAGGAATTCAAATTATCTATTTCTTCTTCATATAGGGATTTATCACGCAAAGAACTTAATTTAGAAGCTTGTATTATTGGCTCAAAGCTAAAGGTATTTTCTATTTTGATATTGCCTTTATTTAGCAAATCATAAAATACTTTTTCTCTATATTCACTTTTTAGCTCTTTAATTTTATTTTTTATTTTTATTGTGTAAGCATCTATTTCATCTAATAATTTTGCTTTTCTTTCATCGCTTAGATTATTTACTATACGCTCTATATAGTTTTTTAAATCATTTTCGCTTAAAGCATTATCGTTTCTAAGCTTATCAAAAATCAAATTTATACTTTGGCGAATTCTAGTTTCATCGCTTACTGTTTTTAAATATTGCTTGAAATATTCTCTTTGTATTTGTGATGCTTTTTTATATTTTGGCAAATTATCATCTTCACTCAAATACACTTCAAAAATACTGCTTTCTGCTAAGTCAAAATTGATTTGTATATCCTTATCTGCTAACTTAAAATCTTTTTCTAAATCTTCTTTTTCTAGCACCTTGTAATTTATTTCTTCAAATAAATTAGAGCCACTAGGCAAGAGCTTTACAAATTGCGGTATTTTTTTTACTTCAAATTTTATTTTGCTAGTATTTACTTTTAAATCCCCAAAATAATCTGAATTTAATGAAGTTTTCTCTATTTCCTTGTCGTATTCATTAGCCATAGTTTTGGCATTTTCAAGTATTTTATTTACTTTATTTTCTAACTCTATATTTTTTGTGATATTGTCTATACTAATATCAGCAGATAAAAACTCGCTATTTTCATCGCCGTTATTTTCATCATTTGCATACTCAAAAATACTCTTATCTTCCAGCACTCGTGGCTTTAGCTCTTCTAGCTCTCTAAAATCCTTTTGCCTATAATCATCTTTGCTAAATCCAGCCCCATTTAATCCAGCTATTACACTTTTAGCAGTTGTATCAAAGTCATTTGAGCAAGTAAGCACATAGCTCATATTCAAATCTTGGTTTTTGTATTTTATAGCGTTTGGCTGTCGAAGCACTCTGCCTATTAATTGTTCTACATCAGCAGTAGAGTTTTTATTAGCAATACTAGCCAAAATATACGCATAAGGACAATCCCAGCCTTCTTTTAGTGCATTTATAGTGATGATATAGCGTATTTTGCAATCTTTATCTAATAAATCAATTTCATTTAACTCATTGATTTTAGCAGTTTTTATAGCTATTTGTTCTTTTTCTATACCGATATTTACTAGCTTATTTTTTAGTTTCTCAAAAGTCTGCGCATCTTCATTTGCTCCACTTTGTGCTTGAAATAGCACTATTGGGCGTAAATTGACATTTTCATTTTTTGCTATTGCTTCTAGTCTGTTTTGCATAACTATCGCATTGTCTATAACACTTGCTACATTTACAAAGTTACATAAAATTACTGGTAGCTTTACCATGTTTTCTTGCTTTAATTCTCTGGCATTTGTATAGTGTATTACATTTGAGCTATCCTTTGGTGTGGCAGTAAGTTCGTAAATAAAACTAGCGTTTAAATTTTCAAGCATTTCAAAGCTTAAATCACTCTTTGCGTTGTGGCTCTCATCTACTATTACTATTGGCTTAAAATTTCTTATTACATTTATTACGCTTAATTTTTCTACATCTTCTAAATTTTCTTTATCATCTAAAAAACTATCAAAATCAAGCAAAGAGCCATTTTGTTGATACATTTTGCGCATTTCTTTATTGTTTATTCTTAGACTAGCAAAGCTTAAAACTGCGATATTTAAGCTTTTTAAATTACTTTTATTTAGCTTAGTTAGCAAATCATTTGAGCTAAAAATCTCTACATCGCTATTAAAATCAGCATTTAAACGCTCTGTGTAAGGGTGATGTGAATTTTTTAGATTTTTTAGGGTTTGAGTAAGTATTGCTTCACTTGGTACTAGCCATATTACAAATATTTTATCTATTTTTGATACTACATCGCTAATTGGTTTTATGCTAGCACAAGCTATAAAAGTCTTGCCCCCACCAGTTGGCACTTTGATGCAGACATTTGGCACAGCTTTTATTTTATCGTGGTATTTACTGGCATTTACACCCTTATTTTGCCAGTATTTATCCCATGCTCCTTTTATGCCATAGCTATCTAAACACTTCAAATAGCTTTTTAAATCATTTATAGCCTTTTTTTGATATGATTTTAGCTCCATTTTTACACCTTTTTAATATCTCTTGGAATTTTTTTGAAAGTTATATTGTATTTCATCATAGTCTCATTACTAAGCACGCATACATCAGCATAAATTAGATAACTACTAGCCTTTTTTAAATTTGCTAAATACTCAAAATCTAGCGTGGTTATGTCATCTTTTTTATAGATAAAATAATAAGCCACTCCATTACACTCCCCTAAAAAATCGCTAGAATTTTCATTATATTTTTCTTTTGTCTCACTAAAATAGATATATTCTTTTATTTTTTCACTGCTTAGGGCTTCATTTAAATTGCCATTTTCTAGTAGTAGTCTCTCTCCAAGCTCATAAAAGCTAAAATCCCCACCGGTAGCGGAATTCTCTGGCTCTTTGCCATAGCCTTTTATCACACGCCTTACACGCTCGGCTGTGATATTCTCAGCATAATCTTCCATCTCTACTAAGATAAATTTGCGATTTCCACCATCTTTTTTATTTAGCTCCAAAACTGCGTGCGCGGTAGTGCCAGAACCTGCAAAACTATCTAGGATAATGGAATTTTTATCACAAATAAAATTGATTAAATATTGAATTAAACTAGGTGGTTTTGGATAATCAAAAATTTTCTGTTGTTCAGAAAATATAGAAGTTAGTAATTTACCAGCTTCTTCGGTTGTATCTACGCCGACAGCAGTATCAATTAAATTTGGTGGCACTTCTGGGTCATAAGAACTTTTTTTATAAGATAATACTAATGATTTTGAGCACTCTATGTTTGTGTTATTAGCAAGTTCAGCATTTAATTTATCTTGAACCCAAATAAAACGATTTTCAAAAATAGCTTTATTTTCATTTTTACCATTTTTTATAATAATGTTATTTAATAGTTTATTTGGAAATTTTTCAGTGCCGTATATACCTTGTTTTATTTCACCATCAGCCAAGCCTTTAAAACTTATAGAATTAGTTGGAAATTCTAATATTTTTAAAGAATTTTGTGGTTTTGTTAGCGGGTCATTACTGCTACTTGTTTTTTGAAGTCCCTTGTATTTTATAGAATTTTTATTTTTTTCATAAGCTAAGATATATTCTAAATTTTTTTTAATTTTATAGGATAAATTAGGTGGTGTCGCTGATCGATACCAATGCCATTGACCTACAAAATTGCCCCCCCCATAACTTCATCACAAAGCAATTTTAAATTCGCCATTTCATTATCATCAATGCTAATAAAAATCACTCCATCATCGCTTAAAAGTCTGTGAAGTAGTTTAAGGCGTGGTAGCATCATACACAGCCACTTATCGTGGCGAGAAAGGTCGTCCTTTGCTACCACTTCGCCTAGCCATTTTTTAATTTTTGGGCTATTTACATTATCATTATACACCCAGTTTTCATTACCGGTGTTATATGGCGGGTCTATGTAGATGCATTTAATTTTATTTTCGTATTGTGGCAAAAGAGATTTTAGAGCAAGTAGATTATCGCCTTTGATTATCATATTTTCGCTATTTTTGGCATTAAAAGTATATTTTTTCTCTAGCGTGTGATAAGGCGGATTGTATCTTAAAACCTCATCTTTTCCTATCCAATTTAAAGATGGCATTGTTATCCCTTTTTGAATTTTGTTGATTGTATCAAAAATTAGTCAATTATAAATATTTTTGTTTATTATTGAGAAAATTTTAGTTTAAAATCTAAAAATAATTCAAGCAAATAAGCCAAAATTAAAAAAAATTTGGCTAAAATCACAGCCTTTTGCCTCGGTGGTGAAACTGGTAGACGCGCCAGACTCAAAATCTGGTATGGGCAACCATGTGTCGGTTCGAGTCCGACCCGAGGCACCACTGGCTGATTGTCTATAAAAATCAAACTACTTTGAAACAATGTTTTTTTCGTGTTTTGCCGATTTTCAAAAATAGAAAAATTAAGTAGTTTTTAAGCTTTTTTGTGGGATACTATGTTGTGTTACCAAGTCTAAAACTTATGAAAATACGCTTTTAAGGTATTAAACAGTTTTCCTTAAGGGCTGGATTTTGGAATTTTTTAATGTTTCTTCGCCTCGCCACGAGTCAGTCAAATAACGATAAAAACAACTTTTTGCTTGATTTGTTAGTTCTGCTTTCAAAAAGAAGTATCCTGGTGTATAAAATCTCTTTTGGGGATACCAAGTGGGATACCAAAAATGCCTTGAAATGATGAAATAGTCGCATTTTAAAAAATAGGCTAAAATTTTAATCAGCAACTCTAACATTTTATTCTGTATTCATATACCTATCAAATGATTAAATGTGCGTGTTTAGGCGTATTTTTTGTTCGTAAATTTGGCTTTGATTTTTTGGGATATTAAAAGTGGGATACCAAATTTTAATTTCCTTTAAAAGCCCTTATTTACGCTATTTGAAACGAAAGGATTTTAAATGGTTAGGTGCCTTAGTGAAAAAGAAGTGGCAAGCTTAAGCTATAAAGCAAATGAAACTGCTTCGAATAAATGTAGTAAATATTTCATTGGAGGGGCAATGGGTCTTTATTTGTTTGTCTATAAGCCAAATAAACAAGGAGTAAGCCTAAAAAAAATATAAATTAAGAAAAAGGGTCAACAATAAAGATATTTTGTGTCCTTTGATGGACGATAATGGCAAAGAGCTTTGCTACCCAAAAAACTCTTTACAAGAGGCAAGAAGTATAGCCTTGGCTATTGAGGCTGGTATTCAGCAAAATAGGGCTGATAAAAATAGTGGCTTATTTTCGTATTATGCTGATGAGCTTTTTAAAATGGACGAGAGGTCTTTGTCCATTACTACAATAAAAAAGAAAAGATTGCGCTTTGATAAGTTTATTGCTCCTTATCTAAATAATGAGCCAGTGGCTAGAATAACCACTCCAGCTATTATAAAAGTCATACGCAATGCTTATGACCTAAGCAGTAAAAGCACAAATAGATTAAATGCTACTGGATACGAAACAGCAAATATGGTAAAAATCATCATCAAGCAAATCATGGATATAGCACTAAATGAAGGTGAGATAAATATAAATCCATCTCCACAAAGCTTAAATAGAATAATAAAAGCCCCTATTGCTACTCATCATCCAGCACTTATTGATGAGGATGATATAAAATATTTCATAAGGGACTTAAATGATGCCAGACCTAGCATAAGTAAAAATGCTCTCATTTTTATGATGCTAATACCGCTTAGAAGTGGGACGCTAAGACAACTTACTTGGAGTGATATTAAAGAAAAGCATGGCACAATCTTCTTACATATGCCAGCCCAAAAAATGAAAACTCGCAGAGATTTTCAAATAGCACTTAGCGATAAGGCAAAAAAACTTTTGGATATACAATTCAAGCTCAAAGTTAATGATTTTGTTTTTGGACTACAAACAAGCAAGACAGATTATGCTTTTAGTGATATGGCATTGAATAATTTTTTAAAAAAAATAGGTTATAAAGGTCATCAAACTCCGCATGGTCTAAGAGCTACCTTTTCAAGTATATGCGCTAAGCACCAAGATGAACATGGACTATCAACTGAAATAATAGAAATGTGCCTAGCTCATACAATAGAAAGCGTAAAAGGAAAAGTAGCTGCTACTTACGATGGAGATCCAAAGCTAAAGCTACAAAAGAAGCTGTTTGACTGGTATGCTAATTTTTTAGAAAATTTAGAGCTAATAAGACTAGAAAGATTGTGGTAATTGTGTTAGTTTGTGGTAATTTGATAATTACCACAAAAAAATATGTAATACTCATTGTTTCATTTAATTGTGGTAATGTGTTACATATATTTTATTATAGAGAATTGAAAAATCTAAAAATTCTAAAATTTTACCATTAAGAAAGAAGAGTTTTTTATCTCTTAATGGTAAAAATTTCTAATTGAGCTACAAAGAATATTTTTTAAAAATCTAAAAATTTTTAAATTTTAGAATTTTGGAATAAAAAATTGAAATAAAATTTTTTATTTTTTTATTTTTTGAATAATTTCATTAAGAAAAAAATTTCATTATTAGCAAAAAAAATAAAAAATTTTTTTTCTTAATAGTAAGTCATTTTTTCTATTAATTCTCTAAATTATTTTTTGGAAAAATTTTCAAATCAACATTATATTTTTGGCAGAGTTTATCTAGCTCTTTTGCAAATTCATTATTCTTTTTATAAGCCCTCGCAATAGAACTGATTTTCTTTTCAAAAGACTTTTTTTCTAGCTCAATTTTTTTCTTTTTTAGAGCTTTTAATTCTTTGGTTTGCTCAATAATTTTTTGCTCCAAATCCATGATATTTTTGTCCATTTTTTTCTCCTTTTTAATGGTTTTATTTTATAAAATTGTAGCAAAAAAATATAAACAAGTTCTGGATATTTAAACTATGTAAAGTCAGCGGTTGTATAATTCAATCTAAGCCAGTGAAATAATTGAAGGCAGGATAGCTAATTTATTAAAAAAGTGTGCCACTTTTTTAATAAATTAGCC
>CAMENE010000016.1:0-41733 GCA_945928165.1 uncultured Campylobacter sp.
AGCTCTATCATCGTAAAGCCTTTTTTCATCTTTTATCCTTTCTATTAATTTAAAAAAAGGAATTCTAGAATTAAGAATTCTAGAATTCCCTAGCTCTTTAAGCTAAATATTTTAGCTTATCGTTCTTGGAAATTTTTTAGTCCTTCTTTGAAGAATTCCATGTCTTTTTGCTTCTGTCCCCCTTTTTCCCATTCTTTGGTTGCTGCTGCTTCTTGTTTTGCTCGGTGTGCTGCTACTGCGGCATTTACTTCTCGTGGATTTCCTGTTTGTATCCCTAAGGGGCTACCGCCCCTAAAACCCCGCTAGAATTTAGAATTCTTAGAAATTGTGGAATTTTGAACGAGATTGCTTCGGTCGCTTTGTTCCCTCGCAATGACAAAGAGAATTCTAAATTCTCTGTGATGAGATTGTCCGGTCAAGCCGGACAATGACACAAGGCTTGAGAATTCTAGATTTTTCTATGAATTCTAGAATTTTGCTCGCTTTAGTGAGGTAAGCCCCTAGCTCGCAAATTTTATAAGGGATATGCCCTAAACCCTTAGGGGCTGCCGCCCCTAAAACCCCGCTAAAATCTAGAATTTTCACTCGCAATGACGGTATTTTGAATGAGATTGCTTCGGTCGCTTTGCTCCCTCACAATGACGCAGGGAATTCTAGAATTCCTGCTTATCTAAAAGTGATCTAGCGTAGGCTAAGAACTTGTCTTTGTGTGCTAGGGCGTCTTTGCTAAATGCGATGAAATAGTCGTTTCGCAGATGTTCGCCAGTGTATTTTAAAGGCTCGTTTGTTAGCATGCTAAACATACCACCGCCAGCTGCTGTTACGATAGCGTCCCCTGCTGCTATATCCCAAAGACTGCTACCACAAAACCTTGGATAAACAGCCGCAATGCCCTGAGCTACACGGCAAAACTTTATAGCAGACCCACAGCGCAAACGCTCACTCTCAAAGTAATCGCACATTTTATCCACGCTTGGACTATGGCTTGAGTTGCCTGAAATAATAGCGTTTGAGCCAGTTTGGGGAATTATTATACCTCGGTCATTAAAGCTTTGAAAAAGCGTGCTAGTATAAAAAGTCTCACTACTAATAGGTATATAAATAAGCCCAAAAACCGGTCTAGCCTTTTGAATTAAAGCAATACACACGCTAAACTCGCCATTGCGAGCTAAAAATTCCTTTGTGCCATCAAGTGGGTCAACCAGCCAAAAAGTGTCATTTTCGCTCATTTTTGCTGGGTCTAGCAAGGCTTCTTCGCTACAAATATCAATGCCACTTTGACTAAGATAAAAGTAAATTGCATCATTTGCGGCTATATCTGCGTTTGTTAGAGGTGAGTTGTCTTCTTTTGTGCTTACTTCAAAGTTGCCCTCATGATAATAGCGTAAAATTTCAGTGCCAGCGGCTTTTGCGGCTCTTTGGGCAAGATTTATCAAATCTTTTTTCATTTTATCTCCTTAGTGGCAAGTTAGAGTATAATTAACTTTTGGATCTTTAAAAGTGGTTGGATAGCGAATATATAGGCTAAATGGTCGTGCCGATTTTGCTTTTAATTTCTCGCCTATGGTAAAATTCTCATTTATGGTGCTGATTTTAAACTCTTTTTTCTTTATTTTAAAAAAGTCCAAAAAGCTTCTATCTGGCTGTTTGAAAAGATCAGGTGTGAGGGCTGCGCTAGGGCTATTTGTGATGCGGATATTTATATTACAGCTTGTGATATCAAAGCCTCCGACATTGCTGATAATACCTGTGAAGTTTATACTCTCTTTTAGTAGGACAGGTTCGTATTTTACCTCGCTTATTTTAGCGATTTTTGTGTAGTCATCGATGATAAAAGAGGCTATAGCTGATGAGGCTAAAAAACCAGCAAAAAGCATGATAATTGTGATTATGAGCTTTTTTAGCCGAGTTGTGCCTCGCAAAAGTAAAAAGCCAAAAAGGCAAAAAATGATAAAAAGTAAAATAATAAAAATTATATGTATATAAGTAAAATACATGTTTTTTCCTTAAAAACACTGCGAAAAGGTAGTGATATTATAATCTTGTGGTCTAAAATTATAAATAGTCATATTTAGCTCCACGCTCTGGTTTGGGGCGATGCGACCTTCGCTTTGCGCAAAGACTGATTTTAGCGGTTTTATGGTATTTTTTATCTTGTTTATTTGTTTTTTTGAGTTTTTGATAAACTCCACATTTACACGGCAAATGTGAAAGGCTTTGTTGCTTTTGTTTGTAAGGTTTAAATCCAGTAAAAAGGTATCAGAGTAGGCTAGTTGCTTTAAGTTTACAATTTGCAGCTCTCTTGTGCGAAAATTATCTTCAATATAGTTGTAGCCAAAG
The DNA here is from genome assembly GCA_945928165.1 of uncultured Campylobacter sp. GTDB lineage: Bacteria > Campylobacterota > Campylobacteria > Campylobacterales > Campylobacteraceae > Campylobacter. The sequence continues at coordinate 2,341 of CAMENE010000016.1, forward strand.
TATCCACCACAAAGCAAATACGCCACTGCTAAAGAGATAAAAATAGCCCCCAAAAACTGCGAGCGAAACAAAGCCCAAAAGGCAAAAATCATAAGCACCAAAAAGCCAGCTAATAAACACGCAAGCAAGATATAATCATAGCTATTAAGGTTTTCTAAATAGAAAAAAATGTGTCCTTTTAGCTCGCTTATGCTTTGTTTCATTTTCTATTAGCCTTTTCTATTAGCCTTTTCTATTAGCCTTTTCTATTAGCCTTTTCTATTAAGCCGCTAAGTCCTTCTCTGCGTCTAAGCTCATTTAGAAGCTGTTCAGGATGTATGCCCACATCAGCTAAAGCCACTAGTATATGAAATAGCACATCTGCGCCCTCATAGACTATGTCATAAGCTGGCTGGGTCTCTTTGTGCTCGCCTTTACTGCCAGCTTTAAAGTCTTTTATAGCTAGGGCGAACTCGCAGGCTTCTTCGGCGATTTTTTTAAGATATGAGTTTGGGGCGGTTTTGTAGAGTTTGGCTGTGTAGCTAGTGGTCTCATCGCCACTTAGCTTGCGCTCTAGGCAAGTGTGATAAAGCTCGTCTAAAATGCCGTAGCTAGGCGTGTTTGCGCTAGGAATTTTAGAATTCTCGCTAAAAATTCTAGAATTCTTGCTAAAAAATCTATAATTCTCGCCAGGAATTTTAGAACTCCCTAGAATATCAAGCTCTTTAAAAAAGCAAGAGTGAGAGCCGGTGTGGCAAGCAGCGCCGATTTGTTCCACTTTTAGCAAGATTGCATCATTGTCGCAATCAAGCTTGATTTGCTTGATTTTTTGGGTGTTGCCGCTGCTCTCGCCTTTTTTCCAAATGCGGTTTTTTGAGCGTGAGAAATAGTGAGCATAGCCACTCTGGCAGCTAAGTTTAAATGCTTCTTCGTTCATGTAAGCTAGCATTAAAATCTCGCCGTTTTCATCTTGGGTTACTACTGGGATCAGTCCTTTTTGCCAGTCAATTTGCATACTCATTCCTAGGCTTTCAAAACTGTTCTAAAACCTACTATAAATATAACAAATAGCCCAATTAAAACTATATACATTGCATTATTAGCCACAAACTCTATCATTATAATTCTCCAATTTCATCTATTCTTTGTGATATTTTTTGATTAATAAATACAAAAAATATCACCAAAAAAGCAAGAAAAATAGCTGTCCCAAATAACAAAAAATCATCAGCTGTTTTGTAGTTTTGCGCCATCCACGCTCCAAGGGCTAAAAATGTTCCTACTACAATAGCTAGCCAAAACTTTAAAACCCATAAACGCTCTTTTGCCTTATCTAGCTTAGACATTACTATTCCTGAATTGAGCTTTGTTTTGCTTTGTCTTTTGTATCCACCCAGATATTTGGCACCGCACCACCTGGGGTTAAAAAGATCTTAGCATCTTTATTTTCTTTTAGTGCCTCGTTAAAACTGCGCTGAATTTCAATTTGTTTTAAGCTTAGCAAGTTGCCGGTTAGCGATTTAGCAATTTCGCTATTTGAGTAGGCTTGTGCGTCAGCCTCGATCTTTACAGCATCGGCTTTACCTTGCGCCTCGATTTTAATTGCTTCTGCATTACCTTTAGCAAGGGCGGCTTTTTTTAGAGCCTCTTGGTTTGCCCGCTCAACTTCGTATTTGGTACGCTCTGCTTCTTGCTTAGCGATTTGGACACGCTCGATTTGTTCTTTTACCTTTGGTGGCAAGATGATTTCTCTTAGCTGAACGCTAGCAAGCTCAACAGGCTGATTTGGCTGTTTGTCAATATCAGCTCTAATTGCTGCATCAATTGCTGTTGCTATCTCGTTTCTGCGCTCAGGCAGCTCTTCGGCTGTGTATTTACCAGTTACAGAGCGAACGACATTTCGCACCACTGGATCAATGATTTTATTCTCCCAGCTAAAGCCCCAGGCTGCTATGGTTTGCGGTGCGTTTTGTGGATTTAGGCGGTATTGAACTGTGATGTCCATAGATACTGGCAAACCACGAGAGTCAAGCACTGAGATAGTATCTTTTGTCTCTATACCACTGCCCCTTGTAACTGTTTCGTTGCGACCTTCGCTTGAGGTATAGTTGATTTGGCGCACTTTAGTATCTACGATTCGCACTTCTTGGATGAAAGGCACAAAGAAGTGAAAGCCTGCATTTAGCGGCATTGGATCAAACTTACCGGCTGTGCTTTTAATGCCTACTTCACCTGAGTTTATGATAACAAAGGGTTTTGCTACTACTAAAATCACTATAATAATGATTAGCGTGTAGATAAGCCCTGAGAATTTATTAAAATCAGGTAGTTTTAAGCCACTAAAATCTACTTTTGGGCGTGAGCTTTTGTTGTTATTTTTGTTGAAATAATCATTTAAATCTGCTGGCATTTTTTATCCTTTATTTAATTATTGTAATGAATTTTTTGTATTTTTCTACTTTGCCGGTTACTGCGGCAAAATACTCATCTTGAAGTCTTTTTGCTACCTCGCCTGTTTTTCCTGAGCCGATTTTGCGACCATCGATGTAGGCAATAGGCGTAACCTCTGCTGCAGTACCTGTAAAAAACGCCTCATCAGCTGTGTAAGCATGATCTCTTGTTAGGCGCTCTCTATAAACCTCATAGCCAAGGTCTTTTGCTATTTCAATCACAGTTGCTTGTGTGATGCTCTCTAAGCTAGTATCATTTGGCGGAGTGATGATCGTGCTATTTCGCACTATAAAAAAGCACTCGCCAGGACCTTCTGAGATAAAGCCTTGCGGGTCAAGCAAAAGTGCCTCATCGTAGCCTGCTGTGTGAGCCTCGTAGCCTGCCATTTGTGAGTTGAAGTAGTTTGCGCTGACTTTTGCCTTTGCCATCATTGTGTTTGCGCCTGGTTTTGCCCATGAGCTGATTTTTACTTTGATGCCATTTTCTAGCGCTTCTTTGCCCATGTAAGCACCCCATTCCCACGCAGCTACTGCTACATTTACAGGGCAGCCGATGTGACTAACACCCATTTTGCCATATCCTAAAAACACGATTGGACGGATATAAACATTGTTATTAAAGGTATTTTGAGTGATTACATCGATATGAGCTTGATTTATCTCATTGCAGCTAAAAGGGATGTCAATCAAACAAGCCTTAGCTGAGTTAAAAAGGCGTTTTGTATGCTCTTTTAGCTTAAAAATGCCATAACCCTCATCAAGCTTATAGGCTCTAACACCCTCAAATACAGCATTTCCATAGTGAAGTGAGTGAGTTAATACATGCGTAGTAGCATCTTTCCACTCCACCATTTTTCCATCATACCAAATATATTGTGATTCTGGTAGTGCCATTTTGTATCCTTTGCTTAAAATTCCTTGTGATTATAACTAATTTTGGTTAATCTTTGCTAAGGAATTTTAGAATTGTCTATAATGCAAAGCAAAATTTTTAGATAAAATATAAAGTTAAATTTCAATTTAAACTTTTAAACTAGAATTCTTAGAATTTTTTAAGGCTAAATTGTGGATTTTACTTATATATTAGAAAATTATCATCAGTTTATTGACGCTTTTTGGCTTACTTTGCGCATTGGTGCTTTGGGGATTTTTCTATCATTTTTGCTGGGGCTGTTTTGCTCTGTATTTCGTGCTGTCCCTGTGCTTGGGCTTTTAATCCGTGCTTATATAGAACTTAGCAGAAACACTCCGCTTTTAATCCAAATTATCTTTCTTTACTATGCTTTGCCAAAGGCTGGAATTTACCTTAGTGCTGAGGTTTGCGGCGTGCTGGGGCTTGCGTTTTTAGGTGGTGGATATATGTGCGAGGCGTTTGGCTCTGGGCTAAACTCAGTTGAGAAAATCCAGCGTGAGAGCGCACTTAGCCTTGGACTTAGCAATACTCAAGCGTTTTTTTATGTGATTTTACCGCAAGCACTTAGTGTTAGTGTGCCTGCGTTTTTGGCAAATGTAGTGTTTTTGCTAAAAGAAACTTCGGTTTTTAGCGCAATTGCGCTAGCTGATTTAATGTATGTAGCAAAGGATCAAATCGGCATTGATTATATGATAAATGAAAGCCTTTTTATGCTTGTAGTAGCGTATTTGCTGCTACTTGCTCCTATTTTAGCTCTTGGCTTTTATTTGGAGAAAAGACTAAGGTTTGCTGGCTATGGGAATTAGTATTTTATTTGCTGATGGTGTTTTTTCTAGGCTTTTAGAAGGGCTTTTAGTAAGTGCTGAGATTAGCCTTATATCTGCCTTGTTCTCGATAGTTTTTGGTGTGATTTTTGGTCTTTTTATGACTATAGATTTTTGGCTTACTAAGCTTATTTCACGCATTTATTTAGAGTTTGTGCGTATTATGCCTCAGCTGGTACTACTTTTTATTATGTATTTTGGTGTTTCATCATGGCTGGGGCTTGATATATCTGCGTTTTTAAGCTCTGTGATTGTTTTTAGTTTTTGGGGGACAGCTGAGATGGGAGATTTGGTTCGCTCAGCTCTTATAAACACTCCAAAACACCAGTATGAAAGTGCCTTTGCTTTAGGGCTAAATAAAACCCAAACTTATGCTTATATCATCATTCCACAGACTATAAAAAATTTAACTCCACTTAGTATAAATCTTATCACTCGTATCATAAAAACTACTTCGCTAGTAGCCTTAATAGGCGTGGTGGAGGTGCTAAAAGTAGCCGAACAGATCATTGATAGCACGAGATTTAGCCACCCAAATGGTGCGCTGTGGGTGTATGGGGCGGTGTTTATGATGTATTTTGTGCTGTGTTTTGCTACTTCGTTGTGCTCAAAATTTTTTGAAAAGAGATAAAATGTTAAAAATCAAGCAATTAGTAAAAAGCTATGGAAGCTTAGAGGTTTTACAAGGTATAAACTTAGAGATAAAAAAAGGCGAAGTTGTAGCCGTGCTAGGGCCTTCTGGGTGTGGAAAAAGCACCTTGCTTCGCACGATAAATGGACTTGAGAGCATAAATAGTGGGGAAATCTACTTCAAAGACGAGCTAATTAGCAAAAAAAATATCATCGCAATGCGCCAAAAAATCGGTATGGTTTTTCAAAGCTATGATCTTTTTGCTCATTTAAATGTACTCCAAAACATTATGCTAGCTCCACTTAAGGTTCAAAAAAGAGATGAAAAAGAGGTAAAAGAGTTTGCGCTAGGGCTTTTAGAGCGTGTGCGACTTTTAGAAAAGCAAAGTGCTTATCCAAGACAGCTAAGCGGTGGGCAAAAACAGCGCATTGCGATTGTTAGAGCACTTTGTATGAGGCCTGAGCTAATGCTGTTTGATGAGGTTACAGCTGCGCTTGATCCAGAGATGGTACGAGAGGTGCTAGAAGTCGTGCGAGATCTAGCAAATGATGGAATGACAATGCTTATAGTAACGCATGAGATGAACTTTGCAAGAGCGGTGGCTTCTAGGGTAGTGTTTTTAGATGGTGGCAGGGTGGCTGAAGATGAGAGCTCAGAGCAATTTTTTAGCTCACCAAAGCATGAAAGAGCTAGAGAATTTTTGAAGTCTTTTGAATACTAAGTAATTTTATAAATATTTTAAAACATTATATATTAAAGTTTTAAAAAAAATACTTGTTATTTACTATATATTTATTTTGCTAGTTTAGAATTCTAAACATTTTATTTAAAGGAGGAAAAATGAGACTATTAAAAATAGTTTTTCTAGCAGCTGTGCTTTTTGGTTCTTTATGGGCAAAAAGCTTAGATGAAATAAAAGCAGCAGGCGTGGTTCGTATAGGTGTATTTAGCGATAAAGCGCCTTTTGGCTATGTTGATAGCAAGGGCGAGTATCAAGGATATGATGTGTATTTTGCTAAGCGTATTGCACAGGATTTGGGCGTGAAGCTAGAGTTTTTAGCACTTGATCCAGCTAATAGGGTGCAGTTTTTAAAAAGCGATAAGGCTGACATTATCCTAGCAAATTTCACAAAAACAGCCGAAAGAGAAAAGCAAGTAGATTTTGCTCTGCCTTATATGAAAGTAGCCCTTGGCGTAGTAAGTCCTAAAAAGGCGCAAATCACTGATATAAAAGAGCTTGAAGGCAAAACGCTAATAGTGGTAAAGGGTACTACTGCTGATTTTTATTTCACAAAAAACCACCCTGAGATAAAACTTGTAAAGTTCGATCAATACTCTCAAGCATATAACGCACTCTTAGATGGTCGCGGGGATGCTTTTAGCACCGATAATACTGAGGTTCAAGCCTGGGCAAATCAAAATGAAGGCTTTATCGTAGGTATAGCAAAGCTAGGTGATTTGGATGTGATTGCCCCTGCTGTGAAAAAAGGAAATAAAGAGCTTTTATCATGGATAAATGAAAAAATCGTTGAGCTTGGCAAAGAAAACTTCTTTCACAAAGCCTATGAAGAGACCTTGCGTCCAGTTTATGGAGCTGATTCAAATGCTGATGATATCGTAGTTGAAGGCGGTAAGCTATAATTTATTTTTAGCAAATTCTAGAATTCCTTTTTATATTTATCTAACGAAATTCTAGAATTCTTTTTTATATTTATCTAATGAAATTCTAGAATTCCTTTATATTTATCTAACGAAATTCTAGAATTCCTTTATATTTATCTAACGAAATTCTAGAATTCCCTTATTCTGCGCCAAGGTTGTTTTTGTAATTTTCTAAGCTATTTGTGCGCTTTGATATAAAGTTTGCTAGCATATTTTTGTTTTGTTCAAAAAATAGCTCAAAATCGCTTTGTGTGCGGATATTATCCTCGCCAAAGCGGTCTAAAAGCACATTTGAACTGCCAGTAAGCACAAGGTATTTGCGGGCATTATGTTCAAAAAGCACAACCTTATTTCTACTATCTAGTGGCTTTTCAAAGATGATTTTTGCTGTGTTTTTTATATCAAAATCAGCATTTGCCAGTTCGCTTGCAAAATCAGTTTTTTTGCTTTCTATATTTTTTTGCGTGTTTTGTTCTATTTTTTTAGAATTCCCTAAGCTAGAAGGATTTTTTTGGACAGCCTGTGCTTTTTTAGCATTTTTTATTTTTTTATCAAGGCGCTTTTTTATTATCACAAGGGCGATACAAAGTAGCGAAAGAAGGATGATAAAGCTTGTGTATTTACCATCAACTGAGCTAGTTTTTTGCGCTCCAAGCTCGCTAAAATTGTTAACAGCTTTTGGGGTTATGCGGATTAACATAGTCTTTTTATCAGGATTTTTTGCTGGGGTGATTTGCAGGTTTTTATCGCTTTTTAGCTCTATGCCAAGCATTTGGCCTTGAAAGTTCATTATGCTTATAGAGTTTATAAACTTAGAGTTTAGAGCTTGAGAAAAGTTTTCTTTGATTTTGGTATTTTCTAGCAAAAGTATTATTTTGCCATCTTTATTTAGCTGTCTAATCTGCGCATTATAAGGCTCATCAAAGCCAAGCACTATATCAAAATTTTCAGCCCTAGAATATAGATTATAAGTAAGCAAATTGCCAGCTTGCAAATAAACAAAGCTGGCAAAAAGGGTAAAAAAAAGGCGCAAAATCATTGTGAGAGCTCTTTTTTGAAGTATTGAATAACTGATTTAGAATCTAGAATTTCGTTTATACGAATAGCTAGGTTCTTTTCATATACCATAACCTCGCCTTTGCCTACTATACAGTTATTTATATATAGCTCAACGCTTTCACCGGCTGGCTTTTCAAGGTCTATGATGCTACCTATATCAAGCGCTAGAAGCTCTCGCACACTAATAGTACTGGTGCCAAGCTCACTAATAAACTCTACGCCAATATCAAGTAGCTCATCATAGCCATGAAAGAGCCCATTGGGGCTTAATTCTTCTTCTGCCATGCTATTTTATAACCTATTTTTAGAACATTACCATTTATTTTATAAATTTTTGCCTCAATAAACTCTATGTGAAAATGCTCAACCACACCCAAAAACTCAGGCACGCCCAAAGAGTAAGGATTGTGCACAGAAGCAGTATTTAAAAGATTTTTAGCATATCCAATTATTTGGTTTGCTAGCTCGCGTGAAAGGTCGTCTAGATCGTCTTCTGTGTAGCTTGATTGAAGTAATTTATCAGCAGCGTCTTTTAAAACTTCTTTTTTAAAATACAAGAAAAACTGTATTTCCTTTTCTCCTTCTTCTGTTTTTTCATAAACTGGGATTGAAGAGCCGTAAATTTCGCCTTCTATAGAATCAGCAAAATCTACTTTTGTATCCAAAATATCGCAGATATGAAAGATAGATTCGTTTATAGCTGTGCTTATTTGCATGGTGTTCCTCTGAAAATTTTGTAAAAAATTGGCGCATTATAGCAAAAAAAACTAAAAATTTATTTTTTCCTGCTAGGAATTTTTTTATTTTTAAAAAATTTAATTTTTTTCACTTTTTAATACAATTTTAATCTTACTTTAAGTTTTATTTATGCTATACTTCACTCCTTGTTTATCTCAAAAACAAAATTTTAGTAGGAGACTTTAATGCAACCAGGTAATGTATTGAATTACGATTTTAGTGTTGCTAAATTGTTTATGTTTTCCACGCTGATTTTTGGTATCGTGGGCATGGGCATTGGTACGCTTATTGCGTTCCAAATGGCTTATCCAGATCTAAACTATCTAGCTGGCGAATACGCAACATTTGGCCGTCTTAGACCATTGCACACAAATGGTGTAATATATGGTTTCATGCTTTCAGGTATTTGGGCTACATGGTATTATGTAGGCCAAAGGGTGCTAAAAGTATCAATGAGCGAGAGCAAGTTTTTGATGTTTATCGGTAAATTGCACTTCTGGCTATATATTTTTATCATTGTTCTTGCAATAATTACGCTATTTGCTGGTATTACTACATCAAAAGAATATGCTGAGCTAGAGTGGCCAATTGATATTTTGGTCGTGATTTGCTGGGTTCTTTGGGGTGTTAGCATTTTTGGTCTTATTGGAATTCGCCGTGAGAAAACTCTATATGTATCTATTTGGTACTATATAGCCACTTTCCTTGGCGTGGCTATGCTATATCTCTTTAACAATATGGCAGTTCCTACTTATTTTGTAACAGGACTAGGAGATTGGTGGCACTCAGTATCTATGTATGCTGGTTCAAACGACGCTCTTGTTCAATGGTGGTGGGGACACAACGCAGTTGCGTTTGTATTTACAGTAGCTATCGTTGCGCAAATCTATTATTTCTTACCAAAAGAAAGCGGTCAACCGATTTTCAGCTATAAACTTTCTGTATTTGCCTTTTGGGGTCTAATGTTTGTTTATATATGGGCTGGCGGTCACCACTTGATCTACTCAGCTACTCCAGATTGGATGCAAACAATGGGTTCTATTTTCTCTATTGTGCTAATCTTGCCTAGTTGGGGTTCAGCTATTAACATCTTGCTTACTATGAAAGGTGAGTGGAGTCAACTAAGAGAATCACCACTTATTAAGTTTATGATTCTAGCTAGTACATTCTATATGTTCGCTACTCTTGAAGGTCCAATCCTTTCAATCAAATCAGTAAACGCTATTGCGCACTTTACTGATTGGATTCCAGGACATGTTCACGATGGTACTCTTGGCTGGGTTGGCTTTATGACTATGGCTGCACTTTATCATATGACTCCACGCGTGTTTAAAAGAGAGATTTACTCAAAATCACTAATGGAAGCACAATTTTGGATCCAAACTACAGGTATCGTGCTATACTTTTCTTCAATGTGGATCGCAGGTATCACACAAGGTATGATGTGGAGAGCTACTGATGAGTTTGGTAACCTTGCTTATACTTTCATCGATACTGTAACTGTTCTAGAGCCATATTATTGGATTAGGGCAATTGGTGGCTTGCTATACTTAGTTGGTTTCTTTATGTTCTGTTATAACATTATGAAATCTTTGGGTGCTAGAAAAATTGAGAGTGAGCCAGCTTCTGCCTCACCTATGGGCAATTAAGAAAAAGGAGATAAAATGTTTAGTTGGTTAGAAAAAAATCCTTCTTTTTTTGCTCTTTTTATATTTGTTTTCATCGCTTATGCTGGTGTAGTTGAGATTTTGCCAGATTTTGCTGAGCGTGCAAGACCTACAAAAGATACTAAACCTTATAGCGTTTTAGAGCTTGCAGGTCGCCATATATACATAAAAGACAGCTGTAACGCCTGCCACTCACAGCTAATTCGTCCGTTTAAATCAGAAACTGATAGATACGGTGCTTATACTGTTAGTGGTGAGTTTGCTTATGATAGACCTTTTCTTTGGGGCTCTAAAAGAACTGGTCCAGACCTAGCTCGCATCGGTAACTACCGCACAACTGACTGGCACGAAAACCACATGAAAGATCCTACAAGCGTAGTGCCAGGGTCTATTATGCCAGCATATAAACATATGTTTAAAAAGAATGCAAATATAGAAACTGCTTATGCTGAGGCTTTGACTGTTAAGAAGGTATTTAATGTGCCTTATGATGTTGAAGGTGGTGTAAAACTTGGTTCTTGGGATGAAGCGCAAGCGCAAGTAAAAGCAGAGGCTAAAGCTATTATCGATCAAATGAAAGACCAAGAGATCAAAGATGCATTTGAGAAAAATGGCGAAATCCGCGAAATCGTAGCGCTTATCGCATATCTAAATAGCTTGAAATAAGGCAAAAAATGAGCGTAGAGACAATTAGAGAGCTTCAGGGGTATGGGTTTTTTATACTACTAGTGCTAATGGTAGTGATTTTATACAGCTACTGGTTTCATTTGGTAAAATCTGAAAAATCTGGTCGTAGAAATTACGAAAAATATGGTCGCTTGGCTCTTGATGACAAGCTAGGCGATAGTCTTGTCGAGTCTTCTGCAGACAATAGGAGTAATAAATGAAATGGTTTAATCTAGAAGATAATATAAATCTGCTTACTTTTATTGGTGCTATAGCTATTTTGGCGATCACAGCTGTTGTTGTGATCAGGCTATTTGGTACCATGAAAGATAAATCAGATAAAGGTGAGCTTTCTGAACATAGCTGGGATGGCATTGGCGAGTATAAAAACCCATTGCCTTTTGGCTGGGCGATTTGTTTTGCAGGTGTTATTATTTGGGCGATTTGGTATATCTTAGCAGGATATCCGCTAAACTCATATTCTCAAATCGGTCAGTATAACGAAGAAGTAAAAGCTTATAACGATAAGTTTGAAGCAAAATTTGCTAGTGTATCAGGTGCTGATTTAGTTGCTATGGGTGAGCAAGTTTTCTTGGTTCAATGTGCTCAGTGCCACGGTGTTGACGCTAACGGAATAAACGGCAAAGCTGCTAACCTAAATGTATGGGGTAGCGAACAAGCTATTTATGAGACTATAATAAATGGTTCAAAAGGTCTAAACTACCCTATGGGTGAGATGAATAAAGCTGCTGATTTTGGAATAGATGATGCTACTGCTAAGGCAATCGCTGCTTATGTGGCTGCTGAAATTTCAGCTATAAAGAAAACTAAAAGCCCAGAGCTAGTAGCTGCTGGCAAAGAAGCATTTGCTATTTGTGCTAGCTGCCACGGTGAAGATGGCAAAGGCATGGATGGTATGTCACCAGACCTTAGCCAATATGGCTCAATTGACTTTGTAGTTGATGTGCTAAATCGTGGTAAAAGTGGCTTTATCGGTTTAATGCCTAGCTTTGCTAACTCAGGCGTGCTAAACGCTACTCAACAAAAAGCTGTTGGTGCATATATTAACTCGCTAAAAGGAGAGTAAAATGGAAAATCAAAATAGATCTGTTTTCGGACTTGGTGGCGTTGGTGGTATGTTGCTTACTACTGTGGTTTTGCTCTCTATTTTAGTAGTTCTTACTGTGCTTGGAATTTCAGCTCAACAAGATGTAATGCAAAAGCCTTATGAATACGACCGCAGTGAGCTTGCTGGTGTCAAAATGCTTGATAGCTATGAGACTGAAAGTAAAATTATGAGATCAAAGGAGTAAAAATGAAACCTGCTCTTGACTATATAATCGTAATTGGTCTTATCGTTTTGGCTGCTATAACTGCGTGGTCTGTGCTTACAAACAACCACCTTTTCATCGGCTAATGCGTTATTTCATCGCAATTTTTGTGGGCGCCTTGTGCGCCCTAAATGCCCTTATTATTGATGAGGCAAAGCTTCTAAACCCTAATGTATTCTCAAAGCTTGAGACCATGAGTAGCGAGCTAAAAGAAAAAACAAACATAAACGCGCATCTCTTAACAAGCACAAATCCTAATAATTTATCTTTAAAAGAACTAGCTAGCACTAAGTTTGTGCTTAGTGGCGAGTATGCTATTCTCGTGCTAGTGCCAAAAAAAATTGATGAAAAAACTGGAAAAGTAGATATAATTCTTTCAAATCCTGATTTGCTAGATAAAGATGCTGTGCTTAGTCCTATGCCAAATACAGGCACGATTTTACCACTATTAACATCAAAAAAAGATGATATTTACAATGCTGCCTTGCTAAATGGCTTTGCTGATATAGCCGAGAGAATTGCTCTTAGCAAAGGTGTAGAGCTTCAAAGCGCAATAGGCAGTTCAAACAAAACCACGCTTACTTGGATACGCTATCCACTTTATGGCTTTTTGCTTTTTGCTATTATAGTCTTTGTAACAAAAAGTCTGCGTAAAAATTCTAGAATTCCTGGTGATAATTAGCTAAAACAAGAGTGAAAATGCTTAGAATTTTAGGTAAGTTTTTTATATTTTTTATCTGCATTATGTGTGTGGACCAAGCCATTAAATACTTATTTACTCACGCTGGACTTAGTGTTAAGGGCGAGTGGATAGACTTAGTTCTTACTTACAACCGCGGTGTTGCTTTTTCTATGTTTGCTTTTTTAGGCGAGTATTTAAAGATTATCCAGCTTGTGTTAATTGTGGGAATTTTTGGCTATTTAATAGGTGAGAGGGCTATGCTTGCTCGCTTTAGCGCAGAGCTTGGAATAATTCTTGGAGCTGGTGCTTCAAATGTGCTTGATCGCTTCATCCACGGCGGAGTTGTAGATTATGTATTTTGGCATAAGTGGTTTAATTTTGCTGTGTTTAACTTCGCTGATGTGATGATAAATTTGGGCGTGGTTATTATTTTGTTGCGACTTTTGATTAAAAAATAAGGAGAAACAATGGACTATTTTTGGGTGAAATTTATGCATTTTTGTGCGTTTATTTCGTGGATGGCGATGCTTTTTTATCTGCCTAGGCTTTATGTTTATCACGCAGAGCATAGACAAAACTATAGCTTTTGCGATGTAGTAAAAATTCAAGAGCGTAAGCTTTATAATGGCATTGGCTGGTTGGGGCTTGGTATAACCTTGCTAAGTGGGCTTTATTTATTGCATTTAAAGCCTGAGCTTATGAAAATGCCGTATTTTCATCTTAAGCTAACGGCTGTGGTGTTGCTTATCATTTATCATTTTAGTTTGGGATACTTTTTGCGTAGTTTTAGACTAGGTAAATGCGCCTTGCCAGGCAAGTTTTTTAGAGTGTGGAATGAGGTGCCTACACTAATTATGTTTGCCATTATTTATGCGATGATTGTGTGGGCAAATAGCTAGAAATCTTGAAGTAGAAATTCTAGATTTTGTTAGAAATAGCAAAATCTAGAATACAAAGCAGCACAAATAAAATTCTTAATTTAAATACTTAAAAAATTTGTTTTCTTTTAGCTAAAATATATTATAATGTTTGAATTTTTATTTTTTTTTGGATAAAGCATGAAAGCTAATATTTCTACATTTTTCTTTGCTAAAATAAGTATTCTTGTGCTACTTTTTTTATCTATTATATTGCTTTGTTATTTTAGCTGGGGACTTTATAGTAGTATTAAGTTTAGAGAGCTTATGGATAGAGCTTCGCCTTTATATAGTTTGCTTAAAGATATTAGCAAAGAGCGTTCTGCTAGGCTTATTAAAGAGTTTTATTTAGATGTAGATATTGATATAGGCGAGTTAGAAAAGGCTACAAATGATTTGGCAAAAGAGCTTGGTATGCCTAATTATTTTTTTGACAAGTTAAATTCCATGAGAGAAAACTTTGATGTAAATGTTACAAATAGAGAGTTTTTGCTTGGGTTTTCAGAGCTTGATGAGTATATTTTAGCCGAGTTTAATAAACTGTATTTAAAAAATGTAAATAGTGAAATAAACAACATCATCATGGCTATGTGGCAAATTGCTAAAGATAATGTTCGACAAAATAATATAAAAGACTTGCTTGTAAAGACTGCTTGGGCAGGCAAGGTTTTAAGCAAAGATGATTTGCTTTTATTAGATGATTTGTATTTTGAGTATGCTAATTATATAGATATTATCCATCAAACACCAGCTTCGTTTGCTACTTTTAATAAAATGGACTTAGATGAGATAAAAGCAAAATATAACCAAGATAAAGAATACACAACATATAATATAGAAAAATTTTATAACATCGTTCATAGCGCAATCACAAGAGGCGAGATAACAACTAACCCAAATGTAATCATGGATGTATCAAGAAAAATAGAAAATAAAAATGGAGAAAACATAGAGTTTTTGATAGATTTTACTAAAAAAACTCAGCTTAATTCTATTTATATAATCACCTTTTATACCTGTATTTCATTTTTTATCGTGCTTCTTTGTGCTTATGCATTTATATCGCTTAAAAGGAGAGAAAAATGCTTTTTAAAAAATCTATCTCTTTTAGAAATTCATACCCAAAACCTAAAAGCCATAGCTAGATTTCGTGGTAAAAATCCAGATGATGCTGAAATATACAAGCTTTTTGGCGATATTAGCGAGCATTTTTATGAAATGGATAAAATTGAGCTAAGAAATAAAAATGAATATTCATTTTTCATGGATCTTATAACTAGCGAGGTAAAAACCCCCCTAAATGATATAGTTGGCAATATCCAGCTTTTACAAATGTTAAAATCAAATACACAACAACACGAGACTTATTACGGCAAGCTTTTAAATAGTGCAAAAGAACTTGATGTTTTATTTAATTCTTTGCTAAAAATTTCTAGCATACAAGCTAAAAATCTAAGCCTAGAGCTATTAGAAGTTGATATATTTGACGCTATTAACAATGTAATCTCTGATGTGATTGCTAACATAAAGCAAAATAATAAAAAAAGAATAAACTTCATAGCCTATATTGACCCAGAACTAGAAGGTGGCGTAGTTTGTGATATAGCAAAACTTCGTTTTGTCTTTGCTACATTGCTGGGCAATGCGATTAAGTATTGTTCGGTAAATGGTATGATTGCTTTGGTAGTAAAATGCGAACACAGAGAAATCCATGACGAAAAAATCATAAAAAGAATTAGAATTAGCATAATAGACAATGGCTCTGGCTTTGATCAAACAACGCTAATAGAACATAGTCAAACTGACAAAAAAGTATATAGCACCAAAGGGCTTAATTTAACAATTTCTAGAGAGTATTTGCGTGTTATGGGCTCAAAGCTTGAAATAGACTCATCACAAAAAGGAACCAAAGCTTCATTTATCCTAGAAGCTGAGTTTTGCAATCATGCACACAACTTAAAAGGTGCTTATACTGGTAAAAAAATCTATGTCCATGAAAGTAGCTTGCCTAAATTTGAGCTACCTATGGGTGAAAATAATGAGACACTTAAGCCAAGGGGGCTTTTAGACTCGTATCTTAAATATTTAGGCTTTGATTATGAGTTTACTGATGCTAAGCTTGATGATGCTATCTATATAGTAGTTGGCGAAAAAGAGCCTTTTGATATGCAAAAATGTATCTTTTGCTCACCCGCGCCACCAGATGACATCACAGATGATAAGGTGCATATAGAAACTCCATTTTGTGTAAATAGCATAGCAAATGCCTATGATATCATCACAGGCAAAGCCAGAAGCGAACAAAATATAGAAAAACTAGAAGCCACAGCCCTAGCGCTAACCACAGCAGCTATAAGTCCCCTAGTAGCAAAATACATCCAGCATGTAAAACTACCTTCAAGCGAGATAAAAGACTACGATGATAGCAAAAAAGATAAAGTTTTCACGCTTGAAGAAAAGCTTTCTGGCAAATACGATATAGTCTTTGTAGATACTGATATATTCAAAAACCTAAAAGCAGACTGCCCAGTAGTAAGCATCTCAAAGGAAAAATTAAAAGACGGTGATATAAACTCGCCTATCTTGCGTTCTATAATCTGTGATAAAAATAAAACCGAGCGACTAGAACAAGAAATCATCTACTCTATAAATGTGTTTAAAAGACGAAAAGGTCTTATTACCGGTGGTATCAAGGATATCTTGCTCTTTAAAAAATCGCTTGCAGCAAGCAATATCTACAAAAGTGCCATGCTAAGCTTTGCTAGCAGCGTAGATGTGGTAAATGATATAGGTCAGTTCTACCAAAAGCTAGAAACAGATACTTATAAAGTAGTAATGTGTGATTGTGGCATCAAGGGCTTTACCTATGAAGCCTATAAAAACGCAATCGAAGAAGCTCGCAGGACCAAGGGACATCAAACTGTTGCTGTGCTATTTAAGGGCAGTAATGATACTGTGCATGTTAAGGATTTCTTTGAGATTATTTCAACTAAGGCTGGTAAGCGCGACCTTGAGCAGTCGCTAAAAAGACATCTAAATACCTCTCAGTATTAGCAAAGAGCTAAAAAATTCTAGAATTCTTAGGAATTCTAGAATTTTTCACATGAATTCTAGAACAAATTTTTATTTTAGAGAAAAAAAATGATAAAAAGTTTTTATAAAAGTTATGTTTTTTGGCTTACATTAGCAGCTTTTATTTTTGGTGTTTTGTGTAGGTTTGAGTGGGTGCTGTGGGCGCAGGGCTTTGCTCAGTTTAGCTGGGATAATGAGCTGATGATTAGCACAAATGACGGATATGCGTT
The DNA here is from genome assembly GCA_945928165.1 of uncultured Campylobacter sp. Taxonomy (GTDB): domain Bacteria; phylum Campylobacterota; class Campylobacteria; order Campylobacterales; family Campylobacteraceae; genus Campylobacter. The sequence goes on from CAMENE010000016.1 coordinate 19,162, forward strand.
TGCTGAGGGTGCTAGGGATATGCTAGCTGGCTTTCATCAGCCAAATGACCTTAGCTTTTATGGCTCGCCACTCTCAGCGCTTAGTGCCTTTATAGTTAGTATTACTGGCTTTAAGCTAGAGAGCGTGATGATTTATCTTAGCACGGCTCTTGGCTCCTTTATTGTGCTGCCTTTGGTGCTAGTGTGTCGTGATTTGGGCGTGGCTAGGGCTGGTGTTGTGGCTGCTTTTATAGCTGTGGTGGCAAATAGCTACTATAACCGCACCATGGCAGGATATTATGATACTGATATGCTTACTATCGTGCTGCCGTGCTTTGTGCTTTGGGGCTTGGTGAGACTTGTGCTTAGGCTTCGTTTTGGCTCACTTATTGCGTCCCTTGCGATGCTAGCAAATATGTGGTGGTACCCATCTAGTATAAACCTAAATCTCGCTTTTTTGGCTCTTTTTACCCTTTTTGTGCTAATTTATCGCAGGCGTGAGAGCCATGGATATTTTGCTATTTCGCTTATGCTTATTGCGCTTTGTGCTTTTAGTGAGCTTTTGCGCTTGGGGCTTATTTTGCTACTTTGCGTAGCAGCGCAGATTCGTCCTGAGCTTTTAGAGCGCAGGGCTATTTTGTGGGGACTGTGCGTAGTTTGTGTGCTACTTTTTGGCTTTTTTGGTGGTTTTAATCCTTTTTGGTTTAATCTAAAATTCTATATTTTTAGAGATTTAGCAGAAAGCAGCGGACAAGATTTTTATTTTTTCAATGTAAATCAGACCATAATGGAGAGCAATACTCCACCACTTGATCTTTTTGCGCAGCGCATTTCTAGCTCGGTTGCTGTTTTTGTAGCTAGTGTGCTTGGCTACGCTATTGCGTGCTTTCGCTATAGGGCTTTGCTTTTTGCTTTGCCTATGTTGGCCCTTGGCTTTTTAGCACTTAAAGGTGGGCTTAGATTTACCATTTACGCAGTGCCTGTAATGGCACTTGGCTTTGGCTTTTTTCTAGATTTTTTGGCACTTAGGCTAGGGGCTTTTTTATCTGGCAAAAGTTTAAGGAATTCTAGAAAGCTAAAGCTTATATTTTTAGCTATTTTGCTTTTTAGTCTTTTTGTGGGAGCGTGGATTTTAGGTGACTTTGCCAAGTTTAGCTTACATTTTTGGGTGGTGGCGGCTGTTTTTGCTTTGCTTTGTATTTTTGTATTTTATTTTTATAGGGTACAGCAGTGGCTGATTTTTGCCTTTGCTAGCCTTGCTATTATGCCAAGCCTAGCTCATATTTATGTTTACAAGCCTTTTAGCGTCTTTACTGCTAGTGAGGTGAGGGTGCTAAATGAGCTAAAAAACATAGCGGGTAGAGAGGATTACGCCCTTGCGTGGTGGGACTATGGATATGCAATTCGCTTTTATAGTGATGTAAAGACCTTGATCGATGGCGGCAAGCACTTAGGTGCTGATAACTTTGCTGTAAGTCTAGCACTAAGTAGCCCTCAGAATATAGCTGCAAATATAGCTAGGCTAGAGGTGGAGTATACTGAGCGTGGGTTTAATAAAAAGCGTCCTACTAGCTCAAATCTTGGCTGGATGATGAAAGACTACAATGTTAGCGATGTAAATGAGTTTTTATTTTCGCTAAATGATGAGAGATTTAAGACCCCTGAGCCTAGTCGTGATGTGTATTTTGTGCTGCCTGATAGGATGCATGGAATTTTCAGTGTGGTTAGTAGGTTTAGCAATCTTGATTTGCGTGATGGTAAAAGCTATACAGATAGCGTGTTTATCAGCTCTGAGAGCTTTAGCAGAGATGGAGATATAATAAGGCTTGGTGGAGAGCTTGTAATAGACCTTGGGCTTGGCAAAATAAGCTATGGTGGCAAGAGCTATGATATAAACACATTTTTTACTACCTCATATGAAAATGGTAAGCTAAAGCTAAGCTCTGATTGGATGAATAGCTCTGCTGAGCTTTTTGTGATTTTAATGAATGATTATGGGCGTTTACTTATCATGGATAGCAAGAGCTTTGCATCTAGCTATATACAGCTTTTTGTGCTAGAAAATTATGATAAAAAACTCTTTGAGCCAGTTATTTTAGATCCAGCAATGAAAGTATATAAGATAAAAAAATAAATAACTTCTAGGGAATTCTAGAATTCCCTAGAAGTTATTTTAGCCTAAAAGCTCTTTTGCTTTTTTGGCTACATTTTCAGGGCTAAAGCCAAAATGCTCAAATAATTTCTCAGCCTTAGCACTCTGGCCAAAAGTACTCATACCAAGCACATCATGGGCGTATTTATACCACTCTATGCCACTTGCTGCTTCTACTGCTAGCACTTTGCCAGCAAGAATTCTAGATTTGTAGCTCTTATCTTGAGTTTCAAAAAGCTCAAAGCAAGGCGCGCTAACTACATTTGCCGCCACGCCCTCTTTAGCTAGCAAATCAGAAGCTTTTAGGCAAAGCTCTACCTCACTGCCGCTTGCTAGCAAGGTAATTTGTGCGTTTTTACTCTCTTTTAGCAAGTATGCGCCGTTTTTTACGCTGCCAAATGCAGCCTCAGGCGTAGCCCCTAGTCCTTGGCGAGAGAGTACAAAGGCTGATGGTGCGTTTAGCTCTAGGGCTTTTTGCCAACAAAGAGTGTTTTCTTCGCCGCTAGCTGGGCGAAAGACAAAAAGATTTGGCATAGCGCGAAGTGAGCTTAACTGCTCAACTGGCTCGTGCGTAGGCCCATCTTCTCCCACTCCTATGCTATCATGCGTCCAGATAAAAAACTCTTTTAAACCCATAAGCGCTGCCATGCGAACCGAAGCTCGCATATAGTCGCTAAATACAAAAAATGTAGCGCAAAAGGGTAAAAACAATCCATAGCGTGCATAAGCATTTGTGATTGCGCCCATTGCGTGTTCTCTAATGCCAAAGTGCAAGTTTTTGCCAGCTGGAAAGTCGCTTGCACCACTTAGTTCGGTTTTATTGCTAGGCGCTAGGTCAGCACTGCCGCCTAAAAAGCCAGGCAAAGATGCACTAATAGCATTTAAGATTTTGTGATTGCTATCTCTGGTGGCGATTTTTTGTCCTTTGAAATCAGGCCAAGAAATCTTGCTAAAATCAGGATTTAGCAAAGAGTTTAAAAGTTCTTTTTTGCTAGGTTCAAGATTTTTTACTTGCTCGTCCCATTTAGCGTTTGCTAGCTCGCCTTTTTCACCCATAGCCCTAAAAGCAAAAAGCACATCTTCGCTCACGCTAAAATCGCCCTTTATGCCAGCTGCTTCTTTTGCCTTGGCTAAAAGCTCTGCTCCAAGCGGTGCGCCGTGGGCTTTGTGGCTGCCCTCAAGGTCCAAAGCACCTTTTGCGATTACTGTATTTGCGATGATTAAATAAGGCTTTTCTTTTTGTTTACTAAGCGCTAGTTTTATTTCATCTTCGCAGTGGCCGTTTATAATAGCTACTTCAAAGCCCTGAGCTTCAAATCTAGCCTTTACATTTTCACTCCAAGCTACATTTGTATCGCCTTCTATAGTGATGCGATTTGAGTCGTAGATTAAGACTAGATTATCTAGTCTGTGATGTCCTGCAAGCGCGCAAGCCTCGTAGCTAATGCCCTCTTGTAAGTCCCCATCTCCACAAAGACAATAAACCTTGTGATTTATAATATCAGCTCCAAGCAAGCTTGCTGCGCTTTTTGCTGCCATAGCAAGTCCTACTGCGTTTGCTACGCCTTGACCTAGTGGGCCAGTGGCAATTTCCACGCCTGGGGTAGTGATTTCAGGGTGACCTGGGGTTTTTGAGCCTAGCTGGCGAAAGGCTTTTAACTCATCCATGCTAAGCGCATAGCCGCTAAGATATAAAAAAGCATAAACCAAGCTACTAGCATGACCGCCACTAAAAACTAGTCTATCGCGGTTTAGCCAGTTTGGATTTTTTGGATTATGGCGCAAGTTGCTACTAAGTGCTGTGATGATCTCAGCTAGCCCCATGGCTGCGCCTGGGTGGCCTGAGTTTGCCTTTTCTACCATATCGGCACACAAAAAACGCAGTTCGTTTGACATTTTATTAAACATTTTAGCCCTTTATATATGTTTGCATAAGCTCTGCTATGCTAATTCCTACGCCTAGTTTGGCGGCCTTTTTGATGATTTTTTCACGAAGATTTTTTAGCTCGCTTCTAGCACCTTCAAGTCCTAGTAGATTTACAAATGAGTTTTTTGCTATGTCGTGTGCTACTGGCTTGCCAGCATCTTGTTCGCTAGCTGTGGCATCTATTATATCATCGTTTATTTGAAATGCAAGCCCTAAGCTAAGCCCTAGGTCACGGTATTCTTTTTTGTGTTTGCGCTCTGCTACGATGGCTGCGATTTGTATGCAAGCTGCTATTAGTGCGCCTGTTTTATGCTTGTGTAAAAAGCGCAGTTTTTTCTCATTTAGGCTTTTGCCCTCAAACTCACAATCAATCGCCTGACCTATAATCATACCTTTTATACCAGCGTTTTTAGCTAGGATTTCTATGATTTTACAGCGTTTTTTGTAGCTTAGTTCGCAACGAGAAATCTCATAAAATGCGTGAGTGTTTAGTCCGTCACCTACTAAAATCGCAGTAGTTTGCCCAAATTTTTTGTGAACGCTTTCTACGCCACGGCGCAAATCAGCATTATCCATAGCAGGCAAATCATCGTGGATAAGCGAGTAAGCATGAATTAGCTCAATGCCAAGGGCTACTGGATAAGCTTCATGGATATTTTTCATGCCCAGCTCGCCAGCGCAGCTTAGCATTAGCTGAGCGCGAAAGTGCTTGCCACCAGCTCTTAAAATCCAGCCCAAAGCCTCATCAAAATGCGGATGAAAGCTCTCCACGCTTGGGATATGCTCGTTAAAATAATCTGAAAAACTCATATTTGTCCTTTTTTAATCATAAAAATACCCAAAATCTAGAATTTCTAGCAAAAATCACTCAAAAATTCTAGAATTTCTAGCAAAATCACTCAGAAATTCTAGAATTCTTAGCAAAAATCACTCAGAAATTCTAAAATTCCTAGCAAAAATATCCTAGGAATTCTAGATTTACTTGCGAATTCTTACAAAAAACTGAAAATCTTTTCTCTCAACTAAAAGATGATTTAGCCTAGCATTGCTTAATTTGCGCTCTAAAGCCTGAGCATTTTTGATAGGCTCTTTGCCTACTTGCATGATAAGATCGCCTATTTCTAGCCCAGCTTTTGCAGCTGGTGAGTCGGCTTTTATCCTTGTTATTCTCATATCCTTACCCACGCTAAATCCGTAGGCTGTGTAGAGATTGTCTATTGGTTTTTTTACCTCTTTTTTCGGTAGTGGGATTTTTGTAGCATTTATCTCCGGCTTTGTAGCATTGCTATCAAAGTTAATATCTGCAAGATCTATCATCGTAGCATTGCTGTCAAAAAACTGCTTATTATCGCCTGGCAGGCTTACATTTATGATTTGCTTTTTGCCATTTCTTTCAACCTCAAAGCGTAAAATCTCGCCTTTTTCAGCAAAAAGCACACTCTCATTTAGCTCCCTTAAATCGCGTGGTACTATGTCATTTACTGCTTTTACTATATCGCCTGCTTGAAGCTTGTCGCTAGCTGGACCAAAAGGATAAACGCTTTTTATAAGCAGCTTTTCATTAACGCTATCAAAAACCGCACCAATATCGCCGTAATAAACATCTTCATGCTTGATAAAGTGGCGTAAGTAGCGTGAGCCAATAAACTTATCTGCGCCCTTTGCTATACCCACCATTTGACAGCAGTCGCAGAGCAATATGCCAGTCTTTGGTGTCTCAAAGCTTAGTTCGTCAAATTCGCCAAGATTAGCACTAAGGGCTTTTACATGCCCCATAGCTGTAACATTATCATCTAAAACATTTACCCAAGTATCTATTTTAAGATCTTTTTCATTCATCATAAACGGGGCTATCATTGTAGTAGGAATTTTTACTAAATATAACCCAAGATATGGGTCATGCTTGATATAATCAACTGGTGCTAGAGTTTTGTTATCATCTGCGATTACAGCAGCAAGATTTGCTGTTAGTGCTACTGCTACATGCCCGTGATAATCAAACTGCGAAACTTTGTTTTTATCATAGCACATTTGTAAATCCTCAGCCGTAGGGCGTGGCGCAGCAAAACTAAGAGCTACAAATGCTAATAAAAATGCTAAAAATTTCATAGTCCAAATCCTCCAAGTCCGCCTAGTCCAAAAGCCTGTGCCGCGCCTTTTTTCTTTTCTTCGTTTGCTAGTGTGATTGCGTCATTTACTGCGCTAATTAGCAGTATTTGTAAGCTTTGTTTGTCGCTAAGTAGCTCATCGTCGATATCTATATCTTGAATTTCGCTATTACCATTGATTTTTACAGATATCATGCCGCCACCTGCTTTTGCTTCGTAGATTTTGTTTGCAACTTCGCTTTCATAAGCTTCTACCTTTTCTTTAACAGAGCTTATCATTTCGCTCATTTTGCTAAGATCCATGTTCTCAAACATTTTGAAAATTCCTTAAAAATTTTAGAGTTTAATGGCGCAATTCTAGCTAAAAGTTTATGAATTTAATTTAAATTTAATCTTTTTTCATCTTTTTTGTGAGAAAATATACACAAAATAGCACAAAAAAGCTAATTGCTAGCATTATGCCTGAGTAGATATGAGCGGTTGTAAAATCAAGCATTTCAGTAGCTTCGTAAATAGCGATGCTAGCTACTTTTGTCTCACGGCTTAAAGACCCACCTATAATAAGAACTACGCCAAACTCACCTAAAGTATGTGCAAAGCTTATTATAATAGCATTTAATAAACTTGGCTTGATATTTGGCAAAGCGATTTTTAGCATTGTGGTGATGCGTCCTTTACCAAGAGTGTAGCTAGCTTCGATGATGTTTTTTGGTAAAGAGTTAAAAGCCCCTAAAAGTGGCGCAAACATAAAAGGCAGCGAGTAAATACAGCTAGCTATAACAAGACCAGTAAAATTAAAAACTAATCTAATGCCAAAGTGCTCCTCAAAAAAAGAGCCTATGGCTGAATAAGGCGAGAGAAAAACTAAAATATAAAAGCCAAGCACCGATGGCGGCAGCACGAGAGGCAGCGAAATAATAGCTTCTATAACGCTTTTTCCTTTAAAGCTAACACGGCTTAGAAAATACGCTAGCGGCACGCAAAAAATGAGCAAAATCACCGTGCTAATAAAAGCTAGTTTAAATGAGAGATAAAAAGGGCTAAAATCCATTGCCTACACCTTGTTTGCTTGGCTTAGATTTATGATTATTTCATCATTTTTAGCAAAGCTATTTGCGTTTTTTAGATTTATTTTTTGGCTTAGTTCGCCTATTAAAACCAAGGCTTCATTTGGGCTTAAAATATCTAGAATTCTAGCCAAAATTCCAGAATCTGAGCTGAAAAAATCAGCCTTTGAGCGTATTTTTTGTGTTTTGCCGTTTTTTACTTCGATTATGAGAGAACAAAGCTTGTAAATCTCGGCTTTATCGTGGCTGATTAGCAAAATTGTGCTTTTTAGGCTCTCATGCGCTTTTAGCAAATACTCGCTAAGCTGGCCTCTACTAATGCTATCAAGCGCAGAAAATGGCTCATCTAAAAGCAGCAATTCAGGTTCTCTCATAAGAGCGCGAGATAGTGCCACGCGCTGTTTTTCTCCACCTGAGAGAGTTGATATTTTAGCATGTTTTTTACTATAAATCCCGCACAAATCTAGCAAAAAATCAGCCCTATCTTTGTCTTTTTTTGCAAAGAGCAAATTGCCTAAAACATCGTAGTTTTCAAACAAAGCGTAGTCTTGGAACAAAAAGCCTACATTCCTTTTTTGCGGGGGCAGATAACCCTTCTTATCAAAGTAAATTTTTGCGCCTTTTTTACAATATCCACTAGCTCTATGAAGTCCAGCGATAATGCGCAAAATGCTAGTTTTGCCAGCCCCACTAGCTCCATAAAGAGCGCAAATCTGCCCTTTTGGGACGATAAAATCAGCATTTAAGCTAAAATCTTTGCTAAAAGTTTTTTGGCAGTTAAGCTCTAACATTTTGCGTATTCTTTTATGTGAAATCTAGAATTTTTGGGAATTTTAGATTTTATAACCATATTTTTTAAATATTTCTTTGGCTTTATCGCTTAAAATAAAATCATAAAATCTCTTTGCTAATTCAGGGTTTGGGCTATTTTTTAGCTTAATCATACCTTGAGAAATCGGCTCATAAAGACTGCTATCAACGGCTTTGTAGGTGTTTTGCCACTTTTTTAGCTTTTGGCTTTTTAGTGCTGAGAGTGCTACAAAGCCCACATCACCAGCACTTAGACTTTGGCTTAGAGCCTCGCCGATTGAGCTAGCTTTTATAATTTTATCTTTGATATCTTCATATACACCTGCGTTTTTAAAAGCTTGCTCGCTTGCTTTGCCATAAGGTGCTAGCTTGGGATTTGCGATTATTATGCTTTTTATTTTTGGATTTTTTAGGCATTTTAGGTCGCTACAAGTCTCAAAGCCCCTTGCGCTAAACATTGCTATTTTGCCTTTTGCGTAAACAGCACTTGTTTCATCAGCGCTAAAATTATCTTTTATCAAAGCGTCGCTAAAGCCAATATCGGCTGAGAGAAATACATCATAAAAAGCCCCATTTTTTATCTGTGCTACTAGCTTGCCAGATGAGAGAAAAGTTATGGTTATTTCATCGTTTGGATTAGTTTTTATGAACTCATCTTTTATCTCATTTAGCACAAAGCTTAGATTAGCGCTAGCAGCTACTTTTAGCTGGGCAGCAAAGCAAATAGCAGCCAAAAAAGTAAAAAGCAAGATTTTTTTCATTGTTTTATCCTTTAAAAAATTTTCTAGCATTGTAAAAAAAATTTTTATTCTTGTCAAAAAAATTATTTTTTTATATTCCTATTATTATATCTTTTGGGTTTATTGTTACGCCTATTTCATCATTTACCGCTAGGCGCAGATCCATTGTTACATCATTTGCTATGATGGCAGTTAAATTTTGTTTATCACTTGTAAGTGCTGTTATTTGGCAGTTTTGCGAACCTATATTTTACTTTTAGCTGATTTTTCGCACTTAGTTTTAAAGGAATTCTAGATATATATAAAATTTTAATTTATTATAGCAAAAAATTTATTATATTTTAAAGATGATTTTTATAGAATTGCGAGTTTTTACATTTTTAAGGAATTAAGATGAAGGCATTTATGCTCTCTTTACTACTGTTTTTATCGGCTTTTTGTGCTGAGATAGAAAATACTTTAAATAATGATTTTAGCGATTTTAACACCGAGTTTAATAAGGCTAAGGTTTTTGATCCATTAAGTGGCTATAACCGTTTTATGACCGGCTTTAATAATTCTTTGTATTATGCTTTTTTTAGGCCAGTTTTTAAAGGCTATAACGCAGTAGTGCCAGAATCTGCTAAAACGGGCGTTTCAAACTTTTTTTATAATTTATTTTTCCCTATTCGCTTTGCGGGAAATATCTTACAATTTCGCTTTATGGATGCCACAGATGAGCTTTTTTCTTTTGCTATAAATACGACTTTTGGAGTAGCTGGGCTTTTTGAGGTGGCAAATACTCATTTTAATATACCAAGGCATGATGAAGATATCGCTCAAGCCTTTGGCCATTGGGGCATAGGCTCTGGCTTTCCTATTGTATTACCTATCATCGGTCAAAGCAACCTTAGAGATAGCGTAGGACTAGCGGCTGAGTTTTTTATAAATCCTATAAGTTACGCTGATAGCTTGGCTGGCGGACATGTGTGGAAAAACAGCTTCATAGCCCCTGGTATGGGTGCTGGCTACATACTAAACAAAGGTGGCACAAACCCTGATGAGTATAAAATACTAACAAAAGATGCTATTGATCTTTATCCATTTTTGCGTGATACTTACGAGCAAAGACGCAATGCTCAAATAAAAGAATAGCCCAAGGGATATAATAATGAAAAAAATATTTTTAAAACTACTTTTTGCCTTAGGAATTCTAGAATTCCTAGTGATTTTGCCACTATCTGCGCTTGAACTTGCTGCTATAAAACCTAAGCTAAATGTTGATTTGATAAAGGCTGTGGAGATTTTAGCTACGCAAAAAAGCTTAAAAGAAAAAGAAAGCGAGCTTTTTGCTATTTTTGATGAGTATTTTGACTATGCGCTTATGGCTAGATTAGCACTTGGCGATGCTTATAAGGGCTTAAATGATGAGCAAAAAAAGCGTTTTGAAAGTGCTTTTGTAGCAAGGCTTAAGTTTTCTTTTAGCGAAAAGCTAGGACTTTATACAAATCAAAGCATAGAAATCACAGGCGATGAGAGCCCAAATCCTAAAAGATACTTCATCCACACACAAATAAAAGGCGAAAATGAAGTTTATAAAATCATTTTTAAGTTTCACAAAAAAAGTGAAAATGAGTATTTACTCTATGATATAGATATTTTGGGTGTTAGCATCATCCAAACATACAGAGCGCAGTTTGAGGATCTAAAAAACGCTGGTTTTGATGAAATACTAGCTAGGATAAATGCTAAAAACGCCATTGATGAAGCTGGCAAAAAATAATAAATGAACAAAAGCGATAAAATCAAGCAAAAACTAGCTAGAATGCTAGTATCTGCGCCTAAGTTATCTTTGGCTTTGGCTCTTATTTTATGCGCTTTTTTATGTGCCTTTGTACCAAAACTAGCAATTGATGCTTCCACCCAAACTCTGCTTTTAGAAAATGATAAAGACTTAGAGCTCTGGCGTGATATAACAAAAAGATATAAAATTCCAAACACGCTGGTAATTGCCTACACACCAAACTCTGATTTACTTAGCGAGAGTAGCATTAGCACGCTTGCTGCGCTTAGCAAAGACCTAGCGCAGATTAAGGGCGTAAAGAGCGTATTTAGCATGCTTGATGCACCACTTTTGCTTAGCTCAGGGCTAAAATTTTCTGATTTATTAGGCACAATCCCTACACTAAAAGACAGCAACGCTAGCAAAGAAGCGATAAAAGCTGAGTTTTTAAGCTCGCCTTTTTATAAAAACTCGCTTGTAAGTAGTGATTTTAAAACCACAGCACTTTTGCTAACCTTAGAGCCAAACCCTAGATATGACGAGTTTATCGCTAGTATAACTGCGCTAGAAAACACGCTAAAAAACGTTGAAAACAACTCCACAGCAAAAACTATGCTAAAAGAGCAAAGAGCTGCTTTTAAAGCTTACAGAGACGAGTTAAGAATAGCAGAACACGGGCAAATCACACAAATTCGCCAAGTAATCGCTAAATACAACCAAAACTCACAATCTAGAATTCCCCACCAAGCCTCAAGCTCACAGCTATTTTTAGGCGGTATAAATATGATAGCTGATGATATGATAGCCTTTGTTAGAAGCGATCTTGCTACTTATGGGCTAGCTACTTTGCTTTTGTGTTCGCTTTGCCTTTTTGTTTATTATTTACAGCTTCGCTATGTTTTTTTAGCTATTTTTATTTGCTTAGTGTGTGTTGGCGTAGCTAGTGGGTTTTTTGGCTTGCTTGGCTTTGAGATTACAGTAATTTCTAGCAACTACATCGCCTTACAGCTTATCATCACGCTCTCAGTTGTGATTCACCTTATAAACTCATATAGAGAGTTTTTTCGCAAAAAGAGCTCTTTTAGCCAAAAAGCTATAGTTTATTTAGCCTTAAAAGAGCGTATGAGTCCTTGCTTTTTTGCGATTTTTACTACGATTATTGGCTTTATTTCGCTAGTTTTTAGCGATATTCGTCCTATTATCAGCCTTGGGCTGATGATGAGTGCTTCTATTACGCTTTCGCTTATATTTAGCTTTTGGCTTTTTGGCTCTATTATGAGTTTGCTTAGCAAAAAGAGCGTAAATACAGCCTTTGAGCGGTATTTTTCTCTTACAACATTATGCGCAAAAATCGCTTTAAATCTTAGAGCTCGCAAGGTGGTTTTTGTCCTTAGCGCACTTGGGCTTTGCGTAGGACTTTGGGGCATAAGCAAGCTTAGCGTAGAAAACAGCTTTATAGGCTATTTTAAAAAAAACACTGATATTTATAAAGGCATGGAGCTAATAGATAATAAGCTTGGTGGCACCGTGCCGCTTGATATAATAATCAGCTTTAAAAAAGATAAAAAAGAGCCTAGAAATTCTAGTTTAGACGATGAGTTTGCTGATGAGTTTGCTAGTAGTGATGCTGCTCAGTATTGGTTTAATGAACGGCGCATGAGCGTGCTAAAAAGTGTTAATGAATATCTAAAAAACAAAGAGTTCATAGGCTCAGTTAGCTCATTAGCTGATTTGTTAGAGGTTGGCAAAGAGCTAAATGAGGGCAGAGAGCTTGATGCACTTGCACTTGCGCTTATTTATTCTAGTCTTAGTGGAGAGGGCAGAGAGCTTATTTTGACGCCTTTTGTAAGTATTGAAAATGACGAGCTACATTTTAGCGTGCGAACCCTTGATAGCGACCCGCGCCTAAAAAGAGCAGAGTTTTTAAAGACTTTAGAAAGTGAGCTAAATGAGCTTGTAGGTGAAAACGCCCAGGTAAAAATTTCAGGGGCAATGAAGCTTTATACAAATATGCTAGACTCACTTTTTAGCTCTCAAATAAATAGCCTTGGCTTTGTTTTGCTAGCATTTTTTGCGACATTTTGGCTGATTTTTGCCTCGCTTAGACTAGCGATAATTGCGATTTGTATAAATATCTTGCCACTTATTTGCGTGCTTGGAGCTATGGGCTTAGCCGGGCTTAGCCTAGACATCATGAGCATAACCATAGGCTCAATCAGCCTTGGCATAGGCGTAGATAGCGCAATCCACTATATCTACCGCTACAAGCGAGAACTAGCGTATTTTAAAGATAGCAAAAAAGCAATCATCGCAAGCCACGCTAGCATAGGATATGCGCTGTACTATACTAGCTTTGCTGTATTTATAGGCTTTGGGGTTATGATTAGTAGCAACTTTTGGCCTACTATTTATTTTGGAGCTCTTACAGATTTAGTTATGTTTTTTATGCTAGGATCATCTTTGATTTTGCTGCCTTCGCTTTTGCTTAGCCAAAGTGCTTACCCAGCCAACGAGCAAAACAAAGCAAAGACCACAAATGCTGTTTAAAGCGTCCACGCCTAGCCTTGCGCTCTAGCTCACGCACAAAAACTTCGCTAAACAGAGAAAAGCCTAAAATTTTATTTGCTTTTAAAATCTCGCTACTAGCATCCATTTCTTTTAGCACCCATTCTAAAAACGGCGTGCTAAGCCCTTTTTTCTTTCTATAAATTATCTCATCGCTTAAAAGCCCTTGTTCTTTTGCTATGCTTTTTAAAAGTTCTTTTGGCTTATAATTTGGGCTTGGATTTTCAAGGCTTAAAGCAAGTTTTGCTAGCGCAAAAAAGGGAGTTTTAATCTCCACTAAATCACTCATAGCACCAAGTTTTTTGGCTACTATGCCCTGGCTTGCGATGCAAAAATCCATATAGCGCATTTGGCGCAGTTCTTTGTAATTATTTTGATATGCTAAAATTGGCTCATCAATGCTAAAATCCTTACAATCAGCAAAAAGCAGTTCTTTTTGATGGCGAGTAAAAACCTCACAAAATCCGCCATAAATAGGCAAACCTAAAGCCTTTCTACGCAGGTATTCGCTGTCTTTTGAGATAAGTGGATAGCGAGCTTGGGGCAAGTCGTAGCGGTAAAACTCAAGCACTCTAAAATAAAGATCATAGCCTAAAAAGCACTCATCTGCCCCCTCAGCTGAAAATGCTACGCTGTGTCCGTGGCTAGCGATTTTTTCGCACAAAAAGCGCAAGGCAATACTAGCACTATCAGCTAGGGGTTCGGCATTAAAATCACTAGCATAAAAAGTATCCAAAAAGTCCTTTTTGCCTAAATTAACGCTATGAAGCTTGCAGCCAGTAAAATCAGCCGTAGCCCTAGCAAACTCACTCTCATCATAGTGTGGAGCGTCTAAAAAAGCTAGGTTAAAAGCCTGAACTTTTTGCTTGCTTTGCCTAGCAAAAAGTGCTGTTAGCAAGGATGAATCAAGCCCGCCAGAGAGCAAGGCGCAAGGATTTTGGCTGTGATAAAGGCTGATTTGTTTTTCTAGAGTAGCAAGAATTCTAGATTTTAGGAATTCTAGATTTTTCTCATCACAATCTAGAATTCCTACGTCTTTTAAGCTATCAAAAACACCTTTTTTTAGCTTGCCGTTTTTGTAGCACAAATACTCCCCAGCTCTAAGCTCAAAAACTGATTTAAAAAAGCTTTTTTTTGCAGACATAAAGCTTAAATACTCACTCAAAGCGCTTAAATCAAGCTCTTTTTTAATGCCTTTTAAAAGCTCGTTTTTGTCCTTAGAAATCTTAAATTTTTTGCCATCAAATTCTTGGCCATCAAAAAAATAATAAATACTTTTATGACAAAAAAGCGCTCTTGCAGCGAAATACTCGTTAGTTTTTGCATTATGAGCTATGAAGGTTCTTTGTAGATTTGCTAGATTTTTTGCTATGCTTTTTTCATCTAGGAATTCTAGATTTTCTAGGAATTCTAGAATTTCTACGCTAGGGAATTCTATATTAGTTATGATTTGCCAAGGCATTAGTGCTGCATTTTATGCATAGTGCTTGCTAGGTCTTTTACAGGCACTTTGATCTTTTTTTTATCACCATCGCTAAAGCTTAGCTCCAAGTTTATTTCATCGCCTACTTTCAGCTCTTTTTTTAGTCCCATTAGCATTATATGATCGCTACCACTTTTTAGCTCCAAGCTTGATTTTGCAGGTACTACAAGCTTTTCTATTTTCATCATTTTCATCATTTTATTTTCTTTTATGTGAGTGTGAAGCTCGTTTTTTTCGGCTATATCGCTATTTGCGCTAGTTATTGCTATATCTTTGTCGCTATTATTTTTTATCACAAAAAAAGCAGCCGAGTTAGACACATTTGGTATGCTTGCCCTTGCGTAAGCCCCCTCTATTTTAACATCTGCGCCAAAGACAGCAGCAATGCTAACTATACTTAAAACAAACTTTTTCATCTTTTCTCCCTGATTTTTTTAAAAAAAGTTTGAAATTCTAGCTAAAAACTTATAAAAAAGTAGTAAATTTTTTGAAAAACTTAGCTATAATTGCGCCCTAAAAATTCAAAAAATAGGTGAAAACAATGAAAAAACTACTTCTTGTGCTAGTATTTTTATCTAGCGTTTTGGGCGCAAAGAGCTTGGAGCAAATTTATCTTGATAATGGCTTAGAAGCTGTGCGTGATGCTATAGAAAATAACTTGCAAAGCAAAGAGCACTGGCAAGAAATGCTAAAAGGCAAAGAGCTAAAATACGGCTACTATCCAGCACCTACTTTTATTACAGTAGTGGATAAAACTAGCAAAAAGCTAGAACTACTACACTACGAAAACGACAAGCTAGAAAGTCGCTTTTCTAAAACAAGCATAATCACAGGTCTAATGGGCGATAAGCTAAAGGAAGGCGATCTAAAAACCCCAGTTGGTGCTTATCACATCACAAGACACTTTAAGCCAAGCGATCAGTATTATGGTCCAGCTGCTTTTTCTCTAAGCTATCCTAATTTATACGATAGCCTTAGAGAGCGTGATGGCAGCGGCATTTGGATACATGGACTTCCTTTTGATGGAGAGCGCATAGATGCTGAAAAAACTCGTGGTTGCGTGGTATTTGACAATGACGAGCTGGTAAAATATGAGAATATCGTAGGCGATAAAGGCGGCGTGGTGTTAATCAATGAAGAAGGCATAAAAGAAGCTACAAACGAGCAAATTGCAGCTATTTTTGCCGAGCTTTTTGCGTGGAAGCATGCGTGGACTGTAAGTGATATAAAAAAATACCTAGCTTTTTATGATAAGGACTTTATTCGCTTTGATGGGCAAAAATACAAAGCCTTTGCCGAGATGAAAACTAGAATTTTTAACAAAAAAGAAAGCAAATTTATAAACTTTTCTAAGTTTCGCATTATCCCTTATCCATCAGTAGAAAAAGGCTCATTTTTCAAAGTGATGTTTCATGAAAAATACCTTACTAGCTCTTATAAGTTTGAGGGCGAAAAAATACTATTTGTCCGTCTTGATGGCGATAAAATGAAAATCTTAGTAGAGCAATAAATGGCACAAATAAAGCTTAGCAAAAGCGCGTATTTTCATAATTTAGAGCAAATCTATACTAAGGTTGGCGATAAAGCCCGTGTCTTTGCCGTGCTAAAAGACAATGCTTATGGCCACGGACTAGCTCAAATCGCTGCTCTTGCTAGTGAGTTTGGGCTAAAAACTGCTGTGGTGCGAGATGAGAGCGAGGCTAGAAGCATTGAGAGCTTTTTTGAGCGTATTATTATCCTCTCTCACAGGGCAAATGGAGCTGAGAGCACAAATGCTAAGTTTATTTATGCTATAAATGATTTTAGCAATTTAGAGCATATAAAAAGTGGTTTAAATGTTCACATTACTCTTGATACTCTCATGCATCGCCACGGACTAAAAAAGCACGAGCTAAAAGAGGCTTTTAAGCTCTCTAAAAAGCGTAAAATAAATATTTGCGGTGCTTATACGCATTTTTGTGGGGCTGATGAGCTAAGCGCTAGCTTTGCTATCCAAAATGAGATGTTTTTGGAGCTTAAAGCATATTTTAAAGAGCTTTGCGCAGAGTTTGGCGTGAAAAATCCTATCTTTCATCTACATAACTCAGCTGGCATTGAGCGTGATAAAAACCTAGCAAAGCGTGATGAGTGTGTGCGTGTAGGCATTGCGCAGTATGGATATGCTCAGTTTGATGAGAGTTTGGCTCTAAGGCCAGTGCTTAGCCTTTGGGCTAGCAAACTTAGCGAGCGCAAGCTAGAGCGTGGCGAGTGCGTGGGCTATGGTGGAGTATTTTGCGCAAAAGAGCCTATGGATATCGCTACTTACGACCTAGGATATGGCGATGGGCTTTTGCGCTATAATGGCAAGGGCGAGTTTGTCTTTAACGCCAAAGACAAAATGCTAGGACGCATGTCAATGGATAGTTTTTCTAGCGACAGTCTTAGCGATGAGCTTTGTGTGATAAATGATGCAAATATCTGGGCAAAGTACTTTGATACTATAAACTATGATGTTTTAGTCAAGCTTAGCCCTAGCTTAGAGCGAGTGGTGGTAGAGTGATGAAAAGTTCAAAAGTAGCAAATTTACCTAGTAAATTTGGGTTTTTTAAAATAAAGGTCTATAAAAGTGAGCAAAAAGAGCATTGCGTCGTGTTTCGTAGTGACCTTGATGAGCTTATTAGCAAGGGCGAGGCTATAAATGTGCGAATTCACTCAGAGTGCCTAACTGGCGATGCTTTTGGGTCTATGAAGTGCGATTGTGGCGAGCAGCTAGCAAGTGCTTTGTCCTACATAAACGAACATGGCGGAGCACTAATCTATCTACGCCAAGAAGGGCGAAATATAGGCCTACTTAACAAAATAAACGCCTATAATCTCCAAGATAGCGGGCTAAATACCATTGAGGCAAATCACCAACTAGGCTTTGAGGCTGATGAGCGCACATACGAAGCGGCTGAGTTTATACTAGCAGATTTGGGGATTTTAAGGATAAATTTGCTTACAAATAATCCAGCAAAAATCTCAGCTTTAAAATCAGTTCAAATAGAATCTAGAATTCCTATAAAAATGCCAGAAAATCCGTATGATAAAGAGTATTTGCGTATCAAAAAAGAACAAATGGGGCATTTGCTTTAATGGGTTTTGATGAGATACTTAGGGCTTATGAGGATATTTTTATTAAATTTAATAAAATCCACAGCCTAAGCACCTATAAAAACCTTGATAAGGTGGCAAAAGATAGTCTAGGAATTCTAGAATTCTCTAACTTTTCTAGCGCAAAGGTGGTTATTGATATAGGCTCTGGGGCTGGGTTTCCAGCTGTTTTTTTAGCCATGAAAATGAGCGAGTGTATTTTTCATCTTTTTGAGCCAAATGCTAAAAAATCAAGCTTTTTAAGCTACGCAAAGGCGCATTTAGGACTAGAAAATATCGTAGTTCATAGCAAAAAAATAGAAGATGAAGAGCCTTTTAGAGCCGATATTATCACATCAAGGGCAGCTTTTAAGGTGGCTGATTTACTCTCCCTCTCAAAGGGTTTTTATGATGAAAATACGCTATTTGCGTTATTTAAAGGCTCTAGCATTGAAGCTGAGCTATCAGGGCTAAAAGCGCAAATCAGCATAAAAAAAGCTAATGAGCGAAATTATGTATTTATAAAAGGTGTAAAATGCTAGGAAAAATCTTAATTTTTGTCCTAATTGCTGCGGTGATTTATTTCATGCTAAAATCAAAGCTATCAGGCAAAAAAAGCAAAGAAAATGATGAAATAGAAGCTTTAGAGGGGTGTAAAAAGTGCGGGACTTTTGTAAGCAGCGATGAGCTAAAAGACAGGCTTTGCCAAGAGTGCCAGCAGGGCTAAAAAATGATACTTTTTTCTCATCCATTAGTTGGTAGCAAAACGCCAAAAATCAGCGATTTTAGCGCCTTTAACAGCAGCCAAAATGACGAGTTTGTGCTAGTAAAAAACAAAATTGAGGCCGTAATCTCAAACGCAAGGGGTGTAAAGTTTGTAGTTTGTAATAATCTTAGCCTAGCAAAAGAGCTTCAAAGCGTGGCTGATGATTATCTTTTTGATAGTAAAATTGCTCTCATTGTAAAAAGTGATGAAGAGCTAAGTTTGGCAATTGATGCTAGGATAGATGCTGTGATTTATAAGAATTTTTAGAATTCCCTAGATAATGTTTTTAGCGAATTCTAGGTTAAATTTATATTTCAGGCTTTGTGTTATAATCAAAAAATTTTTTAAAAGGTAGGAAATATGCAAAAAATCTTTTTTATAGTAGTTTTATTAATAGTTGTTGCTGGGGTTTTGGTTTTTAATCCTGGGGCCAGCATTTTTGAAGAATCTGCGCCAAAAATAGAGATTGAAAATGAAAAAGCAGACACTATTTATTACAATCCTAAAAAAGCACTTAAAGTAGCTATCAGTGATGATAGCGGCGTGGATAAGGTTGAGGTGATTTTTAGCTCACCTGAGGGTAGCCAAAAGCTAATCTCTCAAAGCTTTGGCGGAGAAAAAGAAGTTAATTTAAATCTAGAATTCCCTAAAAATATCAAGTATAAAAGTGGCCAAAAATACAAGCTAGATATAGTCGCAAATGACACTAGTAATGCTAGCTTTTTTAGCGGAAACGAAGCTAAAAAAAATCTAAAAGTAGTAATCGATGCAAAAGCCCCTACGCTAGCTGTGCTAAATCAAAGCTATAAAATTACCCAAGGCGGCGCAGCCTCGGCTGTGTTTATGGCTAGTGATGATAGCGGCGAGCTTAGTGAGCTTTATGTGGAGAGCTCTTTTGGCAAGAAGTTTAAGCCAGTGCCTTTTTATAAAGAGGGATATTACGCTGTTTTGCTAGCTTGGCCTAGTGTGGAGAGTAGTTTTTCTGCCTCAGTAGTAGCCACTGACAAGGCTGGAAATACTAGCAAAACGCCAATAAGATTATATCTACAAAGCAAAAAATACATAGAAAGCAAAATTGCTATCTCAAATGCCTTTATAGACGGCAAAATAACAGAACTTGTCAATGAATACTCAAAAGACGCTAATCAAATGGACGCTATTGCTAAGTTTAAGTTTGTAAATGAGACCTTGCGCAACGCAAATGATAATATAATCAAGCAAATCACCAGCCAGATACGAGAGGACAAGCTTGGCGAGTTTAAAATCACGCCTTTTTATCCGCTAAAAAATGCAGCTGTGGTGGCTGGCTTTGGCGATCACCGCATTTTTAGCTTTGATGGGGCTGAGCTTAGTGAGAGCTACCATGTGGGGATAGACTTTGCTAGCACAGCTATGGCTAATATCGTAGCTAGCAATGGAGGAGAGGTAGTATTTGCAGGTAAAAACGGCATTTATGGCAATAATATGATCATCTACCATGGTTTTGGACTTTATACACTTTATAGTCACTCTACCACCATGGCATACGAACAAGGCCAAATAGTAACAAGTGGGGCAAATATCGCAACTACTGGCACCACAGGCCTTGCGCTCGGCGATCACTTGCACTTTGGTGTGTTGATTCAAGGCATTGAGGTTCGCCCTGAGGAGTGGATGGATAGAAAATGGATGAAAGAAAGTGTCTATGATATTTTAGAAAATTCTAAAAAAATTATAGATGGCGGCAAGTAATTTAAGTAAAATTTATAAAAATTTTGCTAGAATCGCACATTTTTTGAAGTAATTTCAAGGTTTTTATAATGATAAAGCAAAGAACAATAGCTAAAAAAGTAGAAAATATCGGCATTGGCTTACATAAAGGCGAACCTGTAAAATTAGTGTTAGAACCAGCTCTGGCAAATACTGGCATTGTTTTTTATCGCTCTGATATAGATGCTAGCTTTGAGGCAAAAGCTCTTAATATCAAAAACACGCAGCTAGCTACCGTGCTTGGGGACTTAGAAAGTGGCAGATTTATCTCTACAATAGAGCATTTGATGAGTGCGATTAGTGCTTATGGAATTGATAATATCAAAATCAGCGTGGATGCAAATGAAGTGCCTATAATGGACGGCTCGGCTCTTAGCTTTTGTATTATGCTAGATGAAGCTGGCATAAGCGAACAGGGCGAGCCAAAACAAGTGCTAGTAGTAAAAAAAGAAGTTATCATCAAAGATGGCGCAAAAATGGTAGCACTTCGCCCTAGCACCAGCCCTAAGTTTAGCTTTAGCATTGATTTTGCTCGCTCAGCAGCTATTGGCAAACAAAGCTTTAGCTTTGAGTTTAGTAAAAAAACTTACTTAGAGCACATCGCCCGTGCTCGCACTTTTGGCTTTTTAGATGATGTTAAAAAGCTAAATTCCATGGGACTAGCACTTGGTGGAAGCCTAGATAATGCTATTGTCATAGACGGCGATAAGATTTTAAATCCAGATGGTTTGCGCTATGAAAATGAGTTTGTTCGCCACAAAATCCTTGATGCTATTGGTGATTTAAATGTATTTGGTGCGCAAATTTTAGGTGATTATGAGGCCATTGCTGGTAGCCACGAGCTAAATCACAAGCTTAGCTTGGAGCTTTTAAGCGATGCTTCAAACTACGAGCTTGTAATCCTTAAAAGTCAAGAAAGCAAAGAGCTATCTCGTGTCTTTGCCTAGCTGTGAGCTACTTTTTATCACGCTTAGCTCGCCTTTATTAGTTGGCATTTACCAAAATGGCGAGCTAAAGCAGAGCTTAAGCAGCGATAAGCCTAGCAGTGAGGCTATAACAGAGCTTCTAGCTGAGCTGAAAAAACAATACAAAATCACAAAAATCATTTACGCAAATGGACCTGGTTCTTTTATGGGCTTAAAAGTAGCTTTTGTCGCTCTTAGCGTGTTTGCTGGGGTTTATGGCTGTGAGTTTGGCGCAGTTAGTGGATTTAGCCTAAATGGCAATGGTCCTATCGCTGCTAAAAAAGGTTTTAGCTTTGTGCTAAATGATGATAAAATCAGCCTTGAGCCTGTTTTGGGCGTGAGCGCTAGCTTGCCAAAAAGCTTAAAAAATCTTAGCATTAGCACTGATGTTTTGCCAAATTATGTCTTAGAGGCAGTTTAGACAAAGGAAAAATATGAAAATTCTATCCCCTGCAACTAGCGCAAATCTAGGCCCTGGCTTTGATAGCCTTGGACTTGCTATTAAGCTACACAATGAAATAACAATCACAGAACAAAGTTTTAGCCAAATTAGCATTAGTGGCGAGGGTAAAAATAATTCTATGCTTAAAAAAAATAATAGCTTTGTAAATATCTTTAATAGCACTCTTAGCGAACTTGGGCTAAAAGGCAAAAACTTTCGCTTTGATTTTAAAAACGCAATTCCACTTTCTCGTGGGCTTGGCTCAAGTTCAGCTATTATTATCTCAGCGATTTTTGCTGCTTATAAAATCGCTGGTTTTAGCCTTAGTAAAAACAAGCTAGTTGACCTTGGCTTAGCTTACGAGCCACACCCTGATAATATCGCTCCTTGCGCACACGGCGGCTTTTGTGTTAGTATTTTAAAAGGCAATAGCGTAATTACCAAAAAAGCCACTTTAAGCGGGGATTTGCGTGCTGTGATTGTAGTCCCGCCTATCAAAATCTCAACTGCGGCTTCTCGCTTAGCCTTGCAAGCTAGCTACTCTCGCAGCGATTGTGTCAGCAATCTTAGCCACGCAAGTCTTATGAGTGCTGCTTTTGTCAGTGGCGACTATGAGCTTTTGCGCTCGTGTGGGGTGGATAAAATGCACGAGGATGCTCGCATGAAAGCTGTGCCAGAGCTATTTAAAATCCGTGAAATAGCTTATCAAAACGGCGCAGTTCTTAGCACGCTCTCAGGCAGTGGGTCTAGCTTTTTTAATCTAGTTTACAAAAATGATGCCAAAAAGCTAAAAAGTTTGCTTGCTAGCCAGTTTAGCTCTTTTAGCGTAAATGCTTGCGAGCTAGACAATGAGGGCGTCCAGATAATCTAGAATTTCTAGCTTATTTTTACTTAGAAATTCTAGAATTTGTTTTAGAAATTCTAGAATTTGTTTTAGAAATTCTAG
>CAMENE010000017.1:0-33242 GCA_945928165.1 uncultured Campylobacter sp.
ATATAAAAAAAATATAAAAAAAATATAAAAAAAATATAAAAAAAATATAAAAAAAATATAAAAAAATTTACTCATTTCTAAATTATGCTTAAAAAAAATTTTGCTATCATACGCTTTTTTTATATTTAAAGGTGGTTAAAATGACAATAATCGATGGCAAGGCGTTAAGCGCAAAAATAAAAGAGAGAGCAAAAAAAGACTGCGAAGAACTAATAGCAAAGGGCATTAAGCCTACTTTGGCTGTGATTTTAGTAGGCGAGGATAAAGCATCTCAAACATATGTAGCAAGCAAAGAAAAAGCTTGTATCGCTGCTGGCATGGGCTCAGTCATGCACCGCCTAGGCGAGCAAACTACACAAAATGAGCTTTTAAGCCTAATTGAAGTGCTAAATAAAGATGATAGCATTCATGGAATTCTAGTTCAGCTTCCACTGCCAAAGCACCTTGATACAAACGAAGTTTTAAGACGGATTGATCCTAATAAAGATGTAGATGGCTTTCATGCTCTAAATGTAGGCAAGCTAAACTCAGGGCTAGATGGCTTCGTGCCTTGTACGCCACTTGGTATAATGGAGATTTTTAAAGAATATAATATTGATTTAGTAGGTAAAAACGCTCTTGTTATTGGCCGCTCAAATATAGTTGGCAAACCTATGGCAGCCTTACTACTAAATGCAGGTGCGACTGTGACCATCGCTCACTCAAAGACAAAAAATCTAGCTCAAATCTCACGCTCTATGGATATCATCGTAGTAGCTATAGGTAAGCCAAAATTCCTAAGTGCTGATATGGTAGGCGATGGCGCGACTATCATTGATGTAGGTATAAACAGGCTTGATGATGGCTCGCTGTGTGGGGATGCGGACTTTGAGGCTATAAAGGATAAATGTAGCTTCATAACACCAGTGCCAGGCGGCGTTGGCCCAATGACAATAGCAATGTTGCTATCAAATACCATAAAAAGCGCAAAAAATGAACCAAGAGCATAATTTTCTTTTAAAACTAAGTAATTTTAGTTCTAGCTGGACTGGCACGATTATTATTGTGCTGTTTTTTATATTTTTTGTGGCGCAAGCCTTTGTGATACCATCAGGGTCTATGAAAAACTCGCTTTTAATCTATGATTTTCTTTTTGTAAAAAAGTTTAGCTATGGTATGCCTACGCCGCATATCCCGTGGCTTGAGGTGCCAGTAGCACCTGATTTTAATGGCAATGGGCATCTTTGGGAGGGTAAAAGACCACAGCGTGGCGATATAGTCGTGTTTCGCTATCCAAATGAGCCAAAGACTTATTATGTAAAGCGTCTTTTTGCCACCGCTGGCGATGAGGTGATTTTTGCCCCAAGGGCTATGTATCTGCGCCCAAATATGAGCGATGATGAAATACGCAAAACTTATGGCGATGAAAATCTTTTTAAAATAGGTGGAAAGTTTTATGTGCGTGAGCCTTATAAAAACCTAGGAATTTACTATGATTCTAGTGAGCGTAAGGACAATTTTGGTGGGCAAGAAATAGATATTTTTAGTATAGCTACGATGCTTGCGGCACAAGGGCGCTTTGCTATGAGTGCTATTTTTGCCCCTGAGTTAGCGCCACTTGATGGGCTTGATTTTAATGCTTTTTATTTTAAAGTAAAAGAAGATGAGTTTTTTATGGTTGGCGATAATAGAGAAAACAGCAATGACAGCCGATTTTGGGGGCCAATAAATTACAAGCATGTAGTAGGCAAGCCGTGGTTTGTGTATTTTAGCTGGGATGGAGATAAAAAAGAAGTTCGTTGGGATAGAGTGGGGCGTTTTGTTGATAGCTTAGAAAGCGATGAGAGATATATAAATGCAAGCAAATAAAGTATATTTAGCTAGCGATCACGGCGGATTTAAAGGCAAGGAAATTGCTCTTAAATACTGCAAAGAGCGTGGATTTCTTTGCGTAGATCTTGGTTGTAATAGCCCTGAGATTAGCGTTGATTATTCTGATTTTGCAAACGCTCTTGCGGCGCATTTAGAAAATGATAAAGGAGCTAAGGGAATTCTAGTTTGTGGCTCTGGAATTGGCATAAGTATAGCCGCAAACCGCCACAAACATATACGCTGCGCACTTTGCCACGATGAAAATACCGCTATGCTAAGCAGGCTTCATAATGATGCAAATGTGCTAGCCTTCTCAGGTCGTTTTAGCGATGAAAAGATGATTATAGCGATGTTAAGAGCCTTTTTTGATACCCAGTTTGAGGGTGGCAGGCATCAAAGGCGCATTGATAAACTTTAAGCTTTGGAGAGAACAATGGTTTTTGATTTTATTTTATACACTTCTTTGGTGTGTTTGATAGCTTATCTTACGGTTATGATGTTTTATTATAAAACCTTGCTTGGCAAAGAACGCACAATGAGGGATTTTATGAAAACAAACCTTGATGATACTGAAATCGTCATCCGCAAACTACAAGTCCAGCTTCAAAGAAGTCTTGGAAATATAGATATACTAACCGATGAGCTAAACAAAATCAAAGGCGATGTAACAAACCTAAGGACTAGAAACTCGCAATATCGCCTAGAAAATGATAAGCTAAATCGGCATATTAAAGAGCTTGAAGGCAAAATCGAAGCCTTGCTATAGGGCTACAAGCTTAACTTTTTTGCTCTTTTTTCCGTGCTGCTGCTACGCAGATTTCATATCTAGCGCACGCAGCAGCACGAAAAAAATATCTTAAAAATTTAAGCTTGTTTATTTAAATCTTAGTTTGAAAATTTAAACTAATAGATTAAATTTTAGAATTCCTAGGACAGAATTTAGAATTCCTAGGTAAAATTCTAGAATTCCTAAGGATAAAATCTAGAATTTCTAGTATAAAAAAGGACAAAAATGACATTTAGCGAGCAATTAGAAAAAGACATTAGAGCTATACCAGATTTTCCAAAGCCTGGGATTTTATTTCGTGATATAACCACGCTTTTAAACGATGCGCAGGCCTTTGCAAGAGTGCTTGATTATCTAGAATCTCGCTACAAAAATAGCGATATTGATTTTATCGCTGGGATTGAGAGTAGGGGCTTTATCTTTGGTGCTGCGCTTGCTAGCAGGCTCTGCCTTGGCTTTGTGCCTATTCGCAAAGCTGGCAAATTGCCTTGTGCTACTTTTAAAGAGAGTTACGAGCTAGAATACGGCTCTGCGAGCTTAGAGATTCACAAAGACGCGTTTAGAGAGCAAAAGGACGCAAAAGTGCTTTTAATAGATGATTTGCTAGCCACCGGCGGCACAGCCGCAGCTGCTTGCAAGCTAGTAAAAAACACAGGCGCAAAAGTGATTGAAGCCTGCTTTATCATAGAACTAGTCAGGCTTGACGGTGCTAGCAAGCTAAGAGCCCTTTGTGATTTTTATAGTATATTAAAATTATAAAGGCTTAAAATGCAAGAGTTTTTTACCGGACTTTTTGAGACTTATCCTAATTGGGTTTATCTCATTGTGTTTTTATGGTGTATTTTAGAAGGTGAGCTAGCACTCATTTTAGCTGGCATTGCTGCGCACTCTGGCGGGGTAAATTTGGGGCTTATTATTTTTATAGCTGGGCTTGGTGGCTTTTGTGGGGATCAAATATATTTTTACATCGGTCGCTATAACAAAAAATATATCCAAAAAAAGCTGGCTAGTCAGCGTACGAAGTTTGCCATAGCGCATATCTTGCTTCAAAAATACGGCTGGCCGGTGATTTTTGTGCAGCGTTATCTTTATGGCTTTCGCACTGTGATACCGATGAGCATAGGCATTACTCGCTACTCTGCCATTAAGTTTGCTATTATAAATTTAATTAGTGCTTGGGCTTGGGCGGCGATTACGATTGTGCCTGCTTGGTATTTTGGCGATGAGATTTGGATAGTGATTCACTGGATAGAAAAACACTGGTATTTTGGCGTACCTCTGCTAATTGCGATTGCTACTAGCGTGGTGCTAACATTCAAAAAAATAGAATCAAATATACTTAAAAAAAGGGAGTTAAAAAAAAATGAAAATAGAATTAAGTAAAGCAAAAAGCGATTATGAAATAATCTTGCTTGAAAAAGATGAGATTAAAACAGCGGCTGATTTTAAAGACTTTGGCTTTTATGATTATAAAGGCGAAGGGCTTTTAAATTTAAGTGAGAAAAGGCGCATTTATTCTGCTATTAAAAAGCGTGATTTTAACGCTATTGCAAATGCCGCGTCAGCCGCAATACGCGCTATCTCAAAGCTAAAAATCAAAAGTGCCAGGCTTTGCTTTGATTTTAAAAGCGAGTGCGAGCTAAAAGCTGCAGCGCAGGGTATTTTATTAGGCGCTTATAGCTATGAAAAATACAAAAGTGATAAAAAGTCAAAAAACTTAGAAAAAGTGCTAATTGATACTAAATTAAAAGGCGCAGAGCAAATTTTAGCTAATTGCGCAATTCTAAGTGAGAGCGTAAATTTCGTGCGTGATATAGTAAATGAAATACCAGCTATTTACACGCCTGAGCGTATGGCAAAGGATGCGCTAGATTTAGCCAAAAATAGCAATGTGCTAAAATGTGAAGTTTTAGGCGAGAGTGAGCTAAAAAAAGAGAAAATGAACGCTATGCTAGCTGTGGCAAACGCCAGCCCACACGAGCCAAAACTAATTCATCTTAGCTACAAACCAAAAGGCGCAAAGCTAAAGGTCTGCTTTGTAGGCAAGGGTGTGACCTACGATACTGGCGGACTTAGCTTAAAGCCAAGTGATTATATGCTAAGTATGAAAGCTGATAAAAGTGGCGCAGCAGCAGCTCTTGGTATAATCAAAGCTGCTAGCGAGCTTGGAATTGCCTTAGAAGTCCACTCAGTGCTAGCCTGCGTAGAAAACGCAATAGGCAGCAAGGCTTATAAGCCTGATGATGTGCTAATTGCCAAAAATGGCGTTAGCATAGAGGTGCGAAATACAGACGCAGAAGGTCGCCTCGTGCTAGCTGATAGCCTAGTGTGGGCGCAAGAAAACATTAAGCCTGATTTTATCATTGACCTAGCTACTTTAACAGGGGCTTGCGTAGTAGGCGTAGGAGAGTATACAAGCGCTATAATGGGCAATAACTACGAGCTACAAAGTGATTTTTATAAAGCGGCAAAAACTAGTGGAGAGTTTTTTAGCATTTTAGAGTTTAATGAGCATTTAGCTGAGCTTATAAAAAGTGATATCGCTGATGTCTCAAACGTTGCTAACTCTCGCTATGGCGGGGCTCTCACGGCTGGGTTATTTTTAGATAAGTTTATAAAAGATGAGTATAAAGACAAATGGCTACACCTTGATATAGCAGGACCTGCTTTTGTAAGCAAAGCTTGGGGGCTAAATCCAGCAGGTGGCTCTGGGGTTGGAGTTAGAGCCTGCGTGGCGTTTTTAGAGAGTTTGAAATAATGGGACTAGCGGTAGGAATAGTGGGTTTGCCAAATGTGGGCAAAAGCACGACATTTAATGCTCTAACAAAGGCTAGTAACGCTCAGGCTGCAAATTATCCTTTTTGTACCATTGAGCCAAATAAGGCTGTGGTAGAAGTGCCTGATGCGCGCCTTGATGAGCTAGCAAAAATCGTAGAGCCAAAGCGAATTATGCGCTCTCAGGTGGAGTTTGTAGATATCGCTGGGCTTGTAAAAGGTGCTAGCAAGGGCGAGGGACTTGGAAATAAGTTTTTGGCGAATATTAGAGAGTGTGAAGTGCTACTTCATATCGTGCGTTGCTTTGATGATAGTAATATCACGCATGTAGAAGGGCATACTGATCCCGTAAGAGATGCTGAAATAATAGAAACTGAGCTAATCTTGGCTGATATGGAGCAATTAAATAAAAAAATAGAAAAACTTGCCAGAGAGGCAAAATCTGGGGCAAATAAAGAAGCAAAGGCTAGCTTGGAGTGCGCAAATGCGCTTTTAGAGCATTTAAATGCTGGCAAAAAGGCTAGTAGCTTTGATGGTGGAGATGTTTTTGAAAGTCTTAATAAAGAGCTAAGACTGCTTTCAGCAAAAGAGATGATATACGGCGCAAATGTAGATGAAGAGGGGCTTTCAAGCGATAATGAATATGTAAAAGCTATAACCGCTCACGCAGCAGAAAATAATGCGCAAGTTATCAAGCTTTGTGCTAAGATTGAAGAAGATTTAGTAGGAATGAGCGATGAGGAAGCCAGTGAGCTTTTAGCTGAGATGGGAGCAGATGAGAGTGGCTTGGAGCTTATAATAAAAGCTGCCTTTGCTAAGCTTGGGCTTATTAGCTACTTTACAGCAGGTGTGCAAGAGGTGCGTAGCTGGACTATAAAGCGTGGCTGGCTAGCCCCAAAAGCAGCAAGTGTCATTCACAATGACTTTGAAAAAGGCTTTATCAAAGCTGAGGTGATAAGCTATGAAGACTTTGTAGCGTGTAAGGGCGAAGCTGGTGCAAAAGAAGCTGGCAAACTACGCATAGAAGGCAAGGAATACGAAGTAAAAGACGGCGATGTGATGCATTTTAGGTTTAATGTGTAGGGAGTTCTAGAATTCCTTGTTGTGAATTTTATTGCTTTAAAAAAGGAGATTAAAATGATTAAAAAAAATTTTATTTTCATTTGTTGGGTTGATGTTTGTAGCTTGTACTGAAACATCTCAGCCAGAGGTGGCAAAATTGCCAAAAGATATGTTTGATATAAATAATCGTGTTTTATTAAAAGTACCAAATGGTGAAAGTTATTATGTGCCACTATATGCTAAATACGATATTATATCTTATTTTTGGCTAGAATCTAATTTTATTCAAAAAAATATAAGATGTAATTTGGGCGATATAATATGGTATATAAACGATCAAGAAATTATAAAAATATTTAATCGCCTTGAAACAAGCATGGATAAGTGGGATTTATTGGTTGGCTTATTTGAGCAGGGGAAAGCTGGTTGTGTTGCACCTTTGACACAAAAGCAAATAGAAAGAATTGTTGCCATAGAAAAAGAAGAGCAAATGAGAAGAGAAGAAAGATATTATAGATTGAGAGAAATAAGAGCTCAAGAAAAGGTGGCTGATGAGATGGCAAGACGTAATAGCGAAATGCAAAGACAAACAGATCAGATGCGAAGACAAAATGATGAAATTCGCAATTTAAATAATACAATTTATATGAGCTATTAAGGAGAAAAAAATGAAAAAAATTATTTTTTTGTTTTTGTGCGGTTTTATTCTTGCCGAAGATGAATTTATGGATTTAAATGGTTTGATGCAGTATGATAACACTGAGTATATTGCTCAATTTAAAATCTCTGTTGAAAAATGTAATGTAAATAATGCTTATTCTTGTTATTTGGCTGGTTATTATCTATATGGTGGTACGGGTGTAAAAGTTAATTATGAAGTGGCAAATAAATTTTATGATAAAGCTTGTAAATTAAATGATAAAGATGGTTGTTCATCTCTTGCTTTAGCATATATTTTTGGTATAGGTCTGAAAAAAAATTTTCAAATTGCTGAAAAATATGCTAAAAAGGCATGTAATCTTGGAAATGGATTATCTTGCTATTATATTGGCACAGAGTATGAAACTGGTGATAATTTATTAAAAAATATAAAAACAGCAAAAGAATATTATAAAAAAGCTTGTAATCTTGGGTACAGCGAAGGCTGCAAAAACTACGCAAGAATCACTAATTAAATTTCTACAATTAAAAGTTTAAAAAGAGAAATATGCTAAATAGCCAGGTTTTAATAGAGCTTTTTTCTAAAACTAGAATTCTAGCCTACGCTAGTGCTAGCGAGCACGAAGCAAACCTGCGCCTAATCTCGCAAATCTCTCATAAGCTAGGAATTCTTGAAATAATCATTAGAAATAGAATTGATAAAATAATGAGTGCTAGGGATGAGAGCTGGCTTTTTGCTTTACCTAGCGAGATTGTTTTGGATGATGATAGTGGCAAGATAAAAGAGCACAATGCCTTGGTTTCAAGGCAAACTTTTGGCTTTTGGGTAAGGGTGGCAGAATGCTATAAAATTCACAGCTGTGCTTTTGATAAAGAGTTTTTGGATAGTTTGGATTTTAAAAAATATTATAGCCGAAATCAAGGCAGGCTAAATAAATCACCGCTTGCTAATTATCAAAAAGCTTATGCTTTATTGCTTTTGATAAGAAGCATTAGAAATAGGGCGTTTCACTTTGAGAATTTGCTAAAAATTCTTGATGATGGCAGACCTAGGCTTAGCATAAGAGCTACATTTAAAAAATCAAGCGGTGTTTTTAGCATTATGCCAAATATGATTATGACTTTTCTAGATGATATTTTAAAAAGTTTTGATGAAAATCTAGTAGAGTATGCTAAAAACTAAGAAGTGGGGAGAAGTCTCCCCCTGAAATCAGGTGTAATTATAGCTAAAATAAAGGGCAATTTCAAGGGAATTTTTAATAAATTTATAAAAAGGGTAAAAATGAAAAGTACGGTTGAGATATTTGAGAGCATTCTTAGCAAAAATGATAAAGCTGCGGCAAAAATAAGAGCTGATTTTAACGCTAGGGGCTTGCTGGCAATAAATCTAATGAGTAGCCCAGGTGCTGGCAAAACCACGCTTTTAGAGCGCACGATAGCTGAGCTTGGCAAAAAGAGCGTAAAAATCGGCGTGGTGGAGGGCGATTTGGAAACAAACAAAGACGCTGATCGCATCATAAAAGCAGGCGCAAAATCCTACCAAATCACCACCGGCCAAAGCTGTCATCTGGATGCTGATATGGTAAAGGTAGGGCTTGATAATTTGCCGCTTGATAAGCTTGATTTGCTCTTTGTAGAAAATGTGGGAAATCTCGTCTGTCCTGCTAGCTATGATGTGGGGACGCACGCAAATGTCGTGCTTCTAAGCGTGCCAGAAGGCGATGATAAAATCCCAAAATACCCTGTGATGTTTCGCCGCAGCGACCTTGTGATTATCACAAAAGTTAGCTTAATAGAGCATTTTGATTTTAGTTTGGGGCGTGCTAAAAGCGAGCTAGCAAAGCTAAATCCGCTCTCAAAACTCATCACACTTGATAGCAAAACAGGCGAGGGCTTTGAGGCGTGGATAGAGTTTATCGCTGAGCAAAAAGCCTTGCTAAAAAAGCCTTGCTAAAAAAGTAAATTTCTAGGGAATTCTAGAATTTCTAACACTAAAGAATTTTAGAATTCCTAAATAAATTCCAGAATTCCTAAATAAATTCTAGAATTTCTAGCACTAAGGAATTTTAGAATTTCTAAATAAATTCTAGAATTTCTAGCACTAAGGAATTTTAGAGTTCTTAGTATCTTTTTTCTTGGGGGTGCGGGGGTTTTCTTTTTTATATTTTCTAGGAATTCTAGTTTTGAATTCTAGAATTTGGAATTCTAGAATTTTGGAATTCTAGTTTGGAGTTTCAAAATTTATTTTAATTATACTAAGAAAATAATTCTTTTATATCTATATTTAATGCTTTGGCGATTTTGTAAATATGTTCTAAATTAAAGTGTTTGCCGTAGCGTAAGTTTTCACAATTTGAATAAAATGCAACTGATTTTATACCGATTTCTAGTGCTAAATCAAGCTGCGAAATGCCCGCATTTTCTCTAAAATCTCTTATATTATCAGCTATTTTTTTATGGAATTCTAGAATTTCACTTTAACTAGCATTGCTAAACTTTTCGTTCATAAATTTATCCCATAGGTTAATTATTTTTTAAGTTTAGCTTTGAAAAGATTTTATATTTTACAATAATCTAAGTAGTAGCGATGGAAGTGTTGTACACACAGGCGATAACCGCACAGGAGAAGGTGATGATGAGTCTATAAAGGTAGATTTAAGCAAGATTTCTAGCAGTATAAAAGAAATAGCTATCGTTGTAACAATACACGAAGCTATTCAAAGAAAGCAAAACTTTGGTATGGTTCGCAATGCTTTTATAAGACTAGTAAATGATGAAACAAATACTGAAATTGTTAGATATGATTTAGAAGAAGATTATTCTACTGAAACTGGCTTGCTTTTTGGAAGACTTTATTTTAAAGACAATGAGTGGAAATTTTCAGCTGTTGGTGCTGGGTATAAAGAAGGACTTGATGGATTTTGTAAGCAATTTGGCTTAAATATTTAAGGTTTTCTCATGGCTATTTCTCTTATAAAAGGTCAAACAATTTCTCTTAAAAAAGATGATGGCTCATCTTTGGTTGATTTTTGCGTTGGGGCAAACTGGGGAGCTATTAGCAAAAAAGGACTTTTTGGCAATACTAAAATCGTGCCTGTTGATTTGGATTTATCTCTTGCTTGTTTTGATAGTAATAAAAATCTACAAAATGTAGTTTATTTTGGCAATAAATCAGCTTCTGGCATAGTTCATAGTGGCGATGATTTAACTGGCGATGTGGATGGTGATGATGGACTAGATAATGAAATAATCAGCATTGATTTAAGCAGAGTTGATAGCAATGTAGATCAAATAATTTTCGCTCTAAACTCTTATAATCAAATTGATTTTAACGATATTCCATTTGCTAGCATTAGGCTTTATGAAGGCACTCCTACGAGAGTAAATAAAGTCTTTGCTACTTACAATGTAGCAAGGGATCACACCTTTGCTTATAAAGTAGCTATGATAATTGGCAAGCTTTATAAACATAATGCTGAGTGGAAATTTTCAGCAATTGGCGAGCCAACAGCAGATAAAAAGCTAGAAGAGCTTATAGACAGGTCAGTCATCAAATACTTGTAAAAATATTTTGTAAGCCAGTTTTTTGGCTTACAATCTTCTTAGGATACAAAAATGCAACATTTAGGTTTTTCATTGCACACTATTATTGTTTTTGCTATTTTTGTTATAGTTGCTCTTTTTGTGGATTTAGTAGGGCATAAAAACGATAAAATTATGTCTTTAAAGTCAGCTAGTTTATGGTCTATTTTTTGGGTTTTGGTTTCTGTGGCTTTTGGGGTCTTCTTGTATTATGAACACGGCAGAGAAATGGCAAATCTTTTCTTTGCTGGATATATTTTAGAAAAATCTTTAAGTGTGGATAATTTATTTGTAATTATGGCAATTTTTACTTGGTTTAGAATTCCTCAAAATTACAGACATAGAGTGCTTTACTTTGGCATACTTGGCGCTATTGTTTTTAGACTGATTTTTGTAGCTATTGGAAGTTGGTTTTTTATGCTTAGATAAAAAGACTTGGCTTATTGCTACGCCTTTGTTTTTATGCCTTTGCGTGATAGAAGTTAGCGATGTTATGTTTGCTTTTGATAGCGTTCCAGCCGTTATTGCTGTATCGCAAGAGCCTTTGATTATATATTCAGCTATGATTTTTGCTATTTTGGGTTTAAGGGCTATGTATTTTATGCTTGAAGCTTTAAAAAAATACCTTGTTTATTTAGAAAAAGCAGTGATTGTTTTATTGTTTTTCATAGGCTTTAAAATTATTATTAACGCCTTAAATGCTATGTTTGAGCTAGGATTTGAGATAAGTTCTACTATTTCTTTAATAGCGATTTTTGCTATTTTAGGATTTGGTATTTTAGCAAGTGTTTTTGTGGGCAAAAAGTAAGATATTTCTAATTTGTAATTTACTCTAAAATTCCCTAGCATTTAAGGAATTCTAAAATTCTAGAATTTGGAATTCTAGAATTTGAAATTCCAATTAAATTTTGTTTCCAAAAAGTTATTAAGCATTTTTATAATTTTCTCGCAATTTATAAAAAAGGAGCGAAAAAACCACTTTATCTTTAAAGTGTTTTTTGCGTCATCTAAGCTAGCAGACATTTTTTGCTTTTGTTGTGAAGTTGGTCTAGCAAAAAGCTTCTATCTAAATTTAAGTTATATTTTTGATTTATTCAGCTAAAATCGCCTTTTAAAATTTAATACCGCTAGGAGGTCAATTATGGCTTTTGATTTGGCTAAAAAAGCAAAAATACTTGCAAAATTCGCTAGAAAAAGCGCAGAGCTTGGCTTTTCTGATGCTATATAAATTCCCTAAAAATCAGCCTTTTATAGCTCTTCTTAGCTACGATACCCCAGAGCAAAATATCATCACTCACCCCAAAGACGCAAAGAAATTTGGCATAGAATTTAAACTAAATGTAAAAAAAGCTAGCCCTATAAATCATTTTATAAAAAAATATCCTATAGACTTTGATACATACAAAACAAGCTTTGATAAAGTCATAAATCATCAAAAAAACGGAGATTCTTATCTTTTAAATTTATGTTTTTCTACTAAGATAGAAACAAATTTAAGTTTAAAAGATATATTTGAGCATACAAAGGGCGAAGCTATTATCTATAAAAAAGATGATTTTGTCTGCTTTACACCTGAGCCTTTTGTTACTATAAAAGATGGTTTTATCCATACTTTTCCTATGAAAGGCACGATAAGCGCAGCACTTCCAAAAGCCAAAGAAAGGCTTTTAAACGATCCAAAAGAGTTTAGCGAATCAGCTATGATGCTAGATCTCATGAGAAATGATCTTGGCGCTATCTCTACTGAGGTTAAAGTAGAGAGTTTTAGATACATACAAAAAGTAGCGCAGCTATATCAAACTAGCTCACATATCAGTGCAAAGCTAAAAAAAGGGATAAGTTTTGACGAGATTTTCTCTAGCTTGCTGCCAGCAGGTAGCATAACAGGGACGCCAAAGCAAGAGACAATGCGCATCATCAAAGAGTGCGAAAGAGAGCCTAGGGGATTTTATACAGGAGTTTTCATATATTTTGACGGAGTAGTTTGCCAAAGCTTTGTTATGATAAGGTTTGTAAAACAGCGTTCTGATGGGCTGTATTTTTTCAGCGGTGGAGGTATTACGGTAATGAGTGAGGCAAAAAAGGAGTATGATGAACTTATCCAAAAAGTCTATTTTCCTTTTTGAGACTATAAAAATTCAAAACGGCAATGTTTTAAATTTAGATTTTCACATCAAAAGAGCTCAAAATTCAGTCTTAAAGGAGCTTAAATTTGATTTTACAAAGATCTTAAAGCTAAAATCAGAGGGTATTTATAGAGCCAAAGTGATATACAATCAAAATGGCGAGCTTGTAAGCGTAGAGTATTTTCCATACAAAATGCGTGATTTTTACGAGTTTAAGCTAGTAAATATAAGTTTTAGCTACGATAAAAAATATCTAGATAGAAGCGAGATAGACGAAGCCAAAAACGGCTTTGATGAGATAATTATGATAAAAAACTCTCTTATAACAGACACTAGCATAGCGAATTTAGCTATTTTTGATGAGAGCTTAGGTCTGTGGCTGACTCCAAAAACTCCACTTTTAAAAGGCACTTCAAGACAAAGGCTGCTTCAAAACGGCTTTTTAAAACCAAAAGACATAAGTAAAAACGAGCTGTTAAACGCTAAAAAGATCGCTTTAATGAACGCTATGATAGGCTTTGTAGAGTTGGATAAATTTAAAATAATATAAAAAAGAATGCATTTTGCTAGAAAATTTTCTAAAATTTTAGATCAAAATGGCTCTTTTATTGTATTTTGCTCTTATATATTTATTAGCGATATTTGTAAAGTTTGTGAAAGCTCATAAATTTATCTGATAAAACTATGGCGGCATAATTGTTATATAAAATTGATGTAGAAAATAGCCTAATACAAGATATAGCCCAAGCGATTTCTAGCTATCTTGAAATGTCTACTATTAAAAACGATGTGTTGATAGCTTAAATTTAATGGTAAATTTTTTAATAAATCAAATTTAAAATACATTAATAGCTTTTTAAAATCCAAATTTAAACTATTCAAAAACATAGTATATAAACTAAAACCGCTCAATCAATCGGTTGTATGACAGCAGCTTCTCTGATTTCAGGCATAATAGCCCAAAGCTTTGGTAGATCTACACTAAAACCCTCTCTTAATTCACATCTCAATATTCCTACTCTTTGCCATGGCTCTAAAT
Organism: uncultured Campylobacter sp.; assembly: GCA_945928165.1. GTDB lineage: Bacteria > Campylobacterota > Campylobacteria > Campylobacterales > Campylobacteraceae > Campylobacter. Next base: position 13,883 of record CAMENE010000017.1, read on the forward strand.
TTGGGTTAAAAAATGTGCTTATACACTCCTTACCACCTAGGACTAATGATCTTATCTCTACAGCATCACTTAGTAGAGGTATTAGCTGAAATACAGTTTCAAATTTCTTTCTATCTAAATCCCCAATACAATTTTTTAAAGTAAAAAATCCACTCTCATCAATCCCGAGGCAACTATTTATATCATTAGCTGATACAAACTGAATATACTCTAAACCTAAATTAGCAAAGCTATCAACCCTTTTAATCTCGCTAATTATAGTTGGCTCAAATGCCTTAATCTCTCTTAGGTTATAATTAAAGGTCTCATCTGATTTACCTAAATTCACTACCAAAGGCATACCTGTATCAAGAGATCTTAGGCTTAGAGGCAAGGTAAATGGATCAAACCCATCTTGATTATTTGAGCTAGTTAAGATTGGTGTTTGTTCTTTTTCATCTTTTAATAATGGAGCTCTATCTGGGGCTCTATTTTCATCTGGGGCTTTGCTTATATCTCCAGCAAATCCTTTAGAGTCATCTAGCATCAAAAAGCTCATATCAGGTTTAGCTCCGCTACAACCGATGATAAATATAGATATTAAAGATATTAAAGATATTTTTATAGCTATTTTCATGGAAATCTCCTAAATGTTACAGGGAAGTGGTCACTTGCTATGTGAGTTCTAAATCCGCTAAAGAATGTGCTAGCTGAGATTTGAGGTAGTGGCGCTGGTGCGATAGCTCTATTAGAGTTACCAACCACAGCGTAATCTAGAGTTCTTCTAGCGCTTATTTGAGTGATGGCGTTATTTGTAATTATTCTAGTTCTAAGCCTTAATTCTAGCTCAAATGAGCTAAGTAGATCTACAGGCTCTCTATTAAAATCTCCCATTATAATCCAGTTAGTGCTAGCTAGAGTTGGAGAGCTTTGAAAAAATAGATCTATATTATGCACAATAGCTGAAGCATCAGCCCCACCATTTGCTAAAGCGTGAATGCTAAAAAACGCATCATTATTTATCCTAATGCCAATCATAGGTCTTGAGACTGTGGTTGGAGGTGGAAGTAAGAATACTTCATCAGCTTGTCTTCTACTAGCTAGAGCTAAATTTACTCTATTACCACCCTCATCAGTCCTAGCAAAATACACAAATATTAGATCTGGTCTAAGTCTAGAGCCTATATTCCACACATGCTCAGTTACTACTACGCTAGTGCCAAATGCTCTAAACTCCCTTCCAGTTGGCTGGGCTGTGGCTGGCAGAGTGCCAGCTTCTTGGATGGCTAAGACATCAAGCCCATTTGCTCCAGAGAACATTTGAGCTACGCTAATGCTCCATTTAGCCTCACTACTAGCACTTGAGCCTTGCATATTCCAAGTAGCAGTTTTAAAGTCATCTATATTAGCAAATAGGCTTATAAAGCTAAAAAATAAAACTAAAATATATCTCATTGTTGGTATCCTAATAGTACTTCAGTTGGTAAAGCTTTAGGGATAAATACCCATTGTTGATTAAAATTTGGCTTAAAATTACATTCCCTCATAGCAAGACTATAGTAGCTGCCAGTTTGAGTTAGTGAGCCAAGGTCTGTTGTTATACACTTATTTGAAGCTGTGGATTTAAGCTGAATGGCTCCATTATCCATAGCAAAGAGCTGCCATTGCTGGGATTTATTATTTGGATCACATCTGCGGTGAGTTATACCACTACCTTCATCGTGAATGCATGTATTTGTAAGGAAATTCGATATTAAAGCTATATCGCCACCTAGATTTATAACTTGCCAAAATCTAGCCGCTCCAAAATCCTTTGAGTTATCTAAGGTATAACCCCATAGCCAGTTTCCTTCAGCTAAAGCCCAAATGGTTATAGATGAGCCGCCCATTGGGTTTATTATAGTTAGTGCAGCTGATTTAGAGCCAAGACTTGGAGATGCGGATAAATTTAATAGCGGGGCGCCATTTGGAGTGTTTAAGTTACTATCTACATCAGCTCTATTAGATGCTAAAGATTTCATAGGGTTTGTAGTAGAGTTATCATTTATCACAGGTGCTGCGTATGGAGTTTTACTCCCAGCACAAGATATAAAAAATAGAGATATAAAGAGCAAAAATAGTAATTTTCTCATTTACTTCCTTTTGATATAGATTGATATTTATTATTATGTTGATTATTCTAAGATAATTTTACTTAATGGATTATTAAATTTATAAAAGTAGTTGTAGCCAAAAGCTGGATATTAGGGCTACTTCAAAACGGCTTTTTAAAAGCAAAATATATAAGTAAAAACGAGCTGTTAAACGCTAAAAAATCGCTTTAATTAACGCTACAATAAGCTTTGTAGAGTTAGATAAATTTAAAATAATATAAATAAAGAATGTATTTTGCTAGAAATTTTTCTAAAATTTTAGATTAATAAGAAATTTATGCGATTTGTGCTGCGCCTATATTTTTTAAATTCTAGAATTTGGAATTCTAGTTTGAAATTCTAGAATTTAGATATTTTCTTGGGAGTGCGAGGGTTTTCTTTTTTATATTTTTTAGGAATTTTAGAATTTGGAATTCCAAAATTAAATTTTGTTTCCAAAAAGTTATTAAGCATTTTTATAATTCGCTCGCAATTTATAAAAAAGGAGCAAAAATGCTTAAAAAAACTTTACTTTCAGGTCTTGGTGCAGCTGTGATTTGTGCTAGTGCAAGTGCTGCTAGTCTTACTGGTGTGGGGGCGACTTTTCCTATGCCAATTTACAAAGAACTCTCAAAAATCTACTATGAACAAACTAAAAATGAGGTAAGCTACTCAGGTGGTGGCTCAGGCAAGGGGATTGCTAGCATAAGCGCAAAAAATGGCGACTTTGGCGGTAGTGATGAGCCTTTAACGCAAGAGGTATTAAAAGAGAAAAATCTAGTTCAGTTTCCAGCTGTGATTGGAGCTGTTGTGCTTGGATATAATCTAGATGGTATTAAAGATCTACGCCTTGATCCTAGCACCTTAGCGATGATTTATAGCGGTGAGATTACAAAATGGGATGATATGAAAATCAAAGCTCTAAATCCTAGCATAAAGCTGCCAAACGCTGATATAATCGTAATAGTGCGCAGTGATGCTAGTGGAACTACATTTAACTTCACAAACTACCTAGCAAATGATGAGAAGTGGAAACATAAATACGGCGTAGCAAAAAGCATAAATTGGGAAGCAAAAGTAACGCCAGTCGCCTCAAATCCGCTAATGGCGAGGGTGATAGAAAAAACACCTTTTAGTATAGGATATTTAGAGTATTCTTATGCTAAAAACATGGGACTAGCTAGCCTAAAAAACTCTGAAAATGAGTATATCACACCAAGCCCAGCAAGCTTTGGGGTAGCTAGCAAAAATGCTAATTTTAGCGCAAAAAATGACTTTTATAAAATCCTTACAAACGCTAGTGGCAAGGGGTCGTATCCGCTAGTTGCAGCTAGTTTTATTTTGCTACATAAAGAGGGCAAAAATAATAAAGAAGTAGCGAAGTTTTTTAACTGGGCTATGAGTGATGAAAAGGCACTAAATGCTACAAGAAAGCTAGGCTATGAGCCAATTGATGAAAATACAGCAAAAGCGATAAAAGAGTATTTGGATAAACAATAATAAATAATGAAAGAGCTTAGTTTTAAAGTTCTGATCCGCTTTGGAGCGTATTTTGTAGTGTTTTTGGCACTGCTACTTTTTGCGGTGCTAGTTTTTAAATCAAGTGCTACATTTAAAAGCTTTGGAATAGGATTTATTTTTGATAGTGTCTGGGATGTTAATAAAGGGCATTTTGGCGGTGCGGCTGCTATTTATGCTACCTTGCTTAGCACTGCCTTGGCGATGATTTTTGCCCTGCCAGTAGCACTTGGGGTTGGAGTTTTTCTTACTCACATTTTGGCTAAAAAATTTAGAGAGTTTTTTAGCATTTGTATAGAGCTTTTAGCGGCGATTCCTAGTATTATTTATGGTATGTGGGGATTTTTGTATTTTGTGCCTTTGGTTGGTTCTATTTTTGGTGGCTCTGGCGTAGGTTTGCTCGCTAGTGCTGGCGTGCTTGCTATTATGATTTTACCTTTGATAGCCTGTGTTAGCAAAGATGCGATAAACGCTGTGCCAAAAAGCGTGGTAGAATCAGCCTACGCACTTGGTGCTACAAGGGCTCAGGTGCTATGCCAAGTAGTCCTACCTCGCGCTAAAACTGGAATTTTAGCCGGTGCGATTTTAGCCCTAGCAAGGGCTCTTGGTGAGACTATGGCGGTGGTTTTTTTAATGGGTGGAGTGCTAAAAGTTCAGCCAAGTTTGGTTGAACCTGCTAGTTCTATTGCGCTAACTATCGCTTTACAATTTGGCGAAGCTATGTCAAACCCAGCGCATGAGAGCGCATTATTTGCTTTGGCTCTTATTTTGTTTGTGATTTCTGCGCTTTGTTCAAGTGGAGTAAGATATGTATTTAAATAATGAGATAAAAAATAATATTTTTACCGCACTTTGCGTGCTTTTTGGGCTTGCTGGAGTGGGTTTTTTGCTTATTATCATCTGCTCGCTTATATACAAAGGCATTTTGGGGCTAAGTCCCGCGATTTTTACCTTGCCTACTGCTTTTGGTGGGCTAGCAAATGCTATTTTAGGACAGATTATTTTAGTTTTTATGGCTAGTGTTTTTGGGCTGTTTATCGGCTCTTTTGCTGGTATTTACATAAGCGAATACTCAAAAAACAAGGCTATAAAAAACGGCCTAATCTGCGTGATAGAAATTTTGCTTAGCACACCTAGCATTATTGTTGGTGTGTTTATTTATGCGATTTTTGTTAGCACTTTTGGCTCTTATTCTGGCATAGCTGGCTCGCTAGCCTTGGGCTTTATCATGCTTTGTGTGGTGGCAAAGACCTTTTTTGAAGCACTTGGTTCGGTTGATCCTAAGCTAAAAGAAGCTAGCTACGCACTTGGGGCTAGTAAAAGGCAGGTGATAATGAGCGTGATGATGGCAAATGCAAAACCTGCGCTTATAACAGGCGTGATTTTGGGTGTTGCCAGAATAGCAGGTGAGAGTGCGCCATTATTATTTACAAATGCTAATAATGATTTTTTTAGCTTTGATATTTTTAGCTCGCTGCCAAGTCTAAGTGTAAGCATTTATGAGTTTAGCCTAAGTAGTGATGAGGCACTTAGAAATGCTGCGTGGAGTGGGGCATTGCTGCTACTTATCATGGTGCTTGGAGCAAATATTATTACTAAAATTATGTTTTTAAAAAGAAAATAAAGGAAAAAAATGAATAGAAGAAATTTTATTAAAACAGCAGCGCTAACTAGCTGCGCTAGTTTTTTTGCGTCACCTTTAATGGCTAAAACACAAGATAAAAATGCGATTTTAGGCTTTAAGGCAATAGATATAAATACAAAAGATACTTTTGTAGTGCCTGAGGGTTATGAAGCTAAGCCTCTTATTTCTTGGGCAGATCCGCTATTTTCTAAGGCAAGAGAGTATGATGAGAGTAAAAACATAGACGAAAAAGCCATAGAAAATGCTAATTTTGTAATGGGCGATAATAATGATGGTATGTTTATGTTTGAGCTTGAAAATAATAGAGCTTTAATAGCTGTAAATAATGAGTATATAAATCCTGAAATAATGTTTAATCACAAAGGCAAAAATATAAATCTAAATGATGTAAAGTATATGCAAAACTCTTGTGGTGTAAGTATATTTGAGGTAAAAAGGCTAGAAAATGGCTTTTATGAGTTAGTAAAAGATAGCAAATATAACCGCAGGATCACAGCCCAAACTCCAATACGCATCTCAGGCCCAGCAAAAGGCGATGAAAAACTAAAAACAAAAGCTGATAAAAAAGGCAAGCTAGTATATGGCACTATAAATAACTGTGCTAGTGGTAAGACACCTTGGGGGACTTATTTAACTTGCGAAGAAAACTTTAATGATTTTTTTGATGCTAGCGAAGAGTTTAGTCAAGATGCCTCACAAAAAAGATATGGAATTAAAAAAGGTGCTGGTGAGTATGGCTGGAGCCTTGATGAGAGATTTGATGTATCAAAAAATCCAAATGAGCCAAACCGCTTTGGCTGGGTTGTAGAAATAGACCCTTATGATCCAAATTCTATGCCTATTAAAAGAACAGCTCTTGGTAGATTTAAACACGAAAATGCCGAGGTAGTTCTAGATAAAAGCTCTCATGTAGTAGTATATATGGGTGATGATGAAAAGCACGAGTTTATATATAAGTTCGTTTCAAAAAATAAATATGATGGCAAAGCAAGAAATCTTTTAGATGAGGGCACTTTGTATGTAGCAAAGTTTAATGGTAAAGTAGGAGATAATAAAGGCAGTGGTGAGTGGATAGAGCTAGTACATGGTAAAAATGGGCTTGATAGCAAAAATGGCTTTAACTCACAAGCTGATGTAGTAATAAACGCAAGACTTGCAGCTAGCATAGTAGGTGCTACGCCTATGGATAGACCTGAGTGGGTAGCAGCTGATCCAAACTCTGATTTTGTTTATGTTACTCTTACAAATAACGACAAAAGAGAAGAGCTAAATGCTCCTAATCCTAGAAAAAATAATATCTACGGACATATTTTGCGCTTTGTAAATGATGGCACACACATAAATACTAAGTTTAGTTGGGATATATTTTTATTAGCTGGTAATGAGCCCTTTAGCGAAACAGGTGCTAGCAAAAATATAAATAAAGATAATATCTTTAATAGTCCAGATGGATTAAAGTTTGATAAATATAGTAGGCTTTGGATACAAACAGATGGCAAATATAGCAACAAAGGCGCATATGCTAATATGGGCAATAACCAAATGTTTTGTGCTGATCCGCTAAGTGGAGAGCTAAGAAGATTTTTAAGCGGGCCAATTGCTTGTGAAATTACTGGTGTAATTATCAGCGATGATTGTAAAACAATGCTAGTAGGCGTCCAACACCCTGGCGAAAAAGGCGCAAATAGCACCTTCCCTTATGGCAAAACACCAAGAAGCACAATCATGCAAATAAGAAAGCTTGATGGTGGAATTCTAGGCTCTTAAAGGAGAGAAAATGAGTATTTTAGAAATTAAAAATTTTAGCTTTTATTATGCAAATAAAAATGACGCAAGCTTAGAAGATATAAATCTAAGCCTAGCAAAATCAAGCGTAACTGCGCTAATAGGCCCCTCAGGCTGTGGCAAAAGTACGCTTTTGCGCTCAATAAATAGAATTTGCGATATCACACAAGGTAATCGCTACAAAGGCGAAATAATATTTAAGGGCAAGAATATTTTAGGCAAAAATACAAATCTAATAAAACTGCGAAGTAAAATCGGTATGATTTTTCAAGCTCCCACGCCTTTTAACATGAGCATAAGGGATAATGTGCTCTATGGCCTTAAAATCAAAGGCATAAAAAATAAAGCTGAGCTTAATGTGATTTTAGAAAGCTCTCTTAAAAAGGCAAATTTATGGAAGGAAGTAAAAGATAGGCTAGGTAGCGATGCTACAAAGCTAAGTGGCGGTCAAGCCCAACGCCTTTGTATCGCAAGGGCTATTGCGCTCAACCCTGAGATTTTGCTTTTTGATGAGCCTACATCTGCGCTTGACCCTATTAGCACAGCTGCGATTGAAGAGTTAATCTTAGAGCTTAAACAAAAATACTGCGTGCTAATCGTAACTCACAACATGAGCCAAGCTAAGCGCATAGCTGATGTGACGGCCTTTATGTACCTTGGCAAGCTTATTGAAGCTGGCAATAGTAAAGATATATTTAACCGCCCAAAGACGAAGCTACTAAGTGATTATGTGGGTGGAAAAATAGGCTAAATTTGAAGGCTCTAAGATTGTGGACGCTTTTTAGGTTTTTTGGCCCCAGCAGCCCAGCACCTTATGCGAAATATTTTCGCCGTTTTCCTGCGCTGTTCGCTTGCAAAATTCGGCGAAAATTTTCGCAAACGCTACCGCTACGGTGCCCTAAGGCTAGCCCTTCGCCAAAAAATCTAAAAATCGCCGCACAATCTTAGAGCCTTAGGAATTTTAGTTTAGGAATTCAAAAATTTGGAATTCTAGAATTTAAGGAATTTTAAAATTTGGAATTCTAGAATTCCTTAGATAAAAAATACCCCATAACCCCAAAAAATAAAGATTTAAGCTTAGGAATTCTAGTTTTGGAATTCCAAAATGTTTAAATTCTAAAATTTAAGGAATTCTAAAATTTGGAATTCTAGATTTTATAGTAAAATTATCAAAAAACAAAAGAGCTAAAATGCCAAAAATCATAATAATAGATGATGAAAAAGATATGTTAGAGCTTTTAGAATACCACTTAAAGCTAGCTGGATATGAGACAAAGTGCTTTTTAAGCAGTGCTGGCGTGGAGGCTGAGCTTAGCCTTGGAGGGACTAGTTTGTTGCTTGTAGATAGAAATTTAATCAGCGAAGACGGACTTGTTCTAGTAAAAAAGCTAAGGGCAAAAGGGCATGAAGTGGCTGTGATTTTCGTAAGCGCAAAGGGCGCAAATAGCGATAAAATCGCTGGCTTTGATAGTGGTTGCGATGATTATATAGCAAAGCCCTTTGATATAAACGAGCTAAAAGCTAGGATAAAAGCTGTTTTGCGCAGGACTGCTGCGGATAAAGACGAGCTTAGTTTTAAGCAGATTTACATGGATTTAGCCCAAAATGAAGTGCGAGTAGGCGGCGAGATTGTAGAGCTTACGGCTTTGGAATTTCATATTTTAAGCTATTTTTTAGCTCACAGCAAACTGCTTATTTCACGCTACGAGCTAGCTAGTGAGATTTGGGGCGATGATGAGGTGAGTGATAAGGCGATAAACATTGCTATTTCACGCTTAAAGCGCAAGCTAGGTAGCAGCGGACGGCATTTAAAAGCCATTAGAGGCAAGGGCTATAAGCTATGTTAGCGGTGGGAATTCTTGCGCTTTGCTTAGTGTTTTTTGCTGCTATTTTGCTAAGGATTTTAGGCGCAAATGACTTTTTAGCTAGAAGCGATGAGATAGTGTTTTACTTGCTTTTTATCTCACTTGTTTTTAGCGGGGCTTTGTATTTTTTACTCTACAATCAAAGCAAAAAAATCGCAAAAATCATCTATCAAAAAGATAAAAAACTAAAAAAACAAGCCAGCAAAATCGCCCAACAAAACGCTAGGCAACAAAGCCTGATTGAGGGCATTTGTCATGAAATAAAAAACCCAGTAGCCATAATGCGCCTAAGCGCTCAAAGCTTACAAACTAGTACCTTTGCGCAAAAAATCATCTACTCTTGCGATAAAATCACAAAGCTACTTGATACGCTAAACTCAGCTTTCATTGGCGATATAGAGCCAAAAATAGAAAAAATAGACCTAGCAGAGCTAGCCCTAAGAGTAAAAAACGAACTAGCAGATGAGCGAATAGAAATAAGCGGGCAAAAGTGCGTGTTTTGCGATAGGGAGCTAATGGGCTTGCTGCTTTATAATCTAATTTCAAATGCGCTAAAATATAGCTCTGGGCGTGTTATCATAAGACTTAGTAAAAGCGGGATTTTCGTGCGAGACTTTGGAAAGGGTTTTAGCAAAAGTGAAAAAGAGCTGATTTTTAAGAAGTTTTACAAAGGGCAAAATCACAAAAACAGCGGCTCTCTTGGTTTTGGACTTTGGGCTTGTAAGCAGATTTGTAAAATCCATAGCTTTTTGCTAAAAGCAAACTCTACAAAGCACGGCAGCACTTTTGGCGTGCTTTGCTAATGGGCAGGAATTCTAGATTGGAATTCTAGTTTGGAATTTTAGAATTTGGAATTCTAGTTTGAAATTCTAGAATTTAGATATTTTCTTGGGGGTGCGGGGGTTTTCTTTTTGGAATTCTAGAATTCGCTCGTAACTTTTGAATTCTAAAAAAGTAGAATTATAGAATTCCATAACTAAATTTTATTTTTTACAAATAGCTTAAAAAATTTAGCTATAATCTTAGTTTTTAAAAAAAATCAAGGCTACAAAATGTGTGAAGAAGATAAAGTAAGAGATAAAGCTAGAGAGCTTCTAAATTTTTATGATGATAACAGTGCTATCTCAGGCGTTGGTCAGCAAACTACTTTTAATAATTTAGATAAAAATTACTGGAAAGGCAATCCAAATAAGCCTGATGGTTGGTATTTGCCAAAAGACACAGCGCACCCAGCTATCGTGCTAGAATGCGCTAATAGCAAAACTGACCTTATCAAAAAAGATGAGCAAATCAAAAAATACATTGAAATTGCTAAACAAAAATATAAAAATGTAGTGGGAATTTCTTATAATGGCTTTGATGTAGCTGTTTATAAAGATGAAAAACTTTATAGCTTAACCACAGAGCTTTTTGATAAAAATTATTATCTTAACTTATTTAATAACATTAGTATTGATAAAGTAGCAATTTATAATTTTACAAAGTCAATAAACGATAATTTGCACGGAAATTTTGGCATAAACAATTTAAAACATAGAATGATTTTTACAGCTTGTGCTTTGGTAGCTGATAAAAACGGAGCTGATTTAAAAAGCCTAAAAAACAGAGATTTTGAAACCTTGCGAAGTGAGATTATAAAAACGCTAGAAAAATCATATAGCGCAGAAATAGCAAGAAACATAAAACTAAATATTATAAAAGAGCAATTTAACATTATCAATTTTAACTACACAGAAAATCAAAAAGCTATAAATGATTTTATAGATGATGTCGCCGAAATCTCACGCTTTATCAAATCTAGCGAGTGGAGTGGCGAAGATGTGATGGGTATATTTTTTAATGAATTTACTCGTTACAAAGGTAAAAGCGAAGTGGGGCAAGTTTTTACGCCTGACCACATTACAAGCCTTATTTATCGCATAACAGCTACTAGCTATAAAGACAAAGTTTTAGACGCTACTTGTGGTTCTGGTGCGTTTTTGGTAAAAGCAATGAATAATATGATAAATGAAATCGGTGGAGAAAATGTAAAGGATAAATTAGCACAAATTCAAAATGAAAAGCTTTTTGGCGTGGAGTTTGATAAAGAACTTTTTGCTCTATCTTGCGCAAATATGATAATACACAAAGATGGCAAAACAAACATAACTCATGGCGATGCTAGAAGCAATGAAATCTGCGAGTGGATAAAGCAAAAAGAAATTACTAGGGTGCTTATGAACCCACCTTATGAAGAAAAATTCGGCTGTTGCTTAATAGTAGAAAATGTGCTAAACAATGTAAGTGATGGCGCAATTTGTGCTTTTATTTTACCTAGCAATAAATTAGTAGTAAAGAAAAATTTAGCACAAAAGTGGTTTAAAAAACACTCTCTTTTAAAAATTATAAAATTACCGCCTGAGCTTTTTAGAGCAAATAAAGGTCATAGTGATACTTCTATTTTTATTTTCAAAGCTCACGAGCCACAAAACAATAAGCCTATTTTTACTTGTTATATAGAAAAAGACGGCTTAGAAACTATCAAAAATCAAGGTCGCCAAGACAGCAAAGGCATTTGGAAGCAAACCTTAGAGGACTACTGGGTGGATGTGATTTATAAACAAAGTGGCGATGATAGCTGTCAATGGATAAGTCCAAATGATAATCTATGCTACACAGAGCCACAGCCAGAGTTTGAAATAAGCGAAAAAGACTTTAAAAAAGTAGTGTTAGATTATTTGCTTTTTGAAAATGGCATTGACAAAAAAGACTTTGAAAATACTATGCTAGAAACTTTACTTTATGATAGCGATATAAAACAAGATAACGAGAATTTTACTTTTACTTTTAAGGCTAAAAAAGATGATAAATAGTAGCGAGTGGAAAGAGTTTAGAATAGGTGATATTTTTGATATAGAATGTTCAAAATATCATAATCCAAGATTGTATAATGATGGACAAATTCCTTATGTAGCTAGAACTATTTTTAATAATGGAATAACCCAATATATTGATACAAAAGAAAAATTATATAAAGCAAATTGTATTATAATAGGTGCTGAAAGCGCAAAAGCTTTTTATCAAGAAAAAGATTTTCTTACAGGCAATAAAATATATCGTCTATATCTAAAAGATGATTTTAAAATTAAATTTAATCGCAAAATTGCTCTTTTTATTTGTTCTATAATAAACTCTCTTTCTAGCAATTATAATTATATTGATGCTTTTGTTTCATCAAAAATCGCAATAGCTCAAATTAAATTGCCTATAAAAAACAATAAACCTGATTTTGATTTTATGGAAAATTTTATTGATAAAATAGAACAAAAACAGCGTGGAATTCTAGAATTCTACAAGCATAAAAAGCAAAATGGGGGGGGGTATGAGCTAAATTCTAAAACCTGGCAAGAGTTTAAAATCGGCGATTTGTTTGATAAAAAAACAATTAAAGGCTTTTCTAAAAAATATGAAAATTTAGAAGTAGTAAAAAAAGGATATCATGTTTTTGGACAAAATATAAAATATCAATATCCTCAAAAAGTTTTACTAGATGAAAAATTTTTGTTTAAAGTAGAAAAAGATAAACCTATTTTAGCTTATACTTCAAGTGTCGGCGAAATCGGTATGATTTGCGAAAGTTTTTATCGTAGTGGTGACAATGGTGCGTTTCAAGGTCTTTTGCCAAAATTTACAGATTATAACAAAAAACACATTTTATTTATTTTATCAGTATTGCTAAAAACATTTAATAATTTTGGATACTCTACTTCTATGTCTGATGTTAAAGAATTAAATATAAAACTACCAATAACCCAAAACGGCGAAATAGATTTTGATTTTATGGAGAGCTTCATAAAAGCTATCCAAAAAGAGTCTATAAAAGGCGTAGATAGCTATTTAGTCAAAAATATAGCTCTTACAAAAGAAGTGATAAAGGACTAAAAACCAAAGGATAATGGGCCCTAAGCACTAAGTGATAAAACAAATACAGCATACCAAAACTAGTTGCTAAAACAAAACACATCAAGCTAGCGCAATGTAGCATTTATCCTTTGGCGCAGGAATTATAGCAAATTTTTCTAGGAATTCTAGATTGGAATTTCAAATATTCCGCCAGTGTTTTGGAATTTTAAATATTTTTAAATTTAGAATTCCTAGAAATTCTAGTTTGGAATTCTAGATTTTTGCGTTGCCTTTGATTTTATGTAATTTTAGCCTTTTGGCAAATAAAGCGTATTGAAAATTAAAAAAATATTTGCTAGAATTAGCGCTTTTAATGCGTGAAAATAAGGATAAAAATGTGTCTTTCAATACCTTCAAAAGTAATATCAATAGATGAGAATAATTTTGCCATAGTTGATACTATGGGAGTTAGGCGTGGAGTGAGCTTGGACTTGATAGCTGAGCCTGTAGCTGTGGGCGAGTATATACTTATACATGTGGGCTTTGCGATGAGCAAAATTGATACCGAACAAGCCCTAGCAAGCTTAGAGCTATACCAAAAAATCGCTGATGATATGAGCAGTGGCCAGATAGATGAGGACGAGGGCGACCTTGGCTTAAAGGCGATGAGTAAGGCATAAATGGATTAAGTAATGAAGCCAAATGAAATAGTGGTTCAAAATTTTTTATCTTTTTATAAGCTTTATAGAAATAATGCTTTTAAAAAAATAAAAGAATTTTTTAATAACCAAAAAGAAATATTTTATGAAAATAAAATTAGTGAATTACAAAATAATGGACTAAGTAAAGAAGAGGCAGTTATTAAGACTAGACAAGGTTGGGTAAGTGTTGTTGGTAGAAGCTTAGAGCAGATTATAGAGATTATTATTTGTGATTTTTGCAATAAGCATAAATTAAAAATAACTAATGATAAGATTTTAAAATCTAAAAATTTAGATGAAGAATTAAATCTTGTAAAAAGAGCCATTTTGGTAGATTTTGGAGAGAATTGCGTTTTGCCAGATGGCGATATTATTATCTATAAAATAGTAGAAAAAAGAGTAAAAATATTAGCCATTTTATCTATAAAGAATTCTTTTAGAGAAAGATATACCAAAACTCCTTATTGGAAATTAAAGCTAGCAGAAAACAATTTAACAAAAGATATAAAAGTTTTTATGATTACCCCTGATAATGATGATGAAATAAGCTTTTTGGGAGTTAATCCTAAAAAATCCCGTATTGTTATGGAGTATGAATTAGATGGTATTTATTTAGCAAAAGAAAGTTTTGATGAAAGCGATAAAATAAAAAGTATTGATAAACTTATTGATGATTTGGGTAAGTTGCTATGAATAGTTTTTTTAAAGATGAAAAAATTGAACTTTTTAATGCTGATTGCACGCAAAAAAGTAATTTTGATACTGAGTTTTTTGACCTTGGGATTACATCTCCACCTTATAATGTTGGCATTGAATATGGCTTACACGATGATAATAAAGAATATGAAAAATATCTAGAATTCTCTAAACTTTGGTTAGAAAATTGCTATTTTTGGGCAAAGGATGGAGCGAGATTTTGCTTAAATATACCACTTGATAAAAATAAAGGTGGGCAAAAAAGCGTGGGTGCTGATCTTATAGCTATTGCTAAAAGTGTGGGTTGGAAATATCATAGCACTATTATTTGGAATGAAGGAAATATCAGTAGGCGCACAGCTTGGGGATCTTGGCTTTCGGCATCAGCCCCTTATGTCATCGCTCCTGTTGAGTTGATAGTTGTTCTTTACAAAAACGAGTGGAGAAAAAAAAATAAAGGCAATAGTGATATTAGCAAAGAAGATTTTATGGCTTGGACTAATGGACTTTGGACTTTTAGTGGCGAGAGTAAAAAGCGAATAGGACATCCAGCTCCATTTCCACGAGAATTGCCAAAAAGATGTATTAAATTATTTTCTTATATAGATGATACGGTGTTTGATCCTTTTTGTGGCTCTGGGACTACATTGATTGAAGCATATTCAAACAATAGAAAAGCTATAGGTTTGGAACTTGATTTAAAATACTGTGAGCTGGCAAGAAATAGAATTTTAGATAGCAAAGGTTTATTTTAATGGATCTAATAAACGATTTTAGGGATAAGGACAAGATTTTAGCCCTTTCTAAGCTAATAAAGATAAAAAGCAAGGAGCTAAAAAAGCCGCTTAATATAATGGAAATCTGTGGTGGGCACACGCATAGTATAATGAAGTTTGGCTTGCCGCAATTAGTGGGAGAGAGCATTAACTTCATCCACGGACCAGGTTGTCCTGTGTGCGTGATGCCACGCAAGGCTATTGATGAGGCTTGCAAGCTAGCAAGCATGGAAAATACGATATTTACGACCTTAGCTGATATGATAAGAGTGCCTGGCAGCACGCACAGCCTAGCGCAGCTTAGAGGGCAGGGGCATGATATAAGGGCACTTTATAGCCCGCTTGAAGCCTTAGAAATCGCTAGGCAAAACCCTAGCAAAAATGTAATATTTTTTGCTATTGGCTTTGAGACTACGACGCCGATGAGTGCTGTGCTAGTAGAAAAAACGCTAAATGAAAATGTAAAAAATCTCTTTTTTCACATAAATCATGTTACAGTCCCTGCGCCACTGCGAGCGATAATGGGCGACGAAAAAGCTAGGATCGATGGTTTTTTGGGCCCATCGCATGTAAGCGTGATCGTAGGAAGTGATGAGTATAAGGGGCTTTGCGCTGAGTTTAAAAAGCCTATTGCAATTTCAGGCTTTGAACCTCTTGATGTGATGGCTAGCGTGCTAAATGTGATAGAGCAATGTCTAGCAGGCACGCACGAGGTCTATAACGAATACTCAAGAGCTGTCTTGCCAAAAGGCAATGAAGTGGCTAAAAGGCTTATAAATAAATACTTTGCGCCCTGTGATATGCTCTGGCGTGGGCTTGGGCTAATAGAGCAAAGCGGACTTGATCTGCGAAGCGAGTATGACGCGCTAAACGCTAAAAAACGCTTTGATTGTAGCGTTACGAGTAAGCCTGAGAGCAAGGCGTGTATTTGTCCGCAGATTTTAAAAGGACTTGCAAAGCCTTATGATTGTAAGGTATTTGGCAAAGCCTGCACGCCGCAAAGCCCAATAGGCTCGTGTATGGTAAGTGGTGAGGGAGCCTGCGCAGCTTACTACAAATACGCTAGAAATATTTAGAAATTCTAGAATTCCTAATGTGAAATTTAGAATTTCTAAGGATAAAATACCCCCTAACCCTCAACCAGCGGATGCGAAGCAACCAACGGATGCGAAGCAAAAAAAAACGCAGATAAAGCAAAAGAATTCTAAATTCTAGCGGGGTTTTAGGGGCAGCGGCGGAGCAAGGATTTAGGGCGTTAGCCCTTATAAAATTTGTAAGCTAGATTTATCTAGCCTAAAAGAGAGCAAAAATTGAGAATTGCTAAAATAAATTTAGAATTCCTAAGAATAAATTTAGAATTCATAGAGATTGCTCCCTCTTTTTTCAAAGCCTCGCAATGACGAATTTTAGGGAATTCTGCAATTCCCTAAAATTCCGTAATTCCGTCACCCAGAAAATTCCGTCATTGCTGGGCTTGCGAAGCAATCTCATCAAATCGCCGTCATTGCGAAAATTCGTCATTACGAAAATTCGTCACCCAGAAAATTCCGTCATTGCTGGGCTTGCGAAGCAATCTTATTAAATCGCCATCGCTGGGACGCTTGTTAGCCTTTAAACATTATGTTTTCCATCGCTTAAAGCTCGCTGGGAAAACTCTTACACAGCGCCTATGCGCTAAGAATTCAAACGCCCAAACGAAAGTATATCACTTAAAAAAATGACAAGGGAAGCATAATAAAATTCTAAATTCTAGCGGGGTTTTAGGGGCGGCGGCGGGAGAAGCAAGGATTTAGGGCGTAGCCCTTATAAAATTTACAAGCTAGATTTATCTAGCCTAAAAGCGAGCAAAAATTTAGAATTCCTAAAATAAATTTAGAATTCCTAAAATAAATTTAGAATTTCTAAAATAAATTTAGAATTTCTAAAATAAATTTAGAATTTCTAAAATAAATTTAGAATTACTAAAATAAATTTAGAATTTCTAAGGATAAATTTAGAATTCCTAGAGATTGCTTCGCTTCGCTCGTAATAACGAAAATTCTAGAATTTCTAAAATAAATTTAGAATTCCTAATGTGAAATTTAGAATTCCCTATCTTTTTGCATCTTGGCTATATCTATATTTGTTCCTACATAAGAGCTAAATATATTACCTATATTAAGCCCGCCATTAAGCTCACCATCAATTTTTTCTCTCGAAAGAGAATTTAAAATATTAGTCATTTTTTACTCCTTGTTTTGATTTTATTTGTTTTTTGATGTCGTTATATAATACAAATGATAAAATAAGAGATAGAAAAGTAGCAACATTAAAGCAAAAAGCAAATATGCCACCAAAAAAACCGGTTGATTTTATAGCCAAATCATAATCATATTTCTTTAAAATTTCACCTTCAATATTTTCAATTTGTTGTATGATTGGATCTCTGAAAAAAAATGCAGCTTCTGAGGCATAAATTACAGCCTTTTTGCCTTTTAAATTTTTATAAATTTCATCATCCGATGAAAATATGCGAAAGTGTTCAGTATCCCCATTATCTAGCTTTAAAACCAATGTCCCTGTGTCATCCTTTCTACTATAGCTGTGTGAGATCACTACACCATTTACTTTATATAGGTATTCTAGTGGTTTTGGGAATGCTCTATTTTCATAAAAACTAAGATAAGACAAGAAAACAAAAAGAGGTAAAAGAATAGAAGTTAATATATAAAATAGATTTTTATATTTCTCAAATTTATTATCAAAATTTGCCTTAAAATTTGCTAACTTTTCTTTCATTTTTAAACCTTTCAAAAAAGTAGTATTTATTTAAATAACTTATTAAATAAACATTATTTACTTATAGTTTTTTATAGCTTTATTTACTAAATTTTAGAATTGCAAAAATATCCCATAACCCTCAAAAACTAGAATTCCTAGCTTCGGTGGCTTTGTTCCCTAAATGACGCAGAGAATTCTAGAATTTCTAAGGATAAATTTAGAATTCCTAGCTTTGCTGGCTTTGCTCCCTCTTTTTTCAAAGCCTCGCAATGACAAAAATTCTAGAATTCCCAGTGCTTTTTATATTTTTTTACCCTTTTTGGACTGTTAAAATATATCATCTTGCCTGAGCCTATCTCCACATCCGCCCAGCTAGCGGTATTAAAGGACAGAGCACAAACCCCACTTGTAGGTATATGCCCTAATCTCTCATCGCTTAGTAGCCGGCAGACTTCGGTGATTTCTTCATTATGCCCTACAATCGCCACGCAGTCGTGCTTGTCTTTTACATCATTTAGCACTGAGATTATGCGGCCTGGGCTGCTTGCGTAGAGCTCTTTTACTTCTTTTATTTTTTTGCCATGTCCCAAAACCTGCGCAAAAATCTGCGCTGTCATCATCGTGCGCTTTGATGGACTAGAGATGATTTTATCAAATTTCACATTTTTTTCTTTCAAATGCTCTGCCATTAGTCTTGCATCGCTAAATCCACGCTCCTCTAAGCCTCTATCAAAATCAGCTGTGCCATCATGAACTGCCTTTGCGTGGCGGATAAAATATACTATTTTCATAGGTTTTTCTTATTTTTTGTAGCTAGCAGTTCGATTTGTGCGATTTCATCTGCGCTAAATCCAGCCTGAAATCTACGCTCTTTATCAATAAGCTTTGGATTTTCAAAGGCCTTTGGATAGTATTTTCTCACGATTTCTAGCCAAGAGTTAGGCTCTATGCCCTCTTCTTTGCAGGCGTATTTGAACCACTTATCGCCTTTTGCCACATGCGAGACTTCCTCATCACGGATTAGTTCTAGCAAAGATCGAAGAGCTGAGTTCTCATCTATTTTGCTCAAAATATTTGTATTTGCATCCAGTCCGCTTGCCTCCATGTGGCGAGGAAGTATCGCCATGCGATCAAGTAGGCTGCGCTGAGTCTTTTGTAAAGCGACAAAAAGTCCGTTGTGAACTGGCAAATCGCCGTATTTTACCCCTGTTTTTTCTAGCTCTTCGTTTATTTTGTTAAAATGCCTGATCTCATCATTTGCCACCTCCATCCAGTCGCTATAATACTGCAGCGGCAAACCTCTAAAACGGTAGCAAGCATCAAGAGCGATATCAATAGCACTATACTCAATGTGAGCGATAGCATGTAAAAATACAGCATTTTTATCAGTATTTTTTACTCTTGGAAAATTAGATATTTCATAGACTTTACAAAAACTAGCGTAGCTTGGAGTTTGCAAGCTTTTAGGCTTTGTTAGCTCCTCAAAGCTAATGTTATTAAAGTTTGCTTCTATAGCATGTAGCTTTATAGTTTTGCTAGAAATTCTACTTTCGTTTAGACAGCCCCAAATTTCTTCAAAAAAGTTCATTTTCTATCCTTTTTAGCTTTTAAAAACCCTGCG
>CAMENE010000018.1:0-31469 GCA_945928165.1 uncultured Campylobacter sp.
TGTTTGTTGTGCTATCATGCCAGTAGCAGCTGTAAATAGTGATCTTAGCATATTTTATCCTTTTATTTAGGCTCTAACTGAGCCTAGTTTTGTTATTGCTTCGCTGTTTAGCTCGTTCATGTGTGTTGTCATTACTTTTTGGTAGCTCTCTACTAGGCGCTGGGTTTCTATGAGATTTACCATTTGCGTGACTGGATTTACATTTGACATCTGCACAAAACCTTGGCGCAAGGCGCCACTAGTATTTAGATCAGTTACATCCTCAGGGTAGGCTGGGATGTAGAGATTATCGCCTTCTTGCTTTAGAGTGCGAAGGTCTCTTGGCTGAGCGATATAGAACCTGCCTAGCTGGACTTCATCGCCGTATACATCGCCATTTGGCGTGATTGTGATTTGAGTATTATTTGGCACTTGGATGCCACGAGCGTTATTAGGCAGGGCTTTATAGTCTGCATTTAGCACTCTAAAGCCTTCTTTTGTGACTATATAGCCATCAAGATCAAGGGTCAAAGCTCCATTTTTTGTTAGTCTAGTCTCACCAGCTGGAGTTTGGATTAGCAAAAATGCATCCTCACGCACGATAGCCACATCAAGAGCGTTTGTGCTAGCTTTTAGGCTACCTGCGCTAAAGTCCGTGTAGACATCATTGATATTTGGCACTCTATCTATGCTGCGAGCTAGGAACTTTGCGGCGTCTTTTGTGTGATTATCTAGCGGCAGCTCATCGCGCGTTTCTTTAAAAATCCGCTCAAAATCAGCGATAACCACATCTTGGCGTTTGTAGCCTATGGTGTTTACATTTGCTAGGTTTTGGGTGATTACATCAAGGCGGTTAAACTGCGTAACCATCGCACCTGTGGCTTGATAATAGCCGTTATTCATAAGCAAATCCTAAAATATTTTAGGCTTATTAAGCAAAATGCGTTCCAGTTAGTCTTAGGAATTTTAGAATTTCTAGCGATGAAGCAGTAAAGAGTGCCGAAAATACAGAAAGGAATTCTAGAATTTTTAGGGAATTATAGAATTCCCTAATTACTGAACTGTTCGCAAATATCCATTTGCGTTTAAGAATAGATATAGCTCGCCTAAAATCTGCTTTTTGGCTTTTTCGCTCACTCTATTTGAGGCTTCTATTCGGCGGTTTAGCTCGCTGCGGATAGCGTCTATATCGTAGTCTAGGTCGTACAAAATATCCATTATGCTTTGGGCTTCTATTAGCTCTTTTATCTCATAGCCATCCCCAGTTGGCACTATTATAGCTTCTGTTGGGTGGGTAAAAAGATTATGACTCATGCCAAGCACCTCTTGATACGCACCAACTAAGAAAAAGCCTAGAAAATACGGCTCTTTGCTGATATCCACATCGTGTAAGAAAAGCGGATTATCCTTGCTATCAAAGCCGATTTCGCCGTCGCTATCACAGGTGATATCCCAAATAGACGCAGAAAGTGTAGGACGCTCATCAAGGTGTTTAAGTGGAGCGATAGGAAAATGCTGTTTAAGCCCCCAAAAATCAGGTATGCTTTGAAAAATGCTAAAATTTACTAGATAGCGCTCTTGAATTTCGTTTTGGATGCGGCGAAGGTCGGCGTAGTCGTCCTTGTCATTTAGGATGCTAATTGTCTTTCGCACGATTAGGTGGACGAGTATTTCAGCATTTGAGCGGTCTTTAAGGTCCACATAGCCTAGATCAAAGAGCGTAAGCATGCTATCAAGGTGCGAGGTAGCATCGTGGAGATACTCGATTGCGTTGCTTTTATTTATGTTTGTGTATAGGTCGTGTAGCTCGCTTATAAGTGGTGGATTTTTCTTTTTTAGCTGGAGTTTTTTTTCGCTGTATTCTTGGCTAAAAAGTTCTAAAACAGGCGCAGTTAGCACAGCGTGGCTTGCTGCTATAAAACGGCCGCTTTCTACGAATATATCAGGCACAGGCTCGTTTTTTTGTGCGGCTATGTTTTGAAGCAAAAAAACGACATCATTTGCGTATTCTTTTAGCGTGTAGTTTTTGGTCTCTTTGTGCTTAAATTGCGAGTATTCTATGGCAAGGCCGCCGCCAAGGTTGATAGCACGCAGGTTTTTTGCGCCCATTTTGCGTAGTTCTGCGTAGATGTTGCCAGCTTCTTGTAGGGCTTTTTTTAGTGGGCCGATTTCTTTTATTTGCGAGCCGATGTGAAAGTGAATCATGTTAAAATGCTCTATTAAGCCATTTTTGCTAAGCAGTTTGACAGCTTCTATTAGCTCGGTTGATGTTAGTCCAAACTTTGAGTTTATGCCACCGCTTTTTGCCCAAATACCGCTGCCGCCGCTATGTAAGCGAATGCGCAGACCGATATTTGGCTTTGGTTTAAAGCGGTTTTTAGCAGTTTCAATTATAGTCTCTAACTCGCCAAGACCTTCGATTGTGATGGTGATATTATGCCCCATTTCAGCTGCGATAAAGCCAAGATTAATAAGCTCTTTATCCTTAAAGCCATTTACCGTAATAGGCGAGCCAAGCTCGTTGTATGCCATGGCTAGAAGTAGCTCAGCCTTGCTTCCAGCCTCTAAGCCGTAGCCGTATTTTTTGCCCACTTCTACTAGATTTCCTACAAAGCCTGGGTATTGATTTACTTTTAGTGGATAGACAGCGCAGAAGTTGCCACCATAGTCAAACTCGCTCATAGCGGCTTTAAAGTTTGTGTAAAGCTCGCTTATTTGTCTAGCTATAAGGTGTGGAAAACGCAGCAAAATAGGGCCTCTTATGCCGCCCTCGCGGATTTTTTCTACCATTTCTTGTAAGGCTGGCTTGCTAGGTGTATTTAGACAGATTTTGCCTTTTTCTATGATAAAATCTCCATTTGCCCAAATATTTAATCCATAATCATCTCTCATAATGCCCCCTTTAACTCGCTAATTTTAATGCGTTTTTCGCTTTTATTTTCTAGGTTTTTATACCAGATTTCGCCCTTTGCCTTCTCGTCGCTGCCAAGACAGAGAAAGACTTTTGCTCTTTTTTTATCAGCTAAACTCAAGTGCTTTGTTAGGGCTTTTGCCTCGTAGCTGATTTCTACTTTATGAGTTTTTCTAAGCTCACAGCCAAGTGCGAAAATCTCATCAATGAAAGTAGGGTCCAAGGCGCAAAGATAAATGCCGTCACGCTGGATTGCACTTTTTTTTGCGTTTAAAATCTCCATTATACGCTCAATCCCCATAGCCCAGCCAACAGCAGGTGTAGGCTTGCCACCAAGGTCGCTAATTAACCCATCATATCGCCCACCGCCGATAACAGCTGCTTTTGCGCCTATTTCATCGCTTACAAACTCAAATGCGATCTTGCTATAATAATCTAGCCCACGCACTAGCCTATCATCTAGTTCGTATTCTACGCCAGCGTTTTTTAGCAGATTTTGGACTAGCTCAAAGTCCTTTTTACACTGAGCATCAAGGCTATCAAGCAGGCTTGGAGCATCTTTTAAAAGAGCCTGGCATTTTTCATTTTTACAATCTAGAATTCTTAATATATTTGTATTTATGCGCCTGGCACAATCATCGCAAAGCTTGTTAGCACAATTTTTTGCGTAGCTTGCTAGCTTTGTTTTAAACTCGCTCATACTCTCTTTATTTCCCAGCGAGTTTAGCTTCAAAGTAGCCTTTATGCCAAGTTCATCTAAAATTCTTTTTGCTAGTATGATGATAGCAGCGTCTTCGCGCGCGTCGCTTATGCCAAAGCACTCTATGCCAAATTGATGAAACTCACGCTGACGACCACGCTGCGGACGCTCGTAGCGAAACATAGACCCGTGGTAAAACCAGCGCTTTATGCCGCCTATTTTATCAAGCTTGGCTTGTAAAAATGCTCGCACAACCCCAGCTGTGCCCTCAGGGCGCAAGCAAATACTCTCTCCGCCTTTGTCACTAAACTCATACATCTCTTTGCCCACTATATCGCTACTCTCGCCAACTGAGCGGCGAAAAAGTGCGGTTTCTTCTAGCTTTGGTGTCTCAATAAAAGCAAAGCCAAAGTTTTGCGCCACCTTTGCACAAACGCCCACCACCTGCTCATATAAAGCCCCATCATTATCTAAAAAATCTTTCATACCACGAAGCGAGTTTATCATTTTTATTCCTTATATATGTATTTCTTTTAGCCACTTAGTTTGTTTGAATTCTAGAATTTTAGAATTTTTTATTTGTACTACTAGTTTAAAAGTATCGCTATTATCATAAATTCTAGCTTCATCGCAAAGGCTTAGGACTTTTGTTAAATTCTCTAAGCTCTCATAAAAGCGCCTTTCTATCAAATTTGCTTTGATATCGTGTCCGCCTTTGGCAACTCTGATTTTTACTCTCTCTTTTGCTAATTCTTTGCTCTCTAAACCAACAAAATACAAACAGATAAAAAAGCCATTTTCTTTTAGCTCATCAAAAAGCCTAAGAATTCCAGAGCCGCAAAGCGTGGTTTCAAGATTAAAATCGCTTTTATCTTTTAGATACATTTTGCGCAGTGTTAGCGCAATGCGCGATGCCCTCACCTGCGTGGCAGGGTCTTTGTGATCACCTATGCTCCAAGCGATTTCATCTACATTTATGCGCCTGCCAAGGTCTATTGACTTACTTACTAGCTCAAAGTAAGCAGTGGTCTTGCCAGCGCCATTTACACCAGCAAAAATGCTAGCTTTTGGAGTCATAAATCAGCCTTTATAAAATCAACTATTTTAGCATTTATCGCTGATATTTCATCATTTGCGTTTATTTCTATATAATTTAATTCAAGGTCTTTTAGCACAATCTCCATGTAGCCTTGAACTCTCATAAGATATTCTATTCCACGCTTTTCTATGCTATCGCTGTTTGCTCTTTTCATCAGTCTTTCGTGTATTAGCTTTTCATCAGCTTTAAAAAATACAAACTTAGCCTCAAAATCATTATTTAGAGCAAATTTATTAAGATAAACTAGCTCGTCAATCTTAAAACTATCCGCAGCATAAGCAATACCAGAGACAAAGCCACGGTCGCTTAAAACAAGAGCGTTTTTGTTTGGCGCAAGCACGCTAGCATAGTGCTGGGCACGGTCAGCTAAAAACAAAAATAGCTCAGCTTTAGAGCAAATTTTACCTTTAAAAATCATCTCTCTAAGCTTTTTGCCAAGCTCAGTGCCACCTGGTTCGCAAGTAGCGATGAGCTCTTTAAACTGCTCTTTTAAAAGGGCTATTTGCGTGCTTTTGCCAACCCCATCAATGCCTTCAAAATATACTATCATTGCGCATTCCTAAGTTTTTTTATCATTTCATTCACGCTACTTGGCACAAGTGAGCTGATATCGCCATCGTGGCACAGCACAGAGCGCACAATAGAGCTTGAAATAAAGGCATTTTGTAAGCTTGGCATAAAATATATAGTCTCAAAATCCTCCATTAGCCTAGCATTTGCGTAGCCGATTTGTAGCTCATACTCAAAGTCGCTAACCGCCCTTAGCCCACGCACGACGACATTTGTACCCTGAGCTTGCACGAAATCGACTAGCAAGCTATCAAAGCCTAGCACTTCAACGCCTTCAATACTCATTGTAGC
Organism: uncultured Campylobacter sp.; assembly: GCA_945928165.1. GTDB lineage: Bacteria > Campylobacterota > Campylobacteria > Campylobacterales > Campylobacteraceae > Campylobacter. The sequence goes on from CAMENE010000018.1 coordinate 5,551, forward strand.
GATTTTTGCTAATTCAATCCGCTCTTTTAGGCTAAAAGCCGGGTTTTTGCTATCGCTTTTTGCCACAGCCACCACGACCTTATCAAACACACGCCTAGCTCGTTTAATCACATCAACATGTCCGTTTGTAATAGGATCAAAAGTCCCAGGATAAATACATTTCAAATTACGCCTTTGATTTTTATAGCCCCGAATTTTACACAAATTTTGCGATATTTTTATAAGTTTTTTGAAAATTTTTGCTAGAAATTCTAGAATTTTTTAAAAAATACCCCCATAACCCCCAAAAAACAGCGCAAAAATCTAGGAATTCTAGAATTCCTAGATTTTCAACTAGAATTCCCCAGACTAGAATTCCTAGATTTTCAACTAGAATTCCCTAGATTTACTTTATCACGGCTTTATTTTTGGCTGTGATTTGCGCTTTTTGGCGAGCTGAGCCCATGCGGATTTCTATTACATCACCGATATTTGCATCAGTTGTGGCAATGCCTGTTGTTTGCACGCTCACCCCACCATCTCTGATTTCTACTATTAGCTCATCGCCACGCAGCACATCTTTTGGGCTTAGGATATTGTTTTGGCGTATCGGCGCACCGGCTTTTATATTGTTTTTGGCTAGCTTGCCAGCTGGGATTTGTTTAAGCATGATTTGGTCGTAGTTTTGTATTTCTATTGGCAAGATTTTGCTATTTGCTTCGCTAATAGCTTCGTTTCTTGCTATATCAGTGGTTGCAAAGAGCACTTGCATTTGTGCGCTCATCTCAAACTTGAAATTTATATTTAGCCCAGCACCATTCTTGCTAAAAGTAGCTTTTGCGCCGCCTTTTGCGCCATTTATGCTTGTGATGATTATGTTTTCAAGCCTGTAGCTTGCGATATCGCTTGGCACATCTCTTGGCTGTTCTATGCTTAGAGCAAAGATAGAAATGCCTTCAAAACGCTCACTAAGTTGCTGGCTTAAAGCTTCTTTAATCGTAATTGAAAAAGCGGTGGAAAATAAAAAAAGAAGTAAAAAAATGGAGCGGGAAACGAGAGTCGAACTCGCGACCCCAACCATGGCAAGGTTGTGCTCTACCACTGAGCTATTCCCGCAACGCAAATGTGGGTGGAATTGTATCATTTTGTTTTACCTTTGTCAATAGATTTTATAAAATTTTATCAAATTTTTTGCTTTTAATTCGGCTGTGCCTGCTGGGATGACAGATATAGCGTTATTTTGCACAAGTGGTATTATCTGCGATGGACTAAATTTCCCAGCATTATAAGGGCTAAAAACAGCATTTTCTACTTTACCGATTAGCAGATTATCCCTTGCAGGATTTAGCTTCACATCTTCGCTTAAAACTGCTTCATAGCTTTGATTTAAGCACTTTTTCTCGCCACAAAACCTGCGCAAAATAGGCAAAACAAAAAGCAAACACGCAGCGTAGGCTGAGAGCGGATTGCCAGGCAGGGCAATAGCGATTTTATTTTCACGCCTAAAAATCTTTGTTGGCTTTGATGGACGAAAGTTAATGCTATCAAGCAAACAAGAGAACTCAAAAGCCTCCAAGCACTCTTTTGCATAATCAGCCTCACCCTTACTAGCACCTGCTGTGGTGATGATTATATCATATTTTATAGCTTTTTGTAGGGCTAGGCTTAAAGTATTTTTGCTGTCTTTTACTATGCCTAAATAATCGCAAGCAAAGCCCTTTGCGTTAAGTAGTGTGATGATGCCAGCGGCGTTTGCGTTGTAGATTTGATTTTGGCTAGCACTTTGCCAAGGCTCTTTTATCTCGCTGCCTAGGCAAAGCAGGGCGATTTTTGGCTCTTTAAATACGCTAATTTGGCAAATGCCCTGCGCTGAGAGTAGCATTAGTTCTTTTGCGCCTAGCTTTTTACCAGATTTTAAAAGTAGCTCGCCACTTTTAACCTCTTCGCCTTTTAGCTTTCTAGCATTATCTTGCTTGATATTTTTTGGCACTAGCAAAAAGCCATGCTCATCAAAGCTAGCATCCTCAAAGGCTACAACCGAGTTTGCGCCTTTTGGAAACTTTGCGCCAGTCATGATTTTAGCACACTGCTTGCCTCCAAGCTCAAAACTAGGCTCATCGCCAGCAAAAACGCTACCTACAATTTCTAAGGGCTTATCTTTGTTAGCAAAATCAAAAGCATAACCATCTAAGGCTGAGTTATCAAAAAGTGGCAAATCACGCCTAGCAAAAATGTCCTTAGAACTCACTCTGCCAAAAGCCTTGAAAATGCTGATTGTCTCAGTATCACTAGGTAATTCTAGATTAGAAATAAGCTTAAAAACTTCGCTAACTTGTTTCATGATTTCACTCGTTTTTTGTAAAAATAAATAGAACAAAGCACAAAAACAAAAAGGGCTAAGATGATTACTATATAATGCAAATACTCATCAATCAAAGCCTTATTTGCGCTAAAAAGCATACCAAGTGCTACTAAAATTGCTACCCAAATTCCAGCCCCAAGGCTAGTAAAAACGCAAAAACGCCAAATATTCATCTTTGCTAGACCTGCTGGAAGGCTGATATACTGGCGAATTGCTGGTAAAAGCCTACCAGAAAAGGTTGAAATCTCTCCGTGTTTTTCAAAAAAATCTTCAAATTTTTTCATCTTTTTTTCGCTGATGCCTACGAATTTGCCATATTTTTCTACTAAACTTCGCCCAAAAAAGTAGCATAAATAGTAGTTAAATATAGCCCCTAAAAGCGAGCCAAGAATACCGCTAAGCACTGCCAAAACAGCACTCATCTGCCCCTGCGCTACTAAAATCCCAGCTGGTATCATCACCACCTCACTAGGAAAAGGGAAAAATGAGCTCTCTAATGCCATTAAAAGCACGATTCCAGTGTATCCCCAGCTAGCTACCATATTTGTTAAAAAATTTACAATCGCATCCATTTTGCCTAACTTTGCTAAAAAAATATAAAATTTTTAAAAAAACACCAAATTATAACAAAAATTGTGCTAATTTTGATAAAATAAACTTTTTTTAAACCTCTTAAAAGGCAAGCAAAAAATGGAAAGCTTTTTAATTGTTGAATATATAGGAATTATCTCAGCTAGCATTAGCGGATTTTTGTTTGCTGTGCGTAGGGCTTGCGATTTGCTTGGCATTTTTATCGCTGCTTTTCTTACAGCACTTGGCGGCGGAATTATGCGTGATGTGCTTGTGGGGCGTGAGCTTTATAGCTTTACGCATTATATGCCAGTTTTGCTGGTGCTTGGCGCGGTGCTGCTTTCAGCTGTGTTTGGACTTCACAAATCTAGTCGCAAGGGCTTAGAAAAAAGCTTTATTTTTATAGCAACTGACGCTATTGATGTAGTAAGCTTTTCTATCGTTGGGGCTGTGGTTGCGCTGGGTTTTGGGCTAAATATTTTTGGTGTGGTGCTAATCGCTTTTGTAAATGGCGTTGGTGGGGGAATTATGCGTGATGTTTTATTAAATGAAATTCCTTGGCTTTTAAAAACCGGATTTTACGGTACGGTTTCATTGCTTGTGGGGCTTATTTATTTTGGGCTTTATCATCTAGGCTTTGATGGCATTATTACTATGTTTGTGCTGTGTGCCTTTGGGGTGGTTTTGCGCCTTATAGCATACTATAAAAACTGGCAATTACCAAAGATAAACTACGATAATTAAAGGAGAAAAAATGCTAATGAAAAACTACGCTAGAGTTGATTTAAGCTTTGTAAAAGGCAAGGGTGCTAGGCTAAAAGATAGCTGTGGCAAAAAATACATAGACTTTGCTAGCGGTATAGGCGTGTGTTCTTTGGGTCATGCTCACAAAGGGCTTGCTAAGCTTATCTCAAAGCAGGCAAAAACGCTAATTCATAGCTCAAATATCTACCGCATAGAACCGCAAGAACGCCTAGCGCATAAGATGAGCAGATTGCTTGGTGGGGATTATTCGCTGTTTTTTGGCAATAGTGGTGCTGAGGCAAATGAGTGTGCGATAAAACTAGCTCGCAAATGGGGCTACAAGCACGGCAAAAGAGGCATTATCAGCCTTGCTAATTCATTTCACGGACGCACGATTGCTACATTAAAGCTAACCGGACAAGATAAGCTTCATCCTGAGCATTTTGCGCCTTATCCTGAGGATATTAGCTTTTGTGAGAGTATAGAGCAGATGATGACAAAGGCTACTACAAACACAGCAGCCATCATCATCGAACTAGTACAAGGCGAGGGCGGGATAAATCCGCTTGATAAAACTGCGGTTAAAAATCTAGCTAGATTTTGCGAGCAAAATCAAATTTTGCTTATCACAGATGAGGTTCAGTGTGGTTGCTACCGCACAGGCGAGTTTGTTACAAGCAAGCTTTATGAAATTATCCCTGATATCATTACCTTTGCCAAAGGTCTAGCTGGCGGCGTGCCGATAGGGGCTTGTGCGTGTAGGCATGATATTTTTGAGGCTGGAGATCATGGTAGCACTTTTGGAGGCAATTTTCTTAGCAGCACAGCTGCGCTTTTTGTGCTTGATGAGCTTGAGAGCATGCGTAAAAGTGGCGAGCTAGAGCAGAATATCAGGGCTTTTGAGAGTGGGTTAGAGAGCATTGCTAACGAGTTTAAAGACATCATTAAACGCCGCGTGGGGCTTGGGCTCATGCAAGGGCTGGAGCTAAAAGATGAGAGTAAGCTTGGAGAGATTTTTAACGCTGCTTTGGCTAATGGTCTGCTGATACTAAAATCTGGTAAGGCTACTTTGCGCTTTTTGCCGCCACTAAATATCAGCGCAAAAGAGATGAAACAGGGCTTTAAAAGGCTTAAAAAAGCCATTGCTTCTGTGTGATTGTTATATAGGAATTCTAGATTTTCTGGGGGCTAGGGGGTGTCTTTTAAGGAATTCTAGAATTCCTTAATCTAGAATTCTTTAAACTAGAATTTCTAAACTAAAATTCCCTAAACTAGAATTTTTCCAAAAACGCAGATAAAGCAAAAGAATTCTAGATTTTAGTGGGGTTTTAGGGGCGGCAGCCCCTAAGGGTTTAGGGCGTAGCCCTTATAAAATTTGCGAGCAGTGGGGCTTGCCCCACTAAAGCGAGCAAAAATCTAGAATTCCTAATCTAGAATTCCCAAGCAAGCTCAAACTTAAAGTATTCTTAGGCACTAAATACTTTTTTATCATTTTTCTTGCCGATTATATACGCCCCATAAGCTATTATAGACATAGCAATAGCAATAATTATCGCAGCATAAGCACTAGCGTCCATTTTGTTCCCTTTCTATTTTTATAGCTAAAAATGTGATAAAAAGCATCAAATAAATACCCATTATCACGACCACCACAGATGCAATAATGCTTTTAAAATCTAGCATTAACTTTAAAAAGCTATTAGCGCAGCAGCTATATTGAAAATAGCATTAAAAAGCAGCTTTTGCCACTCTTTCATTTTTTGCCTTTTTGGCAGAATTATAGCGTAATTATATGATTTTTTAGAAAATATTTAAAATTTAATTTTTACAAAATACATTTTTTACTCTAAAATCTTAGATTTTTTAGTTAATTTTTAAAACTCTTAGAAAAAATATTTATTTAAGAATATTTTTATAATTATTTTATTATAATTCCAAAAATTTAAATTAAGGAGTGAAAATGAAGCTTATAACAGCGATTATACGGCCATACAAGCTAGAAGATGTTCGTAGTGAGCTAGAGAGCATAGGCATAAAGGGAGTTACCATAAGCGAAGTTCAAGGCTTTGGCAATACAAAAGGACATGCTGAAAACTACCGTGGCGTTCAGGTACTAGTAGAGTATATACCTAAAATAAAAGTAGAAATCGCCTGCAGTGACGCTGAATACAAACAAACGATTGAGGCGATAATCAAAGGCGCAAAAACCGGCGGCATAGGCGATGGTAAGATTTTTGTAAGAAATTTAGAACAAGTGATACGCATTCGCACGGGTGAAAGTGGCGATGATGCTATCTAGCCTGTAGCAATTCGCCTCGCAGCTCATCTGCGACGAAAGCTCGCTCGTGCTTCACTGCGGCGCACACTCAGTGCGCCTCATTCGCACTCACTTGCTTTCGCCACATCTGAGGCGCGATGCTAGAATTGCTATTTTGTCTAGTTTTACACTTTCTAATTTTAGACAAAATAAAAAATATATTTATAAAACTTTAAGGAAAAAAAATGAAGTCTTTTGTAATTTTACTTTTAATATTCGCGCAGTGTTTGGCAAACCAAAGCACAGAACAAAGCCAAACTAGCATCATCCCAGCTGATACTGCGTGGATGATGGTGAGTTCTGCTTTTGTTTTGATGATGAGCTTACCAGGCATTGCGCTATTTTACGCTGGCATGACTAGAAAGAAAAATATTCTCTCAGTCATCATGCTAAACTTTGGCGCAATTAGCGTTGCTAGCGTGCTTTGGATAGCTTGTGGATATAGCATAGCTTTTGGTGGGGAGAATGCGTTTTTTGGCGATTTTAGCAAGGCTTTTCTTAGCTCTTTAGCACAGGATATGAGCTCCTTGGCTGCGCCAAATATCCCTGAGAGCGTGTATATAATGTTTCAAATGACTTTTGCGATGATATCTTGCGCTATTATTACTGGCTCAGTCGTTGAGCGTGTGCGTTTTGTGCCTTTTATGCTTTTTATCGCGCTGTGGCTGGTGGTGGTGTATGCGCCTACTGCGCACTGGGTGTGGTCGCCGGTGGGATTTTTGGCTAATGATGGCGTGCTAGACTACGCTGGCGGCACTGTGGTACATATAAACGCAGGTATCGCAGGGCTGGTGGGCTCTTTGGTGCTGGGTGCTCGTGTGGGGTATAAAAAAGAAGCCATGCCGCCGCATAATCTAGTGCTAACAATGCTAGGAATTTCGCTACTTTGGGTGGGTTGGATAGGCTTTAATGCTGGCTCAGCCCTTGGCGCAAATGCCGAGGCTGGCATGGTACTGCTCGTAACGCAGGCAAGCGCAGCTAGTGGGGCTATAACTTGGCTAGTTTGTGAGCGCATTTTTTCTCAAAAGCCCTCAGCTCTTGGCTTTTGTTCTGGAGCACTTTGCGGGCTGGTTGCTATCACGCCAGCAGCAGGCTATGTAAGCACGCTATCAGCGATGTTTTTAGCCTGCATTACCTGCGTTTGTTGCTTTTATTTTGTAGCGATTTTAAAACCAAAATTGCGCTTAGATGACAGCCTTGATGCCTTTGGAATTCACGCTATTGGTGGCGCGATTAGCGGTATTTTGGTAGCGTTTTTTGCCAAAGAGGGTATAGAGGCTAGCTTAGAGGCGCAAGTTATTGGCGTGCTAGTAACCATCGTTTATAGTGGCGTGCTAAGCTGGGTGCTATTTTTTGTGATAGATAAGCTCTTTACTCTTAGAGCTAGTAGCACAGATGAGCGAATAGGGCTTGATATCAGCGAACACAGCGAGAGACTATGCTAGCAATTCTAGAATTTCTGGGGGTTAGGGGGTGTCTTTTTTGGAATTCTAGAATTCCATAGCTAAACAAGGAGTACTATGTCATCCCCAGCCCCTTTGGGGGATCTCTATAGGAATTCTAGAATTCTCTGCGTCATTGTGAGCGAAGCGAAGCAATCTCTAGAAATTCTAAATTCATCCTTAGGGAATTCTAAATTTTATCGGGGTTTTAGGGGCGACAGCCCCTAAGGGTTTAGGGCGTAGCCCTTATAAAATTTGCGAGCTAGACTAGATTTATCTAGCCTAAAAGCGAGCAAAAATTTAGAATTCCTAGACAAATCTAGAATTCCTGCGCCTTCTGTCATTGTCCGGCTTGACCGGACAATCTCTATAAAAAATTGTATTTTTGCTTTTGTGGGGTTAAAAGAGCTAAGGAATTCTAGAATTTCTTAGCTCTTTAAGCTAAATATTTTAGCTTGATGATTTTGTATAAACACTTGTGCTTGAGCCGATAGCTATAGCATTACTCTCCGTTTGACCATTAGACTTAGTAACTGTACTGTCTAAATAAGCTGTTACAGGTGCTGATTTTAGAACTTGATCGCAAGTACCAGTTGCACTACTTTGTTTTGTAAATTTAATGTGAGCTGGTGTATCGCCGGTTTTATCTACAAACTTAACTTTGATACAGTCATTAACACCACCTATTTTTAGGTTAGCATCAGCAGTAGCTTTAAGATCATTACTAGCATTTTGGAAAGGTATATTTGTAATTTCATTCCATTTAGTATTGGTATCAAATGTACCTTTTGCTGTATAGTAAGCACTAACATCGCTTACTAGTGTGCGTAGGTTAGCAACAGCAGCTGAGATTTCTGCATCTTCTCTTGTAGCAGCTAGGCGAGGTATAGCGACGCTAGCTAGAATTCCTAAAATAACGATAACAAAGATTAGCTCTATCATCGTAAAACCTTTTTTCATCTTTCATCCTTTCTATTAATTTAAAAAAAGAAATTCTAAAATTAAGAATTCTAGAATTCCTTAGCTCTTTAAGCTAGATATTTTAGCTTATGATTATGATGATCCTGATGTTGTTGTTTGTTCATCATAAATGCTTATGTTTGAGCCGATAGCTATAGCACCTACATTATTTTTATCAGGTTTACCATTTACTTTTGAGGTAAAATAAACTTCTAGAGGTTCTGCATTTACAACTTGTTTGCAAACACCATCTGGAGCATCTGCTCTACTAAAGACAATCTGAGCTGGTGCAGTGGCAGTTTCCCCTCTAAGCGTAAATTTGATACAGTCTTGACCACCAACTATTAGGACACCATCATTGGTAATCACTCCTTCAGGATTCTTCATAGGCACATTTGTAATTTCATTCCATTTAATTTTGCTACCCTTACCATCAGTACCAGTGCCAAATCCATCTTTTACTGTATAGTAAGCACTAGCATCGCTTACTAGTGTGCGTAGGTTAGCAACAGCAGCTGAGATTTCTGCATCTTCTCTTGTAGCAGCTAGGCGAGGGATAGCTACGCTAGCTAGAATTCCCAAAATAACGATAACAAAGATTAGCTCTATCATTGTAAAACCTTTTTTCATGGCTAACTCCTTTTAAGTGTAAAGTACTCGGATTTTACTATTTTAATTATTAAAGCTTGCTGAAAATTTATTAAAGTATTTTTTCTTAAGGAATTCTAAATTATTTGTGATGAGATCCCCCAGTCAAGCTGGGGGATGACACAAGGCTTAGGAATTCTAAATTTTTGCTCGTTTTTAGGCTAGATAAATCTAGCCTAGCTCGCAAATTTTATAAGGGCTACGCCCTAAACCCTTAGGGGCTGTCGCCCCTAAAACCCCGCTAAAATTTAAAATTCCTAGAGATTGCTTCGGTCGCTTTGCTCCCCCTCAATGACAAAGAGAATTCTAAATTCTCTGTGATGAGATTGTCCGGTCAAGTCGGGGGATGACACAAGGCTTAGGAATTCTAGATTTTTGCTCGCTTTAGTGGGGTAAGCCCCTAGCCCCACAAATTTTATAAGGGCTAGCTCTAAACCCTTGGGACCCTAAAACCCCACTAAAATTTGAGGTATTTTTAGGAAATTCTAGATTATTTGTGATGAGATCTCAAGTCGGGGGATTTTTATAGAGATTGTCCGAAGGGGCCGGACAATGACAAAAAAACGCAAGCCGGACAATGACACAGAGCTAAGGAATTCTAGTATATTATGTTAATTTATTAAGAAAATTATAAACTCCCACGCCAATTATCGCTGCTGGGGCGATAATGCGTATTACCCACACCCAGATTTCAAAAACGCCTTTTGGCATTTGGTGTTTTAGGTTTTCAGCCAGAGTGCTTTTTGGCACGACCCAGCCCACAAACACGCAGAAAAATAAAGCTCCCAAAGGCATAAGAATAATCGAGGTAATATAATCAAGCAAATCAAAAAAGCTCTTTCCAAAAAATGTAAATACCTCTGCGCTAGGCTTGTAATAAGAAAGTATACAAATAAAGCCCACCACTAAAATAAACACCGCACAATACGCCACCGCCCTTGGACGCTCTACTTTGGCATTATTCATCAAAAATAGTGCCGTAGGCTCGATGATAGAAATAGCAGAGGTAATACCAGCAAAAATTAAAGCCATAAAAAACGCAAAGCCGATAATCTGCCCAGCCACGCCCATAGAACCAAAAAGCGAAGCAAGGCTTACAAAAATAAGCCCAGGTCCTTCGCTAGCATTTTCAATAGGTATAAAGCTAAAGACCACAAGCCCCATTAAAATGCCAACCAAGGTATTTAGCACGATGATGTAAAAAACCGAGTTAAAAAGATTAGTAAACTTATCAGTATTTGCAGCGTAAGTACACACCGTTCCCATTCCAAGGCTCATAGAAAACATAGCAAGCCCAAGGGCTTTTAGCAGCAAGTCGGCATCTAGGACTTTTGAGAGGTCTGGGGTGAATAAAAAGCTAACAGCACCTGCGAAATTGCCAAAAATTGCAGAATAAGCAACCAAAGCTATAAGCAAGATAAAAAGACTTGGCATAAGCACTAAATTTAACTTTTCAATTCCTTTTTTAACGCCTTTTAAAATCGTATAGATTGAAAGAGCAAAAACGATAAGAAAGCCCATGCTAACGCCAAAGATATTGTTTGATGCTAGGTAGCCAAAGGCCTCTTTTGCGCTTGCTGGGTCAGTTGGCAGCTGCGACATACACAGCATTGCGTAGTAAAATATCCAGCCAACCACAACTAGATAAAAAGGCACTATCATAATGCTTACAAAGACAAAAAATCCACCAATGCTCCACGCTCTTTTAGCACTCGGGGCTAGCTCGTATATAGCACCTACGGTATCACGCCCAGTAGCACGCCCTAGCAAAGCCTCAGCTAAAAAAGCAGCCGCACCGATAGCAAGACACAGCAGCAAATACACCAAAATAAAAGCAAAACCGCCACCAAGCCCCACCATAGTAGGAAACTTCCACGCAGTCCCAAGCCCTATAGCTGAACCTGCCATAGCCAAAATATAGCCAACACGCGAAAAATGTGCTTCTTTGTGCATAATCTCTCCTTAATTTAGTTTATAAATACCGATTCCAACGACTAAAATCGGCAAAATAAATCGCAAAATAAAATACCAAATATCCACCGCAAACTTTGGTGCGTAGTTTAAAAATAGCGTATAAAAACGCTCTTTTGGCATTATCCAGCCAGCAAAAATGCTAAAAAACAGCACGCCAAGCGGCATAAGCACATTTGAAGTAGCATAATCTAATATATCAAAAATACTCTTGCCAAATATAGCAAAACTATCTTTTGTAGGCTCATAAAAACTAAGCACACAAAGCACTCCAAGCCCAAAGACCAAAACTCCAAGAATTGCGCTAGACTTGATTCTGCTTATGTCTTTTTCATCCTCGAAGTATCTTACAGCTGGTTCTATCATCGATACAGCAGATGTTATACCAGCAAAAAGCAGTGAGATAAAAAACATAAACCCAAGCGCAGAGCCCACCGCTCCAAGCTCGCCAAAAAGCGAAGCAAGAGAGACAAAAATCAACCCTGGACCCTCGTTAGCACTGGCTCCAGGTGCTACTTGAACGAAGCTAAATACCACAAGCCCCATGAGAATTCCCATGCAGATATTAAGCACTACTATGTATAATAAGGATTTAAAAAGATTTGTATCCTCGCCCAAGCTAGCCCCATAAGTGCTAACCGTCCCCACGCCAAGTGAGAGCGAAAACAGCGCTAGTCCCATGGCAGCTAGTATCAGCTCAGGGTCTAAAATCTTGCTAAAATCAGGGGTAAAAATGAAACTCACAGCCCCGCTAAAACCGCTACTATTAAAAGTAAATGAATATATCAAAATCACAATTAACAAAATAAACAAGCTAGGCATTAAGATAAAATTTAGCTTTTCTATACCTTTTTTTATACCTCTTGATACTGTATAAAAAGTGATGAAAAGCACCGCAAAATAGCAGAGCAAAACGCTTGTTAGATTGTTTTTAATAAGACTATCAAAAAGCTTGCCAGCCTCATCTATGCTAGCTGGAAGCCCAGCAATGCTAAGACAAGCGTAGTATAAAATCCAGCCGATAACCACAAGATAAAATGAAGCAATAAGCAAAGCCGTAATCATAAAAAATCCGCCAAGCCCCCAAAATCTCTGCCCTTTTGGTGCTAGTTCTATGAGAGCCTTTGGCGTGTCCTTACCACTAAGTCTGCCTATGCCAGCCTCAGCCAAAAAAGCCACACAAGCTATCAAAATCGTAAGCACAAAATAAAGAAAAATAAAAGCAAATCCTCCGTGATTGCCAGCCATTGTAGGGAATTTCCAAGCATTGCCAAGCCCTATAGCAGAACCAGCCATGGCTAAAATATAGCCTAGTTTGGAGAATTTTTTATGCATTTTTTACCTTTTAGAAAAAAATTTGTCAATTCTAGCAAAAATAATTTTAAACTTTGTTATAATTAAGGCTTGAAATCAAATGTAAAAGGAAAGAGATGAAAATAATCGAAGGCAAACTAGCCCTAAGTGGCAAAGAGCGTGTGCTTATCATTAACGCTAGGTTTAATCACATTATCACAGACCGCTTGGTCGAGGGCGCAAAAGACGCTTTTATCCGCCATGGTGGAGATGAGAAAAATCTTAGTTTATTGCTTGTGCCTGGGGCTTTTGAGATACCGCTTGCGCTTGAAAAAGCACTTAGTTCAGGCAAGTTTGATGCTGTGTGCTGCGTGGGTGCGGTGATCCGTGGTAGCACGCCGCATTTTGACTATGTTAGCGCTGAGGTGGCAAAAGGCATCGCAAATGTAAGCCTAAAACACGGCAAACCAGTAACCTTTGGCGTGCTAACAACTGATAGCATAGAACAAGCCATCGAGCGTGCAGGCTCAAAGGCTGGCAATAAAGGCTTTGAGGCGATGACTGGGCTAGTTGAGCTTATTTCACTTTTTGATGAGCTTAAATAATGGCAACTCGTCATCAAGTGCGCCAAGCTGTCATAACCTTGCTCTACACGCATGAAATGGACACATTTAACGAGGATTTTGCTAGCGAGTATTTTGCTGAACAAAAGATAAAAAACGAGCAAAAAAATTTCGCTGAGACTCTTTTTGGTGGTGTTTTAGAAAATATTGATAATATTGATGAGAAAATTAACTCTTATCTAAGTAGCTTTAAATTAGCTGAACTTGGGGCTATGGAGAGGGCGATTTTGCGGCTTGGGGCGCATGAGATACTAGCGCAGACTTGCGAGGCTAGGGTGGCGATTAGCGAGGCTGTGGCTTTGGCTAGTGAGTTTGGCTCTACAAACGGCGTAAAGCTCGTAAATGGCGTGCTAGATAATATCGCAAAAGATAAAAGCCCAGTAGCAAGCGCAGCTGTGGATACAAAAGAATTCTATGAAAATCTAAGCGCAATACAAGAGAGCCTAAAACCAAAAGAGCCTAGGAATTCTAGAATTTCTAAAGAAAATAAAAACTCAAACGAGCCTAGGAATTCTAGAATTCCTAAAGAAAATAAAAACTCAAAAGAGCCTAGGAATTCTAGAATTCCTAAAGAAAGCGGCTTAAAAAAATCAGTAAAATCAGGCTCTAAACAAGCTAACAAAACAGCCGTAAAACAGCCGCCAAAGCGAACTAAAAAGGATGAGAAATGAAACTTTGCGTAGCACTTGATTTGCCTAGCCGTGATGAGTGTCTAGGGCTTGCTAGTGAGCTAAAAGGGCTTGATTTGTGGCTAAAGGTTGGTATGAGAGCCTTTTATAGAGATGGGCTTGATTTTATCTGTGAGCTTAAAAAAATCAGTGATTTTAAGATTTTTTTAGACCTTAAGCTCTATGATATACCAAATACCATGAGCGACGCAGCAGCCGAGCTGTGCAAGGCTGGGGTGGATATGATAAACATCCACGCAAGCGCAGGTGCTGTGGCGATGAGAGCAGTGATGGAGCGCATCACTAGTGAGAAAAATCGCCCCCTAGTGTTAGCAGTTTCAGCGCTAACTAGCTTTGATGAGAGCGGATTTAGCGATATTTATCACACAAATATAGAAAGTGCTGTGCGTAGCATGTCGCTTTTAAGCAAAGAATCTGGGCTTGATGGTATGGTTTGTTCGGCTTTTGAGAGCAAGATGATAAAAGAGCATTGCGGTGATGATTTTATCACGCTTTGTCCTGGAATTCGCCCTGTATTGCGTGGTGAGACCTCCGCTCAAGATGATCAATCAAGAGTAGCTGGTGTAAGTTTTGCAAAGGCTTGCAAAGCTGATTTTATTGTGGTTGGTAGACCGATTTACAAAGCTAGCAATCCAAAAAATGCCGTAAAAGAGATTTTATCTCAATTTTAAGTGAAATATAAGCTTTTCGTGTTATAATTTCAGTCTTTTTTACTTTTAAAAGAACTTGGGCAGGTGGGTGAGCTGGCCGAAACCACACCCCTGCTAAGGGTGCAGGCTCTAACCGGGCCTCGAGGGTTCGAATCCCTCCCTGTCCGCCAGCATACCGATAAAATCATCATTTCAAGCCACTTTTTTTAGCCTTTGGTTTCCCTATGCCTAAGCGAGCTTAATATAGCTTTAAATCTCGGTTAAAATCTTGCAAATTTTGATTAACATAATTTACATAAACATTGTAAATCATTTTAGGCGTGCTATGACCTAGCAAAGAAGCAAGCCTTACAGGCGTTACATAGTTATTAGTAAGCATAAAAGTAGCATAAGTGTGGCGCATAGTATAGGGGCGGCGATATTTTATGCCTAAATCAGCTAGAATTTTGCTCCAAATATCTTGAAAAATTTGAGAATCTCTATAGGGCTTATTGTATTGATTTTCTAGCAAATATCCAGTAAAAAACTTGCGGCTGTCTATAAACTCACATAAAGTTTGCCTTAGATTTTTTAAAATCGGCACTTTACGCATACTTTTAGCAGTTTTTGGAGTACCTTCGCCAAAGCGAGAGCGAGTAGAATTTATAGAAATTATATCACTAACAAAATCAATATCTTTTAGCTTTAATGATATAATCTCACCAGTGCGCATACCAGTAAAAAAGCCTAGTCGCACGAATATTTGAAAATTTTGGCTATATTTTTTGCTCTCAGCTAAAATTTCAGTTACTTCATCATTGCTAAAAGGCTCTATTCTAGGGCTAGTATGCTGTAAAGATTTTAGAAAGGTTATAGGATTTCTATTTATAACTTCATCTTGTAAAGCAAGTGTAAAAATACCACTTAATGCGCTTATATAGTGCTTTTTGCTTTTATTGCTAACATCATCAATGCTAGCAAGCCAAAGCCTGATAAAACTAGGCTTAATTTCATTTATCTCAAGACTTGCGAAGTCTTTTAGCCTAGTTTTAACAATTCCGCAGTTTTTATCATAAGTGCTAGGCTTCCAGCTTTTTTGACCTAAATCAAGCCAAAGCTTAGAATATTTTTCAAAAGTCATTAAACCCATGACAAACTCCTATAATAAATATCAAAAGGGTCAATCTCATCGCTAGAATTATTTAAAGAAATTGGCTTATCATCAAAGCCAAAAATCTTATTTAAACCACGCTTTTTTAGCTCGTTTATAGTAAGAGCATAATGCGCAGTGTTTGAAACTGGCAAGCTTTTAAAATAGCTCATAAGCTCGTAATTTTTCATACGATTTACAAACTTTTTAGCATCGGTTTTAGGCAAAATTCTAATGTCTTTTTTAGATGGCAAATCTATCTTTTGCCTTTGAGGCTTTTTAGGAAGTTTTTTCTCATAGCGATGAATAATCTTGCCTTGAATGCTATACTCAAGCACGCCATTTTCATAGTTTATTAGCTCAGTAGTTTTTATATTGCTTAGTCTAAAATATTGCGAGCTATAATCCCACTCGCAAAACCAATCGCTATGGTCTTTAAGCAAGCAAAGGTTATAAAAATCTTTTTTGAAAAAGTTAATTTTTCTATATATCCACAGCGGAATTTGGTGCCTACTGGTAGTAAAGCGGCGAACTTTATATTTTATATACCAAGCTTGCTGATGATTAAGCTCTTTATTTTCTAGGCAGTTAACAAAGCTTTTATTTATATATTTTAAAACATAGCCTGCAGGGTTATTTATGCTCCATTGAAAGCCGTTAATCTCGCCATTTTTTACTTGTTCTTTGCTTAGATAAGTGCTTTTTAGGTTTTGGGGAGCATTAAATATATCTTTGTAAGCTTGTAGCACTTTTTCGTGTATTTCTTTGGGATAAGAGATTAAAGCGTGAATGTGTGGCACTCCGTCTTTATGCGGCTCAAAAGCACGAATATAAAAATATTTTGAGACTTTTAGATAAGCTAGAATTCTTTTAAAAAATGCGTGCCATTGATAATTTAATAAACATACCAAATCTTTTATACCGCAAGGCTCATTTTTTAGCTTTTTTTCAAAGAACTCAGGACTTAGCTTCTTTTCATCTTGGCTCTTAAAGCGTGAGTAATCGCCTTTTAAAGCTTTTCTAAAACAGCCATTTAGCGTAATTGTGAGAAATGCTATGCGATGATTATGGTTTAGCATAAAATCGCTTATAGTATTTGTTCTATTCCACACTTCAGCATAATACTTTTTAGAATGATTGGCAGACATAGTAAAATCTAAAAATGTTCTTAGCTCACCAGTAACATCGCTAATGTATTCTTGGCTTGCTAGCCACTTGGCTTGTAAAGCAAGCTTATTTTTTACTTCTTTTAAATCGTCATCACTTACACCATAAGTGCGTGAAATGACGATATAGTCAAAAGCTGGCATTTTTTTATTAAATTGACAAGGCGCTGCTTTGTTCGCAGCGGGCGAAAGCGCCCCGCTGCTCACAGAAGCAGACGCAGCGCCAAAGTTATAATCAAATAGACTTGGCTGACTATCATCAATAAACTTAATTTTTCTCATCGGTTTTTATCCTTTACAGCTCTGGTAATTAGAGCTTTTAAAAAAAAAGGGAAGCCCCCAAAGCCAAAGAGGCTTGCGCCTATTTGAGTGGCAAGGCGCAAAAACCTACAACCCTAACAGCACAAGCGAGCTACTACGCAAAAAGCAGAACTTGAAAATTCAAAGGAGGCAAAAATAGCCCTTTTCTTGCGTTAGCCAGTCCAAGGCGTCTAGCGTGTGCTGCTTTTTGCTACCCACTAAATCTAAATGGGGGAGCTCTTAGAGCAAGGATTAGACAAAGCGCAAGGCGGCAAAACAGCGCAAAAGCTATTTAGCATCATCTTTGATATTTTCTAAAACCTTAGCAATGCTAACTTCATCATCAACGATTTCAATCGTTATAGTTAAAATGCTATTGCTTAAATCAGTAGTTTCAGTGCTAAATAGATACTTTAAAAGCCAAATATCTTTTAGCAGTGGTATACCAGTGCGACCTTTAGTCTCTATATCTTGGTTTATTCCACTAGGCACAATGATTTCACCACGCTTTAAGCGATAACTAGACTTTAATTGCTTTTTGCTCGTGCTAGGGGTTAATTTATCGCTATTTGCTAGCAAATTTTCAAAAGTCAAATCCAAATCTACATCAATATTGCTACCAACAACTACCGGCCGGAGCTTAAGTGTAAGCCCAACATCTTTATAATCATAAGTATTTTGAGTTTGAGTAGAATATTGATTAAAGGTACTAGTATTTTTTAGAAATGGTATAGTTCTAACAGAGCTAAAAAACACTTCGCTATTTGACTTAGCAACCACAAAAGGGCTAGATTTTATCTTTGTTATAGAATTTTTATCTAAGAAGTTTAGAACTCCATAAAAATCTGAAGCCTTAGTAATAACATTGCTATTTTCAATATAAGGAACAGTTATCATATTGAAAAAAAAGCGAAAATCTTTACTATCAACGCCTTTTAAAAGCGAATTAACTTCTGTGCCACGCTTGCGTAAATCACTTAAATCAGTTTCTAAAATAGTGATTTTAAAGCGAATTTGCTCTACTGTTTTATTATCAAAGTTAGGCAAATAGCTTAAAATTTCGCTATATTGTTTTTCAGTAGCTTTGATAACAGCGGCGTTATCTTGTGCTATATAAGTAGCGTTTTTATCATATTGATTAAGCATAGCATTCAGTTCAGCAAAGCTATTGCCGTCCATTTTTATATAATAGAGATTTTCAGGCTCTTCATCAAAGCGACCAGTAAAATTTCCTTCACTATCACGCTCTTTTTTATTAGGATTATCTATAAAATAAAAATCATCCATTTTTAAAAAGCGCAAGCCCTGCAACTCAACCATCTTTTTAAAAAGTGGTATAGTTACATTTACAGAAGCCCTATCGGTAAAAAAATAGAAATCATTAGGGTTTATATCCCCACTTATAAGAATTTGCGTTTTATTTGTGTTTGCTGCCACATTAGCAAATTCTAATAAATTACTTTTTACTTGAATTGCCGAAACTTCCAAGACCAAAATCAGGACTAGAGAAGTCATTATTAAAAGTTTTTTCATCGGTTTTTCCTTGTGTGTAAGTTATATTTAGAGGCTTAAAAACATCGTTCTTTAAAAGAACTTCATAGGTAACCCCACCTTTTAAGCCAGAACTTCGTCTTAAACTAAAAACTTGTTCAGTAGTCCCCATTAAATGAACTAAAATTTCATATCTAAAAAAATCAATAGAACCAGAGAAAGAACATAAATTTTCATAACAAGTAAAAGAATAATAAAATAAATCATCTACATTTTTTTCTTTTAAATTTCCAAACTCTTTTTTAATTCTAGAATTCTCAGTATTTTTAATAGTGTAGTTTGCATCTTGTTTTATAGCTTTTTCATCTATTTCTTCTACTTCATCAGGGGTTAAAAATAAGCTAATTAAGACTTTAAAAAGTATAAATACTATTAAGGCAAGTAGAATTCCAATCCACATAAACTTTTTTACAGCACTTTTACCAATTCCATTATTGCCAGAGTGGTATAAATTAAAAATCTCTTGTTCAAAATCTACATGAAATTTGCTGATAATATCTTTTTGATATAGCTTATAGCTTGCATATTGAATATATCTAAATTTTTTGCTAAAAAATCGTTTACTACTATCAACTGCTTTATAAAAATATTCTGCTATTGTTTTATACTCATTGCTAACTAGGCTCAAATCTTGCGTTATTAAATACATTTCTTGATAAAGGTGGCGATGATAAGTAAGCCACCAGCGAAGCACCTCATTATCTTTGTCAAGAAAATTGTGTATTTCATCTATAACAAATAAAGCTTTATATAATCCAAGCTCGCTAGCAAGTTCAATTAGTTCTTTATCGCCACTATCTTTATTGTTTTTATACTCAGTATAAAGCATTGTTAATTTATTTTCAAGGTCAAGAAAATCTAACTTTTTTATATTCTCGCATAACTCAAATTTAAACTCATTTATATTTGTATAAGCAACTATATAGTCATTATCTTTTTTTTCATTATCTTTTAAAATTTCATCTAAACTTTTATGTTTTTCATTGTTTTTATAAGCTTTTATAATTGCTGGCATAACGCTAAAAAAGCTTTTATGCTTAGGACGAATAAAAGCATCATAAAGCACTTTTACGCCGTAATAGCTCTTACCAGAGCCAGGATTGCCTACAATGTAACGGATACTCATTATTTAGAACTCTTGCTATAAAAAATAAATTCTTTTGCTCTTTTATGAACATTGATGATAATTTTATACTGAATATAAGAAATAATTACAGTAAATAAAGCAATAAAAAAAGGTGACCAAATAGCAAAAGTATCATATAAAGCACGATAAAGACCTACAGAATTGGCAAGTTCATTAAATAAGCCCAAAGGATTATAACCGCCGCCACTGCCACCACCACCGCCGACACCAGTTTGAGAAATTAAAGAAGACAAAACACCACGAACTTTACTATAAGCATCAAGCAAAGTTTTTATAAACATACCAGTAACAACAATAACAGTTCCAACATAAAAAGTAATAGCACCAGTAAAAGCAGCACTATTAAAAACTGACCTTCGCCAACTCAAATCACGGATATTTCTAGTAAAAAAATCCTTAATAATACGAGCAAACCAAACAAAAAAGCCAGTTATAACAGCAAAAAAAGGTTTCCACAAAAGAGATATAACTCTAGATATCCAAGTAACAAAAGCAGCCATAAAAAAACTCCTTACAAATTAGTAAAGCCAACAAAAGCAAGCATCATTATTCTAAGTGCAACAAAGAAAACAGCAAAATTTAAAATTACAAAAAACAAAGCATAAAACAAATGGTCAAAGCGTGAAAGCACTTTGCAAAGGTCTATAGTATGCTGTTGATCTAAAAGAGAAAAACCAATAGGGCAAGAACTAACACTGTTATAAGTTATCGGATTTTTGCTAAGTTGTTTAGCAGTATCAACAATACCATCAAGGCTACCCTTAGCATCAGCAATAATACCTTTGGAATCATTAAGTAAACGATTAAAAATTCCTTCACCCTCATTTTCTAAATTGCTTAACTTATTAGAAAGACCAAGAAGTTCTAAGCCTTTGTCAAAGTCCTGAGGGTTACCTAAACCACCTAAATTAGGACCTTTAAATTCAAAATCACCTTCGCCTTTTTTATCAACTTTACCTTGACCCTTAGCTTCACCTTGAGAATCATCTCTTTTACCTTTAGGGCTTAAGTCAATAACTACATCTTTGCCAGTATAAGGGTCTTTATAGCTAATTTCATTTTTTTTATTATCATTTTTACCAATTTCAACAGTCTTTTTCTCGCCAGTAATAGTATCTGTAATAGTAATAGTATTGCCACCAGTTTTATCTTTAGGTTTAATTTCTACTTGATTTCCAGTTTCAGGGTCTCTATAGCTTATAGAATTTTCTTTTTTGTTTTTACCAATTTCAACAGTCTTTTTCTCGCCAGTAATAGTATCTGTAATAGTAATAGTATTGCCACCAGTTTTATCTTTAGGTTTAATTTCTACTTGATTTCCAGTTTCAGGGTCTCTATAGCTTATAGAATTTTCTTTTTTGTTTTTAACAATTTCAACAACTTCCTCTTTACCAGTAACAGGGTCTTTTATAGTTATAGTGCCTTTACTAACACCGCCTTGCTCTCCACTTTGAGAGCCAGCTTGCTCGATACTTTGCTTGCTACTTTGTTCGCTACTTTGAGAGCCAGCTTGCTCGCTACTTTGCTCTCCACTTTGAGAGCCAGCTTGCTCGCTACTTTGCTCGCTACTTTGCTCGGCACTTTGCTCGGCACTTTTAGAGCCACTTTGCTCACTACTTTGCTTGCCACTTTGCTCACTACTTTGCTTGCTACTTTGTTCGCTACTTTGAGAGCCAGCTTGCTCGGCTTCAGAATCACTTGGATCAACAAGATCAATATTAGTAGAATTATCAACTGTGCAAAATTGAGTAGGATTATTAAAAGTAGTTTGAATATAACCACCATTAAAAACAGTATTAAAAAGCTGTTTAAAAACATTAAAATTAGAAATAGTAGATATTCTAAGACCATCTTCGCAAGTAATAGAACAATCGGTCCCAGCACCTGTAACTAAAATCTGAGAGTTAACTCCAGCACCATGACCACCCTCACGGCATAAACAATCAAAACGCTCCATTTTATTTTCTAATTGAAAACATTTCCAATTAGAACAAGTTTCAGTTTCTTCGTCAAAAGTAGCGCCGAAAGAACAAAATTCACAGCGTCCTTTCTCATCATTATAATAACCTTGCTCACCATTTTCAGGATTAACACATTTAGGGACACATTTACCTATAATAGCACTAAAATATTCACCTTCTTTTAAAGAACATATAGGCGAAGCTTTAAAAGATGTTTTATAAGCAGGAGCAGTGCCAACAATTTGACATTTTAAATTACTTGGAACATCATCACAAATATTTGGATTAATTGTAGTCATAGCATCAAAAGAAGTATCACGACCATATAAAGAATAATAATTTCGAACATAATGTATTTCTTCATATTTATCTGAATAACAAACATAATGATCACCAGTCTCAAATGTACAATTGTCAGTCTCTGAAGGAACAGAATAAAAGGTATTATCAATTTTAATAAAACAACCCTTAGAAGAACAACCAAGATTACTAAAAAGAACACTTTCTTTTGCAGATGCAATTGCAGATGAAATTTTCTGATTAGCAATATCAAGAGCTTCTTCTAAAGTATAACAATACAAAGAAGTAAAACCAATAAATAAAAACACAAGAATTCTAACAAAATATTTCATCGGTTTTTTATCCTTTAAAGCTCTGGTACCCAGAGCTTTTTAAAATTTGTTTTTGACCTCAGATTTTTTTGACGCTTTGAAATGCGCTTAACAATCTAAAGAATTTTAGAATTCTCTTAAGCGCATTTCAAAACTTACAAAAAAATCGGCTAGTCGCCTACAGAAATTTTTTAATTTTTTCTAGGGAAAAAATTAAAAAATTTTGCGACTAGCTTAAAAAAAGCCATTAGCAGCTAAATACTATTTAATAAGCCTGTTTGTAAAAAGCGTAGTAACTAGCAGAAGTGGCAGAGCCGATACAGTAAACCAAAAAAATATGCTAAAAAAATAATCAAAAGCGGGGTTATTCATTACTTCTAAAATCATTTATTAAGCCTTTATATTTGAAACTATAAGAAATGAAATAATCATAAAACAAAAACCAACTAAAATTCCTGCAATAGACATAGAAAAAGAAAAATCATCATCAGTCATACAAAGAAAATTAAGACCTTGATTTATACAATTTTCAGAGTAAGAATTCATTTTTATTCTCTATTAAATACAGTTATCGCAAAAAATATACCTTTGACTAAAAAAAGAGCTACAATTAAAATTCCAAAGAAACTATTAGAAAATAAAATAAAATTATTTACTGATATATCCATTTTTAAAACCTTTTAGCCCCTGCTGCTCTACTTAGCAGCAAGAGCAAAGATAAAAAGTAAAAAAGTTATCTTACTTAGCGAAGTAGAGAAATAACTTTTCTAAGTGCCCACATAGCAGTAAGAGCAACGATTACAGCGCCAGCACCAGTCATAAATGGAGCAAGGTCTATGCTACCAGTTATTTTGCCAGTATCTTCTGCTACTTGAATAGCAGCATTAG
This sequence comes from uncultured Campylobacter sp., assembly GCA_945928165.1. Taxonomy (GTDB): domain Bacteria; phylum Campylobacterota; class Campylobacteria; order Campylobacterales; family Campylobacteraceae; genus Campylobacter. The sequence goes on from CAMENE010000018.1 coordinate 28,552, forward strand.
CAAGGCTAGCAGAGCCAAGCACAGCAGCGCCAAAAGCTAAAAATTTTGTTTTCATAGTTTTAAACATAGAAAACTCCTTTCAAAAAAATAGTATTAGCAAGTAAGTCGGACGGCTTACTTAAAAGAGTGCTTTGAGGTGACAAGCACTCTTTAAAATAAGCGCAGGGGCAAAGCCCCCACTTGCTAGCTAGTCAAAAAGACTAGGCTCATTCTTATAGCTATTTTGAGAGCTAACAAAGTTTTTATATTCTTTGCTATTTTGTATCAAAGATAATAAAAACTGATTAGGATTTTCTAAAGTATGTAAAAATACTTCAATATCTATAGGAACAAAAACAGCATAAAGTGAATTATTCATAATAGACACCTACTTACTAGCCTTAGTAAGTTTTGGCATTTCTACCACTACTTCAATAGAGCCATCTTGTTTTCTAGATGGCAAACCACCACTAAAATAAATAGGCTCACCTTTAGCTAAAAGAGGGTTTAAAGTATTTGCTATTTGACCTGCTTCTTGTGGAGTTTGGCAAAGAATTTTTAAGTTCAATATCTCTTGTCTTGTGCTAGGAGCATTAGTTTCAGGGTCAATATCGCCTTCTATAATGTTTGTAGTAACGACACGAACAGAGTTACCATAACTAACATTTTGACCGTGAGTAAGCATCGTGCCTGCTTTGGTAATACGGCAAAAGCCACCTATCACTTCATAATTAAGTGAGAATTGTTTTTGAATTATAAGAGCCATCGGCTACTCCTTTAAAGAAAATATTTCATCGGTCTTTGTCATACGACGCCCAAATGTTACCGATGCGAGACATTTGAGCGAAGTAGCGAGTTTAGCGACATCTAGGGTCGGACTTAGATATTTTTAGTAAAAATATGATAAAATAAAGCCAAAAACAAAGTTTAAAGCACTTTTACTATAAAAACTAAAAATAATTAAGTGTAATGATACTAAAAAAAATAAAAAATGTCAAGGATTTTTAGCATGAATAATAAAGATTTTTGTAAAAAACTTAAAATAAGTGAGCCAACACTATATAATTGGAGACGAACAAAACCTTATTTATACGATATTCTAATACAATATAAAGAGAATAATGAAGTTTTTATAGTAAAAGAAAATATAGAAAATTTAGACGAATTTGCAGAACTAAAAAAATATTTCAATAAACTAAATGAAATAGAAAAAGAATATTATATAAGCGAAATTAAAACAAGAGTTTTGAAAAAGGAATTAGAATGATATTTGCTATACAAGTTGCAGGCTCAATAATTGTAATAATATGGATTATATACTTATGGACTAAATTGCTAAATTCTTATGAAAAAATAGATGAAAAATTGATAAATTATTATGAAAATATAGAAAAAGAAAATAATAAAAAATCACAGAATGATGAAAAATTGTTAGATTGCTACGAAAAAGTATATAAAACAAACTATAAAACAAACTATAAAACAAAAAAAGAATTAGGCAATGAATATGAGCTACAAATAGGCAGATATTTTCAAAGCTTGAATTTTAAGATTTATTACAACGGAATAAATAATGGTAAAAAAGATGGTGGAATTGATATAATAGGCTGGAACTCTGAAAAAGTTTTACTAATACAGTGTAAAAATTATAGAAGTCAAATAAACCAAGACTTACTAAGAAAATTTATAGGTGATTGTAAAATTTACGAAGAAAAGAACAAATATAAAATCAAAGACAGAGAAATAAAAAGAATTTTTGCATCAAATTCTACAGCAGACTATGGAGCAAATAGATTTTTAAATGAAAATAGAAATATTTTAGAATTTTTACGAATTCAAGCAAAATGTAGATGCTAAATAATAGGGGCGGCAGCTCCTAAATTTTAAGCAGATTTTAGATTTTTGTGCTTATTAACTTCATAAAGCAACTTTAAAATCACAGCACTACCAAACACAAGGGCAACACTAGCGAAAGCTAAAATTATGCTTTGAAAGTCCATAGATAAATTAAGCCTCTTTAGGCTCTTTTGTAGAAGCAAAAATAGCTAAGTAGCCAAGAGCCAAAACACCAAAAATCAAAATAAAACTAGCAAAATACATTACAAGCCCCCTAATTCATCTTTCTTTTTATTCAGTCTATTTTGAACATAAATAATAAAGAAAAATACAAAAAATGTAGTGATACCAGCTAGATAAAATAAAAAATCATTTTTATCATAGTGATTAACTACATAACCAATCAAAGCTACAAAACTAGCTATCAAAGCTACTAGATAAACTCTTAAATCTAGTATATCTTGTGTAATCTTTTCTTTTTTTGACATCTTGAAATTCTAACATAAAATTATAAAAATTTCAATAAAAAATGATGATTTTATGATATTTTTGTGGCTTTGGAGTTCGAATCCCTCCCTGTCCGCCACGATACCCATAAAATCATCATTTGGGGGCACTTTTTTTAGCTTTTGGTTTCCCTATGCCTAGGCGACCTTAATACAACTTTAAATCTCGGTTAAAATCTTGTAAATTTTGATTAACATAATTTACATAAACATTGTAAATCATTTTAGGCGTGCTATGACCTAGCAGAGAAGCAAGCTTTACAGGCGTTACATAGTTATTAGTAAGCATAAAAGTAGCATAAGTATGGCGCATAGTGTAGGGGCGGCGATATTTGATGCCTAAATCAGCTAGAATTTTACTCCAAATATCTTGGAAAATTTGAGAATCTCTATAAGGCTTATTGTATTGATTTTCTAGCAAATATCCACTAAAAAACTTACGGCTGTCTATAAACTCACACAAAGTTTGCCTTAGATTTCTTAAAATAGGCACTTTACGCATACTTTTAGCAGTTTTTGGAGTGCCTTCGCCAAAGCGAGAACGAGTAGAATTTATAGAAATTATATCACTAACAAAATCAATATCTTTTAGCTTTA
>CAMENE010000019.1:0-29016 GCA_945928165.1 uncultured Campylobacter sp.
TAATCTAGAATTCTTAATCTAGAATTCTTAATCTAGAATTCTTAATCTAGAATTCTTAATCTAGAATTCCCTGCCGCCCAAAAAACTTCCTTTTTAAAAAGAACAAAATTCAAAAATTTTATATTTCTTCTAGCATTTGTATTGCTTTTTTGTTTATTTTTTTATATAATACGCACTCTTTGTCTTTGAAGCAAGCTGCTGGCGTATCCACACAAACGCTGTTTTTAAGAAGCCTCTGCGATAAAAAAGCCAAAGAAGTTGCCTAAAAAGCAACACGATATTTAACCAAAAGGACAAACATGGAAAGAATTAGGCTAAAGCTTAAAGCCTACGACCACCGCGTTTTGGACCGCACAGTAAGTGCTATCGTAGATGCAGTTCGCCGCACAGGCGCAGATATCCGCGGTCCTATCCCAATGCCTACAAAGATTAAACGCTACACAGTGTTAAAATCTCCACATGTAAATAAAGATTCTCGTGAGCAATTTGAGATGAGAATTCACGCTCGTATGCTAGATATCGTAGCAGCTACGCCTGATACAGTTGATAGCCTAACGAAACTTGACCTTGCGCCAGAAGTAAATGTAGAAGTTCGCGCAATGGGCAAATAAGGTGGTGAAATATGGAATATATTGTAGAAAAAATCGGTATGAGTAGGACAGTTAGCGCTCCAAGCGTGCCTGTAACACTACTAAAACTTATCCCAGCAAAAGTATGTGCTCTTGGCAGTGATGGCAAAGCTATCGTAGCTTACGCTCACACAAAAGCAGCAAATAAAGCAATAGCTGGACAACAAGCAAAATACGGTCTAAGCAAAGAATTTAACAGCTTTGCAACTCTAAGTGTAGCAAACACTGAGGCCGGCGGCGATGTAGATGTAAGCGCACTAAAAGAGGCTAAGCTTCTAAAAGTAAGCTTTAATACCAAAGGTAGAGGCTTTCAAGGTGTTATGAAACGCCACGGCTTCTCAGGTGGTCCAAAAAGCCACGGTTCACGCTTTCATAGACGCCCAGGTTCTATTGGTAACTGCGAATGGCCAGGACGCGTTCAACCAGGTATGAAAATGGCAGGACACTATGGTAATGAAAAAACTACCGTTAAAAACGAAATAATTAGCTTTGATGAGGCTAATGGTGTATTAGTTTTAAAAGGCTCTGTGCCTGGATTTAACGGTGCAATGGGTCGCATAAAGGTGGTAAAATGAGTAAAGTTACTATTTTAAACGATAATTTTCAAAATAGCGGTGAGATGGATTTGCCAGCAAGCTTTGCTGAGGTAAACTCTCACAACCTATATTTGTATGTAAAAAGCTATCTAGCAGGAATTCGCTCAAATACAGCGCATACAAAATCACGCCATTTCGTAAGAGGCGGTGGTAAAAAACCATGGCGTCAAAAAGGTCGTGGCGGCGCAAGAGCAGGTTCAACTAGAACTCCTGTTTGGGTTGGCGGTGCTGTGGCATTTGGTCCAAAGAGTGATAGAAACTACACTCAAAAAGTTAATAAAAAACAAAAACGCCTAGCTCTAGAATTCGCTCTAAACGAAAAAGCAGCAAATGGCAAATTGTTTGCGCTTGAGAGCCTACAAATCGCAAGCGGCAAGACAAAAGACGCAGCAGCAGTGCTAAAAAGTACAAATGTCCGTGATGCGCTAATCGTGCTAAAAGAACTAAATGCAAGCACTTTGCTAGCTTTTAGAAATCTTAAAAACTGCTATGTAGTAGATGCTAGCGAAGTAAATGCGTATCTTGTAGCTGTTTATGGCTCAGTAATCGCAGAAAAAGCAGCACTAGAAAGAATTATCAGCAAAGAGGGTTAAGATGGCAGATATAACAGATATCAAAAGCATAGTTTATACTGAGAAAACTTTGGGCTTGCAAGAAAATGGTGTAGTAGTTATCCAAACTAGCCCAAGAGTAAGCAAAAATAGCCTAAAAGAGGTGCTTAAAGAATACTTTGGAATTACTCCACTTAAAGTAAATTCTCTAAGAACTCACGCTAAGGTTAAAAGATTTAGAGGTAGAGCTGGCGTTCGTGATGCGCTTAAAAAATTCTATGTAACTCTACCTGAGGGCGTTAGCCTAGACAAACAGGAGGCATAAGATGGCGATAGTTTCATATAAACCATATACTCCAAGCAGAAGATTTATGACAGGCCTTAGCTCTGAGAATATCACAGCTAAAGCCAGTGTTCGCTCACTGCTAGTAAAAATCCCAGCAACAGCTGGTAGAAACAACAAAGGTCGCATCACAAGCCGCCACAAAGAAGCAGGTGCTAAAAAGCTTTATCGCATAATTGACTTTAAACGCAAAAAATACGATATCCCTGCAAAAGTACAGGCTATTGAGTATGACCCAAATCGCAATTGTCGTATAGCGCTTCTTAGCTATGCTGATGGCGAGAAAAGATACATCATCCAACCAAGCGGTCTAAAAGTAGGTGATGTAGTAGCATCTGCTGAGGCTGGTCTAGATATAAAACCAGGCAACGCAATGAAGCTAAAAAATATCCCAGTAGGTACTATCGTTCACAACATAGAGCTAAAACCAGGTAAAGGTGCTCAAATGGCTCGCTCAGCTGGTGGTTATGCTCAACTAATGGGTAAAGAAGAAAAATATGTAATCCTTCGCCTTCCAAGTGGTGAGATGCGCCAAGTTTTGGCTGAGTGTATGGCTACAATCGGCGTAGTAGGCAATGAAGACTGGGCAAATGTAACAATAGGTAAAGCAGGTCGCAATCGCTACCGCGGTATCCGCCCGCAAACTCGTGGTTCAGCAATGAACCCAGTAGACCACCCACACGGTGGTGGTGAAGGCAAGAAAAACTCTGGCCGCCATCCAGTAACACCATGGGGCAAACCAACTAAGGGTGCGAAAACTCGCCGCAAAAAAGCAAGTGATAAGCTAATAATTTCAAGAAGAAAGGGTAAATAAAATGGCTAGATCTCTTAAAAAAGGGCCGTTTGTAGATGCTCATGTGCTTAAAAAAGTACAAGCGGCTAAAAAGGCTAATGACAATAAGCCTATTAAAACATGGTCTAGAAGAAGTACAATTCTTCCTGATATGATTGGGCTTACATTTAATGTTCATAATGGCAAAAACTTTATCCCTGTATATATAACTGAAAACCATGTAGGCTATAAGCTAGGCGAGTTTGCACCAACTCGCACTTTCAAAGGCCACAAAGGCTCAGTTCAAAAGAAAATCGGTAAATAAAGAAGGCAAAAATGAGTAAATCAATCATAAAATTCGTTCGTCTTTCTCCAACAAAGGCAAGACTAATCGCAAGAGAAGTTCAAGGGATGAATGCTGAACTAGCACTTGCTAGCCTAAGCTTTATGCCAAATCGTGGTGCAAAATACATAGCAACAGCTATTAGTTCAGCTGTGGCAAATGGTGGCTTTGAGCCAGAAGAAGTGGTAGTAAAAAGCTGCCGTGTGGATGCTGGTCCTGTGCTAAAAAGATTTCGTCCAAGAGCAAGAGGAAGCGCAAGTAGAATTCGCAAACCAACTAGCCATATCTTGGTAGAAGTAGCAAAAGCTACAAAAGACGAAAAATAAGGAAGCATAAAATGGGACAAAAAGTAAATCCAATAGGTCTAAGACTAGGAATCAATAGAAATTGGGAATCTCGCTGGTTTCCTGCTAAGGCTACTTTGGCTGAGGGTATTAGCGAAGACTATAAGATCAGAAAATTCCTAAAAGCAAAACTATATTATGCTGGAATTTCACAAATCTTAATTGAGCGTACAGCTAAGAAAATTCGTATAACAGTAGTAGCTGCACGCCCAGGCGTAATCATTGGCAAAAAAGGTGGAGAAATCGACACCCTAAGAGCTGATGTAGTAAAACTAGTAAACAAAGATGTAGCTATAAACATCAAAGAAGAGCGCCGTGCAGGTAGCTCAGCTCAGCTTGCAGCTGAAAATGTAGCTATGCAACTTGAGCGCCGTGTGGCTTTCCGCCGTGCGATGAAAAAAGTAATCCAAGGCGCACAAAAAGCAGGTGCAAAAGGTATCAAAATCTCAGTAGCAGGGCGCTTAGGTGGTGCTGAGATGGCTAGAACAGAGTGGTATTTAGAGGGTCGTGTTCCACTTCATACTCTAAGAGCAAAGATTGATTATGGCTTTGCTGAAGCTCATACTACATACGGAAATATCGGTATTAAAGTATGGATATTCAAGGGCGAAATCCTACAAAAAGGAATTCAAGCTGAAAAGAGTGAAGAAGCAGCTCCAAGAAAACCACGCCGCAGTAGAAGGAGCAAATAATGTTACAACCAAAAAGAACAAAATATCGCAAGATGATGAAAGGCCGTAACCGCGGCTATGCTACAAGGGGAACAAAGCTTGCTCTTGGTGAGTTTGGACTAAAGGCTATTGAGGCTGGTCGCATCAACTCACGCCAAATAGAAGCGGCTCGTCAAGCATATACTCGCCATGTAAAGCGTCAAGCAAAATCATGGATTAGAGTTTTCCCTGACAAACCTATCACCAAAAAACCTCTAGAAACTCGTATGGGTAAAGGTAAAGGTGGAGTTGAAGAGTGGGTAATGAATATTAAGCCAGGTCGCATAATATTTGAGCTTGCTGGTGTTAGTGAGGAGCTTGCAAGAGAAGCTCTTGCTATAGCTATGAACAAGCTTCCATTTAAAACCAAGTTTGTAACAAGAGAGAGCGAAAATGAAATATACTGAGATAAAAGATAAAAGCGCAAGCGAGTTAGCTACGCTACTTAAAGAAAAAAAGGTGCTTTTATTTACCCTTAGACAAAAGCTAAGAACTATGCAGCTTTCAAATCCAAATGAGATTAGAGAGACTCGCAAAGATATTGCTAAAATAAATACAGCAATTAGCGCAAAAGGATAAAAAATGGCAGCAGATATGAAAAGAGTAATTCAAGGCCTTGTAGTAGCTAAATCAGGTGACAAAACTGCAAGTGTGCTAGTAGAACGCAGAGTTATGCACCCTAGATATCATAAATTCGTAAAAAGATTTAAAAAATATCTAGTACATGATGAGAATAATCAGCTAAATATCGGCGATACAGTGAGCGCAATCGAGTGCCGCCCACTAAGCAAAGCTAAAAAATTCCGCCTAAAAGCTGTTCTTAAAACAGGAGTTGAATAATGATACAAAGTTTTACAAGACTAGCAGTAGCTGATAATAGCGGAGCAAAAGAGCTAATGTGTATCAAAGTACTAGGCGGTAGTAAAAGACGCTATGCTAGCCTAGGCGATGTTATTGTTTGCTCGGTAAAAAAAGCTCTACCAAATGGTAAGATCAAAAAAGGTCAAGTGGTAAAAGCAGTAGTAGTTCGCACTAAAAAAGAGGTTCAAAGACCAGATGGTGCGCTAATTCGCTTTGATGAGAACGCAGCTGTAATCCTAGATGCAAAAAGAGAGCCAATCGGCACTCGTATCTTTGGACCAGTGGGCAGAGAAGTGCGCTATGCAAACTTTATGAAAATCGTATCTCTTGCGCCGGAGGTGTTATAATGGCAGTAAAATATAAAATCAAAAAAGGTGATAATGTAAAAATTATCGCTGGCGATGACAAGGGCAAAACAGCAAAAGTTACCCAAGTTTTAGCAAAAGAAGGCAAGGTAATTTGCGAAGGCATTAAAGTAGCGAAAAAAGCTGTTAAACCAAGCGACAAATATCAAAATGGTGGTTTTATAAATAAAGAAATGCCTATTGATATTTCAAATGTAGCAAAAGTAGAGGGCTAAGAAAATGGCATTTCAAGCAAGATTACAACAAAAATATAAAGATAGCGTTCGCAGCGCACTTACAAGCGAGTTTGATATCAAAAACCCTATGCTTGTTCCAGCTCTTGAAAAAATCGTTATTAGCGTAGGAGCAGGTGAGAGCGCAAAGGATCAAAAAACTTTGCAAAATATGGCTGATACTATCTCGCTAATCGCTGGACAAAAAGCACTTATCACAAATGCTAAAAAGTCAGTTGCCGGCTTTAAAGTGCGTGAGGGCTTTCCTGTTGGTATCAAAGTAACACTTCGCAAAGCGCAAATGTATGTGTTTTTAGACAAACTAATTAGCATCGCTTTGCCAAGAGTTAAAGACTTCCGTGGTTTGCCACGCAATAGCTTTGATGGTAGAGGTAACTATAACTTTGGTCTAAACGAGCAGCTAATGTTCCCTGAGGTAGTATATGATCAAATCATTCGCACTCACGGTATGAACATTACTATTGTTACAAACGCACCAGATGACAAGCAAGCATTAAAGCTACTTGAGCTTCTTGGCCTACCATTTGCAAAAGGAAAGTAAAATGGCAAAAAAATCAATGATAGCAAAAGCAGCTCGCCCTGCTAAATTTTCTAGTCGCAAATACACAAGATGTAGTATCTGCGGTCGCCCACACTCAGTTTACCGCGACTTTGGTATTTGTCGTGTGTGCCTAAGAAAAATGGCAAACGAAGGCCTAATCCCAGGTCTTAAAAAAGCAAGCTGGTAAGGAATAAAAATGAACGATTTAATCTCAGATGCACTAACTAGAATTCGCAATGCTAGTATGCGCAGACTTGATACTACAAAGCTACTTCACTCAAATGTTGTTGAAGGTGTGCTAAAAGTGCTTGAAGCAAAAGGTTATGTTGAAAGCTTTAATGTAGTTGAAGAAGAGCGCAAAAAATTCATCAATGTAGTGTTAAAATACGATGAGCGCGGCGCTAGCGTAATTACTGAAATCAAAAGAGTATCAAAACCAGGTCGTCGTGTATATAAAGGCAAAGATGAAATCAAACGCTTTAAAAACGGCTATGGAACAATCATTGTTAGCACAAACAAAGGCGTGCTAGCAAATGATACTGCTTACAAAGAAGGTGTAGGCGGCGAAGTGCTTTGTACTGTTTGGTAGGAATTCTAGATTTAGATTTTAGGTGTAGAAAGCTAAGAAATTCTAGAATTTCTTAGCTTTCTTTTAACTTTTCTATGGCATTTGACGAAATATTCAAAAATCGTAGAAGCGTCATAGACAAATAGAAAAGGACAAAAATGTCAAGAATTGGCAAAAAACCTATCGTCATCCCAAGTGGCGTAGAGGTAAAACAAGATGGCTCTGTTCTTGTCTTTAAAAAAGGCAATATAACAAAAGAGCTTGATACAAAAAACAATGTAAATGTAAGCATCAAAGATGGCCAAGTAGAGTTTAGCCCAAAAGGCCAAGACCGCCAAAGCAGAGCTTACTGGGGTACATACAGAGCATTAGCTAACAATATCGTTGTAGGTATCACTGAGGGCTTTACTCGTGTGCTTGAAATCAACGGCGTTGGTTACAAAGCAGCTGTTAAAGGTAAGGTAGTAGAGCTTAACCTAGGCTTTTCTCACCCTATCAATCACGAATTGCCAGCAGGTGTAGAAGCTAGTGTAGAAAAAAACCAAATCATCCTAAAAAGTGCCGACAAACAAGTAATCGGTCAAGTAGCAGCCAAAATCCGTGGATATCGCCCACCTGAGCCTTACAAAGGCAAGGGCGTAAAATACGCTGAAGAGCGCATCATCCGCAAAGCCGGTAAAACATCTAAGAAATAAGGGTAAATCATGGTAGCAAATGTATTAAAACGCAAAATTGCACTTCGCATTAAACGCAAAAAAAGAATTAGAGCGAAAATCTCAGGCTGCGAATCTTGCCCTAGAGTAAGTATTTTCAAATCAAACCGCACGCTTTATGCCCAAGTTATAAATGATGTAACTGGCACTACAATTTGTGCTAGCAATGGTGGCAAACTAGGAATTAAAGCAAATAAAGCTGGTGGCCAAGCCCTAGCAAAAGACCTAGCAGAAAAAATGAAAAGCGCAAAGATTGAAAATGCAGTGTTTGACCGCAATGGTTATTTGTATCACGGCGTAGTAGCTAGCTTTGGCGAAGCTCTAAAAGCAAACGGCATAAAACTATAAGGATAAGCAATGAAATACAATAGAGAAGAATTCCAAGAAGTAATCGTTGATATCGGCCGTGTTACAAAGGTTGTAAAAGGCGGACGCAGATTTAGATTTACAGCTCTTGTAGTAGTAGGAAACAAAAATGGCTTAGTTGGCTTTGGTTATGGTAAGGCAAAAGAAGTTCCAGATGCGATGAGAAAAGCAGTTGATGATGCTTTCAAAAACATCGTTGAAGTAAAACTTAAAGGCAGCACAATACCACACGATGTAGAGGTAAAATATAACTCAAGTAAAATCTTGTTAAAACCAGCTAGCGAAGGTACAGGCGTTATTGCCGGTGGTTCAGCTCGTCCAGTTGTCGAGCTAGTAGGAATTCGTGATATTCTTACAAAATCACTTGGCTCAAACAATTCAGCTAATGTTGTGCGTGCCACAATCAAAGCTCTTAGTATGTTAAAAGGCTAAAAATGGGACTAGAAAAACTACAAAAAGCACCTGGTTCAACACACAAAACTAAACGCATCGGTCGAGGTTGTGGCAGCGGTATGGGTAAAACTGCTACTCGTGGTGGCAAAGGTCAAACTGCTCGCACCGGCTCACACCAAAAAAGAGGTTTTGAAGGTGGACAACAACCACTTCAAAGAAGACTACCAAAAGTAGGCTTTCACTCTCGCTTTGCCAAACCTTATGTAATCAATGTAGAGAAAATCACAGCTGTAAAAGAGCTGGGAGTTATTACATTTGAGAGCATTCAAAGCGTTCACAAAGTATCAAATAGCGTGAGCAAAATCAAGCTAATTGGCGCAGGCGCAAAAGAGCTTGCTAGCAAAATTAAAGATGACAAAGTAATCACTAGCGGAAATAAATAATGAACAAGACACTAACAAACAAAATTCTAATTACTCTTGGATTTTTGTTTATATATAGAGTGCTTGCTTATGTGCCAGTCCCTGGTGTAAATACTGAGGTTATCAAAGACTTTTTCACCAGCAATGCAAATAATGCTTTGGGGCTATTTAATATGTTTAGCGGAAATGCAGCAGAGCGCCTTAGCATTATTAGCCTTGGCATTATGCCTTATATCACAGCTTCTATTATTATGGAGCTTTTAGCAGCTACATTTCCAAACCTTGGCAAAATGAAAAAAGAGCGTGATGGTATGCAAAAATACATGCAAATCATCCGCTACGCCACAATCGTAATCACTATAATCCAAGCAATTGGTGTAAGCATAGGACTTCAAAGCCTAACGGGTCGTGGTGGCGAGCAAGCTATAATGATAGATATGGAGTTATTTATCGCAATTTCATGTGCTTCTATGCTAACAGGCACAATGCTGCTTATGTGGATAGGTGAGCAAATCACACAAAGAGGCATAGGAAATGGTATTTCTCTAATCATCTTTGCTGGTATCGTAAGTGGAATTCTACCTGCGATTTTAGGCACTATTGATTTAGTAAATACAGGCGAGATGAATTTCTTAGTCGTGCTTGCTATTGCTGCGATTATTCTTCTAACTGTGGGTGTAGTTATTTATGTAGAACTTGGAGAGCGTAGGGTGCCTATATCTTATTCTCGCAAGACTGTGATGGAAAATCAAAACAAACGCATAATGAATTATATCCCTGTTAAAGTAAATTTAAGTGGAGTTATTCCACCTATTTTTGCCTCAGCGATTTTGATGTTTCCAAGCACGATTTTACAAGCTAGCACAAACGAATACATACAAATGATAAATGATTTTCTAAATCCTAATTCGTATGTATTTAATCTATTAACATTTTTGTTTATAGTTTTCTTTGCGTATTTTTATGCTTCAATAGTATTTAACGCAAAAGATATAAGCGAAAATCTAAAACGCCAAGGTGGCTTTATCCCAGGTGTTCGCCCAGGCGAGAGCACAGCAGAGTATCTAAACGAACTTGCTAGTCGCATTACTTTTAGCGGTGCTATTTATTTGGGGCTAATTTCTACTTTGCCGTGGCTACTACTTGTGAAGTTTATGGGCGTGCCATTTTATTTTGGCGGAACTAGCGTGCTAATCGTGGTTTCAGTAGCACTTGATACTATGCGTCGCATAGAAGCTCAGATATATATGAACAAATACCAAACCCTAAGTGCGGTAGGCCTATAATGGCAATAAGCATAAAAACTCCAAAAGACATCGAGGGAATGAGAGTAGCAAATCACATTGTAGCTCTCACCCTTGATGGGGTAGAAAAGCTAATCAAGCCAGGTGTAAGCCTTTTAGAGCTTGATGAGTTTTGTGAAAAAAGCATTTTAGAACACGGCGCAAAGCCGGCTTTTAAAGGGCTTTATGGCTTTCCAAACACAGCTTGTATCAGCGTAAATGAAGTAGTAATCCACGGAATTCCAAGCTCTTATAAACTAAAAGAAGGCGATATCGTAACCATAGATATAGGCTCAAAAATCAATGGATATTTTGGCGATAGTGCACGCACTTTTGGTGTGGGCAAAATCAGCGAACAAGACGAAAAGTTAATTGCGTGTAGCAAAGATGCACTTTACTTTGGCATTGAAAAAGTAAAAGCTGGCATGCACTTTAAAGAACTTAGTTTTGCGATTGAAAACTTCATCCGTGATAGGGGTTTTGTGCCGCTGCTTGGTTTTTGTGGGCACGGCATAGGACGCTCAGCACACGAAGAGCCAGAAATACCAAACTACTTAGAAGGCCCAAATCCAAAATCAGGCCCAAAAATCCGCAATGGAATGGTTTTTTGTATAGAGCCGATGATTTGTCAAAAAGACGGCACTCCAAGTGTAGATAAGGACAAATGGACCATTCGCTCAGTAGATGGACTAAACACAGCTCACTATGAACACTGTGTGGCTGTGATAAATGGAAAAGCTGAAATTCTAAGCAAGTGATTTTAAATTTTAAGGTTGTTTAAATGGCAGATATGTATACTTATAGAGAAGCTGTACAAGAACATTTGAATGAATTGTTGAAGTATAAAGAACATCTTGACTGTGAAATAGAGGATAATCAAAAGAAAATCATAGAAGCAAAAAGGAAGCTTGACAATGTTGATAAACTTATAAATATCACTAAGTCGGATATATCAAAGCGTTGGAATTCATTAAATTCAGAAGAAGGTTTTATTTTTAATATTATTAAAGATTGTATAAATGATAAACTAGAAATCTGGCCTCAAGTTAGTTGTTCGGCAATATTTAATAATAAAGGAGATAAAGAGCTTTGGTATTCATATAATAAACTTTATGTTGATTTTTTAATACTAGAAAAAGAGATAAAATTTAAAAGTGGTGACGCAAGTTATCATGTTCCAAAATGTATAATAGAATATGATGGAAAAGGACATGATAGAACAGATGATGGATTTTTTAGAGACATGATAAAAAATTTTTTAGCTGAAAAAGCAAATATACCACTTGTACGCCTTGATGAATTTGATGAAAATAAAGAAAGTCGTGAAAATTATGCTGATAGAGTACAAAAAGAAATAAAAAATGCTTTATACAAAAATTAATCTTAACAGAAAGGAGAAAAGTTGTCAAAAGACGATGTCATCGAGATAGACGGCACAGTGCAAGAAGCCTTGCCAAATGCTACTTTTAAAGTAGAACTTGATAATAAGCATGTGATTTTATGTCATATCGCAGGAAAAATGCGTATGCACTATATAAAGATCATGCCAGGCGATAAGGTCAGAGTTGAGCTTACGCCATACAGCCTAGACAAAGGTCGCATTACTTATAGATATAAGTAAAATTAAAGCTTAGTTTAGCTAAAATACGCACCTTTTGGCTTGGGACTTAAGGCTGACAAGAAGTGTTTTCAAAGTCGCCACTATTTTGAAAACAGTTGGAATTCTAGATTTTTAGGGAATTCCTGAGGTCCAATCACGAAGTGGTTAGTAATTTCAAAGGACAAACATGAAGGTTCGACCATCAGTAAAAAAGATGTGTGACAAATGCAAGATCATTCGCCGCAAAGGTGTGATTCATGTGATCTGCGAAAATCCAAAACATAAGCAAAGACAAGGATGATAAAATGGCTCGTATAGCAGGTGTAGATTTACCAAAGAAAAAGCGTATAGAGTATGGTTTGACATACATTTATGGTATAGGTCTTTTTACTTCAAGAAAAATTCTTGATGCTGTAAAAATCTCTTATGATAAACGCGTGCAAGATCTAAGTGAGGATGAGGCAGCAGCGATCCGCAAAGAAATTCAAGAACACTATATGGTAGAAGGCGATTTGCGCAAGAGCGTAGCTATGGATATCAAGGCTCTTATGGATCTAGGAAATTATCGCGGTCTTCGCCACAGAAAAGGCCTGCCAGTGCGTGGTCAAAAAACTAAAACAAACGCTCGCACTCGCAAAGGTAAGCGCAAAACAGTTGGCGCTGCTACTAAATAAGGATAATCAATGGCACAAAAAAAAGTAGTTAAGAAAAAAACCGCTCGCAAAAATATTGCCCGTGGTATCGTGTATATTTCAGCATCTTTTAACAACACAATGATTAGTGTAACTGATGAGATGGGTAATACTATTGCGTGGAGCAGCGCAGGTGCTCTTGGCTTTAAAGGTAGCAAAAAATCAACTCCATATGCAGCGCAACAAGCAGTAGAAGATGCTCTAAGCAAAGCAAAAGAGCATGGTATTAAAGAAGTAGGAATCAAGGTTCAAGGTCCTGGTTCTGGCCGTGAAACAGCAGTAAAAAGCGTAGGTGGCGTAGAGGGAATAAAGGTTCTTTATCTAAAAGACATTACTCCATTAGCGCATAATGGGTGTCGTCCACCAAAACGCCGCCGCGTCTAATTTTTTGCGTACGCTGCACGCTATCTGCGACAAAAGTTTTCTGCTCACTTCGCTTGACGCACCATCAGTGCGCCTTCGCTTGTGCTTGAAACCTTTTGCCACATCTAGCGCACATCGCACACAAAAAAATCAAACGCTTGGTTATTTTTGGAATTCCAAATTGGAATTCATTTATATAAGAATTATTTAAGGAATAAATTATGGCAAGATATACAGGAGCAGTTGAAAAACTAGAAAGACGTCTTGGCGTATCTTTGGCGCTAAAAGGCGAGAGAAGACTAGCTGGCAAATCAGCATTAGACCGCCGCCCTTACGCACCAGGACAACACGGACAAAGAAGAGGCAAAATCAGCGATTATGGTATACATTTGCGTGAAAAACAAAAAGCACGCTTTATGTATGGTGTAAGCGAGAAACAATTCCGCAGAATTTTTGCTGAGGCAGCACGCAGAGAGGGCAACACAGGAGAGCTTTTAGTAGCTCTTTTAGAGCAAAGACTAGATAATGTAGTTTATCGCATGGGCTTTGCTACAACTCGTCGTTTTGCTCGTCAGCTTGTAACTCACGGACATGTGCTAGTTAATGGCAAAAGAGTAGATATCCCATCATATAGAGTAGCAGCCGGGCAAAAAATAGAAATCGCTGAAAAAAGCAAACAAAATCCACAAATCGTTCGTGCAATCGAGCTTACAAATCAAACTGGTATAGCTGCTTGGGTTGATGTGGACAAAGACAAAAAATTTGGAATTTTCACCCGTGTTCCAGAGCGTAGCGAAGTAGTAATTCCAGTAGAAGAGCGTTACATAGTCGAGCTTTACTCAAAATAATAAGGGGGCCGAATGAAAAAGGTAACTATCGAGGCTTTTACTCCTACTGAAATAAAAGTAGAGCAACTTGGCAACAACGAGGCTAGAATTAGCGTTTGGCCTTTTGAGAGTGGTTATGGCGTTACGCTAGCGCACCCACTTCGCCGTTTGCTTTATAGCTCTACTGTAGGTTTTGCGCCAACTGGTGTGAAAATCGAAGGCGTAGAGCATGAGTTTGATAGTATGCGTGGTATGCTAGAAGATGTTACGATTTTTATCGTAAATCTAAAAAACCTACGCTACAAACTAAAAAACAATGCTAAGCGTGAAGTAGTTCACTATGAGTTTAAAGGCCCGCTTGAAATCAGCGGTAAAGATCTAAATAACGACCTTGTAGAGATTGTCAACCCTGATGCTTATTTGGCTACTATCAATGAAGATGCTAAGCTAAGCTTTGATCTTATTATAGAAAAAGGCATCGGCTATGTGCCAAGTGAGAATATAAAAGAAGAAATCGAGAGTGGGTTTATCGCTCTTGATGCTTTCTTTACGCCTGTTAAAAAAGCAGTATATGATATCCAAAATGTGCTAGTTGAGGATAATCCTGACTATGAAAAAATAGTTATGACTGTAACAACTGATGGGCAAATCTCTCCGCTTGAGGCTTTTCAAAGCTCAGTTTCAGCTATGTATAAGCAACTTGGAATTTTTGACAAAATTCTTGAAGTTGATAGCTCTAGCTCAATTTCTGCTAGTACAAACAAAGGCGAACATGCTAAGCTTTTTGAGAGTGTAGATAACCTAAATCTTAGCGTTCGTAGTTTAAACTGCCTTAAAAAATCAGGCATTGAGCTAATAGGCGAGCTAGCTTTGATGAGTGAGTCAGAATTAAAAGAAATCAAAAATCTTGGCAAAAGAAGCCTTGATGAAATGAAAGATGTAATGAAAGCTATTGGTTATGCTTTTGATGGTAGCTTTGAAGGCAATAAAGAGGCTATCCGCAAGAAAATAGCTGAGTTCAAAAAAGGAAAATAAATGAGACATAATCACGGATATAGAAAACTTGGCCGCACAAGCTCTCACAGAGCTGCGCTACTAAAAAACCTAAGTATCGCTATTATTAAATCAGGTAGAATCGAGACTACTTTGCCAAAAGCAAAAGAGCTTAGAAGCTATTTTGAAAAGCTAGTAACTCGTGCTAGAAAAGGCGATAGCGAGGCTCACAGAGCTGTTTTTGCAAGCCTTCAAGACAAAGAAAGCGTAAAAAAATTAGTAAGCGAAATTGCTCCAAAGTTTGCAGGTGTAAATGGTGGCTATACACGCATTATCAAAACTCGTGTTCGCAAGGGTGATGCTGCGCAAATGGCTTATATTGAGCTAACAAAATAAAGAGCTCGTCTAAGGAATTCTAAATTTGAATCTAGAATTCCTTAGAAAAAATATAAAAATTTAAAATGATTCCTTTTAGTGACGAAGAACTTTTAGAACCTGTTCAAGCTAGCATAGATGTAATCCGCCCTATGATAGAAGCTGATGGTGGAGGCATAGAGCTAGTGGAGATAAAAAACGGCGTTGTTTATGTCCGCCTTAGTGGACACTGTGTAGGCTGCGCTGCTAGTAATACAACACTAAAAATGGGCGTCGAGCGTCAAATACGCAACGATATCCATCCAGAACTCGTAGTAGAAAATATCACAAATGAAAAATAATGAACGCAAAAACTCTTAGACAATCAGCAATCAAAGCCTTTCGCAAATACGATTTTGTTTTGGCAGCGAAGCTTTTTTCTTTGGCTTATGAGAAAGAACCTAGCAATGAACTTTTGCTTTTTATAGAACTTTGCTCTTTGGCTTTAGATGATGAAGAGGGTGTTTGGTCGCTTTTTGAGGTATATGTTGATAATATAAACTTAAACCAAGAAGAAAACCTAAAAACCATAATAGAAATAATCGAAACCTCAAACTACAAAAATATCCGCCAAATAGAAAATATAAATGGCGTTAGTTATCACGATTTTTTAGAAATTGCCAAAAAAACAGGTGAGTTTGTAAAGACTTTTGAGAATATCACTCACTCAAGCAGGCTAATAATTAGCTCAAAAGACGAGCTAGCTGATTTTATAGAAAGGCTCATTGACCACGGCTTTGCTGATCTTGCGGCGCATTATATGGAAGATCCTGCGTGGAGCATGAGTCTAGCGCACTTAGCCCCCAAGCTAAAAGCAAAATCGCAACAAAGACAAAGCGATGAAAATTGAGCTAAAAGATACTTTTATCACTGATAACTCAACCCAGTGCGAAAAAGGCTGTTATTTTGTAAAAACTCGCTCAAATGCCCAGTTTGAAGAGCACGCTAAACAAGCAGGTGCTATCATCATCACTCCGCAAAAAGCCTACGAGCTAGCAAAAATTCCAGCAGACTTTAAAATCATCGGTATAACTGGCACAAATGGTAAAACCACCACCGCCACACTTTTGGCTCACATTTTAAGCACTCTTGGGCTAAAATGCACTAATTGCGGCACTCGCGGGGTTTTTATAGGCTCTTTGCAGATTTCGCCAAAGGCACTTACTACAAATCAGTTTTTAACCACACTTGCGCTTATAAAAACCAGCTTAGAGCATGGCTGTTCACACTTTGTCATGGAAGTAAGCTCTCATGCAATAGCTCAAAACCGCATCGAAGCTCTGCCTTTTGCGCTAAAAATCTTTACAAATCTTAGCCAAGATCATTTGGATTATCATAAAAGCTTTGAAGAATACGCAGCGGCAAAATCAAGCTTTTTTGAAGGCGAGGGCAAAAAGCTAATAAACAAAGACGACCCACACATAAGGTATAACAAAGCAAACGCACATTTCTACGCTCTAAAAGGCAGTGGCGCAGAGTATGAAATAGACGAGCAAAACATCAGCGTAGGCTCTCAAAATCTAGAATTCTCAGCTCATCTTTATGGCAGGTTTAATCTTTATAATATACTTTGTGCTTTTAGCGCAGCTGATTTGCTAGTGCCAAATAAAAAAAATGAGATTATAGCAGCTATTGCTGGTTTTGTTGGTGTGCCAGGTCGCACGGAGCTTATTAGCAAAGACCCAGCTGTCATCGTGGACTTTGCTCACACCCCAGATGGTATACAAAAGGTGCTCTCTAGCCTTGCTTCGCGCTCTCTTATCGTAGTCATGGGCGCAGGTGGCGATAGGGATGCTAGCAAGCGACCTATAATGGGGCAAATTGCTGCCGCCTTCGCTAAGACGCTTATTATCACAAGTGATAATCCTCGCAGCGAAGAGCCACAAAAGATAATAGAACAGATAAAAGCAGGCGCAAATAAAGCCACAAAAGGCGCAAAAATCATCACAGAAAGCGACCGCAAAAAGGCAATCGCGCTAGCGCTTAGCCTAGTAAAAGATGAAATAATCGCAATTTTAGGCAAAGGCGATGAAGACTACCAAGAAATAAATGGCGTAAAACACCCATTTAGCGATGCTGCCATCGTAAAAGAACTGCTAAAAAATTAATCCTTGCTAGCAACTAGCTAAGGAATTCTAGAATTAGCTAGAAAAAGGCAAATGAATTTTAGATTTTGTGCTAAAATTAAGCAAATTTTAGCCAAAGGAAAATAATGCAAATCACAGTACTAAAAAGCAAAATCCACAGAGCCACAGTCAGCGATGCAAATCTTAATTATATAGGCTCAATTACTATTGATGAAGAGCTTTTAAAAGCGGCAAATATCTATGAAAACGAGCGTGTAGAAGTGCTAAATATAAATAACGGCGAGCGTTTTGCAACTTATGCAATAAAGGGCAAAAAGGGCGAGATGTGCCTAAATGGCGCAGCCGCTCGCTTAGCACAAGTAGGCGATATCATCATCGTAGTAGCTTACGCTTTAATTGATGAGCGAAGTGCTGCTACTTTTAAGCCAAAAATCGTGCATGTAAACGAAAAAAACGAAATCTGCTAGCAGTAGAGCTGCTATAAAATAATAGGAATTCTAGATTCTAGGAATTCTAGAATTTTTCTTAAGAATTCTAGAATTTCTATTGTTTTCTTAGGAATTCTAGAATTCTTATTATTTTTTCTTAATAATTCTAGAATTCCTAGAAGCCAAAAAGCACAAGAAGCGCAAAAGGTTAAAAAATGATAAATGACGCAATAGCCAAAAGCTACGAAGCTTCAAACTACGCTAGCCACGCTTACGAACAAAGTTTCATCGCTAATCTTCATGCAAGATCTAGGCTGCGAGACCTAAACCCAAAAGCTCCAAATAGCGCAAAAGTGCTAGAAATCGGCTGTGCAAGTGGCGGCAATCTCATCGCCCAAGCCCTTGTTTTTAAAGATGCTCATTTTACAGGCATTGACCTCTCAAAAGCGCAGATCAAAAACGGCAAAACTGCCTTAGAGAAAATCGGTATCAAAAATATAGATTTGCTCTGCCTTGATATTTGCGATGCTCCGTCGCATTTTGGCTCGCAGAAGTTTGATTATATCATCGCTCACGGCGTTTATGCCCTACACAAAAACGACTGCGAGGCTGTTTTTATGATGGACGGGACGCACTTAAAGGCTGATATAGTGGCACATTTTGTAGAACTTTGTCAAAAAAACAACGCTGCTCCAAGTCGCATAATAGATGGTAAAAAGGTGCTAATTGAGAGCAAAAAAGAACAAGAAGCATACTTTAATGAGGCGATTTCTACGCTTATTAGCGATTTAGAGGTGCGGTGTATGTTTGAGAGTATTTCATGATTTTAGGCAAGATTGATTATTTAAACCTTTTGCCTTTTCATGTATTTTTAAAGGCATCAAGATTACAAAACGCTACTAAAAAAAGCATAGAGCTAAAAAAGGGCACGCCTAGCAAGCTTTGCGATGATTTGCGTGCTAGGCGCATTGATGCTGGGGTGATTTCTAGCATAGAAGCAAGGCGTTATAAACAGCTAGATTTTGGCATTTGTGCTAAGGGCAGGGTAAGCTCTGTGCTAGTAGAAAAAGGCTCAAAATCTCAAAAAGACGCCCAAAGCCGCAGCTCAAATATGCTAGCAAAAGTGCTAGGCATAAAAGGCAAAGTGCTAATAGGCGATAAGGCTCTAAAAGCGTATTTAAAAGCTCCGCAGGACTTTTATGACTTAGCGAATTTATGGGAGCAAAAGACAGCTTTGCCCTTTGTCTTTGGTCGTTTTGCCTGTGTAAAAAATAAAAAAGCTTATAAAAAAATTATTAAAGTTTTCTTAAATAAAAATATAAAAATACCACGCTATATATTAAATTCCTACTCACAAAGTCGTCAAATCAGCCAAAATGATATTTTAGAGTATCTAAAACTAATTTACTATAAAATCGGCAAAAAAGAACAAAAAGCCCTAACAATCTTTATCTCACGCTCACGAAGCTTACATTTTAAAGCATAGATATTAGGAATTCTAGAATTCCTAATATCTAGAATTCCTACACAAAATTTCATATCTAAAAACACCTAACCCCCAACCAGCGGATGCGAAGCAAAAAAGCCCAAAAATACACTAGGAATTCTAGATTAAATTATAACTTTACTCAGGGTCAATAATCTTTTTGCTTAAAAAATAAAAATTAAGCAAAACTTAAAGAAAATTTTTTTATAATCACTCCATAATTTTATTTTAGGAGGGCGTGATGAACGCACATGATTACATAAGCGATGTTCTTGATCGTATAGAAAGAACCAGCCTTGGACAAGTTACTTTCAAACAAGCAGCAACTGAGATTTTGCGTGCCTTAGAGCCAGTGCTTGATAGAGAGCCAAAATACATAAAACATAAAGTGGTAGATCGCATGGTTATGCCTGAGCGCACAAACATCTTCCGCATTACTTACGCAAATGACAAAGGCGAGCCAGAGAGCAACTATGGTTACCGCGTGCAGTTTAACTCAGCTATCGGGCCATATAAAGGCGGTCTTCGCTTTCATCCTAGCGTGAATCTTGATATTATCAAGTTTCTTGGCTTTGAGCAAATCTTTAAAAACTCACTAACTGGGCTAAGCATGGGTGGCGCAAAAGGTGGTGCAAACTTCGATCCAAAAGGAAAAAGCGATGGCGAGATTATGAGATTTTGCCAAGCTTTCATGAACGCACTTCACGAAATCATCGGTGATGTTATCGATGTGCCTGCTGGCGATATCGGCGTAGGCGGCAGAGAAATCGGCTATATGTTTGGTCAATACAAACGCATCAAACACCGCTTTGAAGGAACTCTAACAGGCAAAGGCCTAAGCTGGGGTGGGTCGCTAGTTAGAACAGAAGCTACTGGATATGGTCTAGTTTATTTTGCTAACGAAATGCTTAAAAAAGCAGGTCGTGGCTTTGCGGGCTTAATTTGCGCAGTAAGCGGGTCTGGAAATGTGGCAATATATACTTGCGAAAAACTATATCAATTTGGCGCAAAACCAGTTACAGTAAGCGACTCAACTGGCTATATCTACGATGCTGAGGGTATCGATGTAGCCTTGCTAAAACAACTAAAAGAAGTAGAGCGCGTAGGTCTAAGAGAATACTCAGTTCGCAAAGCTGGTAGCAAATTTATTCCAGTTAGCGAGTATAAACCTGGCAGAAACGGCGTTTGGGATGTCAAATGCGACGCAGCTTTCCCTTGTGCTACTCAAAATGAAGTTAGCCTAGCAGATATCGAAGTGCTATATAACAACGGCTGCCGCTTGCTAGCTGAGGGCGCAAACCTTCCAAGCACACTTGATGCGATGGAGTTTATGGCGGCAAAAAGCGATTTCTTATACGGTCCAGGAAAAGCTGCAAACGCAGGTGGCGTGGCAACCAGCGGTCTAGAAATGGCGCAAAATGCGGCTATGGAGTCTTGGAGCTTTGAGAAAGTAGATGCTAGACTTCAAGGTATTATGAAACATATTTTTGATATTAGCTATGAGACTTCTGTGGAGTTTGGCAGACCAGGTGATTTGGTGCTTGGTGGAAATATCGCTGGCTTTAGAAAAGTAGCTGATGCGATGATAGACCAAGGCTACTAAGAGTTTTATCTAGATTCTAGAATTCCTAGTGCTTCTTTGTATTTTTTGGGGACTTTTGGCTTGGCTAAAAGTCCCTTTTTTTATAGTTTTTTGTAATCTTTTGGGACAGCGCAGATATTTTAAGCAAAATTAAAAAAATAATTATAATGCGCTTTTTATTTTTCACAAAAAGAGAAAAGATGAAAGGCACTATTTTAGGACACGGATTTATCAGTGGCGAGGATGGTGAGCGATATAACTATCATCCAAGCGAGATCCAAAACCTACAAGGCAGAGATCCACAAGCACTTAGCGGAGTAAGAGTGGATTTTGAGGCTAGTGCTGATGAAAATGGCAAAAAGGTAGCAAAAGCTATTTTTATCACGATGGGAGCAATGCCAAAATTTGATTTTACAAATATTAATAGCAATGATATAATGGGCGTTCGCTTAAAAATGCTTATATCGATGCTGTTGTATTTGTTTACTTTTATCCCATTTGCAGGAATTTTGTTCCTTATAATCGCTGTTATTTTAGAGTTTATTTCTATTTCTAGGTTAAATCAGCTAGCAGGTAGCCAAACTTTATTTAGAAACTGGATAATCTCTATGCTAATATCAATTTTCGTCGGTGGTACAGTAGCAATTATTGCCTTTTTTGACATAGCTATAAGGATAATAAGGATAATGAGTGAATCAATAGGCGGTGCTAGTGCACTTATAGTTTTTGGTATTGCTGTAGCGATATTTTGGTTTAAATATACATATAATTATTATAAGGAACTTAGCAAACTTAGTGGCAAAAGACTATTTTTCTACGCATTTTGTACTAAAGTAGCTGCTGCGCTGCTGTGCTTGTCATATGCTGGATTTATTGTAGGTGTGCCTTTATATTATATCTCTATTATCTTGATTATGGCTGCTTGGTGGCAGTTTAGAGAGATACACACATCAAGCTATCAAAGAGTAGAAGCTAAAAAAATCATCTTAAAATAATCTAGGGAATTTTAGAATTCTAAAATTTTAAAATTCTAGAATTCTAGAATTTTAGAATTCCTTAAAAATAAAAACTCTCTCAAAACTCTAAAAACAAAATATTATCTAGAATTCCTTATTCTTTAAATAAATTTTTAACTTAATAATGCTAAAATGCCAATTTTTAATTTTTTGAAAGGGATGAAATATGCAAACAAATCATTCTAATGGCTGTGGTTGCACTTCTAGACGCTGTTTTATCGGGTTTAGTTTTGGTGCTGTTGCAGCAGTGGGTGGTCTTTTTGCGCTTGGTGCGATGAAAAAGACTTGGGACCCACTACCTAGCGTGCGTGCGGCTGGTTTTACCACAGTAGACCTTAGTCCGCTAAAAGACGGTGAGTTCTCACAAGTTGAGTGGCGTAAAAAACCTATTTTTATAGTCAAAAAATCAGCTGATATGAAACCAAATGATAATCGTGATATAGTTATGGGCGATGGTCGTTATATGGTAGTTATCGGGCTTTGTACTCATCTTGGCTGTATTCCTAGCTGGAGCGCAGCAAATAAACAATTTAAATGCGCTTGCCATGGTGGTGAGTTTGACGACAGCGGTCTAAACACCTTTGGGCCACCACCTCGTCCTCTTGATATCCCGCCATTTAGGATAGATGGCACAAAACTAGTGCTTGGCGAAACTGGCCCAGAGTATGAAAAACTCGTGGCTCAGGCATAAGGGGGAATAAATGGCACATATTACAAAAGCTACCAGTGTAAAAGACTGGTTTGATCAAAGAATAGCTCTAAGCAAGCTTTGGAATGTCTTAGCAGCGCAGTACTGGGTACCAAAAAACATTAGCTGGCTATGGGCGATGGGCGTGGTGCTAACTGTGCTTTTCACCTTGCTATTTATTAGCGGTTTGCTACTGCTTATGTACTACAAACCAGATGCAAAACTAGCATTTGATAGCGTAAACTACACTATAATGCAAGAAGTAGAATACGGCTGGCTATGGCGACATATACACGCAGTTGCAGCTTCTGTTATTTTCCTTGTGATTTATATTCACATGTTTACAGGCATTTACTACGGCTCTTACAAAAAAGGCCGCGAGATGATTTGGATTACTGGTATGGTGCTTTTCCTTTTATTCTCAGCTGAGGCCTTTAGTGGATATATGCTACCTTGGGGGCAAATGAGCTACTGGGCGGCTATGGTTATTACAAATCTATTTGGCGGAATTCCAGTTATCGGCGAGGCTTTGGTTGAGTGGATTAGAGGTGATTTTGCTGTAAGCGACCCTACGTTAACTCGCTTTTTCATGCTTCATGTTTGCTTATTGCCTATTGTTATTATTATGACTATTGTAGCTCACTTCTACACTCTACGCATTCCACATGTAAACAACCTTGAGGGCGAAGAAATAGACTTTGAAGTAGAGGCTGAGAAATACCTTGAGGGCAAAACAAAAGAGAGCAAAGTAATTCCATTTTGGCCAGCATTCCTTAGCAAGGATTTCATGTATGTAAGCTTCTTTATGATTTTCTTTATCTATCTAGTTTGCTTCCATTTTAACTTTGCTATGGATCCTATTAACTTTGACCCAGCAGATCCAGGTAAAACTCCACTACACATTTATCCAGAGTGGTATTTTCTGTGGCAATACGAAATTTTGCGTGGCTTTTTCTTTGATATTCCGCTTGGCTTTATGACGCTAAAAGCAGCTGATATAGGCTCTGCGGCTATGGGCTTTGCTGGAATTTCACTTATTTTGATGCCTTTATTAGATAGAAGCGATGTTATAGCCCCTGCTCACAAGCGCCCTGCATTTTTCATTTGGTTCTGGATTTTCTTGATTGATTTGATTATTCTTACAATCTATGGAAAATTGCCACCAACAGACTTTAACGCTTGGGTAGGCTTTTATGCATCTGTAGGATATTTGGTGCTACTTCTTGTAGTTCTTCCTATCATTACTATTAAAGAAAGAAAGGCTGCAAAATGAAACAACTAGTATCATTTATCGTAGTAGTCGTAGTTACTGCGGTCACTTACTGGGGTGTGGAGCCTCTTGCTCATTCAGTTATGCATCCGGATGTAGCCCCTGCGAACTTTAACTTCGCTGAACAAGACTATGAACAAGCAATGGCTGAACTATCCGCTTTTCAAGCAAAAATCGACGAAGCTACAAAATCAGGCAAAGAAGCAGCCATCGCTAAGGCTAAAAAAGACTATGAGCAAGCTCATGCTGCCGCCCAAGAAAACATTAGATTCTGGGATGAGATCAAGGCTATTGATCTAGCAAAAGGTGATGCCGCTAAAGGTGCTGAGCTAATCCAAATAGCAGGCTGTACAGGCTGTCATGGACTAAAAGCAGCTGGCATAGAAAATCCAAACGATTATAAAATAGCAGCTAGCGGTATGAGCGTAGCCCCAAGCGATATTAGCGATATTGCTTATTTGTATGATGAGAAGTTCTTAGCAGCACTTATCAAAGACCCTGTTAGAGCTTTGAAAGTTACTCATAAATTTGGCGATGAGAGACCATTTGAGATGCCAGCGTTCTTTGGCGCAGGCGGCGATCTAAACGAAGAAATCGCCCACATCGTAGCTTACCTAAAAAGCATAGCTCCTAAAGAGATGAGTAATAAAGAAGTGTTTGAAAGCGCTTGTGCTCGTTGCCATGATATGAAATACGATAATGTATTTGCCCCTGGCAACAAACAAGAGATCAAAGCTTACCTTGGTATCACACCACCTGATCTATCTATGTATATCCGCAGTCGCAGTATAGAGTATCTACACAACTTCATCAACGACCCTCAAAAAATGCTAGATGGCACTTCAATGCCACGCGTTGGTCTAAATGAACCAGCGCAAGATCAAGTAATAGCTTATATGCAAAGCGTCGGCGATAGCAAAAAAGACGAGCGCGAGAGACTTGGTCTTTGGATTATGGGATATTTTCTTATCCTTGGAATCCTAGCTATTCTTTGGAAAAACAAAGTTTGGCGCAACCTTCACTAAAAGCTTAGGAATTCTAGATTTTAGAATTCCTAAGCTTTAAATCTAGAATTCCTAGTGTAAAATGCTTGGGAATTCTAGATTTTTTACTGATATTTATACCCTAAAATCACTTTGGAACACCTTTTGCTTATTTAGAAATAAAAATAGCAAAAAGGCTAAAAATGAGATATATTTTCTTACTAGCATTTATCATCGCAGCAGCTTATAGCGCAAAGATAAAAGACCTAGCTAGTGTAATCGGCGTGCGTGAAAACCAAGTCATCGGCTACGGCCTTGTAGTAGGACTTAGTGGCACTGGCGATGGTTCTAGCTCAAAGTTTACTATCCAATCAATCGCAAATATGCTACAAAGCGTAAATGTAAAACTAAGCCCAAATGATATAAAAAGCAAAAATGTAGCTGCTGTAATGGTAACAGGACGCCTGCCAGCCTTCGCTCGCCAAGGCGATGCCATAGACATCTCAGTAAGCTCAATCGGCGATGCTAAAAGCCTAATGGGCGGCACGCTACTACTAACTGCGCTAAAAGGCGTGGATGGCGAAATCTACGCTCTAGCTCAAGGTGCGCTAGCACTAGGTGGCTCAGTAGGCCGTGGTGGCAATCACCCTACCGCAGCCACCATCCCAAGCGGTGGTATCGTCGAGCGTGAAGTAGCCTACGACATTGCTACAGCTACAAACGCAAGTCTAAGCCTGAAAAACTCTAGCTTTAATACAGCCAAAAAACTCCAAGATGCGATAAATGCTCGCTTTGGCGACTCAGCACTAGCAATTGACCCACGCACTTTGCAAATTCAAAAGCCAGAAAATATGAGCATGGTGGAGTTCATGGCAGCTGTGCTTGAGCTTGATGTGGATTACAGCGCAGAGCAAAAAGTAGTAATTGATGAGCGCACAGGCACAGTAGTAAGCGGCGTGGGCGTAAAAGTAGAGCCTAGTATCATCAGCCACGGCGGTATCACACTAAAAATAGAGCCAAACACTTACGCCCCAGCTGGCGATGAGCTAGATCCAAATGTGCTAGATATTGGCGATAACACTAGCATAAATGCGGGCAATAACACGCTAAATGTAGGCACTGATACCACAGTAGCAAATGTAGCAAGAGCACTAAATAAGCTAGGTGCTTCGCCAAAAGATATAATTGCGATTTTAGAAAATCTAAAAAGAGCAGGGGCAATCCACGCTAACTTAGAGGTGATTTGATGATAGATAATACCTTAGCCATAAATGCTTATAGTGCAAGCAAAATAGATGCGCTAACGCCAAGAAACGCTTCTGTTAGAAATTCTAGTTTAGATTTTGCTAGCGAGCTAGACTTGGCTTTAGAAAAAAGCACTAAGCCAAGTGCTGAGTTTAAAGCTGGCTTTAAAGAGCAAAAAGAGCTAGTAAATGGCATTGATACCAAAGCGCTTAGAGAACAAACCGATGCTTTTGAGAGCTTTTTTGTAAAAATGGTGCTTGATATTGCCATAAAGACTGAAAATCCACTCTTTGGTAAGGACGCAGGAGATGAAATATACGGCTCAATGTATCGCCAGACGATGAGTGAGGCACTCTCAGGTGGATTTGGATTTAGTGATATGATTTATGATTATTTACTAGAAAGGGCTAAATAATCTTTGCTTTTAGCCGATTTAGATGCTAAATATCTTTTAAGGAAAAGCTTATGATTAGCCCAGTTAGCACAGGTGCCAGCTATATCGCAAAACCAAGCGAGACAGCTAGGACAAAACAAGAACAAACACAAGCAAGCCAAGGCAAACTAGAAAAAATCGCTGAGCAAATAAATAACGGCGAGTATAAAATAGATTTAAAAACTCTAGCAACTAGGATAGCTGACGAACTGGCTTGAAATATTTTTCGGAGCCTAAAATGATAAAAAAATACCTAAACGACTCAATTGAGTGCTTGGCAAAGATAATAGCACTCACAAAAGAAGATATAGAAAACATAAAACAAGCCAAACATGACGAGGTCGGCCCTCACTCAGAGCTTAAAATCAAGCTTCTTACAGACTTTGAAACAAATAAAAAAGCCCTAGATGCAGAGCTAGTAAAACTAGCCTCAAAGCACGCAGAAAAGAACATCGCTGAGCTTCTTGATGATGAGATAAAAGACAAGCTAAGCGAGCTTCGCACAGTATTGTTAGAGCTAAAAGATATAAATAGAGAATACGCAAAAAGCGTGGTGGTGGTAAAGGAGTTTTTTGACTCACTTGTAGGCGTGATGCTAGGCAAACCAACACAAAATAGCTATACTGATAAAGCACTTGGATCTAGCAAAGATGAAATTTTTAAAGCAAGGGTGTAAAAATGGGAATTTTTGATTCTTTATACATAGGCAACTCTGGCTTAAACGCTGCCCAAATCCAAATCCAAACCACTGGAAATAACATAACAAACGCAAACAACGAGTTCTATACTCGCCAAAGAGTGATCCAACAAGCAAGAGAGGGACTTCACAGAGCAGGCGGAGATATAGGACTTGGCACAAATGTCCAACAAATCGTCCGCATGCACGATGAGTATGCTTACCAAAAAATGACTAGTTCATACTCAAACCTATCTGATACAGGCTATAAAGAGCAAATTTTAACAGAAATTACAAACCGCTTTCCAGACCTTGCTGATAGTGGAATTTTTCAGGATTTAAAAGACTATTATGCAGCGTGGAATGACTATGCCTCAAATCCAGCTGAAGCCTCACAAAAAACCGTGCTACTAAACGCAACTAGAATTCTAACAAACGATATAAACAGAGCCTACAGCGAGCTTGATGAGATAAGAAGCACTGTAAATGATCAGTTTTTACTAACTATAGGAGAAGTAAATGAAATCGCTAAACAAATCAGCGAAATAAATGCTGATTTGCAACGCATAGAAATAAACACCAGCGTAAATGGCAACGACTTGCGCGATAAGCGTGATGAGCTAGAATTGCGCCTTAGCAAGCTTACAAATATTGATTCGTTCAAAGAAGATATAAGCTCAAGGACTTTATATAAAGACGATGCTACTATTTATGATATGGGACGAAACTACACTCTTAGCATAAATGGCATCACAATCGTAGATGGCTCAAACTACCATCCAATCAAGCTAAATACAGAATTCGCAGAAAAAGGCTACGCAGTGCCTTATTATGAGCTAAATGATGAGAGCCGCATTGATATCAGTGCTCGTTTTACTAGTGGAAAAATCGCAGCTATGTTAGATCTAAGGGGCCGCGTGCCAAATAATGATGGCAGTTTTACAGATGGACTTATTACAAAATACCAAGACAATCTTGATGCTTTTGCCAAAACTCTAGTTACGCAAACAAATAGTATCTATGCTAGCTCAGCTAGTGCTGAGATGGTCTCAGACTATCTAAAAGATGTAAAAGACGACACAACTCTACAAAACTTTGATAGCGGTATAAAAGATGGCGAGTTTACTGCAAAGGTCTACAACACCCAAGGCAAAGTAGTAGCGCAGCGTAATATCGCTATAAACGCAGCAACCACGCTAAATGATATCACTAGGGGCAATTCTATTGTAAATGACTTTAATATGAATAGAGATGATGATGACGATAATAACCTTACAAACGACCTAGATGATTATTTTAGAGCAGTTTATGTCTACGACCCAATTAGCAAGACAGGAAACATCTCATTTAAGCCAACTGATCGCCATCCAAGCGGATATTTCATCGCCATTGAAGATAATGGCACGAACTTTGCAGGCACCTTGGGGCTTTCAAAGTTTTTAGATGGTCAAAGTGCTGCTAGCATACGCCCAGATGATGATATTAACCACGACAGCGCTCTTATAAAAGGTGGCAAAAGCCCACTTGCAGGCGATAATGAAATGGCTAATGATATGGTAAATATGCAAAATCAGCGCTTTTATTTTAATAGCCTTAGCACAGGAGAATCTACTGAGACTATTAGCGGCTACTACCGCTACATCACGACAGACATCGCAAGCGACACCGCAAGCGTGAAATCCCAACATGTAACAAACACCGCTATAAACAACACCTCAGTCCAAGAGTGGCAAAGCGTGAGCGGCGTAAATATAGATGAAGAGCTCTCAAATCTAATAAAGTTTCAATCAAGCTACGGCGCAGCAGCCAAGGTCATCACAACAGTAGAAAGAATGCTACAAACCTTACTTGATATGAAGCAATAATTATTTTAATCTAGAGTTTTCTAGTTTTTTTGCTTCGCATCCGCTGACCCAGGGTTAAGGGGTATTTTTTATTTAGGAATTCTAGAATTTTGCTTAGGAATTTTAGATTTTTATTTAGAAATTCTAGAATTTTGCTTAGGAATTCAAGAATTTTACTTAGGAATTCTAGATTTTATTTAGGAATTCTAGAATTTTATTTAGGAATTTTAAAATTCCCTAAAAACTTTTAAAAAAACTTTTTAATTTTAATCAAATAAAAAAAACTTTTAAATTTTAATCAAATTTTAATCAAACTTTAAGCAAAGCACTTGTATAATTTCAGCTCGCTTTTAGAA
>CAMENE010000020.1:0-28228 GCA_945928165.1 uncultured Campylobacter sp.
CCATGTATATGGCAACTCAAAAGATGATATATTAAATGGCGAAGATGGAGATGATGTCTTAATAGGCGGATCTGGCAATGATGAGCTTTATGGTGGCGACGGCGATGATACCCTAAATGGCGGCAAAGGAGATGATTATTTAGAGGGTGGCAGAGGTAATGATACTTATGTCTTTGGTAAAAATTGGGGAGTAGATAGTATTTATAACTATGATACTTATAGAACAAAAGATAATAGTAAAGATATTATTGAGTTTAAAGATGGCATAAAATTTAGTGATTTATCATTTAGTTCAAATTCTAACTATGATCTAATAATAACACAAGGAAATAATAAAATAACAGCAGAATATGCGCTTGGTGATAATGACTATAAAATAGATAAAGTTAGATTCGATGATAACACAAACACAGAGCTAAGCTTTGATGAGATTAAGCTACTAGTCGCTCCAAAAAATGAAATAGCTTAATTTAACACAATCTTGCTTCTATAAATTATAGGTTAAGTTCTAAATTCTAGAATTTAACCTTTTATCTATGTAATATTATTTTAAATAATATAATTTATTCGGGTCAATTAACAGGTAGCGAATTCTTTCTTATCATTTTTAACAGAATTTTATACAATTGTGCATCCTTTTTATCTCTATTATTAAATCTAAACTCATACTCTTTTAAGTGCAAGGTAAAATTCTTCCTTTTTACGCCCTTAAACTTACTTAATCTAAGTTTAGCATAAGCTGGGGAACTCTCTATTGATATGGTTTTTACCAAAGCCATCCGCATTTATTCTGTAATGAGCTCCATAATCGCCCATAAGCAGCTTATCACTATACACAGCGCCAAGCCCGGTGTGCTTTAAAATCAGTGGTTCTAGTTCTTTTTTAGGACAGCTTTTTATAACCTGTGTATAAACATTACCATTTCTTTTTAATAACCCAGCGGTTAATTAACTCTTCTAGAATTCCTATATAAAATTAGCTAAATTCTAGAATTCTTATATGAAGTTTGTTTAGGAATTCTAGAATTTCTATATAAAATTAGCTAAATTCTAGAATTCCTAAACAAATTATCCGCACTTAGCAGCTAAATACGCTTTTAAACTCAAATGGAGTTGGGCGCTCTTCATACGGCCAAACTTGGGTTTCAAACTTATAGTGTTGGTAAGTTTGTATAAACTCACTGCTCATCGCAGGGGCCAAAAACTCATTATCACGAATAAGTGCTTCTAGGCTACCACGCAAGGTGTGTGGAAACTGCTCTATTCCACGGTCTCTAATCTCATCAAGCGTTAATTTAAATAGATTTTCATCCATAGGCCCTACTGGTTCTGTTTTTTTGCGGATGCCATCAAGTCCTGCTAGCAAAAGTGCTGCAAAGGCTAGATAAGGACAGCTTGTCGCATCTGGAAATCTAAACTCTGCTCTGGTGCTTTTGTTGCTGCTACCATAAGGGATGCGCACGCTTGCTGAGCGGTTTTGGCATGAGTAGGTTAGGATATTTGGTGCTTCAAAGCCTGGGATTAGGCGTTTGTAGCTGTTTGTGCTAGCGTTTGTAAAGGCTGCGATTGCCCTTGCGTGAGCAAGAACGCCACCTATATACCAGCGCGCAATATCACTAAGTCCAGCATATCCGCCCTCTTCGTAAAATAAATTTTTACCATCTTTCCAAAGCGAGTTATGCACATGCATACCGCTACCATTATCTCCATAAAGTGGCTTTGGCATGAAAGTAGCAGTTTTACCATTTAAATGCGCTACCATTTTTACTACATATTTGTAGATTTGCACATTATCAGCCGCTTCTACTAGCGTGCTAAACTTCACGCCGATTTCGCCTTGGGCTTGGGCTACTTCGTGGTGATTTATAAAGGTTTCAATTCCTATTTGATTTAGCACATTTACCATTTCAGCCCTTAAATCTACCATTGTATCAATCGGCTGAACTGGAAAATATCCACCTTTTGCTCTTGGGCGATGACCGCTATTAAAGCCGTCTTTGTAGCGTTTAGCATCGTTCCACTCGCCCTCTTCGGTATCTAGCTCAAAGCCAGCGTGATTTGGACTATCAAAAATTCTAACATCATCAAAGACAAAAAACTCATTTTCACAGCCCACATACACAGTATCAGCCAGACCACAACTTCTTAAATGCAAGGTGGCTTTTTTGGCAATTGAACGAGGACATTTTTCATACATTTGCCCCTTATAAACATCATAAACATCGCAGATTACAACCACAGTCATATCGGCTGTAAATGGATCTAAAAACGCAGTTTCAATATCTGGCTTTAAAATCATATCGCTTTTATCAATCGGCTGCCACGCATCAATGCTGCTGCCATCAAAGGCAATGCCATCAGTAAAGCTCTCTTCATTTAGCGCACTTAGATTGTAGCTCATGTGATGCCACATACCTTTTATATCAGTAAAGCGGAAGCTTACAAACTTAACTTCGTTTTTGTCACAAAAGTCAAAAAAGCCCTTTACATCATTTACGAATTTTCCCATTATTTCATCCTTTCAGAGTAAATTTTTATTTTGATACTGAAATTATATCCCTTTAAGCTTAGTTTAATATTAAAAAAAGGGGTCTTTTTAAAAATTCACTTATTTTTTACTCTAGAAATTCTAGAATTCCTAAATGAAAATTCACTACAAATCTAGAATTTCTAAGAAATTCTAGATTTTTATGAGTTTAGATTTTGCTCAAACTCTAACACCTCGTAGTATTCTTTTTCTAAAATTCCTAACTCGCCTTTTTTATCTTCTAGTTCTTCAAACAAAGCTTGAAGCCCTATTTCTTGATATATTTTTGGATCGCTTAAAGCGTGGTTTAGCTCAGCTATTCTAGTCTCTATTGCCTCGATTTTTTCAGGGTGCTTGTTTAGAATTTGTTGTTGTTTGTAGCTTAGCTTGGCTGTTTTTTTCTTGGCTGGTTCTGCTGGGCCCTCATCATTTGCGCTTATTTCACTCTCTATTGCGTTTATTTGCTTCATTTCTTCTTCGTACTCAAGATACTCGCTATACTCCATGACAAGCTGGCTGATTGAGCCATTTTCATACGCCCAGAGCTTGTTTGTGATTTTATCTACAAAGTAGCGGTCGTGACTTACTATTAAGATTGCTCCCTCAAAGCTTAGCAAATACTCTTCAAGTATATTTATAGTAGCAATATCAAGGTCGTTTGTAGGCTCATCAAGGATAAGGCAGTCAAACTCGCCAGTAAAGAGTTTTGCAAGGCTTAGGCGGTTTTTCTCGCCACCACTTAGCGTGCTTACTGGCTTGTCTAAAAACTCTTTTGGAAACAAGAAGTTTTTAAGATAGCCATAAACATGCAAGCTTCGACCCTTTACGCTGATGTGATCGCCTCCATTTGGACAGAAGTTTTCTATAAGGCTTTTTTCTTCATCTATATTTGTGCGGTGCTGGTCAAAATACCCTATGCGAATATCGCCTTTTTTTAGCACACCACTATCAGGGGCGATTTCTCCAAGCAAGATTTTTAGCAAGGTGCTTTTGCCAGAGCCATTAGGCCCTACGATACCGATACGCTCGCCTTGAAGCACCCTAGCATTAAAGCCGCTAAAAAGCAGCTTGTCATCCATGCTTTTTGCTAGATTTTCACACTCAAAGAGCATTTTTTTGCGGTTTTGGTTTAGCCCACCTTGATTAAAGCTTTTTGTTGCTCTTTGAAGCTCTAGCTTTACTTTGCGGATTATGCCAGGATTTTTTTTGGCTTGTTCTCGCATTGAGAGTATGCGCTCTTTTCTGCCCTCATTTCGCTTTAGCCTACCACGCACGCCACGGCGCAGCCACTCTTCTTCTGCTTTTAGCTGTTTTAGCAAGGTATCGTGGCTTTTTAGCGCTGAGGCTAGGATTTGTTCTTTTTTGTCCAAGTAATTAGCATATCCACCATCAAAAAATGTTAGCTTTCCACCATCAAGCTCTACTGAGCGGGTGGCAAGATTGTCTATAAAATATCTATCGTGGCTTATAAAAATCATAGTTTGATTTTGCCCAAGCAAAAGTTCTTCTAAAAAACGCACCATATAAACATCAAGGTGGTTTGTAGGCTCATCAAGCAAAAGAACATCAGGTTTTTTAAGGATTAAGGCACCAAGGGCAACTCTGCGGATCTCTCCACCGCTTAAAGAGACCATCAGCCTATGCTCAAACTCACGCAAAGCAAAGCTATCAAGCACGCGTTCTACTTTATTTTCTATATTCCAGCCTTCTTTGCTCTCAATAAACCTTCCTAGCTCATCTTGACGGGCGTGAAGTTCTTTATCATCTGGATTTATAGAAATTTTTAGCATTAGTTCTTCGTATTCGCTTCTAGCAGCGTAGATATCTTTTAGCTCGTGTTTTAGGGTGGCTCTTACATCAAAGCTATCATCAAATTTTGGCGTCTGGCTTAGCATTTGCACGCTAAGCCCACCTTCTTTTATTACCCTGCCAGCATCTGGGGCTAGGCTTTGTGAGATTATATTCATTAGCGTACTTTTACCATCGCCGTTTTTACCGATGATTGCTATGCGTTCTTTTGCGTTTATATTGAAGTTTACATTATCTAGCACCACTTTATCGCCAAAACGCTTTGATACATCAATAAGGTCAATTAGAGCCATAATTGTTCCTTTTTTTACAAATTTTATTAAAAGATTAAAATTTCTTATTATATCTTTTAAAGTTTAAAAAACCTATAAAATTCTAGAATTCCTGACTAAAATCTTTAAGAAATTTGCTAGAATTTTGCTTATGGAAATAAGCAAAAATACAAAAGCAAAAGAGCTGTCTTTGCGCTCACTAGCCCTGCCGATTTTCTTTGATATGGCACTAAAAACCCTTAGTGTGACGCTAAATGTCTTTATGGTGGCGCATGTAAATGTGCTGCTAGTTGGTGCCATGAGTGCTGGAAATCAAGTATTTACGCTATTTATCACAATTTTTAGCTTTTTATCTATTGGCTGTTCTGTTGTAGTAGCCCAAAGCCTAGGCGCAAAAAACGCAAATTTAGCTTTACGGGCAATTCATATTTCAATCACGCTAAATGCTTTTTTAGGGCTTGTTAGCACGGCTTTTATTTATTTTTTTACAAAAGAAGTTTTAGCACTACTAAATGTGCCAGCTGAGATTTTTAAAGATGCTTATGAGTATTTACACTACATGTGTTTAGCACTTTTTTTAGCAGGCATTGGCATCGTTGTAGCTAGCATTTTGCGTGTAAAAAACATGGCAAATTATATAGTCATAGTCTCGCTCATCACAAACGCTATCGTGCTACTTGGCAATGCTTATGTGCTTGGCTTTCTTTCTTTTTTGGGGCTAAATGAAGAGAACCTGGGGCTAAAAGCTGTGGCTATGGTCGCTATTGTAGCGCATTTTAGTGGGCTTTTGCTACTAATATTTTTTCTTATTTATAAAGCAAAAGTTCATATACATTTGGGCTTATTTTTTAAGCTTACTTTAAGTGTTGTTAGCAAAATCTTAAAAGTCGGCTTGCCAAGCGCAGGCGAAAACTTACTTTGGTTTGGGCAGTATATGGTGGCTTTTGCCTTTATTGGGCTACTTGGCGCTGCTAGCCTAAGCGTTCAAAGCATTTATTTTCAAATCAGCACTTATGTTTTTCTTGTTTGTACCTCTGTTTCTATGGCTTGTGAGGTGATAGTGGGGCATTTAGTGGGAGCTAGGCGCTATGATGAAGCCTACAAAAAAGCCTTTTACGCCCTTAAAATCGGCGTTGGCACGACCTGGGTTATAGTGCTAGGCTTTTGGATATTTAAAGAGCAAATCATGGATCTTTTTGGTTTAAGTGGCGAGATTAGAGATATTATGAGGCCGCTTTTTACGCTCTCGCTTATACTTGAGAGTGGCAGAGGCTTTAATATCATCATGGTAAATAGCCTTAGAGCCGCAGGCGATGCGAGATTTCCTTTTATCATGGGTATAATTTTCATGTGGGGAGTGAGCTTGCCTGTGGGATATATCTGTGGCATCGTGCTTGAGCTTGGTATTGTTGGTGTGTGGGCTGGATTTTGCGTAGATGAGTGGGGGCGAGCTATCGCAAACACACTTCGCTGGCGCAGCCGCAAATGGCAAAATAAAACGCTAGTGTAGGGAATTCTAGAGTGAATTCTAAAAAATTCTAGAATTCCCTAGACTTTTTTGACTTATGGAGTATTTTTTATATATATAAACTAATTAAAAATCCTTGATATAATTGCGCTATGAAGTTTTATGAGTTTGATATAAAAGAGAGTAAAAAGGCTGTTAAATACCTGCGCTTAAAAGTGGGACAAAGTGGCGAAATTTCGCTATCAATCCCACTTCGCACTAAAGAAAATCACATTCTAGAATTCCTAGAAAAAAACCTAGAGTGGCTACGCAAAACCAGCGCAAAAATAAAGGCAAAAAATAGCGCAAAAAATGAAAATCAAGTGGAGTTTTTAGGGCATAGCTACGAACTAATCATAGATAAAAAATATAGTGGCGTTAGTATCCAGCTTTTTAGCATAAAAGCAGCTAGCAAGGCTGATTTTAGGCGTTTTTGCGACCAAAAGGCAAAGGAGATATTAAATGCTAGTATCGCACGCTTTGCCCCACTTATCGCTCGCCCCATAAATCACATAAGTTTTAAGCACATGCGCACTCGCTGGGGCAGCTGCAACAAAGCCAAAGGCTATATAAATCTAAACCTAGATTTAATCAC
Source organism: uncultured Campylobacter sp. (assembly GCA_945928165.1). Classification (GTDB taxonomy): domain Bacteria; phylum Campylobacterota; class Campylobacteria; order Campylobacterales; family Campylobacteraceae; genus Campylobacter. The sequence goes on from CAMENE010000020.1 coordinate 6,711, forward strand.
AAAGAAAAAAGAGTTCATAGAATATGTCGTTTTACACGAACTAGCCCACCTAGTCCACGCAAATCACAGCAAGGACTTTTACGCCCTTATTTCAAAGCATATGCCTGATTACAAAGCTCGCATAAAAGGCTAGGAATTTCACTTAATTTAGCTTAAATTTTGATAAAATCAGAGCAAATTTTTACAAGGAGTGTCAAATGGCAATAGGTTTAAACTCAAGCTTTGCTTATCAAGGCAACTACTACGACCCAATGTCAAGGAATGACCAAGCACAAAACCAACAAGCAAGTGTAGCTCAAACTACTATGCTGCAAAACAATGTAATGCAATCAAATAATAGCAACCAAAGTGGCACAAGCACAAGCGATCAAAGCAAAAATACGCAAAACGAAGTTTCTGTGAAAAACGAAGTTTCTGTGAAAAACGCAGTTTCTGTGCAAAACGCAGCTAATAGCATAGATAATGCGCAAACTAGCGATCAAAATCAACGCCAAATCCAGCTGCTAAACTCTCGCCTAGCACAACTAAACTCACTAACTCAAAATAGCGCAAACTACGGCGTAAGCGCAGGTGTGCTACAAAATATCGCTATTCAAAACCAGGGCTCAGCGCTAGGCGATGTAACCGCACTACAAAATACAGCAAGAGCTCGCCCTGCAGCGATAAACACAAATCCAGCGCAAAACACTAACCAAGCGCAAATAACACAAAGTGCCAACCAAGCGGGGCAAAACGAAACAGCACAAAATGGTAGCGTAAATACTCTAAATGCTACAAATCCAGCTGTTGCCAACACACTAAACTTTAACCAAAATAGCGCAATGCTATATAGCCAAAACACAGCTGCTGCGCTAAATAACTTTACAAACGCAAATGCTAATAACTTTGCTAACTACAACGGCGCAGATGCTACACAAAATGTTAATTTTGCAAATAACACGCAAAGCACAGCTTCTTTGCAAAACGAAGTTTCTGTGCAAAACGAAGTTTCTACGCAAAGCACAGTTTCTATGAAAAATAACATTAACAATCAAAATATAGCAAAGCAAAATGTAGCAAATAACATTCAAAGCAATGTAAATAACCTACAAAACACTATCCGCCAACAAATAAATATGCTAAATAGTGGCGCAGTCCAAACCCCAAACTTCAATCCACTTGTCTAAAGCAACTTTTGCGCTTAAAATCTAGAATTCCTAGGTTTGGAATTCTAGATTTTAAAGCCAAAAAATCTCTAAACTTCAATGCCCTAAGTTTTTTTATTGTTTCTAAGTTATTTTATATCTAAAATTCCTTAAAGAAAACAAGCATTTTAAAAGGGAATTTTAGAATTGAATTTCTCTTTGTCCCTTAGCATTTGGCTCACTTAAAAAGCCTGCGTTTTGAAGCTGTTCAATTATATTTGCAGCTCTATTATAGCCTATGGTAAGGCGGCGCTGAAGGTAGCTAATAGATGTTTTTCTCTCGCTTAAAATCACTTCTTTTGCCTGCTCAAAAAGCTCATCTACCTCTCCACTAGCACTGCCTAAACCTGCGCTAGTATCTTTGCCCTCGCTTAAAAAGCTCTCATCATAAAGCGCCTCGCCTTGTTCTTTTAAAAACTCCACTATAGTCTCTATCTCAGCCTCGCTAGCAAATGGCGCATGCAGCCGCACTAGCCCAGGGCTGCCAGGTGGTGTAAAGAGCATATCTCCACGCCCCAGCAGACTCTCAGCCCCCAGTTGGTCTAGTATTACTTTGCTATCTATTTTTTGCCCTACTCTATAGCTTATGCGGCTTGGCAGGTTTGCTTTGATTAGCCCAGTTACTACATCTACGCTAGGGCGCTGTGTGGCTACTATTAGGTGTATGCCACTAGCGCGCGCCATCTGGGCTAGGCGAGCTATGCTAAACTCCACATCCTTGCCAGATGTCATCATAAGATCAGCTAGCTCATCAATGATAACTACGATAAAAGGTAAGCTCGCCTCGCCTTGTTCTTTCATTTTTGCGTTGTAGCTTTCTATGTTTTTGGTCTTGCTAGCAGCCATGAGCTTGTAGCGACGCTCCATTTCACAGACTAGATTTTCTAGCGCATTTACAGCCTTTTTTGACTCGGTTATGACTGGTGTTAGCAGGTGTGGAATTCCCTCATATATTGAAAACTCCAGCATTTTTGGATCTATCATGATTAGGCGCAGGGTTTGTGGGCTATTGCGATATAAAAGGCTTAAAAGCATTGCGTTTATACCTACGCTTTTGCCTGAGCCAGTTGTGCCTGCAATTAGCAAATGCGGTAGTTTTTTAAGATCAGTTACAAAAGGAGCACCAACTATATCCTTGCCAAGCGCTATTGTTAATTCGCTTTTTGCGGTGCTAAAAATCTCGCTTTCTAGCACTTCTCGCAGGTAAATCGTCTCTATATCACTATTTGGTATCTCTATGCCTACTACATCTTTGCCTGGGATTGGGGCTTGGATGCGTATAGTTTGTGCTCTTAAAGCCATGGCTAGATCGTCTTGGAGATTTAGGATTTTTCGCACCGCAACATTTGGCGCAGGCTTAAACTCAAAGGTAGTAACAACTGGACCTGAGTATGTGCGGATCACATCTCCGTCTATTTTAAACTTGCGAAGTTTTTCAAGCAAATCAGCGATTTTGCTATCTATCTCGCTCTCGCTTACGCCTTTGCGCTTTTTTGGTGCTTGGGCTAGAAAATCTAGGCTTGGAAGCTTAAAGTCCTTTGGGGCTTCTTGATAGCCTTTTTCTATTTGGGCTAGAAGTTCTTTATTTTCTGCTACTTCGCTTAGGATTTCTACGCCGGTGGCGGTGATTTTTGGGGCGTTTTCATCTTGAAATTCTAGATTTTGTTCTTGAAATTTTAGATTTTGTTCTTGAAATTCTAGATTTTCATCTTGGAATTTTAGATTTTGTTCTTGAAATTCTAGATTTTGTTCTTGAAATTCTAGATTTTCATCAGCGAGATTTTGCTGGCTATATTCGTTTGTTTCTAGGGCCTTTTTGTATGATTGTAGTTCGTTTTTGGCTTTTTTGATTTTTGGGGCTGTTCTAGGCTTTATGATATTTTGCGTGCTTGGCGCAGCAGGCTTGCTAGCTGGTTTTAGAGATTTAGCGTCTTTTTTTGCCTTGGCAAAGGCTTCAAGTATCGCAGTATCAAGCCTTTTGCCAAAAGAAAGACTAAAGCCTATAATAATGCCAGCAAGAGAGCAAAGCAGCGAGCCAAGCGTGCCTATATAGCCTTTTAAAATATCTAAAACAAAAACGCCAAAAAGCCCAGCAAAACTAGGTTTTAGCATAGCAAGTGCTAAAAGAACTGACAAAAATAGTAGCAGCCCACCAGCAATGCCTGAGCCTAAATTCCAGCTAAAATGATGATGATATTTGTAAATTTTCCACGCAGGATAAAGCAAAGCAAAAGGATAAATAATACCAAAAGAGCCAAAAAAATCTCTGTTAAAAAAGCCGATAAATGAACCCACGCCGCCTACAAAATCAGCATTTGGCATAGCTGATGAAATACCAACAAAGAGCAAAATAAACACACAAAGCAAAAAAATAGAAAGTCTCAAAATAAAAATCCTAGAAAAAAAATCTCCGTGATTATAGCTTATTTTGTTTAAGTTTGTATTAAGGGGAGTTTGTTCTAGCAAAGTAAAAGGCGCGGCACGCTAGGCGAATTTGACTGCCACGCGCTGAAGATAGAATACATAATTGCGCGCGGCAGTTAAAAGCGTCAGCAAGCCCCGCCAGCCAAAAAGCATCAAAAAGCCTTGCTACATATAGTTTAGCAGGCTAATTTGATTTATTTTTGCAGTAGCTTGTAGCATTGCTTGATAGGCTAGTAAGTTGCTTTGAAACTGCATTGCTAGCTCGCCATAATCAGCATCAATCACCGTGCTTTTTACCTCAGCTACATTTAGGTATAAGGTAGTCGCGCGCTCATTTGTGTCTGTGATATGGCGAGAGTTTGTACCAGCGATAGCGCGGATTTTATGTACATGGTCCATGATGTGATCTATGCGTTTAATAGCACCTTGGACACCTGATGTGCGTGGGTTTTGTCCATTAGCATTGCCATAAAAATCGCCGTTAAAAACAGCCTCTATCATATCATCAAGATCAACAAAAAGGTCAATGCTAGGGCGGTCTATTATCACAGCATCATTTTTGTTAAAGCTTAGCACGCTAGCGCTTTTGGTGTGGTTGGTGCCAACATCATCTGGATAATCCTTGCCCCCGTGATCTTGATACATTGCTATTTTTATGTTAGTTACTGATGTGGTTTTATCTTTTAGAGTTATTAAACCACGGTGATTCATAGTACTCTCAACTGAAACTGAGGCTTGTAAAAAAGTATCTTCAAAATCAGCATAAGCATTATCTAGTTCTTGTTGAGTTATATTTGCTGCGATATTTACAGCTTTACCATTCATTTTATCTAAATCACCATTTGCTAGTATGGTTAGCATATCATTTATTTCTTTAAAGCTTAAATCATCAGTTTCTACTCTCATTGCTTGATTGCCAATTTGTCTAGGTGGATTAGCATTTGGGACTAATTGTTCGTTCCAAAAAGTTTTATAAAAGTTACCTTGATAAATAGCTTGTCCTGCTTGGATTGGATGTTGCTGAATCGTAATAGTTGGATAGGTTGCAACAACTACGCCTGCTTGGTTTTGTATTTGCGTTCCATTAAAATCAATGGTAGCTTTATATCTATTTCCATTTTTTGCAGTTACATCAATGATAAGATTATCAGCATGTGCTAGGCTAGTTCCAGCAGCATTTGGATTACCACCTCCAACTGCGCCGATTTGTCCTGATGATAGACCTGCTACTTCGCTTAATCTAGTGGCATTTGTAGCAAAGCTATTGTCTTTGCGCACGATTTGGCTGGCGTTGTTTTGGACTGTTGCGCCTTTTGTAGCAAAGTTTAGTTTGTCATAGTCAGTAGCACTAGCTGCTAGGGTATCTGGATTTATATAGTTTGGAGAGCCTATAAAGCTAGTTAGATGAGCAAACCCTAGTCTAGCAGCTTGTTCTATCTCAGATAGATTAGTAGCTCCTCGGATTTTATCAGTACTCCACATTATACCTAGTTGTTGTTGCTGTGCTGTACCTTGCTGTTCTGTTAGTCCAAAAAGTGAAAAGCTCATCATTTCATTGCCGTTTTGTAAATTTGTCATTTGGATTTGAGCGTCTTTGTTTATGCTAACTTCTACTACTTTGTTTGTATCAGTATTTCCCATGGCTCTACCCATTTGTTCTAGCAGGTCTGAGACCTTTGCGCCAGCACTTAGCTCAAACTTGGTTGAAAAGCTCTCTCCACTTGGACGCTGTCCTTGCATGAAAAATACAGTTGGCGGTAGAGCTGCTACCTTATCGCTAGTAAAATCTGTCGTATAGTTCATTTTTTTTCCGTCTTGCCCTATTTTCGTACTATTCCAGTAATCAGTGCCTATTAATTTATATATTTCATCAGTTAAGCGCATATATTCTTCATTTCCGTTTTGCGGGTTTAGCTCTTCGTGTTTGTTTATTAGCGTGATATTTGTAGTTACTTGCTTAGCATAGTCATTATCCCTGCCTAAAAACAAGCCCTCGCCTGGGATATTAAAAGGCACGGTTAGGTTTGAGCCAGCTAGCACCTCGATATTATTACCATTGCCATTATAGCTGCCGTCAAAGCTGATCGGCTTGGTATCAACTGCTGTGCCTGAGAAAAGATATTGTCCGTTTATAGCGGTATTTGAGATGCTTACTAGCTGTTCTCGCATTGCTTTTAGGTCGTTTGCGATAGCCACACGGCTAGTGGTGCTGTGCTCGCCTGAGTTTGCGGCTTGTATGAGTTTTACTTTGAAGCTATCAAGCGTATCGACAAAGTCATTTAAAGTCTGGTCTGTGTTTTTGGCAAACTCGCTGGCTTTGGTGGTGGCTTCTTTTATTTGTTCTAGTGTGCTTGCCTCATAATCAAGACGAGTAGCATCTACATAGATGCCTACATCCTCATAAGGTCTAGTGATTTTCATTTTGGCTGAGAGTTTTTCTATTGAGTCGTAGTTTTTTACTGCGCTATTTTGGTAGTTTAGTAGGTTTTGGCGGTTTTGGAGTTGGTTTGTGATACGCATTTTTATCCTTTTTTGCTTTTGGGCTAAAATCGGCAAAAAGCAAATGTTTTTTAGGCTTACAAGCAAATTTTGTGCCGAAAATGTGATAAAGGCTCATCTTGCGGACGCTTTTTGAGAGTTTTGGCTTGGGCAGCCCAGCACCTTACGAGCGAGCTTTTGCACCGTTTTCCTGCGGCTTTTGCCTTGAAAAACTGGCACAAAACTCGCTCGAACGCCACCGCTACGGTGCCCCACGGCTAGCCCTGCGCCAAAACTCCCAAAAATCGCCTCGCAATCTTAGAGCCTTTAGATAGTTGTTAAATCTAGGGAATTCTAGAATTCCGTGGGAATTCCGTTAGAAAAAAGCTAAGAAATTTTGCTTAAAATCTCTTTAAACTTATTAGGAATTCTAGAAATTTTGCCATTTTCTATATACACTAACTGAACTTCTGCGCTAAAAATCAGCTTTTCATTAAGCAAAATTTCTTGTTCTAAAACAATAGCTAAATCACTATTTCTAGCACAAACTGAGCGCACTTCAATCTCATCGCCAAGCCTAGCTGAAGCACGAAATTTAGCATTTATACTAGTTAGCACAAAGTAGCTTTGCTCATTAAACGCGTCTTTGCCAAGAGTGCGAAAAATATACTCACTTCTAGCCCTCTCGCAAAAGCGCAAGTAATTTGCGTGATAGACGATGCCCTGAGCGTCCGTATCATCGTAATAAACACGAAATTTCATCATTTACTCTCAGCTTTAAGTGGAGCAAAAACGCTGATTTTGGCTCGCAAGAAAAATAGCCCAAGGCGAGCAATCATCGCAATTTTCAAGGTTGTTTCGCTGGCCTGGTGAATGCGAGCAAAGTTCTCATCAATAGCACCAAGAGCCGCTGCTGCTGTAATGTAGCTCGTAAAATAATAAAACAAGCACGCCAAAACCGCAATAATAAGGCTTAGCATAAGAGCACTAAGCCTTAGCTGAAAACTAGCCCCACTCCCCCGCCAGCTAAAAATCTCAAATAGCAAGGCAAAAAATCCGCAAAATAGCGCAATATAGTTGTATTTCATAAATACCTGCGCTAGCAAAGTGCCAGCTTGTAAAGCACTTAGCGTGCCTGGCGTGATGTAAAGGTCTGATCTAAAAAGCACCGGCGCGCTAAGACCGATTGCAACCTCTACGCCCAAAGTAAGCGCAAGTATAAAAAGATAAATGCTTGAAAGTGCTTTCATGTTTTTCCTTTTTTATATTTTTTATGCTTTAAAATGCTTAGGAATTCTAGATTTTATTTTAAATTTTTTAACAAATCTAGAATTCCTAAGCTAAATCTAGAATTCCTAAACAAAATCTAGAATTCCTAAGCAAAATCTAGAATTCCTAATGCTCTTGCCAAAGTCGCATATTTAGCATATGAGAGATATTTGCTCTCTCATCATCTAGGCTTGTAGGCTCGCCGTGACCGCAATAAAGCTTGATATTTTGCTTGATTTCTAAGACCCTGCGCAGACTTTCTTGCATGTCCTTTGCGTTTGAAAACTCAAAATCCCAGCGCCCAACCGAGCCTTTAAAAATAAAATCTCCGCAAAACCAAGTATTTTCTAAGCCCTCAAGCTCTATACAAGAACAGCCAGGCGTATGTCCAGCAAAGTGATGAAAAGTAGCCTTAAAGCCTGAAATATTCACGCTTTCATTTTCTCTAACCAAAAAATCAGCATCAAAGCTATCCCTTAAAATCCCAAAAGGATCACTAGCAGTAAAAATCTCATCTGCCTTTGGCAAATAAATAGGCACGCCTAGCTCGCGGCGCAAAATATCAGCATCATAAACATGGTCAAAATGCCCATGCGTAAGCAGCACGGCTACTGCGCCTACTGCGTTTTGTTTTACCCACTGAAAGGCACCCATGCCCGGATCAATTATCAGGCTTTTTTCCTTATTCTTTACTATATAGCAGTTTGTGGCATATTTGCCAAAGGCTTGAGTTAAAATTCCCATATTTTTCCTTTAAAATAAAGCTAATCTTAACATTTTTTAAGCTAAAATTCAAGCTATGAGCTACGAAAAAATTGAAAAAAATATTCTACAATTCCTTAGAGATTATTTAGCTACAAGTGGCGCAAAGGGTTTTGTGCTAGGGCTTAGCGGTGGGCTAGACTCAGCTGTGGTTGCCACGCTGTGTGCCAAAATCGCTCCCACACACGCCCTACTCATGCCAACACGCCTTTCAAATAAGACAAACTTAAAAGATGCCCTACGCCTAGCAAAAACCCTTGGTCTAAATCACAAAATCATTGATATTTCAAATATTTTAGAGAGTTTTTGCGCAGCAAATGAACTAAGCAAGCAGCAAAAACTGCGCTATGGCAATCTTTGCGCTAGGGTAAGGATGTGCTTACTTTATGATTACAGCAGTGAGCATGCTTTGCTTGTAGTTGGCACGAGCAATAAAAGCGAACGCTTGCTAGGCTATGGAACGATTTTTGGCGATATGGCCTGTGCCTTAAATCCCATCGGCGAGCTATTTAAGAGTGAAATATTTGAGTTTGCAGACTTTTTGGGCGTGGATAAGGCGATAATAAACAAAGCCCCAAGTGCGGATCTATGGGAAAATCAAAGCGATGAGAGCGAGCTAGGATATAGTTATAAAGAGCTTGATGGGGCACTTGATTTTATCTTAAAAGGCCTAGGGAATTCTAGAATTTCTAAGGATGAAATTCTTGGTGGTGAAATTCTTGGCGGTAAAATTCTTGGTGGCGAAATTCCTAGCGCAGAAATTCTAGAATTCTGTAAAAAACGCATGAAAAACAATGCCTTTAAGCTAAACACGCCAGCTATCGCTAAAGTGCTAAGAGAATAAAATGGAAAATGTAGACAATACTAGCAATGTAGAAAATACTAGCTTTGAAATACCTTTTTTCAAGCCCTTTTTTGATAAAAGTGAGAGTGAGTTTATCGCAAGGGCATTAAATGGCGAGAAAAGCACGGCTATTTTTGAGGCTAAAGTAGCTAGCTACTACGGCGCAAAGCACGCAATAGCCACAAATAACGGCACTGCTGCCAAACACCTAGCCTTGTGTGCTATGGATATAAAAAGAGGCGATAAGATAATTTGTCCTGTAAATAGCTTTGTTAGCTTGCCTGAGGTTATTCGTTACTTTGGTGCTGAGCCGATTTTTGCTGATATTGATAAGGATGATTTTTGTCTTGACCCAGCGGCCTTAAAGAGCGTTATAAAGGCAAATAAAAGCAAAAAGCTAAAGGCTGTTTTTCTAACTCACCTTGGCGGACAAAGCGCAAAAGTAGATACCATCAAGCAAATTTGCAAAAAATATGAGCTAAAAATCATACACGATAGCGCCTTTGGAGTGCGGTATAATGGTGCTTTGGTTGGTGGTGGCGATGAGTTTATGGGCTGTTTTGGCTTTCAGCACAGCGGACTTAATCAAATAGCAAGCTCAGGTATAATCCTAACAAATGATGATAAAATCGCAGCCAGAGCAAAGCTCTTTCGCTCTCATGCTATGGAGCAAAAAAGACTTGATGATGGCAGCCTTGCTTATATCTATGATGTAAAGCACATAGGGCAAAGATACGACCTAGACGCACTTAGCGCTGCTTTTTGTCTAGCGCAGTTTTGCAAAAACGAAATTAATATCAAAGCCCACCAGCACATAGCGCGTCTTTATGATGAGAAGCTAGCAAATGTCGCTCACATCAGCACCCCGGTAAAAAAAAGAGATCATATCTACGCCCAGTATATCATCAAGGTTGATAAAAATAGAGATGGTTTTGCCAAAGAACTGCTAGCACAAGGCATAGGCGTGGGCTTACACTATGTGCCACTTCATTTGCTAAGCTATTATAGAAAAAAATATAACTACCGCATAACTGACTTTCCAGCTGCGCTAGGGGCGTATTCTCAGGTGCTGTCTTTGCCTATTTATCCAGCCTTAAGTGAAGCTGAAATCGAACATATCTGTAAGGTTATCACAAGGATAGCAAGTGCTAGAGTATAGGGGCTTTGAGAGCTTTTGTTCGGCTTATTTTTATAGCCCTAGTTGGTGGCAAAAAATGCTTAGTTTTTTGCTCTTGCCTTTTTCGCTGATTTATTGCTTTATTTCAAGGCTGAAATTTAGCTTTTCTAGCAGCCAAAAAGACTTAGGAATTCTAGTTTTTAGCGTCGGGAATTTAGTAGTTGGCGGCTCTGGCAAAAGCCCGCTATGTAAGGCGATTTATAGCTTTTTTAATGAGATGAGCGAGTATAAAAATGCTGTTTTCATCGTGCTTCGTGGATATAGGCGAAAAAGCAAAGGCTGCGTAGTGGTATCGCAAAAGGGCAAAATTTTAGTGCCTTGTGGGGTAAGTGGCGATGAGGCTATGGATTATGCAATAAATGGCGCAAATGTGATAGTTAGCGAGGATAGAGAAGCTGGCATTTTAAAAGCCAAGGAACTAGGCGCAAAAATCGTGATTTTAGATGATGGATTTAGGCATTTTGGTATTAAAAAATTTGATATTTTATTAAAACCTTTTAGCAAACCAGCTTGTGATTTTTGCCTGCCAAGTGGGGCGTATAGGCTGCCAAAGAGCTTTTATGCTTTGGCTGATTTTATACCTGATGATAGCGATATAATAATAAGGAATTCTAGAATTCTCTACCCCACAGAGCGTATGGTGCTAGTCTCAGGCATAGCAAATCCAAGCCGTCTAAATAAGCATTATGGTAACTGCGTGGCGTATTATCATTTTAGCGACCATTATGATTTTAGCGCGGCTGAGCTAAAAGAAATTCTAAAAAAACACGCTGCTACAAGCCTACTAGTTACCAGCAAGGACTACGCAAAAATAAAAGATTTTGGTATTGTTCTTTCGGTTATAAACTTAGAGTTAAGCTTAAGTAAGAATTTTAAAAATATCTTGCTAAAATATGTTAAAAGTTTTTAAGGATAAAAAGATGAAATCTCATATAAAAACTGCTGAAATCATACTCTCAGCCCTGCCTTATATACAAAAGTTTCGTGGGCAAGTTTTTGTAATAAAATATGGTGGTGCAGCACAAACTGATGAGCGACTAAAAAACGATTTTGCCCGTGATATCGTGCTTTTACAGCTTGTGGGTATAAAGGTAGTAATAGTCCATGGCGGCGGCAAAAAGATAAACTCACTGCTAGATAAACTTAATATAGAAAGCCACTTTGAAGATGGGCTAAGGGTGACTAACAAAGACACTATGGAAGTAGTAGAAATGGCACTAAGCGGACTAATAAATAAAGAAATCACAAGCTTGCTAGTAGCTCATGGCGCAAGGGCTGTGGGCATAAGTGGCAAGGATGATGGACTGCTTAGAGCATCTGCTTTTAACCTTGAAAAATACGGCTTTGTAGGCAAGATTGATGAAGTAAATGAAGCTGTGATAAATGCACTTCTAAAAGAAAACATTATCCCAGTAATCGCTCCAATCGCACTTGGCGCAAACGCTGCTAGCTACAATATAAACGCAGACCTTGCAGCTAGCGCAATAGCTGCTAAGCTAAGGGCTAGCAAGGCTATATTTCTAAGCGATATAAAAGGCGTTTTGGATAAAAACGGCGAGCTAATAAGTAAGCTTGATGAGGCTAAAATAGCAGAGCTTAAAAACGATGGCAGCATAAGCGGTGGCATGATACCAAAGCTAGAAGCTAGCTTAGAGTGTATAAAAGCAGGCGCAAAAGCTGTGCATATCATAGATGGCAGGCTCGCTCACTCGCTACTTTTAGAGATTTTTACTGATGAGGGCATAGGTAGCGTAATACGTTAAAATCTATAATAAAAGGATAAAAAATGCTAGTAAATACAAGATTACAAAATGGAGAAAGCCATGAGAGAATAAGCTTTGAAGAGGCTATTCTCTCGCCGATGAGTGCTCATGGTGGGCTGTGGGCACCTGCGCATTTTGCCAAGCTTGATTTTGGCTCGCTTAGCAAAGACTATAAAGAACTAAGCCTACAAATCATTAGAGCCTTTGGGATAAATGAAAGCCTTTTTAAATCAGCCTTAGCTCGCTATGATAGCTTTGATAATGGAGAGGCTATGGAGCTAAAAGAAATAAATGGACTTTTTATTAACGAGCTTTGGCATGGGCCAACTCGTGCTTTTAAGGATATGGCACTACAACCTTTTGGTGCTATTATGGACGAACTTGCTAGCAAAAAGGGCGAGAAATACCTCATCATCGTAGCCACTAGTGGTGATACTGGGCCAGCTACTTTGCAAACCTTTAAAGGTAGCAAAAATGTCCGTGTAATCTGTCTATATCCAGATGGTGGCACAAGCCAGGTTCAGCGCCTTCAAATGCTTTCTTATAATAGCGAGCCAAACCTAAAAGTGCTAGGCATTAAAGGCAGCTTTGATGATGCGCAGCGCAGTCTAAAGAGCCTACTTAGCAATGATGATTTTAAAGGCTTTTTAACTAGCAAAGACCTTCATCTAAGTGCTGCAAACTCGGTTAATTTTGGTCGCATTTTATTTCAAATTATTTATCACATTTACGCTTTAATTAAAAGTGGCGCAAGTAAAGAAAATCCAAAAAATATCATCGTGCCAAGCGGAAACTTTGGCGATGCTCTAGGTGCGTATTACGCCCGTAAAATGGGCGCACCGATAGAAAAAATCGGCATCGCATCAAATGCTAATAATGTGCTAACTAGGCTAATAAATGAGGGCATTTATGACGCAAAAGATAAAGAGCTGATCCCCACTATTTCGCCTGCTATGGATATTTTGCTAAGCTCAAATATAGAAAGACTGCTTTTTGATCTTTTTGGCGCATACCGCACAAAAGAGCTAATGGACGAGCTAGCTAGCACTAGATGCTACGAGCTAAGCGCAGGCGAGCTATCAAAAATACAGCAAATTTTTTATGCTGATTGGTGCAGCGATGATGAGTGTAAGGCTATCATCAAAAAATACGCTAGCATGGGCGAGCTAATAGACCCACACACAGCAACAGCTCTAAAAATGGCTCAAAACGGCGATATAATCGCATCAACAGCGCAGTGGGTAAAATTTGCCCCAAGTATGAAAATCGCAATTGAGGGCGAGCCTTGCGATGATGAAAAAGAAACGCTAACTAGCCTTGCTGCTAAGTTTAATGTCTGCTTGCCAAGTGCCATTTTGGCGTTATTTGATGGGACTTTGCCACCTGCGCAAATCTGCGAAAAAACTGAAATAGAGAGCGTTATCAAGGACTGGCTAAAATGATAATCATCCCAGCACGCCTTGCTAGCACAAGGTTTAAAGAAAAAATTCTTTGTGATATCGGTGGCGAGCCTATGTTTGTCGCAACTGCTAAAAATGCGCTAAAAGCTAGCGATGATGTGGTAGTAGCCTGCGATAATAAGAGCGTAGAGAAAATCGCAAAAAAGCACGGCATAAAAGCGGTGATGACAAGCAAAGAACACGAAAGCGGAAGCGATAGAATAAATGAAGCCTGCGCTAGTCTAGGGCTAAGAGATGATGAAATAGTAATAAATATCCAAGCTGATGAGCCCTTTTTTGAGCTTGAAAATTTAACTAAGTTTATAGACTTTGCTAGAAGTTCTATAAAAAATGGTGCTTTTATGGCAAGCTGTTTTAAGGGCATTGATTTTAAAAGCGCAAGTGACCCAAATATCGTAAAAGTCGTGCTTGATAGCAGCTTAAATGCGCTGTATTTTTCTCGCTCTATCATCCCTTACGCAAGAGATGGGCGAGTGAATCGTGAATATTTCGGGCATATCGGCATTTATGCTTATAGCGTGGCTACTTTAAGGGCGTTTTGCGCCTTTAATGATAGGGGGCTTGAAAATATTGAAAAGTTAGAGCAACTTCGTGCCCTAAGCGCAGGGCAAAAAATCGCTATGCTAAAAATAAGCACAAAAAGCATGGGAATTGATACCAAAGAAGATTACGAAAAAGCCGCTAAAATCTATGGCTTTGAAGCTAGAATTTAGGAATTCTAGATTGTAAAAATTTCTACAAGGAATTCTAGAATTCCTAAGCAAAAAATCTAGAATTCTAGATTGTAAAAATTTCTACAAGGAATTCTAGAATTCCTTGTAGAAATCTAGAATTCCTAGGGCTTAAATACCCCCTAACCCCCCAAAAAAAACTAGAATTCCTAGCAAATTTTAGAGTGAATTTCTTGCTAGTTCTCTCATTTTTAACAAATGCTACTAAGCTAAAATCGCAACCCAAAAAATACGAACTAAGCCATCGCACACTAAGGCGCATTTATGAAAAAGCCTAGGAATTCTAGTTAGAATTCTAGTTTAGAATTCCAAGCTAGAATTCTAAAATATTTAAGATTTTTTAAAATATTGTGGTATAATTGCCTTGCAGCCCACGAAAACGCTTTGCGTTCGCTGTGCCCAGCCTTAGCTAAGAGTGGATGAAGTGCTAGGGTGCTACTTTATAGCTTTTAAAAGCTCTTTTCTTAGTTTAGATACCTTATAATTATTTATAAAAGTTCTTACTATCTTATTATTTTCACTTATCTTTTAAGTTTTTTTAAGGAATTTTGGGGTATAATTTCGCATAAGATTAAGGGCGATAGTCTATAAGGGACTAGGGGAGTAATCCTGCTAGGTAACTGGCAAGGCATACTAAGCGCAAGCTTGGTAGTATAGTAGGTTCGAACCCTGCCGCCTTAGCTTTATTTTAGCTTTATTAGTGTTTTTATTCTTGACTTATAATCTTCTTTTTTAAATTTACTTATAGTTACTATTTGATTTTTTATCCCATAATCTTTTGTTTTATAATTAGGCGTTATAGCCATATAAAGCAAATTGTTTGATTCTTCATATGTGTTAAAAAATAATAGCATATTTTTGTTTTTTTGGAATTCTAGTTTAGAATTCCAAACTAGAATTCTAGAATTTTTAAGAGTTTTTTAAAGTATTTGGTGGTATAATTACAGCGTTGGTCACCTAGGGTTTTTTTTAAACTCTGCGATATTCGCCCGGCAATACCCAGCTAGACTAAGAGGTGTATAATATGTCTAGCGCCTTATTTTAATGCCTTTTTTAGCTCTTTTCTTAGTTTAGATACCTTATAATCATTTATAAAAGTTCTTACTATCTTATCATTTTCACTTATACTTTTAAGATTTTTTAAAATATTTTGTGGTATAATTTCCCTGAGCAAGACAAGTAGTAATAGCTGAAAAATGCCGTTTGAAGTGTAGGATGTAAATCCGAGGCGGGTGAGTTACTTACCGCCCTTGCTTATCCTTTATTTTTTACACTTAATAGCAATTCTTTTTCAATATTTTACCTGCCCTTAAAAAAATCAGCCCAGTATGGATTTTCTTTATCAAATATCGCTTTTTGTTCTGGTGTTAGTGCATCAGGGTAATCCCCCCACAAAGCAAACACTTTTTTCTTATCAAAGCTAAAATAATCAGCCCCTATGCCATCAGTCTCAGCCCACCAAATCAATCGCCCAGCACTTCTTTTCCAGCCTTTTACCTCGCTTAGCATTTCTTCGTTACTTAATCTCACCATCTTCGCCTTTCATTTCAAAGCCATTTTTTGTATTAAAATAGCCTGTTAATTTAAAAAAATCATCGTTATTATACAATTTTTTTATATTAAAAATGCTAGCTGAGTATATATCATTTTTATTATCATCTTTTTTTAAAAATCTTTGTGGCAAGTTTAAAACACTTAAAATCTTAAATCCGTTATCCTTTCTATTTGGTGCTTGTAGCTCTAAATACTCTATATATTTATCAGTTTTTCTAACAATTGCTGCGTGTCTGCCAAATGCCAATAAATATTCTTCACCAAATTCTAGTTTTTTAATTAGTGTGTCCATTACCTGAAATCTATCAATATAGACATTTTGAACTCCTACAAATCTAGTAAAATATCTAATGTGCCCTTCTCGCATAGCTTTCATACTTTCACCACCTCTAAAATCTCGCACATCAATGCCAGCTTTATTTGCTATATAAGCTAATGCCACGCTATAACAAGACCCACCTGTTTTATCTCCACCTGATATTTTATCTATAATTTCATCATTGCTGAGTTTTGCTCTTAGCCTTTTTGGTGCTATGTATTCTACTTTGTTTTCTTCTATAATTCTTACTAAGTCTCGTATGCCTTCGTTTTGATAGCTGTCAATGCTAGGTTTAACGGCTATATTGTTATTAATTTTAGGTTGAATGTCTGCGTTTTTTGTTTGTTTTACCTCTTTTTTCTTTGCCACTTCGCTTATGCTTTTGACCTTGTATCTTTCAGGTTTCATTGCGTTAAATACGCCAGTTATATCGCCAGTTTTTAGGGCTTCATTGGCTTTGGCTTTTGAGCCTAGAATTCTAGCTCTTTGCCACTCTTTTAGCCCTAGCAAATACTCTTTATCAGCCTTAGCATACTGATATAAAGAAGTTTTTTAGCTAGGAATTCTAGAATTTTAGTATTTAGGAATTTTAGATTATAGGAATTCTAGAATTCCTAAGTTAAAATTTAGAATTCCCTAAGATTTTAGCACTCTTTTGTTTTTTATTTTTTCTATTCTTTCATCATTATCAAGGGCTTCTAAGTATGCTATGGTGTATTTTCTGCTGAGATTTAAAAAGTCCTTTGAGTTGCTTACATCAGCGTATCCATTGCGCGCGATTAGCTCAAAGAGACGCTTTTTGCAAGACCAAGGTTTTTTGCGCAAAAGGCGCAAATCAGCGTGGCAAAAGAGGCTATGCGTCCGCACTCAAGCAAGATGCTAACAGCAAATCAAAGTCAAACTGAGATGAATTTACTAGTTTGTAGGGAATTTTAGTTTGTGTGGAATTCTAAATATTAGAAATTCTAGAATTCTAGATTTTGAGAATTCTAGATATTAGAAATTCTAGAATTGCTTAGAAAAAATCACTAGGAATTCTAAAATCTAGGGAATTCTAAAATTCCCTAGATTTTAAATTATGCCATATTTGCACCAGTATTATCGCTGCTTTGACCTGCGTATATTACCATAGCTATTAGCAAGGCTATTACTGATAGCAGTATTATCATTGCGCCCATTATTTTAATCTCCCTATTTCTTTTGCGGTTTTGTTTATGTGATACTAAGCTTAGCTATGCCTACTGCTATAGCGACTAAAGCTATAATCCCAGTAATACAAAGCATCGCTTCTAAGCTTTCATAGCTTACAAATAGTCAGCGAGTAACCCCTAGAAGTCCAGCCAAAAGAGCGTTTAAATAATTTTGTATATTATTTGCTTTTATATTTAGTTCATCTTTTTTACTTATAGCACAATTGTAGCAGATTTTTAAGCAATTTTTAGATTCTAGTGCTTAAAAAATACCCCCTAACCCCCAAAAAGACTAGAAAAATTCGCTAGCAATTCTAGAATTCCTTAGATTTTATGTTAAAATTACGCATTTTTTAAAGGATAATTTATGAATAGACAAAGTTGGAGTTCACAATTTACCTATATTTTGGCAGTGGCTGGGGCTACTGTGGGCTTTGGTGCTACTTGGCGTTTTCCTTATTTAGTGGGGCAAAATGGCGGTGGAGCGTATGTGCTAGTATTTATCATCGCTATGATTGTAATTGGCGTGCCTATGCTACTTGTTGAAAACGCTATTGGTCGCAGGGCGCATACAAACGCAATTGATGCTTTTGGCGGCGAAGTAAATGGCAAAAAAATCTCAAAGCTTTGGCGCATTGTAGGATATAGCGGTATTGTCGGTGCTTTTGGCATTATGGCTTATTATATGGTTATTGGCGGCTGGGTGATTGATTATATTTATAGCATTATTTCAGGCACTCTTAGCCTTGGGGGAGGCGTGCTAAGTGCTGATGTTACAGCTAGATTTTATGAAGAGCAAATAAACGGCTCGCCTATTGCTATTAGCATTATGACGCTGATTTTTGTGCTTATAAATTATATTATTTTAACAAGTGGGGCTATAAAGGGCTTGGAGCTAGCTGCTAAATATCTTATGCCGCTACTTTTTTTGCTTATGCTTGGTATGGTGGCAAAAAATCTTAGCTTAGATGGCGCAATGGAGGGTATAAAATACTATCTTACGCCTGATTTTAGCAAGATTAGCTCAGGGCTATTTATAGATGTGCTAGGACAGGTGTTTTTTGCGCTTAGTCTTGGCTTTGCTACTATTCTTACGCTCTCAAGCTTTGTGAAAAAAGATGAAAGCCTAGTTCGCACTTCAGTTTTTACAGGCGTTCTAAACACGCTAATTGCCGTGGTGGCTGGATTTATGATATTTCCATCGCTTTTTACCTTTGGTATAGAGCCAAATGCTGGGCCAAATCTAGTTTTTAAAAGCCTACCGATAGTATTTTCTAGTATGACTGGCGGGACGATTTTTGCGCTTATGTTTTTTGCGCTTTTGCTTTTTGCAGCACTTACTACTTCGCTGCCTATTTATGAGGCTATAATAACAGCCTTAGAAGAAAAAACAAAGCTTAAAAGGCAAAGCTGTATTTTGCTAACTCTTGGCGTGATTTTTGTGCTTGGCAATATCCCTTGTGCGCTCTCATCAAATGTGCTAGCTGATGTTAGGGTATTTGGTATGAGTATTTTTGATGCTTTTGATAATATTTCAGCAAATATTTTCTTTGTGCTAACTTCACTATTTTCAGCCCTTTTTGTAGGCTGGGTTTTGGGGGATCAGGCAAAAAAAGAGGTGCTAAGGGGCAGCGAAAAATACGCCAAGATAGTGGATTTTTGGTTTATTTATGTTAAGTTTATCGTGCCTTTTGTTATACTTGTGGTTTTTATTAGTAGTTTTTATAAAAGTTTTATAGGATAGCTTATGTTAGAGATTTTAGTAGGGATTTATGCCATTTATACGCTCTTAGAGCTAGTTTTACACGGACTTGAGCTTGGTTTTGTAAAAAAGCGTATGAGCGGGGAGGCTGTGATTTTAAGCAAACAGCAGTTTATAGCTAGCGCAAATGCTAGCATAGCAAAGCTAAAATTTAAGCTTTTTTCGCTTTGTTATGCTTTTTTTGTGCTTATTTTTTGGCTATTTTGGGGACTTGGGGCATTAAGGCAGCTTCTTGAAGTCAGTGTTGATTTGAGTGGAATTTTAGCGCAAATGCTTTATTTTGCGCTATTTTTAGCTCTCTCAGAGCTGCTGTCATTGCCACTTGAAATATACGAAAAGTTCGTGCTAGATAAAAAACTAGGATTTAGCAATATAAAAGCCCCGCTTTTTATCAGCGATTTTATAAAAAAACTTGTGCTTGTGGCTATTTTTGCTGCGCTTGGAGCTGGGCTTTTTATGCTTTGTTATGATTTTCTTGGGCCATTTTGGTGGCTGTGGGCGTGGGCTTTGGCCTTTGGGATAATCTTGCTTGTAAATCTCATTTATCCTACGATAATTGCGCCTATTTTTAACAAAACTAAACCATTAGAAAACAGCGAGCTAAAAGCTAGCATTGAGAGTTTGCTAGATTCTTGTGGGTTTAAGAGCAGTGGTGTTTTTATCATGGATGCTAGCAAGCGTGATAACCGCTTAAATGCATATTTTGGCGGACTTGGGGCCTCGAAGCGAGTTGTGCTTTTTGATACGCTAATTAACAAGCTAAGCCAAGCTGAGATAATCGCTGTTCTAGCTCACGAACTAGGGCATTTTAAGCACAAAGATATTATTAAAAACATAGTTTTTATGGGCGTTATGCTTTTTGTGTTTTTTGGGATTTTGGGGGCATTAGATGCTAGTGTGTATGGCGTTCTTGGCCTTGGTTCTAGCTCTCTTGCATTGCTTGTGTTTTTCATGCTTTTCTCGCCTGTGCTGGGGGCTATTTTTATGCCTGTGATGAGTGCATTTTTACGCTCACATGAGTTTGGGGCTGATAGCTTTGCTGCAAAAAACTCAACCAAAGCCGACATAATAAACGCTCTAAAAAAGCTAGGTAGTGAAAATAAAGCTTTTCCGCTCTCTCATCCACTATACAGCGCTATTTATCACAGTCACCCAAGTCTTAAAGAGAGGATAAGCGCACTTGAAAATCTCTGAGGCTCTTAGGCACGCAGGGCTTAGCAGGGCTGTTCTTAGGCGCATTCTTTGCGAGCTTTTGGGCTGTTCTTTTGAGAGGCTTTTTTTGCTAGCAAATGATAGCCTAAGCGCAGAACAAGAGAGACGCTTTTTGGAGATTTGCTCGCTTTTTAGCTCTGGGCTGCCGCTAGAGTATATTTTTGGGCGAGCAAGCTTTATGGGGCTAGAGTTTGAGGTTAGCCCTGCTGTGCTTATCCCAAGGGATGAAACTGAGATTTTAGTGCTAAAATGCCTTGAAATATCTAAAAACTTTAATGAACCTGTGATTTTTGATATTTGCACAGGTAGTGGCATAATTGCTATTAGTCTAGCACTTGCTCTAAAAAAAGCTAAAATCTACGCAAGCGACATCAGCCCTGCTGCGCTTAAAATCGCTAAGCAAAATGCTAAAAAACTAGGCGCAGAAAATATAGAGTTTTTGTGCGGCGACTTGCTTGATATTCTACCACCAAAAGCTGATATAATCGTCTCAAATCCACCTTATATAGCAAATGATTATAAGCTTGATATTTGGCTTAGGGCTGAGCCTAGCTTGGCTCTTTTTGGTGGGATTAGAGGCGATGAGATTTTAAAACGCTTGGTAGAACAAAGTGCTAAAAGGACTAAATATCTGCTTTGCGAAATGGGCTATGATCAAAAAAACTCTATGAAAGAGACTTTAAGCAAACACGGCGCAAAATGCGAGTTTTACAAAGACTTAGCTGGATTTGATAGAGGTTTTGTAGCGCAGTTTTTCTAAGAATTCTAGAATTCCGTCATTGCGAGGCTTTGAAAAAAGAGGGAGCAATCTCGTCTAAAATTCCGTCTAGAATTCCCAAGCCTTGTGTCATCTCCCGACTTAACCCTAGGATCTCATCAAAAATAATCTAGAATTCCATATAGAGATCCCCTAGTCAAGCTGGGGATGACATAGTAGGGAATTCTAGAATTCTAGGTTAGAAATTCCAGTTTTAGCATAGAAATTCTAGAATTCCCACAAGCTAAAATTTTAAATCTAGAATTCCTAAGAAAATTTTATCTAGGAATTCTGGAATTTAGCATAGAAATTCTAGAATTCCCAAAAGCTAAAATGTTAAATCTAGAATTCGTTAGAATTTACGCTAGGAATTCTAGATTTTACAATCACTTACAACTTGCCTAGCCAAAACAAGCTAAGTTTTTTAAGCAATTATAAAAGGTAAAGGGTTTAGCTTATCTAGTCAAATTTACACTCACATTGACCTAGATTTGTCTTAAAAACTACTTCTAGTGGTTTGCACCTTATGAGAATTCCTTTCCCTTCTCCAAATTTAAGGTCTATGTTTTCAAATAATGGCATAATTGTAAAAAGTGGGGCTGGAAATGCTATAATAGCCCCTTAAATTCATT
>CAMENE010000021.1:0-27215 GCA_945928165.1 uncultured Campylobacter sp.
TTTTTTCATCATTTTTAGTTGCTAGCTTGGCTAGTTTTTCATTTGGTGCTGATTTGCTAGCTAGTGTAACAAATGGCAAAATCAGCGATAATAGCCCTGGTGTAAAAGTGCTTAGCCTAGAAGAAGCAAAGCAAGTCAAGGGTGGGTATGTAACAGAACAATATCAGCTTTCAAATAATGAAATGCTTGCTATATTTATACCTACTGTTCAAAGTGAGATTGAAGCTGGCAATCTGATTGGAACCGCTTTGGTTACAGCTACAGGGCATGTACCATATAGAACTATTACCCAACAAGTAATAGGCTATAAAGTAACTAAAAATATTTCAAGTTTCAATGGTAGAAAGTATGCTTATTTTACTTATGATGTGATGAGTTTAGATTTAGTAGATGGTGGTTTACGGAAGATAACTACAAGTTCTTTGCTAAATAATAATTATGTAGTTAAAATACTGGCAAATCAATATAAAAATTCTTTTGAAAATAGACTTGGTGGGTATAGTGTTAAATAATATAGCAAACAACTACATAGACAATGTAGCTGCTCAAAAAGAAAATCAATATAAAACAGTAAAAACGCAAAGCATAGTGCCTAACGAACTAAACTACAAAGACACCGAGCTGTATCAAAAAGTAGATAAATTCGTAGAAAATGGCTATCAAAGCACTCTAGAGCTACGAATAAGCGATAAATACAAAGATGATTTGAAAAAGGATTTATATACTATGCTAAGCGATGAGCTACAAGGTGGTGGGCTAAGGGCGTATATGTATGGACTTTTTGACCACGCAGTAAATGGCACGAAAAATCTTTTTTATTATATGAATCCACAAAATGTGGGCGAACAAAAAGCAAAAGAGATAACAGATTTTGTGCTAGGTGAAGTTTTTACTGAGATTGAAGGCTTTTTGGATATCAAAAAAGATTTGTTTGATAGTAGAGATACTGATATTTTTACCCAAGAAATGAGTGAAAGTGATCTGATAGCAAAGGCTAAAAATCTAGGTGCTACAAAAAGAGCAGAACAAGCAAACAAAGAAGATATCCAAAATAGTGAACAAAACAAAGCTGGTGAAATAGAGCGAAATAATCGTATGCTACTGCGCCAGTATAACGGCGCAAAAAGCAAAAATATAAACGATAACGCAAAAAATGAAATCTTAAAAACTTTCTTTGAAGAGTTTTTAAAAAATCAAAATCCTTTGGCGTTTTTAGAGATTATGAAAAAAACGGATATAAGGGCATAAATTATCCAAATGAAAAGCATATTTTTAGCATTTTTATTAATTTGTAGCTCTTATGCAGATTTTGCTGTAAAATCATATCAAGAGATAAAAAATGCTCGCACCATAAGACAAAGCTATGAGGCTTCTTGTGGTGCTGCTAGTATGGCTACAATTCTAAATTTAATAGATAAGCAAAGCTATACAGAAATGGATATGATAAAAGTCCTTAGCAAAAAAGAGCTACACACTGATATGGTAAGCTTCGCTGACCTTGAAGATGCTCTAAAATCACTAAACTACGAAGCAAAATCATATAAAATAGATAGAAATATTTTAGAGCATTTAAAGGCGCCAATTCTTGTAAAAATAGAAGACGACCCTAGATTTCCACATTTTGTGGTGCTTATAAACTATGATGGCGATTATTTAGTCATACTAGACCCTAGCCACGGCGAGTACATAGCTTCTAAATCTCAGTTTTACAGCCTTTGGGATAGAGATAAAAAGGGCGGATACGCACTACTAATAAAACCAAAACTAGAATTTCAAAGAGAAAAAATAAACTTCCCAAATAAAATATTCTTTGAGAAATTCTAGAATTCTCTTATTTTTTAGCTATTAAAGCTAATTTTTTTTTACTTATAAAACTTTTTTTATCTCATTTTGGAACAGATATTGCTTAACATTTCACATATACACTAAAAACAAGGAGGCTAAATGAAAAAAATCTTACTCCCGCTTGCTCTTAGTGCATCTATTTACGCATCTGATGTTCTAAATATAGATACACTTTTTAAAAAGCAAATAGGTCTTAGAAGTATTACAAATCTATCTTTGACAAGCTCAGGCAATCCAAATACATATAGCCTATACCCAACGCTTAATATAAACTCAGCTGCTACAAGCTGGGAAGATACCAAGCAATTAACATTATCACAAACTTTTATTTACACAATCACTCCAAAAATAGACATTTTAGTAAGTGGCTCGGCTAGTGGGGCTAGAAATGAGTATTTTAACTACAATACCTTAGAACACGAAAACTCTACTAAATACAACTTTGATGCTCTTTGGCTTGGTTTTATCTACACCTTTGATAGCATAGCAGAGCTAATCCCACAAGTAAGGTTTCAATCAGCAATAGCCCAAAGACAAAGACTAAGCGATGAGACAAAAAGCTTTTGGCTAAAATCTCAAAATCTAGAATTCTCACTAAAAGGCTATAGCGACCCAGTAGTTTATGGCATAAAAGTAGGCTATGGCTATAATCAAAAAAGAAAATTTAACCTAGCAAATATAGAATACGGAAATAGTTTTTATTTTGGCGGGGATTTATCTATTGTGCTAAGCCCTAAAATCAGCCTTGATTTAGGCATAGAACAAAGATTTCAAACAGCTCAAAAAATAAATAACTATAAAAACACAAATACTCGCTCACTACCTACATATAGCGTAGGAGCTACTTATAGCATAAATAGCGATACAGCACTAGGAGTGAATTCTAGCTTTGGTGGAAGTTCGGCAGCACCTGATGCTGTATTTGGTATGACTTTATGGAAAAAATTTTAAAGGATATAAAATGCTAGTAAGTAATAATCAAAGCTCTTTAAACTGGAATTCTAGTTTTAGCAGTAAAGAACAAAGGAATTCTAATGAAACTTTTAATCTAGAATTCGCTAATGAGATAGAAATACAAAGAGATATAAAAACAGCTAAAAAGCTAGAAATAAACGGCATAGAATACCATGAATTCCCTAGCTCAAATGTAGAGATAAATTCAGCTATGAATTTGGCTGTTAGCCCAGCTGCTGCTCTCAGCCCAGTTACTGCTCTCAGCCCAGCTGCTGCTCTCAGCTCAGCTACTGCTGTCAGCCCAGCAACTGCTGTAAGCCAAACAAGCACCACAACCGCTGTCGCATACGGATATAGCGTAGATAGCAAGGGCTTTATGGGAGCTGATTTTAACAAAGCCGCTGGCTTACCAGATGGGTTTAAAATTCACAAAAGCACGCTAGATGCGATAAATAGCAAAACACAAGAATATTGCCAAAGAACAAGCTTGCTTACTGGCACAAACATAGTGGCTACAAATATTGATTACGCAGATACTGTAGGACAGTATTATAAGCTATTTGAAAACTTTGTAGATACTAGCAAAAAAAGCTATACAAACGCAGAACTTAGCAGATTGCCAAGTGGATATGCTGATACAAGACCATCGCCTTTGGTGGCTGGCGATGTAGCTGAAATTGATTTTAGAGGTGCGCAAGTTACGCATATTTTTAACAAGCAAGAGACCGAGCATTTGCGCCAAACAGCTTCGCTTTGCCAAGGAGTGGATACTGGGCTTGTAAGGGAAATTTATTTTAAAACTTCACAAGGTTTGCTTGGAGACAATGCCTTTGACCACGATATAAGCGTGTATGATAGCCAAGATGGCACATATAGTATAGAAAGTATGTTTGTTAGTTTTATGCACTCACAAGGTGGTGGTATGCTTATGGGTGGCGAAAGTAGCTTAAATACCGAAATTCCAGTTAGGCAAGCTTTTAGAGCTACACATATTTACAGTCTTGCTGATGTTATAAATAACAAACAAGCTCAGCAAGACTGGCTAGATTTGGATACATTTTTACAAACAAATAATCCTTATAGCAGCATCTTTGGCGAACCAAGTTCTAGCGCAAAGCTAAAAATGCTCCAAAATGCTATGGAGATTTGGGATAAAGCAAGGGTTTAATCTAGAATGCGCCAGCAGCTCGTAGAATTCTATTTGCTGCACCATTCCAAAAACCACTTGCTATTTTTTGTCCATATTGATTTAAAGCAACTACATCATAACGCGGTGTTCCAATTCTTTTATTTAGCGGAACACCTAATTGGACAGCAATAATCACATTTGAACCATAGCCAAAGTCAGAATTTACAGTAGAACCATTATCGTTTCTCACTTCATAGTAATAATAAGTGCGTATGGTATCTCTTGTGACAAGACCAGTATTTATGAAATAATACCCACCCTTAACCTGCTTTGCTTCTTCTAAGCTTAGCACTTTTACACCAGGGCTATTATCGCTAATCTTACCATTAGTAAGACTAGCTAATAAATCAGCAGCAAATAACGAACTAGCCAAGCTAGCAACTAAAACTGATGAAAAAAGAAACTTTTTCATTAACTCTCCTTATGATAAAATATTTTAACATTATAATAAAATGTGAAATAAAAAACAAGAGTTTTTTAGTATTTTTTATGTAAGCGTTACTATTTTATACATTTTTTCTAGAATTTACTTTTTAGATATTTTTATAAAACTTTTTTTATCTCATTTTGGAACAGATATTGCTTAACATTTCATATATAAAATAAAAAGGCAAAAAATGCTAGTAAGTAATAATCAAAGCTCTTTAAACTGGAATTCTAGTTTTAGCAGTAAAGAACAAAGGAATTCTAATGAAGTTTTTAATCTAGAATTCCCTGCCGAGATAGAAATACAAAGCGATATAAAAACAGCTAAAAAGCTAGAAATAAACGGCATAGAATACCTAGAATTCCCTATCTCAAATGTAGAGATAAATTCAGCTATAAATTCGGCTGTTAGCCAGACGACTGCTGTCAGCCCAGCTGCTGCTGTAAGTCAAACAACCACCACAACCGCTGTCGCATACGGATATAGCGTAGATAGCAAGGGCTTTATGGGAGCTGATTTTAACAAAGCCGCTGGCTTACCACAGGATTTTAAAATTCACAAAAGCACACTTGATGAACTAGTGGCAAATAGCTACCGCACGCTAGGCTGGGAAAATGCTATAAGCACGACCAAAGCTACATTTACAAATATAGATGTGGCAAATACAATAGGACAATATTTTAATATTTTTTCGCAGATTGTAGATACTAGCAAAAAAGCTTTTAGCACTAGTGAGCTAAATGCTCTGCCAGCTGGTTATGATTTTGTCGGTAAAGAAAATTCGCTTGTAGGTTTAAAAGACTTTGAAAATATGGTAGTTACGCATAAATTTGATGGTTCACAAATGAATGAGCTTGAAAATCTAGTAAAATCTATGCCTGGCGTGGGTGTGATACCTAGAAAGCTTGATTTTTCAGCTAGTAGTATGAACACAGATAACGCTATGTATGGTTTTAAGCCAGATATGAGCGTGTATGAAAGCGAAAATGGTTATAGTATTGAAAGTGTTTTTGTAAGCTTTCTTAAAGCTCACGACGCAAGTGCTTTAAAAGGCGGTAGCACCAAACTTAGCAATGATTTATCGCCTACTTATAGCTTTGGAAGTGCTAGTAAAGATTTAGAGGCTATTTTTGGGCAATTCGAAAAATACTGGGAAGAAAGAATTTCAGCTTTGCTTCAAAATAAAGATAACGATGCTAAAGAAAAAGCCAAAGAAGCATTTTTTAGAGCTCAAGCGATTTTTAACGAAGCGCAGATTTGGGATGATAAAGAACAAAATCACCCCAATATATAACTACATTCTTGCTTTAAATTGAGTCAGCATTCTTGTAGCAGCACTACTAGCCAATCCATAAGGCAAAAGAGTTCCATTGCTATTAACAGCCCTCACATCATATCTAATAGGGCCACTAGTGCTAGATATAGGAACTGTCATTTGAACAAAAATGGCTGTTCCTTGATTATAGCCAAAATCTTTACTTACCATCGCAGCCCTACTTGCTATTGTGTAATACTCGGCATTTTTTAAGCCTTCATCTGCACTTTGAAGTGCAACAAAGTAATAATGAGTTTGAACTAGATTATAGCTAGTCATATCTGGAACATACATAAATACATACCCACCCTTAACCTGCTTTGCTTCATCTAAACTAAGTACTTTTACACCGGGGCTATTATCGCTGATTTTGCCATTTGTAAGGCTAGCTAATAAATCAGCAGCAAAAGTGGATGTTGCTAAGATAGCCAAAATCGCAGCACCGAAGAAAAGTTTGTTAGACATATCTACTCCTTAAAAATTTATGCTATTATATCTATCCCAGTTTTGATAGTCTCGCCAAAAGCACCGGCTAGTGTTTGCGGCAGTTTTTTACGCTGTTTTTGTATCATTTCTTCTACCATGCTTCTAATATCATTTTGTGAAGTACCAGCAGGTGCTAACATAACCTTAGCATAGTCTCTTTTAAACTCTTCTACATCAGTATACTCGCCACGCATAGCTAGTTCAGGGACAAAAAGCACATGACCAGTGCCATAAGTCACTCTTGTAGGTGCCATAGCTTTTATCCCTGCCATCCATGATTGTAGAGATTTTGTTACTTCTTGTCCTGCGTTTTTATCATAACCTTCTAGTTTGCCATTTATAGTAGTTATGCCATCTCTTAGGTGGCTTGTTCCTGCTATCATGCTTACTAGCAAACCACCTTTGCTTACTTCGCCATGTTCGTTTTTATACGCACTAGCATTTGTATCGAACCAAAACTTCCCAGCCTTGCCACCATTGTTATTACCTAGAATTCCATCTTGTGGGATAAGGTCTATATCTACTATTTTATCTCCTGTTCTGCCCTCTTTAAAATCAGCAGGGTTATTTAGCAGCTTTTTTACATCAAGTGTGTATATATCTATCCTTACGCCTTGTGGAATTTGCTTTAATTCATCATTGCTAAAATAAGTTTTATCGCTATTTGTTATATCTGGTGCTACTTGGCTTAGCACTTTATACGCATTTCTAGCTGTTTTTGCTATATCTATTTTGGCAAAAGTTCTATACGAGCTATCCATATTTTCTTCCATATTTACAAGACTGCTCATTGAGTTTTTGTGTATTTTAAAGTCACTTGGAATTCCAGCTGCCTCGTTAAAATCACTAGTAAAAAAGCCATCTTTATCCACACCATAGCCTTCGTATTTGCTAGTAGCTAGGCTAGTGTCGCTGGCTTTTTCTTTTACCTGCTTATTTGCTGATACCTTTGTAGTATCGTTTGTGCTAGCATTGTATATGCTAGACTTTATATTATTGTAATTTGATGAAATCAAATCTTATCCTTTACTTTGATAAAACTAGCTTTTGGTTTAAATCATTTCTTATTCTGCTCATCGCGCCTTTTACTGTTGTATTAGATGTGTTTATATTGCGCAATTTGGTTAATGACCCACCATTATTTACATAAACAGATGCAGATATAAAAAACTGCGATTTGCTGAGTCCATAATATGTAGGTGCAGTTGTCATAGTTCCAGTGATAACTACAACCTCATTTTTTTGGGATCAGCTATTTTTGCAAAATCGTTATATCTATTTTTATTGAGAGTCAAACTTCCTGAGCATTTTGTTGCACCAAATGTGCAAAGTGCTTTATTCTTAAGTTTAGTGTCTGTTAAACCAATTATAGCGTAAGCTTCTTTTATTGTAGCACCACCAGCTAAATTTATTGTGTTTATATTTTCAAGTGTAGCAATATTATACCCACCCTTAACTTGCTTTGCTTCTTTTAAACTAAGCACTTTTACACCAGGGCTATTATCGCTGATTTTGCCATTTGTTACACTAGCTAGCAAATCAGCAGCAAATAACGAACTAGCTAAGCTAACAACTAAAAATGATGAAAAAAGAAACTTTTTCATTAACTCTCCTTTTAAATAAGATATTTGACATTATAATAAAACGAAAAATAAATAACAAGAGTTTTTTTTATATTTTTATAAAATATTGTTAGAATTTTACACATTTTATCTTTGTATGTAAAAAATATTTTTGCATAATTTTATCTAGATAATTTTATCATTTATAAATTTAGCTGTGGCATTTTTTATCTGTAATCTTAGAGCATTCTTGATTTGCATTTGATAGTAAAATCTAGAATTTCTAAGCTATTTAAGCTTATAAAACTCCATGCCGGCGCAGGTGTGTATGGCGACTTGCCCAGAGTTTAGCAGATTTTTTAAAATCTTTTTTGAACTCTCACAAAAGCCGCTCTCTATATCAGCTACGCTTTGTGGGCGAAGTGCTAAAAGCTTTAAAATTTCACTCTTGCTAAGCTCTTTTATGCTAGCAGGTGCCTTTCTAGTAGCGACAAATACAGGCGCAGCAGTTATGAGTGCAGCTAGCTCTCTTAGCCTTTCTTCGCTTAGAGCCTTGGCATTTGCGTAGGCTGGTGGGCGATCAAGTGTAGATATATCCACCCTTGCTGGCTTTATTTTGCTAAAGGCAGTATTAAGAAGCTCAAATTCACGCTTGCTGTCATTTAGACCTTCTAAAACCAAAACCTCCATCACAAGCTCGCCTTTAAACTCACGGGCAAACTGGCTCATATTTGCTATAAGCGTGCTTAAATCAGGCTTAGCAAGTGTGCGGTCGATCTTTCTGTAAGTAAGCGGATCTGCGCTATCAAGGCTAAATTTCACAATATCAAGCTCTTTAAGGCTTTCTAGAATTCCTTTATCCATCGCCCCAGAGCCATTGCTTAAAATTAACACTTTTTGCGTGCTTTTTATAGCATTTATTTGCGTGATTAGCTCTTTTAGATATGGATATAAGGTTGGCTCGCCATTTGCTGTAAGCGTAATAACATCAGTTGCGCTGTGCGTAGATATAGCCTTTTTTAGCTCAGCAATGACTTGTGCGACACTTGGCGGATTTGCTATATTGCCCCTCACTTTTGCAGGGGCTAGCTCGCAGTAAAGGCAGTCAAAGTTACAGCATTTTTGCTCTGGGCTTAGATCAATGCCAAGCGAGCTACCAAAACGCCTTGATGCCACAGGACCAAAGATAATAGCCACTATTTTTTGCCTTTTATCAGCTCTTTTGAGCGTGAGCGAGTGTAGTTGATAAAATGCCTTGCGTGCTCTACGCTCACATCTGGAGTGATGCCATGACCTAGATTCATAATATGTCTTTTGCCACCCATAACGCCCAAAATCTCATCAACGCCGTCTTCTATAGCCATTTTATCAAATAGCCTTGCTGGTTCTAAATTGCCTTGAATCACATATTTAGCTCCAAGAGAGTTTTTCACGCTTGCTATATCGCACTCCCAGCCAACCCCAAGCACATCAAAATCGCCATCAAGCTTTGTGATAAATCCACCTATGCCTTTTGGAAAGACGATGACAGGCACATTTGGATGCTCTTTTTTGATATGAGCGCAGATTTCTTTGATATAGCTCCACGCAAACTCATAATAAGCCGATAACTCCAAAGCCCCAGCCCAGCTATCAAAGATTTGAATAGCATTTGCACCAGCCTTTATCTGCTCGCAAACATAGTCTTTTAGGGCGTTTGTAAGCTTTCGCAAAATAGAGTGAAGCAGCTGCGGATTGCTATAAAGCATTTTTTTGCTTTTCTCATAAGTCTTTGAGCCACGGCCTTCTATCATGTAAGTTGCTAAAGTCCACGGCGCACCACAAAAGCCAATTAAAGCCTTTTGCGGCGCAAGGCTAGCACGAGCGATTTTTAGAGCTTCATAGACATAGCTTAGTTTTTCTACTGCTCTATTGCCACTTAGCTTATCAAGGGCTTTTAACTCGCTTAGCGGCTTGGCAAAAACAGGGCCTTCGCCGGCTTTAAAGCTTAAATCCATGCCCATTTCAAGTGGCAGCACCAAAATATCGCTAAAAATAATAGCCGCATCCACATCAAGCTCATCAATAGGCTGTAAAGTGGCTTGGGCTGCCTTTGTGCTATCTCTACAAAAGCTGATAAAATCGCTTGTAGTAGCCCGCAAAGCACGGTATTGTGGCAAATACCTACCAGCTTGGCGCATCATCCAAACAGGCGTATACTCAGTCTCTTTACCCAAACATGCATCAATAAAAATCATTTTTTACCTTTTAAATTAGATTTAATAATTTTAAAAATTTTATCTTAAAAATATTTATATTTTTTCTAAAAAATGTAGATATTCTACCACGCTAGCTGCTTTCTGCTCTCTTTTACTATCAGCTTTAAATCTGCGGTATTTTTTGGTAAAACACTTGTATTTGCCGTATTTTGACATAGTTTTTCTTATTTCATCTGGGCTTATAATCCCTTCATTATTATAACTAAGAAAGATTTGACGAAATTTAGCAAAATTTAATAAATCATCAAGTGCTGATTGAGCGCTATTTTTCTTACACCACGCAGATTTTTTGTATTCTCTAAGTCCTGTTTTACCTTTTGGGATAAAGTCATCATAAAGCGCAATAGTATTTAATAAATGATAATTTGCGCCGTATTCTCTATGATTATAAGGTGGGTCAAGATATAAAATATCTCCACTAATTTTTTTAATTAAATCATTTGCATTTTCATTAAAAACTAAATGCTCATTATCGTTTAACTCAAAAATTGCTGGTTCTAAAATAAGTCTTTTACTAGCTGATTTTTTAAGCTTTTTTAAAAAAGCTCCATAAACGCTAGCTGTGTTTGCCACTTTATCGCTACTTTCTAAAAGACTAGCAAGTAAGTGGAAATAAGCTTTTTCATCTATTTTTTTGTTATCAAGCCAAATTTGAATCTTCTGCCTTATCGCATCGATTTTTGCGCCATTTTCACCGCTAAAATACTGGCGGTTTTGACTACCACAAAAAGAGTAATTTTCAAAAATTTTACCTTTTATCAAAGGCGTTTTTATCTCATTATTTAGCTCATCAAAAAGCTCTTGGATATTTGAAATTCTCGTATGATTTAGTATGTAGTTTTGCGCCAAAACAAAACTATAAAACTCCAAATCATTGGCTATTACTTGCTTAACTTTTGTTTTAAAATGCCTTCCTACAGCACAAGTTCCAGCAAAAATATCACAAAAAATCTTATCATCTAAACTAGAATTTACAGATTTAATAGAATTTTCTATAAAATCTAACAATGAAAATTTAGAGCCTATGTAGTTCATTGTTGATTTTTTAGACCATCCAATTTTATACTTATTAGCTTGCCTTTTCCTATTCCTTCTCTTTGATTTTGTACCCTAGTGTTTATAATGTATATAGTTCCATCTTTTATATATTTTTTTATTAGATAATATTTTTTATCTAAATAAGAATTAGCTCTAGAAAAGTTGCTTCCGTTAGTAACATTTAGATGTAGAGGTAAGTCTTTTATATAAATTTCACGAGATATGACGGCTGCATCAGGACTAGCTATATTTTCAAATTCAATACCTCTTTGTTTCTCCATTTTTACTCTCCTTTGTCATATAGTTTTTTCATTATAAAATCAACACAATTCTCACTAGCTTCTTTTGAAATTCTTTTTACACTCTGCTTGCGATACTCCACTGGGTCATATTGATAGCACCCAACACAACCTAATTCTTTTGTATATTTTTCATCTCCAGCATAAAAATCATAAGGATTACCTAATATATTTCTAGCACTCCAACGCTTATTTGTCTCTTTACAATTTTTACAAATTTGCCTTTTTATATCATTTGCTGCTTTACAAAGTGGTTGAAAATCTTCTAATTTTTGTGTAGATTGATTTGACACACGCCAATCATCTTTTCTGCCATCTTTATGGTCAATTTCTATTTTTGTATTTTCGCTATTTCCATTAACTCCGAGCATTACGCATTTTTTATCTTTATAAAACTCTTTTATATCTTTTCTTATTGCTTGATTGAAAGTTTGAGCCTGATTAAAACCATTTAAACGAATTGCATCGATAGAATTTCCTCTTGTTAAACTTTTGTCAAATTCAACAATATATTTTTTTGCCAAAGTCGAGTTAGCCCTACACCAACTTCCACCATTTCCAAGTGCTAAATCCTTATAATCACCGACAAATTCACTACTTTTCACCCATCTTAAAATTCCATTATCATCGGGCTTGGCTAATTTTAAAAATAATTCAATCTTACTCATCAAAATTCCTTTTTAAATACAAAAATATATTCATGCTTAAATATATAATAATCGCTTTTTAAAGCCCTATAATGCCAGATTCCACCACTTCCTAGCTTTCCACGATTTCCTTCGATATTTTTTACCAAAATTCCTTTTAATTTGACTTTAAAATTTCTTTTTATCATATCCATACACAAAAAAGCAAGTGGCACTACCTCGCTATTTTTATAAATATCGCCAATCACAAGCGCAAAATATCCATTTTTCTTTAGAAATTCTAAGCAATTTTTTAAAGACATCCATAATCTATGTAAAAAATCATCAATATTTTGGCAATTTGAAAGGTCTTTTGGATTATCGCTAAATTTTACTATATCAAAATACGGCGGATGAAAAATTTCCAAAGAAACACTATTTTCATTAAGCTCTTTTAGGGAATTTTGTATAAGAATTCTAGAATTCTCATCAGTATTATCACATGAATTTAATCTATAAAAATCACTTTTGCTCTCTTTCATTTGAGAGCTTACAAAATCTAAAATCTGCGGATTTAAATCAAGTCCTATGAATTTGCGACCTAGTTTTTCACACTCATAAAGCGTAGTGCCAGAGCCACAAAAAGCATCTAGCACTACCTCGCCTGCTTTTGTAAAGCGAGAAATAAGCTGATATGGAATTTGTGGGATAAAATTTCCATGATAAACATTTTTATGCTTACCAGTTTTATCCCTACTAGCAAAGAGCCACAAATCATCAGTTAAAATATCAAGTTCTTTCCAGTTTTTTAAATCCAAATCATTTATCATTTTTAAGATTTTAGTTCTCCCCAGCCCAGATTTGCGCTATTCTTACAGCATTTGTCGCAGCTCCCACGCGGATTTGATCAGCGCAGCACCAAATGTGTAAAATCTTTTTATCAAAATTATCAGAGCGAATTCTACCTACATAAGTTTCATTTGTATCACTTGAAATGCTTGGCATTGGATATAGCTTTTTGCTTGGCTCATCGATTACTACCACGCTTAAAGCTTTGCTTAGCACCTCTCTTGCAGCTGCTGCATCCACCTCACGCTCAAAGTGAATTGTAATAGCCTCGCTGTGGCTTCTTAGCACTGGCACACGCACGCAAGTGGCTGAAATCTCTATTTTTTTGTGAAGGATTTTTTGGGTTTCATTTACCATTTTCATCTCTTCTTTTGTGTAGTCATTATCCAAAAACACATCAATATGCGGAATTACATTTAGCGCAAGGCGGTGGGCAAAAACCTTTGGCTCACACTCATCAAGCTTAAACTCAAAGAACTTTTGCATTTGATAAACAAGCTCTTCCATGCCCTCTTTGCCAGCACCACTTGCTGCTTGGTAGGTAGATACATCTACGCGTTTAATGCCAAAAGCATCATTTAGCGGCTTTAAAAGCTGAACCATTTGGATTGTTGAGCAGTTTGGATTTGCGATTATTCCAGTGTTTTTCCACTCTTTTACATCGCCTGGGTTACACTCAGGCACCACTAGTGGCACATCAGGCTGCATTCTAAAATGACTAGTATTGTCGATGACGACTGCGCCGCTTTCGCATGCGAATTTTGCGTATTTTTCGCTCACTGATCCGCCTGCGCTAAAAAACGCAATATCCACCTCATGCTCGCTAAATGTGCTCTCGCTTAGCTCTTTTACCTTATATTTTTTGCCCTTAAACTCGATTTCTGAGCCAGCTGAGCGAGCTGAGCCAAGCGGCAAAACATCGCCTACTGGAAAATCAAGCTCTTCAAGCACTCTAAAAATCTCTTCACCCACAGCGCCAGTTGCGCCTACTACTGCTACAGAATATTTTTTCATTTTTTATCCTTTTTAGGAATTTTTTAGTATTATATCTTTAATTTTTAGATATTTTTTATAATCACCAAAATTTTTTTATTTTTTTCAAATTACTAACCTAATATTTTTTAAACAAAGCTTGATGAGAGCCTATTCTAGCAAGAAGTAATTCATCTCCAAAATGTCTATAAATAAGCAATAAATTAGCCTTTACATGGCATTCTCTAAAATCTTTATAATCTCCAATTAAAGCATGGTCTTTATACTTTGGCTCTAAACATTCTTTATTAACAAGTTTTTTGATAAGCTCATTTACTAAATTCACCTCGTTTATTGAGAGATTTTTTATATCTTTTTTATACTGAGTAGAATACCTTATGCTACTCATTTATTTTTCTTTTATACTCATCAAAACTCTGGCAGCTAATCCCACCACCGCTCATAAGTTCATCAATAGCAGACATTGTATCAGCATTTAGGCTTTCACCTTCTATTTTTTCAATAGATATTTTATTGGCAAAAAGTTTTTTAGCAAACGCTACTACTTCATCAAAGTTTATACTTTGCCCATTGTCAATTTGCTTGATTACAATTCCGTTCATTTTATATCCTTTTACAGATTTTAGTTAAATTCCAAGGTCGCCCTTAGAAATTTCTTCGCTCTCGCTTAAAATCGCAGCTCTTTCAATTATGCTAACAAGTTCTCTTATATTTCCTGGATAATCATAGGCTAAAAGTGCTTTTAAAGCGTCTTTTCCAAGCTTTTTTGTCCCTAGATTATAGCTGCTGCTAACCCTCTTTAAAACTGAGCTTGCAATACCTTCAATCTCATCTTTTCGCTCTTTTAGTGGCGGGAGATTTAAAGGTATGGTATTTAAGCGATAAAAAAGATCTTCTCTAAACTCTCCGTTTTTTATCTTTTCGCTAAGGTCAGCATTTGTAGCTGATACGATGCGAACATTGATTTTAAAGGTTTTTGAGCCACCAACTCGCATTAGTTCTCGCTCTTGGATTACACGCAGTAGTTTGGCTTGCAAGTTTGCTGGCATTTCGCCTATTTCATCTAAAAACAGCGTCCCACCATCAGCTAGCTCAAAAAGCCCTTTTTTCGTGGCTGTAGCGTCTGTAAAAGCACCTTTTTCATAGCCATAAAGCTCACTTTCAAGCAAATTTTCTGGGATTGCAGCCATATTTATTGCTACAAAAGGCGCAGAGCTTCTTGGCGAGTTTTCGTGTATAAAGCGAGCAAAAAGCTCTTTTCCCACGCCACTTTGTCCATTTATCATTACACTTGCATCCGTTACAGCTGCCTTTTTAGCTGTTTTTAAAAGAGCCTCAAGCACAGGCGAACTGCCAAAAAATGCGCTTTTATTTGGCTCATCATCGCTAGGATTTTCTATGATTTTTACAGCCTTGCTGGCTGGTTTTTCATCTCGCACCTTTCTTAGCACAGCTACAAGAGCATCAGCATCAAAAGGCTTAGTTAGAAAATCCCTAACCCCAAGACGCAAACTCTCAATCGCACCACTTAGGGTGGCATTGCCTGTCATGATTACTATATCATATTTTCCGGCTAGTTCTTTAGCAAAGGCAAGTCCGTCCATGCCTGGCATATTTATATCAGTTACTACTATATCAGTATCTTCTGGCATTTTTTTTAGCGCATCAAGGGCTGATTTAAAGCACTTTATCTCAAACTCCTCATACTCGCTAAGTGCGAACTCTAAGGACTTGCGCATATTTATATCATCTTCGACTATGCTAACTTTGGTTTTAGCACTCACTTTTTATCCTTACTGGCTGATTTTAGCTAGGATTGTAGCACCTTGCGCCTTAAAAATCGCTATGAAATGAATAGGAATTTGCGTGATATTTGTGTGAAGCTTTGCTTTTTGCTTGGCTGAATTTAGCTCATAGCCTGAGTATTCTAGCACTTTAAAAGGGCTTTTTGTAAAGCAATCGGCTAACTCTTCTTCGTGCGAGCGAAAAAACTCTAGCTCACTTTGCCCAGCCACTTTTGTAGCCCTTAGTTCGCAAAAAGGCAAAAACTTGCTCTCATCGCTTTTTTTCATCGCTTTTGAGATTGCTATCACTCTAGTACTTAGCATTTGATTTGTAGTAAAAAAATGCGCCCAAAATATATATTCATCGCTTTTTGCTGGATTTAGGCTTTTTGTGGGGCTATTTTTAGAAAATCCGCTAGTGTTTAAAGGGGCGCTATTATTTTGTGAGTTTTGCGGTTTTGATGGTTTTATGTGAGTTCTAGAATTCCCAGCATTGCTAGCATTTTGTTCTGCTTTGCTGAGATTTTTATTATCAGGAATTCTAGAATTCCTAGTAGTTTTTGGTGTTTTTTGTGGTTTTTCTTGGCTTTGTAAGGTAGGCTGGAGTGATTTTACATACTCAGCCTGCGCTAAAAAAACTAATGCTATTAGTAAGCAAATAGTCTTTCCCATGTAGCCTTATCCATTTGAACTTCCAGCTCAACTCTGTAAAGTCCGTCTTTGTATTGTTCATCAACGATAGCTGCGTTTTTTACTAGACCATGAACGCGTGCTTCGATGACAGAGCTTTTTAGCATTGCGTCTTTTACAGTATCTTTAGCGTTGATTTTTACACCAAATAATTTGGTTGCGATTTGGCGTTGCGCATCAGCGATAGCTGCTCTTTTTGCAAGTGCTCTAGCTTGTGCTGGGCTGTAAGTATCTAGCGGTGGCACACCATCACCAAATGCTGTAAATGTAGCTGTTGGCACAGTCTCAAAGCCATAAACTTCAGCCTTTGGCTGAGCTGGTGTAAGAGAGATATTGCTCTTTTGAGAACAAGCTGTAAACGCAAGTGCTACAGCAACAAAAAGTAAAGTTTTTTTCATTGTAAACCTTTCAAAATAAATTTCGCTGTTTAGTAAGCAAAAGGTGTTCCAAAAATTTAAAATTCTTTGTCAAAATGCTAATATTTTAGCATTTTTAGCTGTTTTTGATAGCCAAAAATTCTAGAATTCTAGAATTTCTGCCACTCTATAAAAGTGCGAGCTTTTTTAATATCATTAAAAGATATTTTCTGCTCGCCCTCATCAGCTAAAATAGTGATTATTTCATTATCCACAGCTTTTATATCACCTGTGATTACGCTTTTATCATTTAGAGTTATTTTTGCTTTTTCGCCAAGAGAGAGCTTAAAATGCTCTATTTTAGTAAGCTTGCGCTCTAGCCCTGGGCTTGATACCTCTAAAAACCATTTACCCTCTGAAATAGGCGGCATTACATCATAAATAGGGCTTAGCATTTGGCTTACTTTTTGGCACTCATCTAGGCTAACACCACCGCTTTTTGTGATATAAACTCTATAAATCGCGCGTCCATTTTCACTCACACTCTCAGTATCATATAGCTCGCAGCCAAGTTCTTTTATGATTTTTTCAATTTCACTCATTTTTGTCCCTTATTCTTTTGCTTTTTTGCCAGTTTTTAGCTCCATTTCAACCTTGGCAAAGAGCTCATCCATCGCATTTTGACGCTCTAAAATATCATCAAATTTAAAATGAAGCCTAGGTGCTCTAAACCAACCCTCAGTTTCTAAAATAAAGCTTTGTATCACAGGACTAACTCGCTTTAAATGACTTAAAATATACGCCTGTTCACGCTCATCAAGCATCATTTTATCTAGATATACAAAAGCATCATAGCGACCCCTTTTACACTCCACATCAGTTACACAAAGTCCCTTTAAAAGCTCATCATCAAGCGTGCTTAAAGCCTGTGGTATCAGCTCTTTTAGCACACTTTGCGTTCTTAGTAATTTTATTTGTGCTGGTGTCATTTTTAAAGCCTTTAACAATTTTTAAAAGCTGATTATAGCAAAAATTTTTTGATTTTTAAAAATAGGGAATTCTAGATTAAATTCCCTAAAAAAAAGGCATAAATCACTGAGCTTTATACTGCTCTTGGTATTTTGAGCGTTATATTTTGCCCAGCGTTAAGCTTACTAGACTGCTTTTTTGCTTAGATAAAAGGCGAGCCTGCCCTAAAAAAAGGGGCTATTTTGCTGCTTAGACCCATCAGCAAAAAGCACTGCTAAGCAGCAGCCAAGATAAAAGTTTCATACTCTAGCTCTGGCTAGCTGCGCTAGTACATTCTTTTTTATCGTGAAGTACTATGCCATTTTCACGGATATAAAAGCATTTTACAAGGCAAACCTGCAAACAAGGCGCATCTGTGCAGTGCTAAGAAGCAATAGTGCTAGAAATCTCTCGCCCCGTCCTCATTTAGTGTGCTTACCTTGCGGCGATTTATACCCGCAGGCACTTCGTGTGCTGATACAGGCTACTTCGGATTCACACGGATTTTAGTATAAATTGTATTTATTAAATATTAAAAAATAAATTAGTTTTTTTATTAAGAAAAGTTTTATATTTTAGGGAATTTTAGAATGAGAGCCTTAGGAATTCTAGATTTTGCTTAGGAATTCTAGAATTTCTTATGAATTTATCCTAGGAATTCTAGATTTTGCTTAGGAATTCTAGAATTTCTTATGAATTTATCCTAGGAATTTTAGATTTTTGCTTGCTTTGGCTGCCCGCTTAAAAGCAGGCACACGCTCGCTTGTTTTTTAGGGGCTAGCGCCACCCCTTGGGGCTACGCCCCAAACCCCACACAAAAACCAATTCTAGAGGGAATTCTAGAATTCGCGCAGTGTTTTGGGCTTCGCTGTAGCGGCAGTAAAAATAAAAGGTGCGGCACTTGCGTTTAGCGCACCTGCGGCAGTGCGAAGATAGAATACATAATTCATCAAGCGCTGCCGCAGGGCGGGTAAGCGTAAGAGCCGCACCAGCAAATTTTACAATCCAGCCGAATTAAAAAGATATAAATTCTCTACTGCGCTTTTTAAACACACAAGCCTTGCTATACCCAAACTCACGAGCTTTTGCTATGGTTTTATCCATATTTGCGCCAACTTGCTCTACGCTGTGAGCGTCGCTTGAAAAGGTAATAGGCGCATCAAAATCAGCCAAAAGCTCCAAAATCTCATCACTTGGATAGAGCTCAGCGCAAGGTTTGCGCCAGCCAGCCGAGTTTAGCTCCACGCAAACGCCGGATTCTTTTATAGCTTTTATAGTTGGCTGGGCTAGGATTTTTATCTCTTTTTTGGGGCGGTAATTAAATACCTTTATAAGATCAATATGACCTAAAATATCAAAGCGTCCGCACCTTGCTGATCTTGCAATAGCATGAAAATACTGCGCATAGAGCTCATCAATATCCTTGCCCTCGTAGCTTCCTATAAAAGCAGGATTATCAAAGCCCCAAAAGTCTAGAAAATGAACTGAGCCGATAAGAAAATCGCATTTGCTATTCATCACCCTTGGGCTAAAATACTTCTCATCACCCATAAAATCAACCTCGTAACCTAGCAAAATCTCCATTTTGCCCCTAAAATGCTCTGCTGTCTCTTTCACCAAATCCTCATAAAAATCAATCTGTGCTTCGCTCATGCGGTACTCTGGCTCAAAGGGCATAAAAGCGTGATCTGCAAAGCCGTAGTATTTGCATCCTAGCTCATAAGCACGGCTTGCAAGGGCTAGTGGAGTGCCTGTGGCGTGATTGCAAAGCGGAGTGTGATTGTGAAGGTCAATTAACATTTTTTGCCT
This sequence comes from uncultured Campylobacter sp., assembly GCA_945928165.1. Lineage (GTDB taxonomy): Bacteria > Campylobacterota > Campylobacteria > Campylobacterales > Campylobacteraceae > Campylobacter. The sequence goes on from CAMENE010000021.1 coordinate 19,489, forward strand.
TTATTCATCTAAAATTTGAGCATTGTATTTATTAAAAAACGCAAAAACAAGTGCCCAAACTAAAATTAGTCCAAATGCTCATTTTTATGCCATTTTTTGAAAGTTTTTGTAAAAAACAAAGGCAAAAGTTAGCACCAAAGCTAAGAAAATAAGCTCTCTCATTGTTTTTCTTTATTTAAAAATTTAAGCGATTGTAGCATAATTTTACTTTGATTATTTTATTTGGCGGCTAGAAAATTCTAGAATTCCCTAGAAATTCATAGGAATTCATAATAATTTTAGGACAATTTTGCTACTCTTTGCGCTTTAAAAAGCTAAAAGTTAAAACAATGAAAGAAAAAATAAAAAAATACGCAGCGCAAGTCATCTCCACGATAAATGATAAAAGCCTTTATCACTACGCAGCTAGTCTTAGTTTTCATAGTGTGCTTGCGCTTATTCCTTTTTTGTTTATTTCACTCTCGCTGTTTTTTGGGCTACCAAGCTTTAAAGAACACTCGCTAGCTATCCAAAACTTCATTGCTAGCTTGCTTTTGCCAACAAATGCTGAGCAGTTTAGCAGCTATTTAGAGAGCTTTTTGAGTAATAGCTCTCATCTAGGGCTTATGGGCGTGATTGCGATGATTTTTACTGCTGTGATGTTTTTTACTGATTTTGAGTATGTTATCACAAGGCTTTCAGCCTCGCAGCCTAGAAGCTTTTTTATGCGACTTAGTATTTTTTGGACTTTGCTTACGCTGATGCCCTTAGGGCTTGCTTTTAGCTTGTGGCTTTCAACCTTTTTAAATGATTTTATAAAACAGCTTGATATAGGGATAAACTTCTTTGAGATTTTGCCTTATATTATTATTTGGGCGATATTTGGCATCACTTATGGAGTGTGTATAAACCGCAAATTGCTAATAAAAGATATTTTTTTAAGCTCGTTTTTAGCATCAATTGGCTGGAATATCTCAAAACTGCTGTTTGTAAGCTATGCATTTTACAACAAAACCTACACTAGCATTTATGGTTCTATGTCTATTTTGCTATTTTTCTTTTTGTGGCTGTATGTCTCGTGGATAGTGTTTTTGTTTGGGTTAAAATTTTTGATTAAATTAAGTGAGGTACATGATGAGCAAGGGGTTTAAAATCGGCTTTTTTGATAGTGGTGTAGGCGGGCTAAATGTGCTTTATGAAGCCTTTTTGCACCTGCCAAAAAACACTAGCTTTGTTTATTATGCCGACCATGACAATGTCCCTTATGGAAATAAAAGCAGTGGAGAGATAAAAAACTTATTATTTCATGCTTTGCGCTTTTTAAAGCTAGAAGGCTGTGATGCTATAGTAATAGCTTGTAACACTGCTAGTAGCGTAGCTAATAAGGAGTTTCGTGCTAGTTTTGGCGTGCCGATAATAGCGATGGAGCCAGCTATAAAACCAGCCATCGCAAACTACCCTGAATCTAGAATTCTCATTACCGCCACGCAAGCAACGATAATAGGTGAAAAGCTAAAAAATCTGCTTGATAACCTAAATGCTAAAAACTGCGATTTGATGGCTTTGCCAAGACTTGTTTCTTACGCTCAAGAAGGAGATTTTCGCTCGGCTGGGGGCTATCTTTCTAACATAGGGCTATATAAATATGATGTAGTGGTGCTAGGATGTACGCATTTTAACTACTTTAAAAAAGAGATGAAATTAGCAAATCTAGGGCTTGATTTTGTTGATGGCAACTTTGGCACTATCCGCCACCTAGCACACACTATGGATATAGATCTAGGCAATAACAGAGCAGATATAGCAGAGCTTATGAAAAAAACTAAGTTTTTCATCTCAGATCTAGAAATCACACCTAGCGAAATACTGCTATTTGAAAAATGCCTAGCTCGCGTTAAAATGAGCAGGTCAATCAAATAAGCAATTCTAGAATTGTTTAGAAATTTTTCTATAATTTTGGCGATTTAGCCCCAAGCATTACGCTTTTATCTGGGGCTTTCTAGACCCCTGCGCTTTTATCTGGGGACAGGCCCGTGTTCTCTTGTAACTTTATGCTTTTTGATAAGTTTGATTTTAAAAAACTTTGTAGTTTTAAATAATTTAATAATTTTCTAGGGAATTCTAGAATTCCCTAGAAAATATTTATTTTAACATTGCGTTAAGTAGTTCGTGTTCTTTTAGCTTGTTTGCTTTAGCAAAGTCTTTTATGCTGATGTTAGTAGGCGCATCTATACCCTTGCTAGCTAGAAATTCAGCAAAGCCAGCTTTATTTCCGCTAAGTGCGTCCATAGCGGTATTTACATCCATCATAATTAGTTTTTCGTAGGCTAGACCTTTTTTCCACATTGCTGTGGCGTCTTTTGGTATAGTGGTGCTATATACCCACGCACCTAGCACTATCACTACTGGCAAGATAATAGCAGCTGTTTTTGCGCCCTTAAAATACCCTAGAAATCCACGCCAGTTTGCTGCTATGTGAACAAGGGCGGCTATTACCATCACAAGCCCTATCCACTCGTGCGCTGTTTTGATAAATCCAGCCTTAATGCCAAAAAACAGCCCCACGCCAGATAGAGCAATTAGCGCAAAGCTGATTATAGTAGCACTCGTGCCAAAAAGTCTAAGGTTTTTCATTTTTTATCCTTTTAAAAAAAATTGTGAAAGTCTAAGTAAAATAGGTTAAAAAATAGTTAATATAAAACATTTTTAGCTATAATGGCGAAATTTTTACCAAAAAGGAGCAAAAAATGGCAGAGATAAAAAAAGTAGTCCTTGCATATAGCGGTGGACTTGATACTAGCATTATTTTAAAGTGGCTTGGCGATACTTACGGCTGTGAGGTGGTAACATTTACAGCTGATATCGGGCAAGGCGAAGAGCTTGACCCCGCTCGCAAAAAAGCCCTAAGCCTTGGCATAAAAGAAGAAAATATCTTTATTCGCGACCTTAGAGAAGAGTTTGTGCGTGATTTTGTATTTCCTATGTTTAGGGCAAATGCGATTTATGAAGGCGAGTATTTACTAGGCACATCTATCGCTCGTCCACTAATCGCAAAACACCTAATAGACATAGCCGCTACTACAAAAGCAGATGCTATCAGCCACGGCGCAACAGGCAAAGGCAACGACCAAGTGCGCTTTGAAATCGGCGCATACGCACTAAATCCAAACATCAAAGTAATCGCTCCATGGCGTGAATGGGATCTAAATAGTCGTGAAAAACTGCTAGCTTATGCTGATAAAAACGGCATTGACATAACTAAAAAACCTGGCAAATCACCATACTCAATGGATGCAAACTTGCTTCACATCTCATACGAGGGCCTTGTGCTTGAAGATCCGGCTGCTAGACCACAAGATGACATGTGGAGATGGAGCCTAAGCCCACAAGCTGCGCCAAATGAAGTAACTACAATAGAAATAGAGTATAAAAACGGCGATCCAGTAGCACTAAATGGCAAAGCTCTAAAACCACATGAAATGTTAGCTACTCTAAACGAACTAGGCGCAAAAAATGGTATAGGCAGGCTAGATATCGTAGAAAACCGCTATGTAGGTATGAAAAGCCGCGGCTGCTACGAGACCCCAGGCGGCACTATTATGCTAAAAGCTCACAGAGCAATAGAGAGCATAACGCTTGATAGAGAAGCAGTTCATCTAAAAGACGAGCTAATGCCACGCTACGCAAAGCTAATCTACAATGGCTACTGGTATAGCCCAGAGCGACTAATGCTACAAGCTGCTATAAACGAGAGCCAAAAATACGCAAATGGCAAGGTGCGCTTAGAGCTTTATAAAGGTAATGTAACAGTAATTGGCAGAGAGAGTGCAAATGATAGCTTATTTAACGCAGCTTACAGCACCTTTGAAGAAGACAGCGTGTATGATCAAAAAGACGCAAATGGGTTTATTAAGTTAAATGCTTTGAGATTTATAATAGGTGGCAAAGCCGGACGCAAATACTGATTTTTTAAGCAAATTGTTATTAGTGACGGATTGCGAATAAAGCCTTTTTGCGCCTGTCCCAGATGAATTTATATTCTATCCCTGCGCAAGCGCAAAAAGTCTTTAATCACACTACGCCTATTCTAAAATTTGCTCACTTTATTTGGTAAGGAATTTTAGAATTTTTATATTCTAAAATTGCTCACTTTATGGATAGAAAATTCTAGAATTCTAAAAATAGTAGAATGAATAAAGAAAAATTAAGAGAATTATTTTCTAAGTGTCGCATGGATAAGTATAAAAATGATGGTGAACATGCATATAATTTATGCTTGATTTCTTTGATTTCACACAAAATAGGAATGCTAGAGATTATAATAAGAAATAGAATTGATAAAACTATGAGTGCTAGCAATAAAAACTGGATAAGAGCTTTGCTGCACGAAATATCTCTAGATAATGATATGGCAAAAGATCATGATACTCTTGTCTCAAATCAGACCTTTGGCTTTTGGCTAAAAATAGCAAGGCATTATAAAATAGAAGTTTATGCGTTTGAAGCAAGTTTTTTGGCGCAAATTTCTTTTAAGAAGTATTATGCTAAAAATAAAGATAAGGTAGGTTCAGCTTCTTTGAGATATTATCAAAAATCATCTCTTTTGCTGCAACTAATAAAAATTATTAGAAATCGTGCTTTTCACTTTGAAAATTTGCTAAAAATTCATGAAAATGGTGCTCCAAGACTGAGCGTGAAGGTAAATTTTAAAAAAGCATCTGCTATAGTTGGAATTTCTCCAAATAAAATAACTGAATTTTTAGATGATATTTTAAGAAGTTTTGATGAAAAATTGATAAATTATGTAGAAAAAATAGGTGGGGAAAAGGATCCCCTGAAATCAGGTGCGATTGTAGCAAAATAAAATAAAAATTTCAATATAAAAGTGGTAAAAAAATGAAATATCCTCTAGATTGTAAAAAGAACTTTAAAGAAAGTATGTTATTTTGGCTTACGAAGTTTGTAAAATACAAGCTTACAAGCCTTTCAAACAAAGAGCTAAAAGACCCAGCTGTGCTAGCTAGCGTAAATCTTGCGCTTACAAAAGGCGTAGAAAATATAGCAGAGCTTGACGCCCTTGTAAAAAAGGCTAGAAACGCAGGGCTTGGCGGGGCTAGCACTTATTTTAATCCACTTAAAAAAATATATGAGATTTTAGAGTTTTACGAGCTAAAGAGCCTAGCGCAGATTGATGAAGAGCTACTTAGCGAGGTGCTAGCAAGTGCGACTGGGGCTTTAAGCGATGCTAGCAAAAAGAACTTTCGCATAGCTACAATTAACTTTTTTAAATTCCTTGATGCCCAAAACGAAGAAGAGGGCAAAGCGCATAATTTTAATATAGAGCTAAAAAACTGGGGCGGAATCACTGGCAAAAAGGGTGTAAAACTGCCTGAGTACATGAGCGAAGAAGAAGTTAGCAGATTTTTAACCGCTCTTGATGAGAGCAATTTTCGCATAAATACAGCCCGCAACCAGCTAATCATAAAAATAATAATTTTTACTGGCATCCGTGTAAGTGAGGCCTTAGCACTTAAACGCCGTGATATCAGTGCTGAGGGTGATCTTTTTGTGCTTAGAATCCGTGGCAAGGGCAATAAATACAGAGTAGTAATGATAAAACGCCACCTAATAGAAGAGCTGCTAAACCGCCTGCCTACAAATATGCTAAGTGATCAAGGGCTGCTCTTTACAAACCGAGATGGTAAGGCTCTAACGCAGGCTTATGTAAGTCGCATGGTGGAGCAAATTCTCTTTAAGGCTGGCATAAGAAAGCAAAAAAACGGCGCTCATATGCTACGCCACACCTTTGCAACTATGCTTTATCAAAAGCAAAAAGACCTTGTGCTAGTCCAAGAAGCCTTGGGTCATGCTAGCTTAGATACCTCTCGCATTTACACGCACTTTGATAATGGCAAACTGCGCCTAGCAGCTAAGGTTGCAGAAGAGCTAAACGAAAACGCAGGCAGCTAAAAGGAATAAAATGAAAAAAATTATTTTGATTTTGGGCGTAGTTTGTGCGCTTTTTAGCACAACGCTGTTTAGCACAACGCTGTTTGGCGCAAATAACGTGCTTAAAGAGCTTGATTTGGATCTAAAAAGCCTTTATAATGAAAGCACAAATCTAAGAGATCAAAACGTCTCAAAGCTTGAACTAAAGAGCACAAAAGCAAGCAGGGCTGCTGATATAACAGCTGTCAAAAAAGACAAGCAAAGCAGCAGGGCAGCAGAGCAAAAAACAGCCAAAAATATAGAGCAAAACGCTAGCACAGAGCAAAATTTGGCTGCGCAAATCACGCCAGATGAGCGTATGAGAAGCAAAATACGCATGCTGATTATGAGCGATTTTGATAAAAGCTCAAAGGCTGGAATTGTGCTAGTAAAGGATGCAAACACTAGTGCTAGCGCAAAGGCAAGTGGCTTTAAAGTGGTGTTTGAAAGTAGCGCTGATATAAAGCCATCAAAGAGCGACCTAGTCCTGGTAAATGCTGGGCTTGATACTGCCTTTGCGGCTGCTAGCCTACATATAAATAATAGCGCAAGGCTGCCAACAGCCTTTAAGCTAGATTTTAGCAGCGATACAAAGAAGTTTCGCAAGCTACTAGATACTTATAGAGGCGCGGTGGCTGCTAGGTCTGTTAGGATTTTTATGCTAGGCAGTGGCGAGATAAAAAGCATGGATGAAAGCGCACCAGCAAGTCTTTCAAGCCACGCAATAGGCGGGCTTATTAGAGCCAAACTTCATTTTGGAGGGCTTATTATCAGCGCTGATTTAAGCAAGATTTCAGGATATAGCACAGAGCAAAAAGTAAAAGCATTTTTAGGCGTAGGTGGCGATATAATGTATTTTAGCGATAGCGCAGAGGCTAGTAGGGCAGCCGATATTTTGCTAAAAGCCACGCAAAATGGTAGCATTTCAAATGCTAGAATTAACAAAAGTTTTGAGAGAGTGGGCAAGGTTTTTAATATAAAAGAAAGCAAGCCCAATTTGCCTTTTTAGCGTTTTTAGCATTGTAAATCTAGAATTACTAGCATAATTTTCTTAAGAATTCTAGGGAATTCTAGAAGTTTTATCTAGAATTCCCTAGAATAAAAATATTTCATAACCCTTACCAAAAAGTCATTACATCACAAAATAAAAAAAAAGGGGGGGGGGTATAATACTGCTTGAATTTTTCAAAAAAGGAGAAAAATGCAAGAAAAAATTCTTTCTAAGACTTGTGGCGAGTGTGAGTTTGAGATGGCTCACACTGATTATGTCGGCAATGCCAATATAAACGGCGGTAGAGTGGGCGTAAGGTGGAGCAAAACTCACAAAAACTCACCAAACGGCTATCCCACTCGTCCAAACGGAAACCCTGCTTATGTGGTCTTGCCAAATGATATAGCAAGATTGCTTATAGGTGCGCTTTTAGGTTGCGATGATAAAAATATCGCTAGTTATAAAAAGAGCTTATTTGACGCTCTTAATAAAATAAATTAAGGAAAAACAATGAAAAAATAATTTTTTTAGTTTTGGCTATGATAGCTTTTAGTGGTTGCGATAAGGCAAGTAGTGCCAAGTGCCTTGATATTGGATGGCAACAATTTAGAGATGGTCGCGTTAGGTTATAAATGAGAGCTAGGGATGATATATCAATTTATAATAATAAATAGAGGTAATTGTATGTATGCTGGTTTAAAGACATTATTCCGGCATAATTGTAAAAAAGTGGGGCTGATATCACCCACTTTTTGCTTTTATCTTTGCT
>CAMENE010000022.1:0-26095 GCA_945928165.1 uncultured Campylobacter sp.
TAGAAATTCTAGAATTTGTTTTAGAAATTCTAGAATTTGTTTTAGAAATTCTAGAATTTGTTTTAGAAATTCTAGATTTGCCAAAGGACAGCAGTGATTTCATTTGGGCTTTTTGGAACTTTTGGTGCAGGGCTTTTGATTTTAGGCTTTGGCTTTTTGCTCTCTCAGCTTAGGATTTTTAGTGTTTTGTGCTTGCCTGCTGCTGTTTTGGGCGGTGTTTTTGCGCTTAGTGTTTTAGGGCTTTTTTCACATTTTTTTGAGCTAAAAATCAGCTTTGATGAGAGCTTAAAAGAGAGCTTTTTGCTAGCTTTTTTTGCCTCTTTGGGGCTTGGCATTGATTTTAGCAAAAAATCTAATTTTTCAAAAAACTTCTTTATTTTTCTAGGGCTTTGTGCCTTTATTATGGTATTACAAAATTTACTTGGAATTACGATTATTTCACTCTTTGATAAGCAAAAAGAACTTGGAGTTATTGCTGGTTCAATCAGCCTTAGTGGTTCTTTTGGCATGGGGGCTTTTTGGAGCCAGGTGTTAAAAGCCCAGCCTCACAATATCACAAATGCGCTTGATATAAGCATTGCTTGTGCGACTTTTGGGGTACTTTTTGGCTCAGTTTTAGGCGCACCGCTTGGGGCTTTTTTGATTGAAAAGTTTGTTTTGAAAAAAGAGAGCTTCAAACTTCAAAGTAAAGAAAAAAGCCCTAGCCAAAAAGAGCTAGGCAAAGAAAATAATCTTAATAAAGCCTTAGTGCTTTTTTTTAGCAAAAAAGAGCTAAAAAACACAATTATTTCTGTGCTTTTACTGGCTTTTTGCGTGCTTTGCGCTAGTGCTATAAAGCTTTTTATTTCTTTGCCAGCTATTATTTTTGCCCTTATTTTTGCCCTTATTTTGCGAGTTTTATGCTATTTTTTTGGTCTAAATTTAGCACACAAAAATCTAGCTTTGCTTGGTAATTTTTGTTTAGCTTTGTTTTTGGCTTTAGCCCTTATTAGCATTGATTTAAAGGGGCTTTTAGATATTGGCTTGCCACTTTTTGTTCTTTTGTGCTTAGAGCTTGTGTTAATGGTCTTTTTTGTGTTTTTTATCACTTTTAGGGTTTTTGGCAGGGACTATGAGGCAGCTTTGCTATCATCTGCTCAGTGCGGGCTTTGCCTTGGTGCTACGCCTATAGCCTTAGCAAATCTTGAAAAACTAGAACTTAGATTTTTTAGCTCAAAAAGTGCTCTAGCTATACTTTGTCTAAGTGGCGTTTTTTTTATTGATTTTATCAATGTTTTAGTGATCTGGCTTTTTTTGAGTTTTCTTTAAGTTTTTTACTAGAAATTCTAGAATTCCTAATAAAAAGCTAAAATTTTTAAACATTTTTTGCCAAAAAAGGCTGAAATTATGATATAATCACAGCTTTTAAGGACAAAAATGCGCAAATCTCATCAGCCTATCCGTATGTGTGTCGTGTGTAGGATGCGACTATTTCAACACGAACTAGTAAGATTTGCCAGCATTGATGGTAAAATCATAAAAAATCCCAAAAATTGCCGGTCGTTTTATCTATGCCAAAACTGTTTGCAAAAGGACGAAAAAATCCTACGCAAAGCCTTGGGGCGCTTCGGCACATATGAAAAAGGAGACTTTTGATGCAAGATACAGTTAAAATTAGCACTATAGCAGCAGATTTAGGCTATGAGGGTAAAGAAATCGTAGCAAAAGCCTTAGAGCTTGGCATTGTTGTCAAAAACGCTACTTCAAGAGTGAGTGTAGAGGATGCTGAGGCGATATTTGAGTATACTACAAGTGGATTGGTGCCAGCAAGCATAGTCCAGCGTCAAAAAAAGGCAAAAGAAGAGGGGGCTAAAAAAACAGCCAAAAAACCAGCTGCAAAAAAAAGCACTGCCAAAACTACTACTAAAAAAAGCAGCGAAAAAAGTGAGCCAAAAACAGCACAAAAAGCACAGCCAAAAACAGCTGCAAAAAAAACTACCAGCAAAACAGCTGAGAAAAAAAGCACAAAAGAAACTTCAAAACAAGAAAAACCAAGCCCTAAAAAAGTAGAACTAGCACAAAAAGAGAGCACCCCAAGTGCTGATGTAATAAACGAAATTGCTGTAGAAAACGCACTAAGTGCCATAAAAAACCAAAAAGATGAGCCAAAAATCCATGCAGAGTCAATCAAACGCAAAGGGCTAATAATAGTAAAAAAACGCCAAAGCGAACCTGAACGCCCAAGCACACTACAAAGCGAGCCTGAACGCCCAAGCCCACTAAAAGAACAAAGCAAAAATCTTGAATCTATGTTTAGTTTAGGTGGTCAAAGTAGCACGCAAGCTAAAAAGAAAAAAGAGAAAAAGCCTAATGCATCTCGCCTGGCAGTAAAACACGAAAGCTCGCAAAAGCTTGATTTGCTAGGCTCATTTGGTAGCGATATAGTAATTGATGATGAAGATGTAGTGGTATTGCCTGAGCTTACTTTAAAGCCTATTGAAGTAGAGCGTAAAGAGCCTAAAAAACAAATAAATGTTTATAGAACGCCACAGCAAAATACAGGTTTTAACTTTGATGGTGGCATATCTCGTGCTGCTCGCAAAAAGCACAAAAAAGTAATCAAAAATAGCGATAATGAGAGCGTAACAAGTGTAGAAATCCCAAAAGAAATTCGCCTTTATGAGTTTGCTGATAAGATTAAAAAAAGCGTAAGCGAAGTAATCGGTGCTTTGTTTAAACTGGGCAAAATGACAACTAAAAACGACTTTTTAAATGAAGATGAGATTGAGATTTTAGGTGCTGAATTTGCTATAGAAATTAGCATTATAGACGAACAAGAAGAATTTGATTATATCAAGGCTTATGAGAGCGAAAACGAAGGCGCGGGCAGCGAAACAAAGGTGCCAGTAGTTACTATCATGGGACATGTGGACCACGGAAAAACCAGCCTGCTAGACTATATCCGCAACTCTCGTATCGCTAGCGGCGAGGCTGGTGGTATCACACAGCATGTGGGTGCGTATATGGTAGAAAAAAACGGCCGTAAAATCACCTTCATTGATACTCCAGGACACGAGGCCTTTACAGCGATGAGAGCGCGTGGGGCAAATGCTACTGATATCGCTATTATCGTAGTGGCTGCTGATGATGGTGTAAAGCCACAAACAAAAGAAGCTATTTCTCACGCAAAAGTCGCAAATGTGCCTATAATCATCGCAATAAATAAAATAGATAAAGAAAATGCAAATCCAGATCTAGTAAAATCAGGTTTGGCTGAGCTTGGTGTGCTTACTACTGACTGGGGTGGCGAATACGAGTTTGGCGCAATCTCAGCAAAAACTGGTCAAGGCGTAGAAGATCTGCTAGAAATCGTGCTGCTTCAAGCAGATCTTTTGGATCTAAAAGCTGATTCAAAAAGAGATGCCAAAGCTACGATAATAGAAAGCTCACTTCAAAAAGGCCGTGGCCCAGTAGCTACTATAATAGTAGAAAATGGAACTCTAAAAGTAGGCGATATAATCGTAGCTGGCATAGCTCACGGCAGGGTTAGGGCTCTAAATGATGATTTGGGAAATCCTTTAAAATCAGTAGGCCCTGGCGAGTGTGGTGTGATAATCGGCCTTAGCGAAGTACCTGATGCTGGAGAGAGGCTAATAAGCGTAAAAAGTGAAAAAGAAGCCCGTGACTACGCAGCGCAAAAATATGAATATCTGCGCCAAAAAGAGCTTAGCAAATCTACAAAAGTTAGCATTGACGAACTTAGCGCAAAAATCGCAGAAGGCAGCCTAAAAAGCCTTCCTGTAATCATCAAAACAGATGTCCAAGGCTCGCTAGAAGCGATAAAAGCAAGCCTAGAAAAGCTTAGAAATGATGAGATAAAAGTAGATATCATCCACCAAGGCGTAGGCGGCATAACTCAAAGTGATATCACACTAGCAAGTGCTAGCGCAAATAGCGTGATTTTGGGCTTTAATGTCCGCCCAACCGGCGAGGTAAAAGAACTAGCCAAAGAACGAGGCGTAAGCATAAAAACCTACAATATCATCTACAATCTAATAGATGATGTAAAAGCCTTGCTCGGCGGGCTGATGAGTCCAGTAATCAGCCAAGAAGAACTAGGCCAGGCTGTAATCAAGCAAGTAATATCTGTGCCAAAAATCGGTCAAATCGCAGGCTGTCTGGTAACTGAGGGCAGCATAAACCGTGGCGCAAAAATCCGTGTGATCCGTGATGGTGTGGTTGTTTTTGAGGGCAATGTAAGCTCACTAAAACGCTTTAAAGATGATGTGCGTGAGGTAGCAAAAGGCTATGAATGTGGCGTTGGCATAGAGGGCTTTAATGATATGAAAGAGGGCGATTATGTAGAAAGCTACAAAGTCGTTGAAAGCGTAGCTAGCTTGTAGGCTGCTTTTTGTTTTTAGTAATTTTCTAGGGATTTTAGAATTCCCTAATCTAGAATTCCTGCGCAAAATTACTTAGGAATTCTAAAATGCCTTAAACTAAAATTCCTTAAACTAAAATTCCTTAAACTAGAATTCTTATTTTTACTTCACATCCGCTGGTTGCTTAGTTTTTTGCTTCGCATCCGTTGGTTGGGGGTTAGGGGGTATTTTTTAAGGAATTTTAAAATTCCGTCATTGCGAGGGAGCAAAGCAAAGGGAGCAATCTCTATAAAAATCCCCGACCTGTATTGTGTCATCCCCCAGCTTGACCCGAGGATCTCTATAGAAATTCTAAATTTATTTATGATGAGATCCTAGGGTCAAGTCGGGGGATTTTTATAGAGATTGTCCGAAGGGGCCGGACAATGACATAAGGCTTGGGAATTCTAGAATTTAGTGTAGGAATTCTAAATTTTAGCTTAGGAATTCTAGAATTTTCGTCATTGCGAGCGAAGCGAAGCAATCTCTAGGAATTTTAGATTTGTCCAGGAATTCTAGAATTTAGTGTAGGAATTCTAGATTTGTCTAGGAATTCTAGAATTTTGCTCGCTTTAGTGTGGCAAGCCAGCCCCGCAAATTTTATAAGGACTACGCCCTAAACCCCTGCCGCCCCTAAAACCCCGCTAAAATTTGGGTATTTTTAGGGAATTCTAGAATTCCCTACTATGTCATCCTCGGACTTGACCCGAGGATCTCTATAGAAATTCTAAATTTATTTATGATGAGATCCCCCGAAGGGGTCGGGGGATGACAAAAAACACAAGTCGGACAATGATACAAGGCTTGGGAATTCTAGATTTGTCTAAGAATTCCAAAATTCCTACAAACTAGAATTCCTACAATCTAAAATTCCTAATCTAGAATTCCTTACTAAAATACAGCTAAGAATTCTAGAATTCCTACAAACTAGAATTACTACAATCTAAAATTCCTAATCTAGAATTCCTTACTAAAATACAGCTAAGAATTCTAGAATTCCTACAAACTAGAATTCCCAAGTCTAAAATCTAGAATTCCTTATTAAAATATAGCTAGGAATTTTAGAATTCCTTAAAATAAAAAATACCCCCTAACCCCCAAAAAGCCTAAGAATTCTAGAATTCCTAAAACTAGAATTCCCAAAACTAAAATTCCATATAGAGATCCCCCAAAGGGGCTGGGGGATGACATAGTAGGGAATTCTAGAATTCCTAAAACTAGAATTCCTAAATCTAAAATTCCTAATCTAGAATTCCTTACTAAAATACAGCTAAGAATTCTAGAATTCCTACAAACTAGAATTCCCAAGTCTAAAATCTAGAATTCCTTATTAAAATATAGCTAGGAATTTTAGAATTCCTTAAAATAAAAAATACCCCCTAACCCCCAAAAAGCCTAAGAATTCTAGAATTCCTAAAACTAAAATTCTTAAATCTAAAATTCTTAAATCTAGAATTCCCTAAGATAAAAAATACCGCCTAACCCCCAAAAAGCCTAAGAATTCTAGAATTCCTAAACTAGAATTCTTAAATCTAGAATTTCTGCGCAAAATTCCCCAGGAATTCTAGAATTCCAAATCTAGAATTCCAAATCTAAAATTCCCAAAAAACTTAATTTATATTAAAATCTTGCCCGACTTTAAACTTAGGCTTCCATTTGCCATTTTCGTCTTTGTAAAATAAGTCTTTGTTTACAAAGCCATCAACTACTTTCCAAAACTCATCTTTGCTAATACCCAGATAATCACAAGCTATTTTTATGTATTTCTCGCCGCAGAGACCATCATACTCATTTACATACCACAAAGCATCCTCTCTGCTTAGCCTGCCTTCTCTTATATCATAGCAGGCCTCATCTGTAGCAAAGCCAAAGCCAAACTTTAAATACTTTATCATCTGATTTGCGATTTGTAAATCAGAATCAAGTGCTGTAAATCTTCTAAATCTACCGATATCGTGTAAATCATCATCCATTCTGCCCTTTAAGCCCCTAGCGATAGCAAAATCAGCATTTAGCACCTGTGACCACTCTTTGGCGTAATACTGCAAAAATATAGCTCTAATGCCCTTTTGCTTCATCTTATCTAAATCAGGCATAGAGTAAAAATACATATCATCTTTGCTCACACCATCTACACCATCAATTAGCTCTTTTATATCAAAGCCTCTTAGTGTATCTAGCGCCGTAACGCTAAATGCATCATAGCTTTGTTCTTGTTTTAGTGCTGTACCTAGGGTTAGGGCTGCGTTTTCGCCTTGGATGATTAAAGGGATGTTAAATTTATTTGCCATTATATAGGCTGATGCCCACAGGCAGTACTCTGAGGCTGCTATGATATTGCCCCTTTTATAAAAGGTGCTTTTTGCTAGCTTTTTTGCTACTAAGGGATTTGGCTTTATGCTTATTATATCAAAGCCTAGCTTATTAAGATTGTCTATATTATGCTGACCGATTTGCGTGATTTCATCAGGGACGCAGTTTATAAGTAGTGGTCTTAGACCTAGTTTTTCTTTTGCGTATACCGCTTGAAAAGTGCTGTCTTTGCCACCTGAGACACCGATTACGCACTCATATATGTTGCCACGCTTTTTAGCCTCAGCCTTAGCATTTTTAGCTATATTTAAAAGCTCGTTAAATCTAGCATCCCAGTCAATGCTAGCCTTGCTTTCTTCGTATAAACAAGCATAACAAACGCCGTGTTCGTCAAATAAAATATTTGGCCTAGTATCAGGCTGTAAGCATTTTTTACAATATTTCATGAAGTTTCTCCAAAACGATAAGTTTCTCCAAAACGATAAGTTTCTCCAAAACGATAAGTTTCTCCAAAACGATAAGTTTCTATAAAAGATTTCTAGGAATTCTAGAATTCCATATAGAGATCCCCCAAAGGGGCTAGGGGATGACATAGTAGGGAATTCTAGAATTCCCAAGCTTTAAAGGCAAGATTATATCAAAATTTCTTAATGTTAGATAAAAATTTTTTGCTTTTAACAAAAACACTCACTTACATTTACTCTTTATAGTTAAAATCACGCATTAAAAAATTTTTTTGGAGCTAGAATGATAGAAAAAATCTTTTTAAGCATAGCTTCGGCGATAGTTTGGTTTCTCATTTTTGCCATAGCCTGTGCGGCTGGGACCTTTATTGAGAGCTATTACGACACAGCTACTGCTTGGGCGATGGTTTATGGCACAGCGTGGTTTGGGCTGATTCATCTTATTTTAGGGATAAATCTGCTTTATAATATCTTTGCTTATAGACTAATTGCTCTTAAAAAACTACCGGTGCTTATTTTTCATACAAGCTTTCTTTTTATACTAGTAGGCGCTGGGATTACACGCTATTTTGGTATAGAGGGCATACTTCATATTCGCAATGGCGAGAGTTCTAATGAGGTTCGCACCTCTCTTAGCTTCATTCAGCTTCGCATGCTTGATGCAAATGGCTCGGCTGTGGTATCAAAGCCTATGTATCTCTCAAAATCGCTTGGCAATGATTTTAACCTAAAAGGCGAGCTAGGTGGTAAAAGCGCAGAGCTAAAATACCTTGGTTTTGTTCCAAATGCTGATTATGCATGGACTGATAGCAGTGATGGAGAAAGTGTGCTAGAGCTTGTATTTTCAAACAAAGCTGATTCTAGAACTCTTACGCTGCGCTCTGGTGAGCACATGGAAGTAGGCGATTTAAGCATTGCTTTTAACGCAGAGCCAGTTAGGAGCAAATATATAAAATTTAGCCTAGAAAATGGAGAGTTTTATATCTCAAATAATATAAACTTGCTCTCTCGCCAAATGGGTGCTATAAGTGATATAAACGCCATCCAGCTAAAAAATGATGAAAAAGTTAAAATGGGCGAACTTAGCATTTATACACTAAAAAGTGCTGATGAGATTATCCACTTCTCGCCAAAGACTATGAAAGCTAGCGCAAAAAAAGAGCTAGTATCACTAAAAGCTAATGAAAACGGTAATGACGCTATCAAAGCAGAGCTAATTTACAATGGCAAAAGCTATCCTATGGATATCTTTGTAAACGCTCGCCCAACACAGCTAATCGCTGATGATAAAATCTTTGAAGCTAGCTTTAATCCTATGAAAATAGATTTGCCTTTTGCTTTAGAGCTTGAGCGTTTTGAGATGCTGCGCTACGCAGGGTCTAACTCGCCGATGAGCTATTCTAGCTTTGTAAATGTCATTGATGGCAATAAAAGCTATCCATATCACATCTACATGAACCATGTGCTAGACCATGGTGGATATAGATTTTTTCAAAGCAGTTATGATGTGGACGAGGGAGGCACCATACTCTCAGTAAACCGCGACCCAGGCAAAATTCCTACTTATATAGGATATTTTCTACTAGGACTTGGAATGTTTTTAAGCCTTATAAATCCACACTCACGCTTTATCAAGCTCTCTAAGCTAATAGCAGCTGGGGCACCAAAATGCGCTATTTTTGCGCTAGTTTTGTTTTCTGCTTTGAGCGAGCTAAGGGCTAGTGAGCTTGATATGAGCAAACTACCTAGAATTCATGAGTCTCACATAGAACTTGCAAGAACAATAGTAGTTCAAAGCAACGATGGTCGCATGAAGCCACTTGATACTCTAGCTAATGAGCTTTTAAACAAGCTTTACCGCTCATCAAGCTTTAATGGTATGAGAGCTGATGAGGTGCTACTTAGCATGACTTATGCGCCTGAGCTATGGAGAACTGTGCCTATTATCAAGGTCGCTGATGGGCGTTTGCGTGAGCTTTTGGGACTAAGTGATGCTCAAAAATACGCTAGCTTTGATGACTTTTTTATCAAAGATGGTGAAAATATGAAATACAAGCTAAAAATCAAAAGCGAAGAAGCAAACCGCAAGCCACTCTCAGCTCGCACCACTCTAGATAGAGAAATAGTAAAAGCAGATGAGAAGGTAAATATTTTATATTTAATGCTTCATGGCGATTTGCTAAGAATTTTCCCTATCAAAAATGACACTAGCAACACTTGGTATGACCCAAACTCTATAGCTGGTGCAAACCTTGATAACGAACAAAAAGAAATCATCGCCACGCTACTTCACATGTATCTAGCAGGCATTGATGCTGGAATTGCTACAAATAACTGGAATGACGCCAACACAGCCGTAAAAGTCATCAAAGCCTACCAAGCAAAAGAAGGCGCAGCTATCATGCCAAATGAAGCTCACATAAAAGCCGAGCTTGCCTTTAACAAATACAACATTTTTGCTAATCTTGTGCCAGTTTATCTCATCGCTGGACTTGCGCTTTTGCTCGTGGTGTTTATCCGCCTAGCAAGCAGGGTTCGCCTAAATGTGATATTTAAAATAGTTTATATAGTAAATATTCTAGCTTTCATCGCTCATACAGTAGGTCTTGCTCTGCGCTGGTACATTAGCGGACACGCACCCTGGAGTGATAGCTACGAAAGCCTTGTTTACATAGCTTGGGCTTTGGCACTCTCTGGTATTGTCTTCTCTCGCCGCTCAGCAATCAGTCTAGCCCTCACAGCGATTTTAGCAGGCTGTGTGCTTTTTGTAGCGCATCTTAGCTGGATAGACCCGCAGATTACAAACTTACAGCCGGTTTTGCGTTCTTACTGGCTTACAATCCATGTTAGCGTAATTACTGCAAGCTATGGCTTTTTGGGGCTTTGCTCACTACTTGGTATTTTTACCTTGCTTCTTTTTGCCCTGCAAGGAAAGAGCGAAAACACAAGGCTTAGCACAAATATACTTGAAGCCACTCGCATAAATGAAATGGCAATGATTTTAGGACTTTGTCTGCTTACTTTTGGTAACTTCTTAGGTGGCGTGTGGGCAAATGAAAGCTGGGGTCGTTACTGGGGCTGGGATAGTAAGGAGACTTGGGCTCTAATAAGCATTTTGGTTTATGCTGCTACGCTTCACATGCGCTTTGTAAAATGCCTAAACTCTCAGCTAACATTTGCGGTAGCTAGCATGTTTGCGTATTGGGCTATTGTGTTTACTTATTTTGGAGTAAACTTCTATCTAACAGGCATGCACAGCTACGCAGCAGGCGATATTGTTCAAGTGCCAGCCTTTGTGTATATAACCCTCATAGGTATGTTTGTGCTATGGGGGCTAGCACTTAGAGGTAAAAAATACTCTAAAACCTTATAGGCTTTAAATTTGGCTGGTGGGGCTTGTGGGCGCCTTTAACTAGCGCGCACCTTGATGAATTATATATTCTATCTGCGGTGCGCGCTAGCTAAATTCGCCTCACATGCCGCACCTTTTGTTTTAACTGCCGCTACCGCGAAGCTAGAAATTCTAATAGAATTTTTATTTGGCTGGCTTTTAAATTTGGCTGAATTTTGAATTTGGCTGGTGGGGTTCTTACGCCTATCGCACCTGCGGCAGCGTTTGATGAATTATGTATTCTATCTGCACGCTGCCGCAAGCACGCTAGACGCAAGTACCGCACCTTTTGTTTTAACTGCCGCTACCGCGAAGCTAGAATTCTAAATTTTCAAGAATTAGAATTCCCCAAGTTATAAATCTAGAATTTCTACAACATACAAATCTAGAATTCCCCAAGTTACAAAACTAGAATTCCTAAGCCTTAAAACTAGAATTCCTAAGCCTTAAAACTAGAATTCCTAAGCCTTAAAACTAGAATTCCTACAACCTACAAATCTAGAATTCCCCGAGTTATAAATCTAGAATTCCTACAACATACAAAACTAAAATTCCTAAGCCTTAAAACTAGAATTTCTACAACATGCAAATCTAGAATTCCCCAAGTTTTAAAACTAGAATTTTTACAACATACAAACGGTAGAGTTTGATGAATTATGTGCTTTTAAAGAGGCTGGCTCTTAAATAGGCTGACTTTAAAGAGGCTGGCTCTTGCGCTTATCGCACCTGCGGTAGCGTTTGATGAATTATGTGCTTTTAAAGAGGCTGGCTTGCGGGTGCTT
Organism: uncultured Campylobacter sp.; assembly: GCA_945928165.1. Taxonomy (GTDB): domain Bacteria; phylum Campylobacterota; class Campylobacteria; order Campylobacterales; family Campylobacteraceae; genus Campylobacter. Next base: position 11,351 of record CAMENE010000022.1, read on the forward strand.
TTATCTGCTGAATTATATATTCTATCATAGGCGTGCATCGGCGTGCGGCGAATAAAATCATCTCGCAATCTTGGAGTTTTGTTTTAACTGCCGCTACCGCGAAGCTAGAATTCTAAATTTTCAAGAATTAGAATTCCCCAAGTTATAAATCTAGAATTTCTACAACATACAAATCTAGAATTCCTAAGCCTTAAAACTAGAATTCCAAGCCTTAAAACTAGAATTTCTACAACATACAAATCTAGAATTCCCCAAGTTTTAAAACTAGAATTCTTACAAGCTACAAACGGTAGCCTTTGATGAATTATGTGCTTTTAAATTTGGCTGGCTTTTAAAGAGGCTGACTTTTAAATTTGACTGGCTCTTACGCTTATCGCACCTGCAGCAGAGTTTGATGTGTGCTTTTAAAGAGGCTGGCTTTTATTTGCTTGTCTTTTATTTGCTTGTCTTTTATTTGGCTGGCTCTTACGCCTATCGCACCTGCGGCAGCGTTTGATGTGTGCTTTTAAATTTGGCTAGCTTAGCTTGCGGGTGCCTTTATCCGCCGAATTATATATTCTGTCATCCGGCGAATAAAATCACCTCGCAATCTTGGAGCCTTGTTTTAACTGCCGCTACTGCGAAGCTAGAAATTATAGATTTTAAAATCTAGAATTCCCTAAGTTTTAAAACTAGAATTCCTGCAACCCACAAATTTAAAATTCCTACAACCTACAAATCTAGAATTCCTATAAAAATCCCATAACCCCAAAAATGATTTAAAAAAATACAAGCATAAAAAAAGCCCGAGCTGCAAGCCCGGGCAAAAAAGTAAAAATTAATAAAATTATTTTGCGCTTAGCTCAAGATCGATAGTAACTTCGTCGCTAGCTGCGCTGTCTTTTAGGCTGTTTTCCCAAACAAGACCAAGCTCGCTTCTTTTTACCACGCCAGTTGCAGCGATTACTGGTTTGCCAGCATTTTCGCTGATTTTAGCATCAAGGGCAACTTGGTGGTCTTTGCCTTTTACATTTAGAGTTCCTATGATTTTACCATCTTTAAACTCGCTCATTTTAAAAGTCATTGTAGCGTATTTTGCAGCATCAAAGATATCATTTGCTCTTAGGTGGTCATCTCTTTTGCCGTCTTGAGTATTTATGCTAGCTACATCTACGCTGCCCTCTAGTGCGCTTAGTTTGCCAGCATCATAGCTGATTTTACCGCTAAATTTATCAAATCTTCCATCCACTGTTAGTAGCTTTAGATGTTTTATGCTAAAAGCTACTTTAGAAGTCTCGCTGACCTCAAAATCTGCTGCGCTTGCAGTACCAAAAAGTGCAACCGCAGCTAGCGCAGAAATAAGAAATTTTTTCATTATTTTTTCCTTAAAAAATTATTAAACAAAAGTAAAAATCTCGAATTCCTACTTGCTAAGTACTTGGCGAAGCATCCAAAGTGATTTTTCTAGCTTGGCATAGCCTTCTTGAGCCATTGCTACTGTTGTTTGATCACATGCTTTTTCAGCCACTTCTTCAAGCTTGATAAACTCAGCTTTTAGGTGCTCATAAGCTTTTTGCATATTTACTAGAACAGCATCTGCTGTGTAGTCGCCTTTTGCCTCTACAGGTGCGCCTTTGCCAGCTTTTACGATTTCATCGATGCTTATAAGTGGTTTGCCACCTATGGTAAGTGCGCGCTCAGCCATATCATCAAAAAGATCACTCATATCATCATAAGCATGCTCTGTATACTCGTGAATTGAGTAGAATTGCATACCTTTTACATTCCAGTGATAGTCGTGGAAAGCTACATAAAATGCGTGAGCTTCAGCTTGAATTTTGTTTAGTTGTTTTACAACTGCGTCCATTTTTTCTCCTTTGAAAGTAAAATAATCTTGAAATTATAGTTAAATAATTTTAAAGTTAAAGTAAATAGATATTTTTAAATTTTTTAAACTTTTTATCAGTTTAAAAAAGCTAGAATAGCGCCCTTATAAATTTCTATTTTAAGGAGACAGAAATGAAAAAAGTTGCAATCGCACTGTGTGCTGCTAGCTTACTATTTGGTGCTAGCAAATATGACTACGAGCTTACTCCACTCATAGGCTACGGTACCCCACACAAACAAGATATTAAAAACGAAGGATTCTTCGGTGCTAGAATCGCTAGAAATCTTGACCTACCATGGCTAAGCCAAATCGAACTTGGTGCTGAGTTTGCTCCAAGCGTAAAATACAAAGATAACGGCTATGAGTTTGGCAAAAAAGACAAAACAAATATTTTTAGAGGCTACCTTGACCTTGTAAAAATCTGGCAAATCAACGATACTTTCGGTATCTATGGCTTAGTTGGTGCTGGTTATCAACATCTTAGCCACAAATCAAACGACAAAGTTGAAAAAGGTGGCTTTGCTCAAGCTGGTCTAGGTCTTCGCTTTAACCTAACTGAGCGTGTAGCTCTTAAACTAGAAGCTAGAGAGCTTATCGGCTTTGCCCATGGTAAAGGTAAAGAGCTTTATACTCTAGGTCTAGGCTTTGGTCTTGGCAAGAGATATGAGGCTTTGCCAGCTCCTGCTGCTGTGATCGGCGATGAGGACGGCGATGGCGTACTAGACAATGTAGATCGCTGTCCAGGCACTCCAAAAGGTCATGTTGTTGATGAGTGGGGCTGTGAGAAAGTTATCCGCTTAGACCTTGGCGTTTTATTTGCATTTGACAGCACAGAGATAACTACTGCTTATGCTGAGAAAATCAAAGAAGTATCAGACCTACTAGTAGCCAACCCTGATTACACAGTTATGCTAGAGGGTCACACTGATAGCGTTGGTTCAGCTAAGTACAACCAAGGCCTTTCAGAGCGTAGAGCAGCTGCTGTTGCAAAAGTGCTTATGGAAAATGGTGTAGCAGCTAACCGCATTAGCACTGTAGGCTATGGTAAAACTAGGCCAATCGCTGACAATGCTACAAAAGAAGGTCGTGCTAAAAACCGCCGTGTTGATGCAAAATTCCGCAAGTAATCTTTGCTAAGCGCTGGGCTTTTGCCCAAAGACAAAGCCCTAGCAATTTGCTAGGGCTTTTTTTATTTGTAGGAATTCTAGATTTATAGAATTCTAGATTTATAGAATTCTAGAGCACTAGAGAATTCTAGAATTCCCTATATTTTAAGATTAAAAAGGTAAAAAAGTGGAACAATTAGGCTTAGAAATTACATCTTTTAAAAACTTAGATTATATCGGTTTTGCCATACTTTGTGGCAAATATGCAATTAGATTTGTCGTATCTTTGCTGATATTTTTTGTCGGTAAATGGATAATCGGCAAGCTTTCATTTATATTAGAAAAAATTATTTCAAAAATTAAAATTGACCCTATGTTATCAGGCTTTTTGCTAAATATAATAAAAACCTTACTGTTTATTTTCGTGGTGCTTGCAGCACTTTCAAATCTAGGAATTGAAACCACAAGCTTTGTAGCTGTGCTTGGTGCGGTGGGCTTAGCCATCGGTATGAGCTTTAAAGACACCTTTAGTAACATAGGCGCAGGCGTGCTGATAATATTCTTCCGTCCATTTAAGCTAGGCGATTTTATAGAAATAAACGGCGTTAGCGGCCGAGCTGGCGAGATAAATCTATTTAGCACGCTAATACACACCTCAGATAACCGCACTATAATCATGCCAAACTCCCAAGTAATCGCAAACCGCATAATAAACTATTCACTTCAAGAATTCCGCCGGGTAGACCTTGTATTTGGCATAGAATACAGCGAAGATATTAAAAAAGTAAGAGAGCTAATCATACAAACAGCAAACGCAAACCCAGTCGTGCTAAGAGCCCCAGAAGTTCCGGCTGATCCTTTCGTGGGCGTTTTGGAGTTTGCTGATTCTAGCATAAATCTTGCGGTTCGCTGCTGGGTTCGCACGCCAGATTATTGGAAGGCTTATTTTGGGCTAAATGAAGAGATTAAAAACACCTTTGATAAAAATGGCATTAACATACCTTTCCCACAAGTTGTGTATCACGCCCAAGATGGCGGTGCAGCGCCTATTTTACCTGACAAAACCCAGACCTTGCCACAATGATAAAAGCATTTTTATTTGACCTTGATGGCACGCTAATTGACAGCACCCAGCCCATAGTTCAGGGTTTTTGCGATGCATCCCAGGCTCTTGGTTTGCCTAGTCCAAACAAAGAGCTTATACTAGAACTCATCGGTTATCCACTTGATTTTATGTTTGCTAAACTTGGAGTAAGTGAGGATCAAATCCCTGCTATCATCAAAGCTTACAAAGAAAGCTATGCTAAAAGCTACTTAGCAGGCACCACGCTAAAAGCAGGCTGTGATGAAGCCTTGCTTCTAGCTAAAAATACTGGCGCAAAAATCGCTGCTGTTACTACAAAAACAAGCAAATATTCTAGAATTCTTTTAGAGCATCTTGGTGTTGGAGATTATTTTGATACTATAATCGGCAGAGATGATGTAGAACGCCCCAAACCTGATAAAGAACCGGTGCAAAAAGCCTTGCTAACGCTAAGCCAGGAGCCAAAAACTGCTCTTATGATAGGCGATACAATAATGGATGCCCTTAGCGCAAAAGCCGCTGGCGTAATGGCTTTTGGCGTGCTTTGTGGCTATGGCAAAGAAAAAGATTTAAAAAAGCATTGTGATTATGTCTTTGCAGATACGCCATCAGCAGTGGAGTTTGCTCTAAAAAATCATTAATAAATACTAGTTATAATCAGTCAAAAAGGATAAAAATGCGTCTAAAAATAAATGCGCAAATGCGTGAGTGTAAAAGCAAGAGCCTCTTTGCGCTAAAAGCTGAGCTTGGCATAAGTGATGATGCTATAACGCTTTATCGTGGTTTTGCTATTAATGGCGACTGCGAGTTAGATGAAAACGACAGCGTGATTTTTATGGATAAAAATCAAATCCCAAAAGGCGAGCTTTTGCGTGAGATAATGTATTCTCGCAACACGCCTGAGCTAAATGAGGCTTTGAAAAATGCTTGCGTGGGCATAGCTGGGCTTGGTGGGCTTGGGTCGTCTGTGGCTATAGCCTTAGCACGCGTGGGAGTAGGGCGGATGATTTTATGCGATTTTGACACGGTTGATGCTAGCAATCTAAATCGTCAGCAGTATTTTTTAAAAGACCTAGGAGCTAAAAAAACAGCTGCTTTAAAAGAAAATATTGCCTTAATCAATCCTTTTGTAAGCGTGGAGATTAAGGATCTTTGGCTTGATGAGAGCAATGTAAATGAGATTTTTGCGCCTTGTGATATTGTAGCTGAGTGCTTTGATAACGCAAAGAGTAAAGCGATGATAATAAGCTCTTTATCAAAACCTCTCATCGCAGCTAGTGGCATAGCAGGATATGGCAGAAGTGAGGAGATAAAAATCACGCAGTTTGCTAGCAATGTTTGGATTTGTGGCGATCTAAAAGACGCAGCTAGCATAGGAAATGGTCTTATGGCACCACGAGTTGGGGTTGCGGCGATGATGCAAGCAAACTTTATTTTGGAGTTTATAGCAAAAAACGGATTAAAAAATGAAAAATGAGAAAAAAACCTTTTGGCCTTATGGCATTTTGCTTAGTATTATCGCTTGTATAGCTGCCTGCGCATATACGATATATGTGTGTTTGGACTATCCGGTTTATATGGATGATAGCAAGTTTGCTAGCTATCAAGAAGTAGATTATAAGATAAATGAAATAGAGGCAGCTGGGGATGCTTTTGAGGCAGAATTTGGCAAGGGGGAGTTTTTGCTTTTTGCTAATGGATATGAGATAAAAGAAGAGATGAAGCTTCGCAAAAAGCGTGTAGTAAAAGTAGCTGATAGCAATGCTAGTTTTGAGCTACTGCTAAAAACAAAGGCAAATACTGGCAAAATAGATGCTTTTATCACTCGTCCTGATACTAGCGAGTATGACGCACCTTTTGCGCTAAAATTTGCGGCAAATGGGCTAATAAGCGAGCCTTTTAAAGTAAGCAAAAAAGGTCGCTGGCAAATAAAAATAAAAATCGACTCAAGCGATGAAGATAGCGCAAAAATCGGTATTTATAGCTACGAGTTTTTTGCTAGATAAAACTGCTTAGGAATTCTAGAATTCTAGAGAGAATTCTAGAATTCCTAGCTAAAATATAGCTTAATTTAAGTATCTTTTAAGATTAGATATATATAATTACGCTTTTAAAAAAAATAAAACATGAAAGGCTTCAAATGACAAATATCACAAAGCCAAATGAAGTAAAGCGCGAGTGGGTCGTGCTTGATGCTGAGGGCGAGATTTTTGGACGCTTGTTAACTAAGGCAGCTATTTTGCTTCGTGGCAAACATAAACCATGCTACACTCCAAATGTAGATTGTGGCGATAATGTTATCATCGTAAATGCTAGCAAAGCTACTTTTACTGGCAACAACAAAGCCGAGGACAAACTATACCACCGCCACTCAGGCTACTTTGGCTCAGTAAAAAGCGAGAAATTTGGCGAACTATTAGCTAATAAACCTGAAAAGCTTTATAAACTTGCAATGCGTGGAATGCTACCAAAAACAAAACTTGGTAAGCAAATGATTAAAAAATTCTATGTTTATGCTGGCAGCGAGCATCCGCACACTGCCCAAACTGGCAAATAATAAAGGATAAAAATGGCAAAGACTACATATGCAACAGGCAAGCGCAAAAGCGCAGTAGCAAAGGTCTGGATCAAGCCAGGCAAGGGCAAAATCGAAGTAAATGGCATGGATTTAAACACTTGGCTAGGTGGCCATGAGGCTATTAAGCTAAAAGTAGTTCAACCTCTACTTGTCACAAAACAAGAGAGCTTAATCGATGTTAGGGCAAAAACTCTAGGTGGCGGCTACTCAGCTCAAGCTGAAGCACTTCGCCACGGCATCGCAAGAGCATTATCAAATCTTGATAGAGCATTCCGTGCTAGCTTAAAACCAGCAGGTCTGCTAACTCGCGATTCTCGTTCTGTAGAGCGTAAAAAATTCGGTCGCCGCAAAGCACGCCGCTCACCACAATTTAGCAAACGCTAATAGTGTCTCGCTATTTTTAGCAGCTTTAGGGCTAGAATTCCCATTTGTTTTCAATCTAGAATTCCTAGGAATTCTAGATTTTTTTAGGAATTCTAGATTAAAAAATAAACAAAGAACAAAAATGCCTGATAATGCGAAAAAATCAGTCCAAGCAGTGGCTATTGGCTCATTTGATGGACTTCACAGAGGGCACAACAAACTAATAGAAGCCCTAGGCGATAATGGCGCACTCATCGTAATCGAGAGCCCAAAAGCAAATCTTACTCCAGCTAGGCGCAGAGAAGAGTTTGCTAAAATTCCTTGCTTTTTTTATCCACTTGATATTGTAAAAAACCTAAGAGGTGATTATTTTATCGGTCTTATAAAGCGTGATTTTCCAAGTTTAAAGCGCATTGTAGTAGGCTATGATTTTAAGTTTGGTAAAGACAAAGGCTGGGACAAATACGACTTAAAAAGCCTTTTTGATGGCGAGATTATCATCATCCCTGAGTTTAGCTTTGATGGCATGGGTGTTCACAGCTCAGCGATTAGACGCTTTTTACAAGATGGCGATATATATAGGGCAAACCGCCTTTTAGGCAGAGAGTATAGCATAGAGGCCAAGGTTATCGCAGGGCAGGGCATCGGCAAAAAAGAGCTTTATCCTACTTTAAACCTGGATATCACACCTTATCTAGCCCCAGCGCAGGGCGTATACGCTACTCGAACACGCATAGGCGAGAACACCTTTTGCTCTGTTAGTTTTATAGGAAACCGCCTTAGCACAGATGGAAAATACAGCATTGAGACGCATGTTATAGACGGGCAGATCGAGGTAGCACCAGAAAAACTGCGAGTTTGCTTTATAGAACGCATTAGAGATAATGCCCAGTTTGGCTCACTAACAGAGCTAAAAGCGCAGATTGCCAAAGACATAGCAATAGCAAAATCAGCTGGAGATGCTTGCTATCTTACACTGCGAGAGGATGATACTCACGCTAGAGTGGTAGAGCAGTGAGAGACGATATATTCACGCGTTGGGGCGATGAGAAGTTTAGTTTTAACGAAAGCGTAGCTAGCGTATTTGATGATATGATTTCTCGCTCGGTGCCTTTTTATAAGCTTAGCAACGAGCTAGTTTGCTTGCTACTAGCAAAAACCCTGCGCCAAAACGCCAGAGTGCTTGACCTTGGCTGTTCTCTTGCTAGCACGCTTTTAGAATTGCATGCTAAAAGGGATGATTTAGAGCTTGTAGGCATTGACAGCAGTGCTGCTATGATAGAACTAGCTAGCAAAAAAGCAAAGGCTCATGGCGCAAAAATAAAGCTCATTATAGGCGACATACTCACAAATGAACTAGGGCAAAATGACGCTGTTATCCTAAACTACACCTTGCAGTTTTTAAAACCACAGTTAAGGGCAGATTTTTTGAAAAAAATCTTTTTTAGCTTGCGCAAAAACTCAGTGCTAATTTTAAGCGAAAAGCTAGAGTGCACAAAGCCCATAAACACAGCTATTACTCAGATTTACGAAGAGTATAAAGAAGCGCAAGGCTACTCAAAGCTAGAAATTGCTAAAAAAAAAGAAGCTCTAAACTCGGTGTTAATTCCACTTAGCGCAAAAGACAATGAAAAACTTTGTTTTGAGGCTGGATTTAGCGCATTTGAGTGTATTTTCCGCTGGGGAAATTTCGCCACCTTTGTTGCTATAAAAAAAATAAAAATTTAAAATCTTGCTCAATTTTAAACTTATTTAGATATAATCACAGCTTTATTTTTGGCTTAATTATTAGGAGATATAAATGCTAAAACCAGGAGAACTCAAAGACGCCATAAGCAAATCAAAACGCTGTATTTGGTATGCGGCATTTTTTAGCTGTTTTGTAAATATTTTGATGTTAACCCCACCTATGTATATGCTTCAACTATACGATAGAGTTGTTACTAGCCGCAGCCTTAGTACTCTGTTTTTTCTTACGCTTATTGTAGTTATTTTGTTTGTTATGATGGGTATTTTTGAGGTTTTGCGTTCTAGAATTCTCATTGTTTTTGCCACCCAGCTTGACAAAACTCTCTCAGAGCGTGTGTATGATGCGATTTTCAAGCTCTCATCTCGCCACCCAGGCCGTGTTAGCTCTCAGGCTATGAGCGATTTAAATGCTATCAAGCAATACATGAGCACAAATGGCATTTTTGCCTTTTTAGATGCTCCGTGGCTACCTATTTATATTTTGATATTATTTTTATTTCACCCAGCTTATGGTTGGTTTGCGCTAGCATCTGCTATTGTGCTATTTGGTATTGCATTGCTAAATGAAAATGCCACCAAAAACGGACTTAAAAAATCAAACGAAAGCAACCGCGCTGCCATGCGCCTAATAGACATGAACCTTCGCAACACCGAAGTAATCAACGCCATGGGTATGAACGAAGCTCTAAAGAAAAACTGGAAAGAACGCCATAAAACATTTTTAGACTCTCACGCTCTCTCAAGCGCAGAAGCTGGGCTATTTTCTAATATCTCAAAAACCATGCGCGTAATGAGTCAGAGTCTTATGCTAGGACTTGGTGCGTATCTAGTGGTGATGATGGAAGTAACGCCTGGTATGATGATAGCAGGTTCTATCATCATGGGTAGAGCACTTGCGCCACTTGATTTGCTTATTGCTAGCTGGAAACAGTATAAAAACACAAAAGAAAGTTACGAGCGTCTTGATAAGTTCTTAGCTGATTTTCCAGTAGAGCGTGATAAACTTAGCCTACCTCACCCACAAGGTGCTATTGCTTGCGAGGCTATCACTCTGGTGCCACCTGGAGCAAAAGCAGCTAGTTTAATGGGCGTGAGCTTTGAGCTAAAAGCTGGCGATATGTGTGCGATAATAGGCCCAAGCGCAGCTGGAAAAAGCTCTCTAGCTCGCGCCGTGCTAGGCATCTGGCCTCTAGCGCACGGCGTAGTTCGCATAGATGGTGCTGATATAAATCAGTATTATAGCGACGCTCTAGGTCAGCATGTAGGCTATGTGCCTCAAGATGTAGAGCTATTTGAGGGCACAGTAGCAGAAAATATAGCTAGATTTGGCGAGATTGACAGCGAGGCTATAGTAGAGGCTGCTAGAAAAGCAAATGTCCACGAGATGATACTTAGACTGCCAGATGGCTATGATACCAAGCTTGGAGCTGGTGGCATGAGCCTCTCAGGCGGACAACGCCAGCGTGTAGCCTTAGCAAGAGCTCTATATAAAAATCCTAAAATCATCGTGCTAGACGAGCCAAACGCAAGCTTGGATGAAGAGGGTGAAAAAGCACTATATAACTCACTTTTAGAAATAAAAGGCAAAGCTACTATCATCCTTATCACTCACAAGCTAAATGTGCTTCAAGCAGTGGATAAAATCGCCGTGCTTCAAGCAGGCAAGCTAGTGTATTTTGGCGCAAGAGATGTTGTGCTTGAGCAACTAGGCGTGATAAAGCCAGCTGCCATCGCAAATCCAGAACAAGCCAAGCAAGGATAAAAGATGTTTGAAAAAGAAGATAAAATAGTAAAATTTGGCCTTATTGTAGTAGGTATTTTTGTAGGCGTTTTTATCGTCTGGATGGGACTAGCACCACTTGATAGCGCAGCTGTAGCCCCAGGTCAAGTAGTAGTTGCTAACAACAAAAAGCAAATCCAGCACCTAGAAGGTGGCGTAGTAAATAAAATATATGTAAAAGACGGTAGCCAGGTAAAAGCCGGCGATGTGCTAGTAGAGATAAAAAACGCCCAAGTAGATAGCTCTATTGATATCCTAAAAAAAGAATTCCTTCAAGCTAGCGTGCTAGTAAGCCGCCTAGAAGCCCAAAGAGATAATAAAAATGAGATTATCTGGGATGAAGCAGTGGTAAATGAGCCTGATTTCAAAGCAGCTGCTGCAGGACAGCAAAGCATCTTTGATGAGCAAAACAAGCTTTTAAAAGATGAAATATTCATCCTAAACCAACGCATAGACCAACTAAAAAAGCAAATCACAGGAACACAAGCCATAGTTAGCTCTCGCCAAAAAAGAGTAAGTTCGCTAAACGAAGAAACAAGGGAGTGGCAACGCCTCTACAAAGAACAACTAACGGACAAAATTCGCCTTCGTGATATCGAGCGTGAGCGAGTGGATGCCACAGGGCAAATCGCTAGCGGCAACGCAGATATCGCTAGATTAGAAGTTCAAATCACAGAGACAAAACAGCAGATTTTACTAAGAGAGCGTACTTTTAAAGAAGATGTACTAAAACAATACGAAGACGCCAAGCTAAAACTAAATGACGCCAGCGCTCGGCTAAGAGCCTACTACGACCAACAAAACCGCGCCGCTATCAAATCCCCAGTAGATGGCACCGTAGTCGAGCTTATCACTCATACTATAGGCGGCGTTGTAAAACCCGGTGAGACTATAATGAGTATCGTGCCTTCAAATGCTGAATATATCGTAGAAGCACAGTTGCCTACAATACATATTGACAAGGTTTTTGTAGGACTTCCTGCTGATGTGCGTTTTAGCGCGTTTAATACCCAGACCGCTGAGGTCATAGAGGGCAAGGTTAGCTATGTATCGGCTGATTCTCTTACAGACCAGCACGGCAATCCTTTTTATCAAATCAAAGCCGAGCTTACAGAAGAGGGCGTAAAAGCAGTGGAGAAAAACGGCTTTTTCTTGCAGCCTGGTATGCCAGCCGAAGTTATAGTAAAAACAGGCCGCCGCACCTTGCTAAGCTATTTCTTAAAGCCCTTTGATAATATGCTTAAAAGAGCCTTTAACGAGGATTAGTCGGTGCTAAGACTCAGCTTGCGGGCACTTTTGCCTAGCTAGCTTTGCGCAGCACAGCGGCTTACTAGACAAAAATTGCTCCGCAATCTTGGAGCCTTGATTTTGCATTTGGAATTCCCTAGAATTCGAGCTAAAAAACAAACAACAAGGATAATAAAATGAAAAAAACACTTAGTATTTTAGCCCTTAGCGCAAGCCTGCTTAGCGCAGAGCGTGCTATAGGACTTGGCGAGGCTTATGAGATGGCGCTAAAGCACGATGAGCAGCTAAAGAGCATTGCTTTTGAGAGCATGGCTGCTAGTGAGCGTGTGTGGCAGGCTACTGCGCTACTTTTGCCTAGCTTAGAGCTTAGTTATATGTATAATGGCGAGCGTTATTACAAAGCCTACGAGGGCAGAGAAAAATACAAACTAGACGAAAGCTTCCAAAAATACGGCATCACTTTGCGTCAGCAGGTATTTCGCCCTGATCTATGGATATCACGCAGCCAAGAGGGTTTAAGAGAACAAGGCTATAAAATCACGCACGAAAGCACTCGCCAAGAGCTAGCAAGTCGCGTTGCAAAAGCGTATTTTGACCTAGCCTTTGCGAACAAAAACCTAGAGCTTGCCAGTAGCTACGAAGAAGCCAACAAAGCCAAATCAGACCAAATGCAAAAGCAGCTTCAAATGGGTCTAGCAAACAAAATGGACGCCCTAGAAGCCAAAGTCCGCTACGACCAAGCCAAGCTTGATGTAAACATCGCCAAACGCCAAATCGAAGTTGCCAAGCTAGAACTTACCAAGCTAGTAGGCGAGCCAGTAGCTGTAAAAAACGATGTAGAGACCATCAAACTAGACTTTTTTGACGGACTTAGCCTTGCTAAATACCAAAATGTCCTAGCAAACTTTGAGTATAAACAAAGCGAAATCGTAACCCAAATCGCCACAAAAGAAAAGCAAAAGCGCTACACCGAGTTCCTACCAAATGCTGATATAAGCGTAACTTACTCAGACAACAAATACAAAGACAAAGCCACCTTTGGTGATGAAAAGCGCAAGTGGGAGACTATGTTTAGAGTTACTTTACCGATATTTAACTCACTTCACTCAGTCTCACGCGTCCAAGAGGGCGAGTATCTAAAAATGAGCTCTATGAGCAAGCAGCTAGACACCAGCCGCAAGGTAGAAATCAGCCAGCAAACAGCCATAAGCGAGTTTAAAAACTACCTAGAGCAGATGAAAATCATGTTCGCTTCTTTGGAGACTGCTAGACTCTACGAGACTGCTATCGAGCGTGGATATGCTGAGGGACTTCGCTCTATTGTGGAGCTATTTGACGCCCGCGCCCGCGTGTATAAAACACGCATAGACGCGCTAAACACCGGCCATCAGTTAGTGCTTGGCTACATCATGCTAGAGTATCTGGTGGGCGATATCACCACTGAGACTATCCACCGATTAGATGCTATGTTTAAAAACTAAAAATCCACCTAGGAATTATAGAATTCCCTGCGTCATTGTAAGGGAGCAAAGCGAAGCAATCTCATCAAATCACCGTCATTGTAAGGGAGCAAAGCCACCGAAGCTAGGAATTCTAGATTTTATCTAAAATTTCTAGTGGCGAGGTTGATTTAGAATTCCCTGCTATGTTAGCCTCCAGCCCCCCGGGGATCTCTGGGGATCTCTATAAAATTTTAGAATTCCCTGCGTCATTGCGAGGGAGCAAAGCCACCGAAGCAATCTCGCTGAAGTTTTTATATAGATTGCTTCGCAAGCCCAGCAATGACAGAGTATAGGAATTTTAAATTTATTTTAGGAATTTTAGAATTTTAGTTATTGCGAGCGAAGCGAAGCAATCTCTAGAATTCTAAATTTATTCTTGAGAATTCTAAATTTATTTTAGGAATTCTAAATTTATTTTAGAAATTCTAAATTTATTCTTGGAATTCTAGAATTCTCGTCATTGCGAGCGAAGCGAAGCAATCTCTAGGAATTCTAAATTTATTCTTAGGAATTTTAAATTTATTCTTGAAATTTTAAATTTATTCTTGGAATTTTAGAATTTTGCTCGCTTTAGTGGGGTAAGCCCCTAGCCCCGCAAATTTTATAAGGGCTACGCCCTAAGCCCCGCTAGAATTTTAGAATTTTCCCTCGCAATGACTGAATTACAGAATTTTAAATGAAATTTCCGCAATGACGGTGATTTGATGGGATCTCCCAGTCAAGCTGGGGGATGACACAAGGCAGTTGGGGGATGAGATAAGGCTTAAAGTCGGGGTTGTTTTTAGCTTAGGAATTTTAGAATTCGCCAAGTGTGTAAAACGCATAAAGCCCCTAGAATTATAGATTTTATTTAAAATTCTAGAGGCAAGATAATCTAGAATTCCTAGAGATTGCTCCCTTTGCTTTGCTCTCTCGCAATGACGGATGAATTTAGAATTTATTGTGATGTCATCCCCCGATCAAGTCGGGGAATGACACAAGGCTTAAGAATTTTAGAATTCCTTACTATATGTCATCCTCGGGCTTGACCCGAGGATCTCTATAGAGAATTTTAGATAAAATCTAGAATTCCCAGAGATTGCTTCGCTTCGCTCGCAATGACGAAGATTCTAGAATTCCCTAAGCCTTGTGTCATCCCCCAGCTTGACTGGGGGATCTCTATATAGAATTCTAGAATTTTCGTCATTGCGAGGCTTTGAAAAAGCCGATCCCATTTATTAAGCCTTGAACGAGATTGCTTCGTCGTTCGTTTCACTCACCCCTCGCAATGACGGCGATTTGATGAGATCCCCCAGTCAAGCTGGGGGATGACACAAGGCTTAAAATAGAAATGTTACCAGGCTACCGGGGTAGTCTCATAATATTTTCACAGAAAGACTACTAGAGTAGTGATATTTTCACAGAAATGTTATAGGCTACTGGAGTAGGCGCATGACATTTTGCTGGACGGTATTTGCTTGGCTTAGAG
>CAMENE010000023.1:0-25614 GCA_945928165.1 uncultured Campylobacter sp.
TTAAGGGGATATTATAGCACTTCCAGCACCCGTTTTTTACAATTAAGCCGGAATTTCTATTTTTATATCAACAAATTCAGCTTATAGCGCAGATTTTGCCCTTTTTAGCTCAGCCCAAAGTAACAGTTTTGAGCCAAGTTCATGCTCTTTTAGCAGTTCTAGTGCTACTTTTTTAGCATTTTCAAACTCATCTGTCCCCTCATCATCTAGCAAGCCAGTAACATTTGTTTTTACTTTGCTTACTAGCTTGTCAGCTTTAAAAATATAAAGCGCATTGCCAAAAAGCACGCTAGCACCATTTGCTCTATCATCAGCAAAAGCGACGATCTTATTAGCAGTATCTAGTAGCTCTTTTTTGGCTTTTTCATGGCTTAGCTTGTTAGCTTGTTCTTTTAGTAGATTGCCAAACTGGGTATTTATGCTTTTATTTGCGAACTCATCGCAAACTATATCTTTGATACCCAAAAGTAGAGAATCGCAGCTACTAATAGCCTCAAGGCCTTTGTCAATTAGCTCAAAGCCTTTGTTAATCTCATCAAATTGTCTATCTCGCTCTGCATCGATTTATTCATCGCTCATTTTTTCAAAGTCTAGTTCTATTTGCTCTCTTAGCTTATCTTTGCTAGGCTCATCTTTGCTAGGCTCATCTTTAAAAGCACCATCAAACTCATCTTCTGCAAGGCAGACTTTTTCAAAATCTTCGCAGATTTTTTTAACCCCAGCACTTAGTGCTTGGCTGATTTTAGCGTTATCGCCACCTTTTAGTTCTGTTAAAATTGTTTGTAGCATGTTTGCTCCTTTTTGTAAAATTGTAAGCGAATTTTAAAAGAAGCATACGACATCTAATGTCGTAAAATAATAAAAGGAAAAAATATTTTGTAAGTATTTGATGAAATCTTTTAGGCTCAATTAACCAATAGAATATTTTAATGATTATGTTATTATAAACTGGGAATTTGCTAGCACTTATACCGATGAACTACAAGAAAAAATGGAGAAGCTTTATATGGGGGTTTATGGACTTAAAATTAGAGAAAAGCTTAGATTTTTAGTATATTGCAGTGATGAAACTATGGATATGCTAAATGGTGGTTAGCAAGGGTAATAAATTAAATCTTTAAGATTTATATTTATCTGCAAAATACTTAGCAGAGAGAGCAGTAAATATGATTTTATCTTCATCTGTTTTGCTCTCATTATTTTTATCGCTAGGAGACATTTTTTCTATTTGGGCTTCTAGTTCCTTTACTAATTTTTCTAATCCAGAAATATGATAATCAATAGATGAAGATTTTATTTGAGATTTTGCGGTGCTAACACCTAATAAACCTTTTTTTTATCCAGCCAACAAGAGAATGGTCTTTGTAATTTATCTGTTCAAATTGACTAGACGCCAAGGCTTTTTTAGCATCATGCTGGGATATTCTAGCTTGTGATAGTTGCGATTTTTCAAAGCGCAATAAAAGGCGCAGTTCATCTGCACTAACTTTATCCCCAACAGCATATCTTTCATAGATATCTCTTGCTCTGGCTTTTTCTTCTTCATTTAGCCTATCTATTATTACTTGAAAGCTCATTTCTACCTTCTATTCGCATGCGCTCGTTTTAGTGCTTCAAAAACCATATCGTGTCTTTTTTTTGGCTTCTGGGTCGCTTTGCCATTCATGTAGCATTTCTTCATACACTTGTATTAAATTTCTAGTCGTTGAGATATTAAGCTTGATAGCTCCTGTATTCATATGCTTAGCACCAGTGGATAAAGCCATAGCACCCTTTGTAATAAAACCCCAAAATGAGTGGTTATTATAATTTAGCGAGTCAAATTTATCTCTTGCTATTTCTTTATCCAACTCTACTAGTCTAGCTTCCATAAGCTCTATATCATGCTTTAAATATCTAATCAAAAGTCGCAAATCATCCAAGCTTACAGGCTCGCTATGCATTTTTGATTTTATTTCCTCAGCCCTAGCTTTTTCTTGTTCGCTCATAAAATATTCAAACATTATTTTTAGCCCTCTATATACTCACGCTTAATGTGTTTTCTATTATATACTTTTTTTGATTTAACACTTCTTGTTGATAGATTTAGCTCTCTTTTGAAAGCTCTTTGAATGTTCTTGTCTCTCATACTATACTCTTTTTTACTCATGAAATGTTTGTTTCATGGATTTCTAGTTAAAATTATAGTTTTTATTTTAGACTTATTTTGTCTAAAAGATTTTTTTATTACAAGAACTACTTTTTAAATAGCTATTTTGTTGTGATTTTTCAAAACTTATTGTAAATGAGCATTAAAAATATCTTCTATATCGCTAGAATCAATCCTAGCAATATTTTACGCTAAAATGCGGAAATACGGCAGCGACGACCAGGCTTTAAAATCCCCCTATAACAAAAAAGTTCTGCCTAGCCCTAGTAAGTGCGACATTTAATAAGTTTGGTCTTTTTGCCGCCCAGCTTCTAGCACCTGCGCTAGTGCCGCCAAGGACCAAAACCACAACCTTTGACTCTCGTCCTTGCATTGTGTGTATAGTATTTGTTTTTAGCTCGATGTTAGAGTTTTTGCTCATGTTTACCACATCTACAAAGGGCGTAATAACGCTAATATCGCTAATCCCCCCCCCCAGTTCTGTGCTTGTAAAATGCCAAAAATGCTTTTAGGGCGTTAATCTCCTCAATTCTCGCATTACCCTCAATAGTATCTAGTCTAAAGCCTCCACGCACGCTCACATCAATCCAGTAGTTTTTTAGTTTTGCCTCATTTGCGCCTTTATCCCACTTTATGAGATTATCATAGGCAATAGTATTTGAGATAGCAAAAATGCTCTCATCACAACGCTTATGCTCCAAAAGTGGTGAGCCCACCCAAGTTTTTTGCCCCGCTTGAGCAATATAAGTACCGTTTGGCTCTATCCTATCGGCTCTTAGCTGAACTGAACTTAGCGAGAGATTAAACTCTCTGCTAACACCGCATTTTCTTAGTAAAAAATCATTTATTTCACTAGGCATGGTCACGACAGGCTCTAGTTGCATAGGATCGCCGATGACTATAGCGCGCTTTGAGCCTGCTAGTGCGCCCACAGCACTTGAGAGCGTCGCTTGTCCTGCTTCGTCTATGAAAATTGTATCAAGGCGTTTTTTAAAGCGAAAGCAGCTGGAAAAAGATGCAAAGGTGCTACTAATCGCCCCAAAGACAAAATAAAGCGCTTGCCACAAATCATCGCTTTTTTCTAGTAGCTCAGGCGAGATATTTTCATCACTACTTCCATACATTAGCGTGATGAAGTCTTTAAACATAGTATTAAAATCTTTGCTCTTAGAAAGAATTGCGGCTTTGTGTAGTTTTAAAGCCTTTATAAAAAGCTTTTTGCGTAGCGTGTTAAACTCGTCTTTTACGCACACATTAGGCGTTTTAGGGGCTTTGCCGCTTAGTAAGTCGTTTATTTCTTTTAGCCTAACGGCGATGGTTTTGATTTCTTGCGGGTCGGTATTGCTAGTAAGCTTGCTAAAAAGCTCAGCTTGCTCGTCTTTTAGAGCTCTTTCATCGATTTTCTGCTCTTTTAGAAACTCATCAAGCTCTTTTAGAGTTGCTAAAAACTCTTTTTTAGTCCCCTCAAAGCTCATAGAACCACGATTTTCGTAAAGAAAAGAGCGAAAACCCATAACACACCGCTTCTCATCACTTTCTATAACAAGCTCTGGATAAAGCTTTGAGAGCTCGTCAAATTTTTCTGTTTGACCAGTCTCATTTACATTGTAGCAAAAGTCATAGACGAATTTGTTGATATTTTCGCTATTGCCAAGCCTAAAACCAAAAGCTCCCCAGCTTTTTTTACCCCAGTATTTGCTAGCAATAGAGCCAAAATAATCTACATCCAAAAGCTTGCTAAGCAAGTTTTCGTCTATATCATCTAGGTTAGAAAGCTCTGCGCTTACATTTTCTACTGCTAGATTGTTTGATGAAAAAATCGTCATATCAAAGCCATAAAGCCTAGGATTTAGCAGACCATTTATTGTTATTTCACTCTCGTCAAGCTTAGCAAGTTCCATTGCTCTAACTGTAAAAATACTAGCACACATTTCTTTTAAAATCGTGGTTTTACCAGTTCTAGGAGCTCCATTTATCGCATAAAATCCAGTATTTTGCCAAAAATCATCCCTGCTAGCTAGATCAAAACGCTTAAAGGCTGAGTTTATAGCAAAATTTTGTGAGTCATTTAGCCTAGCTTTTAGCGGAAAAGAGCCTGCGCAAAACTCGCTTTTTTGCAGATTTGAGGCAAAAAACTCCCTGCCATACTCACTGCGCAGGTCTATCCTGCCACCCACTGCGCCAGTAGCTAGGTAGCTATCTAGCAGGTCATTTGAGCCTTCTTCTTTGCTATAAAGCCCTATTGCGCCTCTAATGCTATCAATGTAGAAGCTATGCATCATAGGAGCGTATTTTGAGCCTGTTTTTGAAGAGATAAAGATACACTGAAGCTTATCGCTAACAAAGAGCTCTTTTTCTTCTAGCATTTCTTCGTATATCTGGCTAGCTTTGGCGTAGAGCTCGCTTAACTCATCAAAGTCTAGGCTGATATAAAAATGCTTTGATTTCTCTTCTACGGCTTGATTTGGCTTAAAATCAAAGCGATTGTTTAAAAATCTATCTTGCGCCCAAGAAGTAAGTTTGTTGCTAAAAAGTCGTGCACTACTACCATCGTACAAAGAACCAAGCGTCTCAAACTCAATCTCCTCAGCTATCAATGAAGCTACCAATGGAG
The DNA here is from genome assembly GCA_945928165.1 of uncultured Campylobacter sp. GTDB lineage: Bacteria > Campylobacterota > Campylobacteria > Campylobacterales > Campylobacteraceae > Campylobacter. The sequence continues at coordinate 4,764 of CAMENE010000023.1, forward strand.
CTAGGCTGAGATCTGAGCTATTTACCCTCTCGTGTGCGTCAAAGATGCAAGTTTTGGTGTTAAAATCAATCTGTTCAAACACTAGTGCAAAGCTAGCATTTTGTCCGTCTTCTTCGTTTGGTGTATAGGCATTAGCGAATTTTTTGAGCTTTTTTTGGATATTTTTTGTGGGGTAAAGTGAGCCAAAGAGCGCAAAAGTGGTGATTTTGTTATTATCAAGTCTATAAAAGGCGTCTTGCATATGTCTTGTAAATATGCTTTTTTCAGTATTTATTACTACTTTTGATTGCTTATCTACACGCTTTGGGGTAGGCTTGTCTGTTTGTTTTGGAGTTAGCGCCTCGCAAAGCAAAAAATACTTCAAAATATTTACTTTTTCTATATTTGAGACGATTCACCTTTAAAGATTTATTGTTTAGATTATATCAAAATTATAAGAAATTGCTTTGCTAATTTTGAAATTAGCAAAGCAAGTCCAAAATAAAAGTAAAATTGTAGAGTAAGTTATTGACTTATTTTGTCAAAATTTTATATTTTTAGAGATTTAGTTTAATTTATGATATGAGAATTGTTTATAAACTAAATCATCTTAAAATCAGGTCACAAGGGGTGCGGGGGTATTTTTAGCTTAGGAATTCTAGAATTCCTAAGCTTGAATTTCTAGAAATTCTAGATTTTACCTTAGGAATTCTAGATTTTTGGGGGTGCGAGGGAGTGCCCCCGCATAAAATAAAGAAATCCCCCAAAATCGGGTCAGTTGTTTCAAATCTAGGCTCAAAAGCAAGAGAGCTTAATACTAATGTAAAGTTTCAATCCCCTAAAATCGGGTCAGTTGTTTCAAATCTCTAAAAGAAAGAGTTCAAGTAGAATTTTTTAATAGAGAAGTTTCAATCCCCTAAAATCGGGTCAGTTGTTTCAAATTAAAAGATATTCGTCAGTACTATGACCACCTAAATATGTTTCAATCCCCTAAAATCGGGTCAGTTGTTTCAAATAGCCAAAAAATCATAAACTTAGAAAAATTCACAAGTTTTTATGCTATTGCGAGCGAGATTATAGCATATTTTTACAAAAAAGTTCGCAAATCTCACTTTAAGCTTTAGTAGAAATTCGGTGTTTTTGGACAATGAAAAGTTAATGAACACGATTTTACCGATATTTGCGGGTTTGTGAAAGTTCGCAAATCTATAAGCGATTTTGACACTTTTAATAGATTTGCGAACTTTAAGCAAAAGCTAAGTTTGGCAAGCACGATAAAATCATTATTTAAAACTTAAATGAAACTAAAAGTTCGCAAATCTAAAAAAGAAAACTTAAAATTTTGAGATTTGCGAACTTTTAGTTGTGAAATTATAGCAGAAAATAGCAAATTTGCAGCAAAAAAGTTCGCAAATCAAAATAAGGTATATTTTGATAAAAGCTTAAAGGAATTTAAGCTAGGGAATTCTAGTTTAGAAATTCTAGAATTCCTAAGGCAAATTCTAGAATTTCTAAGGCTAAAATACCCCCGCACCCCTAAAAAATCTAGAATTCCTAAGGTAAAATCTAGAATTCCTAGAAATTCAAGTTTAGGAATTCTAAAATTCCTTTGTTTTTGACCACCAGCCAAGCAGTGATAACAAGAGTGCGCCTAAGGATAATTAGGCGTTTTTATGGCGTGTTTGGTCTACTCTGTGGTAAGCAGAATGCCAAAAAGAGGTAAAAGTGGAAATAGATTTGAGAATATGAAGAATAAAATGAAGTATAAAGGTTTTGCTTTTTAAGATAGAAATATTTATTAAAAATGACATTATTTGTCATAGTGATATGTAATAATTCTAGAAAAATAAAAAGGAGAAAAGATGAAAAAGGTTAATCTACACATTTTGGAGCGTTGTAATTTTCATTGTGTTGGCTGTTTTGCGCATTTTAAAAGCAAAGGGACTAAGGGCTTTGATTTTTGGGTGCAAGTGTTAGATAATCTAAAATCATCAAATATGGTCTCTGCTGTAAATTTCGCAGGTGGAGAGCCACTTTTACATGAAAAATTTAGCAAGCTAATTAAATATTAAAAAAAACTTGAATTTAAGGTATCGGTCATCACAAATGGCTTTTATGTAAATCAAAAATGGCTTGATGAGAATGCTGATTATCTAGACTGCTTGGGCTTTTCACTAGACTCGCTAGATGAGGGAACTAGTATTGCGCTTGGACGCTGCACTAGAGCAAAGGGGGTTTTTGGTGCTGATAGGCTAACTAAGGTTTGCGAGTATATAAGGACAAATGGCTTTAAGACTAAAATCAAAATAAATACTGTTGTGAGTCGTAAGAATTACCGCGAGAAGTTTGTCCATAAAATCGCTGATTTGGAGATTGACCGCTGGAAGATTTTAAAACTAAAGGTGTTTGATAATGGCAAGCACTGTAACTCTATGCTTGCTATAAATGATGAGGAGTTTGAGTATTTTGTCCAAAATAATCAGTATAAAAATGCTGTGGTAGAGAAGTCTATGGTAAATAGCTACTTGATGGTAGATGCAAATGGCAATCTAGTAGATAACTCAGACTACGACTATAAAGTCGTAGGCTCTGCTTTTGATGAGAGTTTTGAGGAGCTTTATAGCAGATATGAGGGTTTTGATAGCAAACTTTATGCAGAGAGATACTAGAAAAGTCTGTTAAAATCACATTATTTGTCAGAACTAAGTAATATAATTTCAAAAAACAAAGGAGAGAACATGTTACCATTTATTTTAGGCGGAATAGCAATAGCTTATGTGATTAAAAAGCGATATATAGCTCAAATGAGAGTAAAGAGTAAAAAGTAAGATCTCTCACGCACGAGTGTAGTCGTGAACAAGCACGCATAGCGGCGCAAAGAGAACAAACAATAAGAAAAAGTCAAAAACTAAATCAAAAGTACTTCAAACACGAACAAGACAAAAAGCTGCACTATATCAAAGAAAATCAAAGATACATGAGCGGACTACAGCCAGAGATAAAAAAGCTTCCTAAGGACTCGCAAAAAAGAATAAATAGGCAAATAAGCGCAAAAAGCCTAGAACTAAGTGCTTATAGGCAAGATATACTAGCGTGTAAAAGCGTGGGTGAGCTAGAGGCGCTATATACTCCAAAACTAGGACAAATGAGAAAATATAGATAAAATGACATTATTTGTCAAGGATGTAGAGTATAATTTTTCAAAACAAAGGAGAGAAAATGAGAGATTTTATTGCTGAAAATATATTTAAAGAAATAAAAACACAAATCGCTAGACCACGGCATCAAGACAATATACAAAGGTATGAAAATGAACTAGCTTGGGACTATAAAGACTACATCAGCGAACTTAGCGAGGAAAAAGAGCAAAATACAAAGGTGTTTTGTAATATTATTCACATAGATATCAAAAGATTTTTAAAAAAAAGGATAGATATGATAGAGAGAGCCAAAAAATATCATAAAAGATTAAAAAGACGAGCAGTGCTGCTACCAAAAGAAGAACAAATAAAAATAACTGAACTTATCAAAGAAAACACTGATAAAATAAAAGAGTATAAAAGGCAGCTACTATCTAGCAAAACAACAAGTGAGCTAAGTAGCATCAAAATACCAAAACTAGCACAAATAAAACTAGACTAAAAGGAGAAAAAATGTTTAATCTACCAACAACTAAAGGAGATAAAATGCTAAACATACCAACTACCATACCTACAAAACTACCAACAAACAAAGGAGAAATCATCTCAAACCTAACAAATATCGCCTCAAAACTACCTAGCGCTAGCAAAGGAGCAAATCTTGTAACCGTGCTGCCAGAAGTCGTAAAAGTGGCAAATGGCGTGTTGGATGTCTTTAAAGAGCGTGAAAAAACTAAGCAAAGTAAAATAACTGCAAAAATCCAAATAAATGAATCAAATAATCAAAAAGAAATAGCAATCGCCCAAATAAAAGGACAAGGAAATATGGCTAAGCTAAACTATAAACTAAGCTCTAAACAGCTAAAAAATGAATCAAAAGAGATTAGTAGAGGGCATAAAAAAGATATGGGAGTTTTAGGCATGATTCAGTTTGCCATAGCAAATCAAGCTAGCCAAGAGACCATAGATGGGCTAATTAATAAGCTTTAAAATTCTAAAGTATGCGATAAATATTTAAAGGAGAAAAAATGAATCCACTTGTACTAGCAACAGCTCCAGCATGTGGTATAGTAAACTCTATCACAAAAGGCATGGTGCTAGATCAAAAAATCAAACAGCTCCAAACTGGTAAAAAAGTGCTGCAAACTAAAAGAATAAATGAAAAAGCAGTGCTTGATGAGGCCCTAAAAACGCAAAAAAATATCCTGAGACTACAAAGCAAACAAAGCTCAAAATTCTACAAAAATGAAGAAAAGAAAATGCGAAATAACTACATAAAAATCACAGAAGTAGGAAAACTCATAGACTCTAGCTCAGGACAAACCAAAAAACAACTACAAAAAGCGCAAGAGCGGATAATACTACAATCTCTGTAGCAAACTCTTGTGCTTTTTGCTGAGGTTTTAGTCTTTTAGCTCTTCGTAGCTACAAAGCACCCAGCCAAGGGGCATTTGATCGCCTTCTACTATCCAAGTGGTAGTTTCTTCTTTTGCAAGTTCAGACCCTTTGTTTTTTCCTAGCAAAATTGTTATCTTTCTCATACCATCTATGGTAGTAGCTCTTGCTCCACTATGCTTACCTATACGCAATACAAACTCATTATCTTTTAAGTTATTTTCTAGATTTGAGCAAATATCCAAAAAGTCATCTTTTATGCTTTTCTTAGCAAACTCATCATATAAATGTGAAAATAAAATTGGCAAAAAATGCTCGTTACAAGCTTTTTTTATATCATTGATATTTGGTTCGTTTTCTTTTATATTTAAAGTGATAGAAATATCTTTATTAGCTCTACTAATTACTTGTAGTCTTGTGTTTAACCCTTCTTTTGGCTCGCTACCATCTTTTTTATTATGCCTTTTTATATTTTTGGCATATGCGATGCGAGTTGTTTTTATTTCATTACTATCACTAAGTAGTAGATTTTTAAAGATATTGTTTTCATCTGAACTCAGCATTTTTTCTTTTACCTTACTGTAATTGCGTAATTTTTTGAATAAAAACTCTTGATAAGCAGTAGAAATTGCACCTTTTATTGAGCTTGCTGGGATTATTGCTTTGTGTGAGTTTGGATTAGCAAAAGTTTTGGCTATACTAAATTTTGCAAATACATCTTTGCTAGGACCTTGATTGCTTACTTTTGAAGGTATTTTATAATATGAGTTTGCTTTATTTATGCCAAGACCTTCTTTTTGAACCACTTTGCCAACTTTGTCTTGGTAGTCTTTATAGACTTTTTGATCAACTAGAATTTTAGCTTTTTTTGCATCTTTTGCTATTTCTTTGCGAGTTCTTACAAAGCTATGCAGTTTAAAAACAGCATCAGGAGTCGTCAGTGAGGCAATTTTAGTAAATTCTATTTTGTCGCTTGGACTAAGGCTTTTGAAAAAATCCATCTCATCAAAGACATACAGAAACTTACCTTCTATACTTTTTCCATCTTTTGTGGTTATAGTATCTGTATCCATTACATAATTCATAGGCTCAAAATCCTCTCCCGTGCCTATATGAACAGGACTTAAAAGCTTCATTGTAATCTTATATCTTTTCATTTTACCACCTTTGTGCTAAGGACAATAGAATACCCTTGATGAACGCTATTTGTGTGCGGTGAATGCCCTTTTATGCCTTTGCCAATATAACCAAATTCTAGAATTCTAGATTTTTTATCAGCATTTGGCACTATCAAAGCCCCAGTATTTGCTAGTAAAATTGGAGCTTTAAAAGGCTTATCATTTGCTAGTGTTGCGCCGTGCTTACCAAAGCGAGTAAATGGCTCATAATAGCTTTCTTCAAAGCCATTTAACACGCTAGCAGACAAGGTTACAAAAGCATTTGCGCTACTATCTAAAAAATCTGAGATTTGAATAAAATCTTTTATTTCAAATCTACCCTTGCCAATACTTGCTTTTTTACCATAACCCATTTTGCTAACAAGTTCAAAGCTTTCTTTTAACTCTTCAAGGCTAATTTTATTTTCATCTAGTAAAAAATAAATATCTTGCTCACTAAAAGTATTTTCAATCAAAGCAAAAGGCGCAAAATCTCCCTCATCGGTAGTAAATGTAAGACGATTCATGCTATTTTTTACGCTTAAAAATGAAAGTTTGGAATTCCCAATCTCTTCATTTGTTTTAGCAAGACTGAACTCGCCGTTTTGCAAATCCTTCCTGCTTAGCCAAATCTTTTTGCGGTTTTGCTTTTTTTGACTTAGATCTTCGCCGAGCATAGCACTTGAAGTAGTCGGTTTTGGCAAATACCCACTAGCAAAAGCATCACTTACTACTAAAAAAGGCTTACTTTCATAGTTTTTTAAGAGTTCATTTAGTTTTTGCTCGCCAAAAACAAACTTTATTGCCCAGCAAAGCTGACCAAAAAGCGTATCGCCTTTTAGCGCTGTCGCAAAGCTACTAAGTGGCTTGATAGTGGTTTTATAAAGCTTCATGGCTTATTCCCACTCTGTTTTGTTGCTAAACTCTACTCTACCATATCCGCGAGACCCAGACCCTCCTAAATAGTCTTTTTCTACTAGTTCTAAGCCACGCCCCACCATAGCTTTTAGTGCATTTTCATCATCGCCGTCTAGCACCTTTATTCTAATATCAAAATCAAAGCTAAGTCCAGCTGGCACACGCTCGGTTTGGCGTGGATTCAGAGCTATACCTTTGCTTCTATCTATCACATTTTCATATTTTGCTTCGCTTACTACTAGTTCGCCGTCTTTTGCCTTTTTAGCTTGGCTAGCTTCTAAAAAAGCATCGCCTACGCTTATTCTAGTAATAGCAAAATCTTCGCCTTTTTTATCGTTTGCATCGCCAAAAAGTTTTAGCAAGGTTTTAGCATTTTGCTCATTTGGTGCAAGATTTAGTTTTGCTGAGCTAAAAGGCTTACCATCATTTAGGCCAGCTAGCTGATTGTCCCACTCTAGCAAAGAGCGCATTTTGCCTTTTAGCGAACTACCTGGGATATAAGGTAGTTTTGTAAGCGGGTCTTTTATTACCTGATTGTCGATTCCGCCGATTTTCATAGTATCATCGCCACCACCTATGTGTAGTCCTGTAAGAATATTTATTTTTCCCTTTAGTGATAAGATTTTCATTTTTACTCTCCTTGTTTTTTACTAAAGCCTAAAACCGCTTCAAAAAATAGTTTGAAAGTCTCTAAGCTTTTTTGTGTATTTACTTGCGAAACGCAATCATTTATCATTTCTACAAACTCATTGCTAGCTACTTTGCGAGAGTTAGCGTATGCTACTTTTGAATTTAGCATTTTTACAAAAGGCAAAATCTCAGCCCTAAAGGCATTTTCATCTTTAAAGCTTGATTTTTCTTGTAGTTTTAACACATAGTCATAAAAATTTCTCATTTGAGTGCTTTTTGTTTTTGAGACTTTTTGGGCCCATTCTTGTGCTGTCTTGCTAAAAAGCTCGACATCTTTGCTGTAATCTAAAAGTATTTTCATTTTCCTCTCCTTATGTAGATTATTTGGCTAATTATCATTTTAGTCTCCTTTGGATGATTTTCTATTTGATTTTCAAGTAGCTTTAAAAGCTCATCTTTGCTATCTTTTTGAGCATTTCTCTCTATGCTGTAGTATAGCTTTGAACGCCACATAGCATTTTTTGGATTAACTTTCTCTCTACTTCCTTCAAGTAGTGCTATACGCATATCACAAAGCTCTAGAATTCTGTAAAAAAACGCCGTCACATCATCAGCCTTTAAGATATTTTCTTGTAGTTTTTCTCTTAAAGCCTCATAGCATTTTGTATAATTATCCCAGCTAACACTCATGTTAAACATGCTAATAGCATTTTTTGCCTTGTCATTTTTATCCTTAAACTCTTTTGACATTTCTAAGAGTCTTTCTGTTTCATCTGCTAGGTATTTTACCGGAGTTCTATGCTTTGCTATGGCTGCGCCAAATGAAATGCTAAGAGTGTTTTTTAAAGGTTCTACAAAACTCATAAACTCGCTTCTAATATATCTTGCAAGCTCCATAGTTTTTTGCCATTCACCGATGATAAAAAGATCATCTCCACCAGCAAAGACTACATAAGTATCAGGGAATTTTTCTTTGATTATTTTTGGCACATAAAGTGAGAAAAAAGCATCTATATTTTTTGAAAAACAATCAAAAGAGCTAAAAGAGTTTGTAACTTCACTTTCTTTAATAAAATTTCCCATACCATCAACATCAGCTTTTAACACACTAAGCGCACCAAGCTTATTACTTGCTAATTTTTCAAAATCTACAATATTATCGCCTTCTTTTTTGACATAAGATTTTATTTTCTCATCAAGCTCTACATCTATATCACAAAAGTCTATATGCAAATCAATTTTTGAGTTTATATTTTTATCGCCACTTGTTAGTTTTTTGCCAAGGTCTATAAAAGCATCGCAAATACCGCATTTTTTATTTGTTACACTTTTTCGCATATTACATATCTCACAAAGCGTTTGATTTGTGATATCCTTAGTGCCCCCAAGCACCGGATTTTCTAGTCTCAATAAAGAAAACTTATTAAATTTTTTAGCCTCTATCTCATCAGCAATTTTTTTGCGTAAGGCTTTGTATTCACTAGGGCTTTTAAAATCATTGCTAGAACAATCCAAGCAAACTACGCTCATGCCAGAGATCGCGTAGAAATTTTTTATAAAATACTCATCTAGAATTCCTTGAATTTTATCTATTCTTTCACTTGAAATTCTAGAATTTACCAGTATTTCAAACTTCCCAGCAGAACAGCTAAGTATCCTATCCTCATCATGTCCAAGTTCTTTACAAATAAACTTTGCTACAATTTTTGTAAAAAGCTCCACAAAAGCCGACTTTGCTCTTAGCACCTTTGCGGCGTGTTTGGTAGTAAGTCCTTCAAAGATAAACTTTTGAATTCCATAAAAATCACCACAAATAACGCTCATTTCATTGCTTAGTAGATTATCTATATTTTTACCTTTTTCTTCAAAGCATCCATATTTAAAAAACTTTTCATTAAAATATTTTTTAAACTCACTCATTATTATTTCCTTTTACTTTGATTTTGCCAAGCCCAAAGGCTGTTTGCTTACCAGCACCTAAAATCTCACCAAGCCTAAGCACCTCATAACATTCTTTATTTAGTCCGCGAAGTTCTATTTTTCCTATTATTCCGCCTATATTCATAGCAGTTTGTTGCCTGTTACTATACCTTCGCAGGTCTAAAAAACGCAAATCCTTGCTAACAATCTCGCCTTTTATCTCATAAGCAAAACGCTTATTACTTTTTGCTAGAATTTTCATTTGCCTAGCATAAATAGAATTTATGATATCTTTTAGCTCGATTTTATCATCTTTTATGAAGGCATTATCCTTTTTTATGCGAAGAGGGGTCGCAAACTCCACGCTAACATCAGCGCAAAAGCCATTTATCTCTATATCTTTGCTAAATTTTTTTGGCAAGGTAATTTTGCCAGAGATTAAGCAGGGCGTATCGTTTAGACTAATGCTAAAATGCTCGTGTTTGATTCTATCTTTACCTAGCCCAAACTCACTAAGCATAAGATACAAAGATGATATCACATAAGTGGTTTTATCACAGGCATCTTCAAACAAATACACGCTAAAATCATACATATCAGCCCCAAGCTCGTAGTCTAAGCGGTAGTTGTGGTAGGCATTTTTTTGTTCATAAAAGTCATAATAAAGACAAGAATTACTAGCAAAACACTCAGAGCATTTGTATTTGTAATTTATACAAACTACTTTTTTAAGAGCATGACCAAGTGCCCCACGAATTTGAGAGCCGATAAAAAACGGTGCTTTGCTTGCTGATTTTACTGAGATTTTAGAGTATTTCATTGAAAGTCCCTAAATATCACATGCTCAAAAATGGATTCTTTGATACATTTACCATCTATGATTTTCTCACTGCAAACACGCTTTGTGGTAGCATATACTGAGCGCAAACCTAAACTTTTAGCGTAATTTATCATTATATAACAAAGCCCAAAATCACCTTGGATGAGCGCTACATCTCCTGCGCTAGAGTTCTTCTCTAAAAAATCCTTGAAATCACTACTATAATCGCTCAAATCATTTAGATCCGCAGATACATTTGACCATTTGTCTTGAAGCTCGCTTGGTAGATTAACAAAACTACTTATATTGAGCTCGTGCTTTGCTGAATGTATCTGCTTGGCATTTAAACTATGAGAAAAAAGCAAGAGCATTTTAGCAGACACAAAGCACCTTCTTTGGTTTTTTAATTTTGCAAATGCTACAAAAAATAAGTAAATTTACAATAAATTATTTAATTTAATTCAAAAATTTAATTTTTCTTTCATTTTTAAAGAAGTGATAGATATAAAAGACATTATTTGTCAAAGCATTATGTAAAACTTCAAAAGTCAAAAGAAATATTTTTTGTTTTAAAAAATTATTTATTTTTGACATTATTTGTCACTATATTTTTATAAAATTTCGCCAATGAAAGCTTAGGCTTAAAATATTTTTTAAAGGAGAGATTATGACAATTTTAATTTTTATTATATCAGTTTTGGTGGTAGCAATATTTTTTGGCAAAAGAGTTTTAGATAAAAGACTAAAAATAGCCAGAGAAATACATGGTGATGATTATATGCTATGCGAACTTATGCTAGATAGAGTTGAATATATGCTTTTAGGTTCAAGTGGAGCAATATTTTATAATGAACAGCTATAAGGAGGCTTTATGATTATTATTGCAGCAATTTTTTCTATATTATTTGAGCTTATATGGCTTATCGTTGCGCCTATACTTGCTATTTTTATCACTATAAGTATGTTTTTACTTGAAAAGATTGCTGAGTTTGCAATATATATTTTTTCTAGCATATATGACATTATTTGTCATAAGAAACTTTTATAATTTCAATAATAAAATTAAAGGAGTAAGAAATGGAAAAAATAGAAAATAAAAATGTAAAAATCGAGCATGATCAAACAAAAATAGAACTACCAAATGAACCTTTTTGGGCTAGAGCAGCTATGTTTGTGGCTTTCGTGGCTGAGGTTGTCTTAATAGGCAAAGAAGCTTTAAAAACAAAGGAGAATGCATGAAAAAACAAGATAAAAGAAAAAAATCAGAGACAATCACATCAACAGAGATCTATACCTACATGGCTCTTTTTGCTGCTGCTGCGACATATATCATATCTGTCGCACTGGATAAAAAAGGTAGCCAAAGTGGAAAATAAAATATATTTTGACATTATTTGTCAAATAACAAAGCTATAATTTCAAAAAACAAAGGAGATAATATGTTTCAATTTCTAGCTCTTAGCAATCCAGTAACTCTAGGTATAGCAGCAGTAGCCACTATTGGGTTTTTTCTATACAAATCAAACAAAGATAAAGAAGAGCAAATAGAAGCCAGCAAGGAAGAGCTAGAAAGAAAAATGGCATATTATAGTTTGCTAAAAAGTGATTTTGCTATGCGAAAAGTGGCTATCCTAAAAAATATTAAAAAAGCCATAAAATCAGGCATAAAACAAAAAATAGCAAATCTGCAAAAACTGCCAGAGCTATACTCTACCTTGCCTTATGAAAAGCAAGAAAAGTTAAATAGCAAGATTTACAACCAAATCTACTTTTTAAATAGCTGTAAAAAGAGCATAAAATCTAGCAAGTCTATTTCTATGGTGTTATTTCACTGCTCGGTTAGCAAAGTAGGCTCTCTATGCTACTATTTAGCAAGAAAAATCGCTTAAAAGGAGAAAATATATCACATCCACTAGTCATAACAGCCACAGTCGCTACCAAGATCGTCAAACTATATCTAGATGGCAAAATTCTAGATGAGCAAATCAAACAGCTAGACTACGCCCACGAGGTAATAGACACAAAAATAGCTAATAGAATCCAAGTGAATGAGGCCAAGCTAGATTTGTTTAAAACAACTGGCAAATCTATAACAAAGCAAATTTATCGCTATTTTGAACAAGACAATGAGATATTTAAGCTAGATTATCAAAGAGGTCAAAAGCTAAAGCACCTCTATGATATCTGCGATAACGAGACTATCAAGCGCGCTATAGAAAATGAGCTTTGCTCACATGTAGACCAGATGATAGACAAAACAGCGAATTTAGGTTTTTTAGGCGGATTTTTGAAAAATACTGTAAAACTAATAGGCTAAAAGGAGTAAAACATGAATAACACAATAAACAACCAAGGAGAAAACATGAAAAGCTTAATCAAAAACAATCAAACACAAGGAGAAAACATGAACCAAGTTATCAAAGAAACCGAAGTAGAAATCATCATAGATGAGCCAAAAGCACCGAACCAGCACACATAGACCCACAAAATCAGCGCATAAGTAGCTATAAGGATCTTTTTTCTAGCATTGCTGATAGAGTAGGACAGATGAGAGGTCAAACAGCCAAAATTAAAGAGTTAGCAGACGAACAAATCAAGGCTAACAATCAAAAAACCACCGATATCAAAGAGCAAATGCACAACATGCGTAAACAACTAAACAAGCGCATCAAAGAGCAAAACCTCTCTCATCAACAAAAAGTCCACGACCTAAGGCAAAAACACAAAGAACAAATGGATAAGCTAAGCAAGCTAGAAAAACTTATCAAAGACAGCAAGACCAGCCAAGACGAACTAAACGAGCTAATAAACTCTCTTTAAGTTTGCCACTTTGATGTTGCTTAAAGTTTATATATTTGACATTATTTGTCATTTAATTGTTTTACAATTTTATCCATAAAAGCCTAGTGCTTAAAAATATTTTACTTTAAGGAGCAATCATGGTAATTTTGACTTTTGTTGTAGTGACTTTGGCAGTGGCTGTATATATAGCAAAAAGAGCCTTAGACAAAGAGCTTAACCAAGCTAAAAAGATTTATGGCAATGAGTATAATCTATGCGAGCTAATGCTAGATAAGATGGAAAATATGATTTTAGGTTCTAGTGGTGCGATTTTTTATACCAAGTAGGAGAGGCTTGTGATTTTTACTACTCTAGAGTTGATTTTTGGCTTTATATTTGAGGTACTTTTTATTATACTTTGGGGTGTTGTCATTGCTATTGACTAGGCATTTTGGAAGGTCTTTGATAGCTGTGCTGAGCTTATTATATAGACTTTAAAGCTACTTTTTAGCTAATTCTTTACTTCTTTTTACTTCATTTTTTATCATTGTTTTTTGGGTAGGAGATATGTTTAAATCTAGAATTCCTACTATTTTATCATTGTTTTTTGGGGTGCGGGGGTATTTTTTAACAAATATTTTTGCTCTTTTAAATAATTCTCAATCTTTTAATAATTTCTAACTTCTTATAATTCTTATTTTTTCGTGATTTTTCATTGTCAAAAACACTTTTTATCCCCTAAACCAGGTCACAGGGGATGCGGTGGAGCGCCCCCCACATAAAAAAGAAATCCCCTAAAATCGGGTCAGTTGTTTCAAATGTAAGCGATAAAAAGTTTTTATGGGACTATTATCCTGAATTTTGTTTCAATCCCCTAAAATCGGGTCAGTTGTTTCAAATTTGATGAGTTATGTATATCCAGTTCTTGAAGCTAAACATCGTTTCAATCCCCTAAAATCGGGTCAGTTGTTTCAAATGGAGGAAACAATGCCTGCACAACATCATGCATCTAGAAAGTTTCAATCCCCTAAAATCGGGTCAGTTGTTTCAAATTCTAGCATAGAAGACATGTTGGAAAACGCTATAGATTTTGTTTCAATCCCCTAAAATCGGGTCAGTTGTTTCAAATTCTAGCATAGAAGACATGTTGGAAAACGCTATAGATTTTGTTTCAATCCCCTAAAATCGGGTCAGTTGTTTCAAATAGGGTTTAGATATGCACCTTATGATGAATTAAGTGTATTTTCGTTTCAATCCCCTAAAATCGGGTCAGTTGTTTCAAATTCAATTGTGATACGAATATTGAAACTTTCAATAAGTTCAAAACATGTTTCAATCCCCTAAAATCGGGTCAGTTGTTTCAAATATATGTTAATGAAATTAAAACTTGGAAGATGGCAAAAATGTTTCAATCCCCTAAAATCGGGTCAGTTGTTTCAAATAGCCAAAAAATCATAAACTTAGAAAAATTCACAAGTTTTTAGGCTGTTTGCAAGCGAGATTATAGCATATTTTTACAAAAAAGTTCGCAAATCTCGCTTTAAGTTTTAGTAGAAATTCGGTGTTTTTGGACAATTAAAAGTTAATGAACACGATTTTACCGATATTTGCGGGTTTGTAAAAGTTCGCAAATCTATAAGTGATTTTGACACTTTTAATAGATTTGCGAACTTTAAGCAAAAGCTAAGTTTGGCAAGCACGATAAAATCATTATTTAAAACTTAAATGAAACTAAAAGTTCGCAAATCTAAAAAAGAAAACTTAAAATTTTGAGATTTGCGAACTTTTAGTTGTGAAATTATAGCAGAAAATAGCAAAATTGTGGCAAAAAAGTTCGCAAATCAAAATGAGGTATATTTTGATAAAAGCTTAAAGTAGTTTAATCTAGGGAATTCTAGAATTCCTAAGGTAAAATCTAGAATTCCTAGAAATTCAAGTTTAGGAATTCAAGTTTAGAAAATCTAGAATTCCTAAGGCTAAAATACCCCCGCACCCCCAAAAAATCTAGAATTCCTAAGGTAAAATCTAGAATTCATAGAAATTCAAGTTTAGGAATTCTAGATTTTAGACTAAATATTTTTTAAAAATATAATCAAAGATTAACCTAAATTTTTGTATGCTTACAAAAATTTTTTAAGGAAAACTTAATGGCGGGAGAAGCTACAAACCAAGCAAAAAGAGTGTTGGATTTGTTAACTCGTTTTAACAAAGGTGAAATCATAAATATAGATACGCTAGGTAATAATAGTTTGTGGCTAAACGCAAACAATGAGCCGGTAAATGAAAGAACCATAATTCGCGCTCTTAATGTGATAAGGGAGTTTTTTCCAAATAGTTTTTCAAAGATCTCTGGCCGCAAAGGCACATATCAAGGCATCTCAAACTCTATTTTTACAAACCTTTTGGATATAAAGGCGCTTTCTTTTGTGAGTATTGCTTATGATTTGTTAAAGAAAAGTGGAATAGATAATGTCCTTGGCGAGAGTGAAAAAAGTATAATAGAAGCAAGAGTTAAAGAATCAAATAAGTGTTATGAGTTTTTAACTAGACCTTTTGAGGATTTTATCAAAAGTAGCGATATAATAAGCAATCTAGAAAGGGCCATCGCAAATAGACAAAAAATCACAATAAGCTATAAAACGAATAAAATGATAACTTATAGAGATATTCATCCATATAAAATGGTGTTTATGAATGAGAACTTGTATTTGATTTGTGATGTGGATGGGAACTCACAGATTTTTCGTGTGCGTAATATCAATAAAGTAGAGCTTAGTAAGCATACATTTTATCAAAACCTATACATAATAGAGTTTCTTAAAAAAATTCAAACGCCATTTTCTGTGTATAAAAAAGATGAAAAAAATGAAATAGAAGTATTATTAAAGATAAATGATAAAAAGGCTAGGTTTTTTAAGAATAAGAAGTTTTTAAAATCTCAAAAAATAGAACAAAACCTAGAAAACGGCGATATAGTAGTAAAATACACGGTTACAAACTTTAATGAAATCACTAGTTTTATACTTAGTTGGCTACCTAATGTAGAGGTGCTAGAACCAAAAGAGCTAAAAGATGAGATAAACATAATGCTAAAAAGCACAAGGGTGTAGTAATGAAAAAAACTGTAATAATAAACAGAGCTGTGCCAGGCAGCGGCAAAACCACTATCACAAAATGCATAATAAAAGAGCTAGAAAAGCATAAAATCAAAGTTGCTTTGCACTCTACTGATGAGTATTTTATGAACGAGGGACGATATGAGTTTGATACTAGAAAGCTGGGGCTTTATCACAAGCAAAACTTAGATGACTTTGAAGCCTCACTAGAAAAAGGCTGCGATGTAGCAATCTGCGATAACACAAACCTAGCTCCGTGGCAGAGCGAGCCATATACAAATCTAGCTAGAAAGCATGGATATCAAATCATCTTTATAACCCTAGATCCAAGAGAGCTAGAAAAGCATGTAGAAGCACAAAAAATAACTGATGAAAAGCCAGATGCACACGGTGTGAGCCAAGAGGTGCTAAAAGATATGATAGCTGAGTATGAGCTCTATGATGCGCTGCTTGATAAAAATGCTAGCATAGATCCGAGACAGCATCTAGACTATAAATGGGATAAACTTGCTTGCAAAAAACAGCCTACCGATGAGCTAGCAAAGCACTTTGATAGCGATTATGTGATTAGAATTTTGCCTAGTGAGTATAGACAGATGCAAGATAGCATAGGCAAAAAAGTGCTTAGTTATATAAAAATAAAAGCCTTGATAACGATTCTTGGCACGGCTGGTTATGATGTAAAACATATGCAACTAAGAAATTCTATGCCTGAGTATATAGAAGGCGATGTATCTGTGGGAAATTTTCGCAATCTTTTTCCATTTTTGTATGAAAAATATAGTAAGAACCATGAAATAATCGCTTTTTATACACAAGAGGCTAAAATAGCTAATACTGCTATACTAAAAGACCACAAAATAAGCGATGATGAGATAGAAAAAGTCTTTAAAAATGGTGTTTGTATAGAAAAAATAGAAGATTACGATAAAATTTTTGCTGATATGAATAGCAAAATCAACGATAAAAAATACGAAAAAATCATCATTGATGTAAGTCATGGCTTTCGCCATTTACCTATTTTGATGATAATTGACTCGGTTATCGCTAATTTTGATGAAAGAGATAGGATTGAAAAGATTATTTTTACAAAGCAAATCGAAGAAAATGAGCGATATGAAATAATTGATTTAAGAAAATATCTAGATATAGCAAATCTTGCTTTTATTTTAACAGCTTTTAAAGATAATTATACAGTGATAACGCATGTAAAAGTCGCTGGTTTCCCAAAACTATTATCTGCTTTAAACGGATTTTCAGACAATATAATGTCCTTAAATCTAAAAAAGCTATTTAAAGAAAGCTTGCCAAATCTAAAAAATGCTCTTGAAAATATCATAAATGCTCCAGAAACTATGTCTGTACGAGTCCCGGCAAAAGAGCTGTTGAGTGAGATAAATGAATTTAAAGAAGATGAAGAGTTTAAACAATACTATCTTTTGGCTACTAAATTTTATAATAAAAAATACTTTTTGCCTGTCTTAGCCCTGCTTTTTGAAGGGGTAAGAAGCTATGTTGTCCTTAAGATGTCAAAAAACGAGGAAGTACTTAAAATAATAAAAAACTTACGCGAAAATTCTAAAAAGAAAGACGACTATCAAATAAGAGATATGTGTATGAAAGCTGTTAGCCCTACATCAAATCCTAAGACAGCCAGCAACATAAATAAGGAATTAAAGGCGAAGCTAGGCGCAAATATGGTTTTATTTACAGAAGCAGCTAAAGAGGCTGTAGATGAACAGCTTTATAGTTTTTATTCTGAATTAGGTGAAGCTAGAAATAACCTAACTCATGCTAACTCAGGCAAAGAAATAGAACGCATTAGAGACAAAATTACAAGCTTTTTAGCAAGATATAAAAATTTAGTAATTGATAGAAATGTTTGAGCTAACCTTAGAGCAGATTTTTAGCAGCGAGGCGCTATATGATGCCTCGCAGCAAATCTCGCGCAAAAGCATAGGGCTTGATGAGCAAAGCTTTAAAGAATTTAGTAAAAATCTACGCCAAAATCTAAACGAGCTTCAAAAAGAACTTTTTACTAGCACTTTTACCCCAGAGCCACTAAAACGCATAAATATCCCAAAAGACGATGGAGAATTACGCCCTCTTGGCCTTGGTAGTATCAAGGATAAAATTGTCCAAAAAGCTTTACATCACGCTCTTAGTGAATACTTTGAAAAGCTTTTTAGCAATAAATCTTATGCATATAGAAGTGGCAAAAGCGTAAAAACTGCTATAAATCGCTCAGTAGATTTTATGCGAAATGGCAAAACTTGGGTACTAAAAAGCGATATAAAAAGCTTTTTTGAAAGCATAAGTCAGCAAAAACTAAATGAAATTCTATCAAAACACATAAAAGACAAAAGACTTCTTTCTTTGTTAAGCCTTTTTATTCAAAATGGAATTTTTGCCAAAAGAAAATACCAAAACCACGAAATAGGCGTCCATCAAGGCGATATCATCTCCCCACTGCTCTCAAACATTTATCTTGACCTTTTTGATAAAATTTTAGATAAAAATAACATTGACTTTATCCGCTATGCTGATGATTTTTGTGTATTTTGCGCTAACAAGCAAGAAGCACTAAACGCAAAAGCACTTATAGTTTCCACGCTAAAATCCCTAGATTTACAACTAAATGAAGAAAAAACTAGAATTCTAAACTCAAAAGAAGAAAGTTTTGTATTCTTAGGTGCTAGTATCAAAAATCTAAGCAAAGAAATCGCCCCAAAAAGCCTAGAAAAAATCAGTCAAAAGCTAAACCAAATCGCAAAAATAAAAGAACCATTAGCTTTTAAAAACGAACTAGAAGCTTACTTTAAAGTGCTTTTACACTATCATTTTAGCATAGCTAGCAACTGGCAAGAAAGCTTTATAAAAGATGAGTGTTTAAATGCTATTGCAAAGTTTTTAACTAATAGCACTTTAAAAAATCAAAAAGCAAAGCGAGCATTTTTAGCAAATATTGATTTTTCTAGGATTTTTAACGAGCCACCGACGACGCAAATTCTCAGCAAAGCAAGCCAAACTCCAAACAGCCCACAAAAAGAACTAAACAAAAAGCGTAATGTTTACGCTAAAAAATTCGCTGATGATTCTACTTTACATATAGCTAGAAGTGGCGTATTTCTGGGACTTAGCGCAAACTCATTTGTGTTAAAAGAACAAGGCAAGATAATAGAAAAAATACCTTTTGAAAAAATCTCTCGCATTATATTTGAGGGCAAGAAAACTAGCCTTAGCACAGCACTCATCGCAAAAGCAGCAAATAGCGGCATAAGTATTGATTTCATAGGCACAGACTACGCACCATACGCCACTTTAATTTCATACAAAGCCACAATTAGCCAAAACCTAGCTAAACAAGCAAGGCTAATAGGCACCCCAAAAGCACTAGCCATAGCAAAAGAGTTTATAAACGCAAAAATCACAAATCAAACAAACTACCTAAAATACCTTAATAAATATCACAATGACTTAGAAACTCCAATCAAAGAAATAAGCCAAATCCTAACCACAAAAGTCCATAGTGCAAAAAACCAAGCAGAACTCATGGGATATGAGGGCGCAGCCTCTGCTATCTACTGGCAAGGGCTAAAATCTAGCCTAAAAGTAGATTTCTCACTTCGCATCACAAAAGGCGCAAAAGACCTAGTAAATAGCTGCTTAAACTACGCTTATGCCATACTTTATGGCGTGGTACAAAAATACCTTTTTAGCGCAGGACTTTGTTTGCACTTGCCTTTTTTGCACGCACCGCAGGGGCTAAAACCCACGCTTAGTTTCGATGTGATTGAAGAGTTTCGCTCTTTTATAGTAGATCGCACCATCATCTCTATGCTAAACAAAAACGAGCCTTTAAAAGTAAATAAAGACGGGCTTTTAGACGATAAAAGCAAAGCCCTAATATCACAAAACATAAAAGAAAAGCTAGGCAGCTACACCAAATGGCGCAAACAAAATATCATGGTAGAAGATATCATAAAAACTCAGTGCTACGCCTTATCCCGCTGTGTTTTTGAGGATGCTAGGTATCATGGATTTATAGGGAAGTTTTGATGAAATATATAATCGCCTATGACATAGCAAACAACAAAAAGCGCAAAAAGGTAGCAAACGAGCTAGAAGGGCTAGGATATAGAGTAAACAAAAGCGTCTTTGAGTGTGAACTAAGCAAAACAAGACTAGCTAAGTTAGTCAAGTTTTTGCACAAAACAGCTGGCAAAAGCGACAGTGTGCGACTTTATCGCATTTGTGAAAATTGTTTAGAGAGTAGCTTTGACATCTCTGGTGCAGAGCTTTTTGAGGCTCGCAGTCTTTTTGTAGGGAATTCTGGATAAATTTTTAAGGAATTCTAGAATTCCTTCTAGAATTCTCTGACTAAACTCGGTTAAATAGCCTTAATCTTAAATATTTTTAGTATCCGTGCATCATAGCGCAAGCCGCTACACTTGGCTTCCATCCATCTCTTACAAACTCCTCTAAGTCTGGCTGATATTGTTTCATTAGTTCTTCCTTCCCTGAGAATGTCGGATATATTTCGTCCAAACATTGTTTCAATAGTTTCTCGTAATCCTCTAGACTCATTTTTTGAATCACCTCTTCCTTCATTTTGTTGACTTTTTCCACTATTGTCATTAGTATTTCCTTGAGTATTTTTATTTTGTATTATGTTTTTTTTGAGCATGGGTGTGTCTAGTATACACGCAAAATCCCCTAAAATCGGGTCAGTTGTTTCAAATATTGTCATCCCTCGTAAAAGACAAGTTTACAATACATATGAAGGTTTCAATCCCCTAAAATCGGGTCAGTTGTTTCAAATTTGTCTGTCAGCCAAGACTGGCAGACCAATGGGCATAGCAATATGTTTCAATCCCCTAAAATCGGGTCAGTTGTTTCAAATTTGATCTTAATAGTAAGAAAACAAGTGAAGAAGATATTGTTTCAATCCCCTAAAATCGGGTCAGTTGTTTCAAATTTGATCTTAATAGTAAG
>CAMENE010000024.1:0-25260 GCA_945928165.1 uncultured Campylobacter sp.
CCTTTACCTTGATTATTATTGCCACCAGCACCAGCTACTCTTGAGTTAAAATAAGGTTTTAGAGGTTCTGAATTTTGAACTTGTGTGCAAAGAGCAGTTAGAGATGTATTACTATTACCAGTAAATTTAGCAATTATAATGTGAGTTTGTGCAGTGGCAGGATTGGTTTTGCCGCTATTTTTACCGTCTATCAGAAAATCGATACATCTTTGACCACCAACTTTTAGGAAATTATTTTCATTAATCGATTTTTCAGGATTGTCTACAGGCACATTTGTAATGTCCTTCCATTTAGTACCACTAGGAAATTCACCTTTTACTGTATAGTAAGCATTAATGTCGCTTATTAGTGTGCGTAGGTTAGCGACAGCAGCTGAGATTTCAGCATCTTCTCTTGTAGCAGCTAGGCGAGGAATGGCGACGCTAGCTAGAATTCCTAAAATAACGATCACGAATATTAGCTCAATCATTGTAAAACCCTTTTTCATCTTTTATCCTTTCTATTAATTTAAAAGAAATTCTAGAATTAAGAATTCCAGAATTCCCTAGCTCTTTAAGCTAAATATTTTAGCTTATGATTTATTTTTATTTACTAGTTTTTTTTGGGCTGCTGGTTGCTGTTGGTTGATGGTTTTGTATAAACGCTTGTGGTTGAGCCGATAGCTATTTTACCAGCAGTATTATCACCCTGTATTTTTGAATCGAGATAAGCTTTTAGAGGTTCTGCACTTTGAACTTGAGTGCAAACAGAACCACCATTATTTTCTTTAGTAAAGACAATGTGAGCTGGTGTAGCGTTCTCTACCAAGTGAACACCGATACAGTCTTTACCACCAACTTTTAGCTTAGCAGTAGCAGCAGTACCAACAGCTTTAGCAGTAGTATCAGTACCAGTAGTAGCAAGAGGTACATTTGTAATTTCACTCCATTTAGCATTACCAAATCCATCTTTTTTTGCTACATAATAAGCACTAGCATCGCTTACTAGTGTGCGTAGGTTGGCAACAGCAGCTGAGATTTCAGCGTCTTCTCTTGTAGCAGCTAGGCGAGGAATGGCGACACTAGCTAGAATTCCTAAGATAACAATAACAAAGATTAGCTCTATCATCGTAAAACCTTTTTTCATCTTTCATCCTTTCTATTAATTTAAAAGAAATTCTAGAATTAAGAATTCAAGAATTTCTTAGCTCTTTAAGATAAATATTTTAGCTTATGATCATGATGATGTTGCTGTTGCTGTTGTTTGTTCATCATAAATGCTTGTGCTTGAGCCGATAGCCACAACACCACCACCATTACTAAGAGTAACACCAGTTACTTTTGAGCTAAAATAAGCTTTTAGAGGTTCTGAATCTTGAACTTGTTTGCAAACAGCATCATTAGTATTTTTTTTAGCGATAATAATGTGAGCTTGTGCCTTGTTATTGGCTTTGCTGGTATCGCCATTGGTATTTTTACCTCCTATCCTAAAAATGATACAGTCGGCTTGACCACCAACTTTTAGCTGACCATCAGTCTGAGTCACTCCTTGATTAGCATTTTGTGCTGTTAGAGGCACATTTGTAATTTCATTCCATTTCATATTGGCAGGAATTTCACCTTTTACTGTATAGTAAGCACTAACGTCGCTTACTAGTGTGCGTAGGTTAGCAACAGCAGCTGAGATTTCAGCATCTTCTCTTGTAGCAGCTAAGCGGGGGATAGCTACGCTAGCTAGAATTCCTAAAATAACGATAACAAAGATTAGCTCTATCATCGTAAAACCTTTTTTCATCTTTTATCTCCTTTAAGCGTAAAATGCTTATATCCTACTATTTTAATTATTAAACTTTGCTGAAATTTAGCTAAAATTTATTAAAGTTTTATTAAATTGTTTTTTTTAAGGAATTCTAGAATTTTGCTCGCTTTTAGGCAGGGTAATTCTAGCTCGCAAATTTTATAAGGGCTACGCCCTAAACCTTAGGGGCTGCCGCCCCTAAAACCCCGCTAAAATTTAGAATTCTTAGAGATTGCGGAATTTTGAACGAGATTGCTTCGTTTCACTCACTCCCCTCAATGACGGAATTTCTGCAATTATGCTGCCTGCGTGCTAAGATTTTTGTTTTTTAACTTAGCTTTGGTGTTCGGGTGGTGGTCGGTGCTTTTTTTTAGTGTGATTTTGTGATTTTAGGATTGTTTTAAAGATAAATTAAGCTTAGAATTCTAGAATTCCCTAAAATAAAAGGATAAAAAATGATAGATTTTAACGCATTTGTAAAATACTCAAAACCAGGACCACGCTACACTAGCTATCCTACGGCTTTGGAGTTTAGTGAAGCTTTTAGCTATGATGATTATATTACGCGTTTAAAGACTGGCACAAAGCCACTTTCGCTGTATTTTCACATGCCTTTTTGCCGCTCGGCGTGCTATTTTTGCGGCTGTAATGTCATCTATACTACAAACGAGGGCAAAAAACAAAGGTATATAGAGTATTTAGAGCGTGAGTTAGACTTGCTTTGCTCAGTTTTGGATACTTCTAGACCAGTGGTTCAAATGCACTTTGGCGGCGGCACGCCCACTTTTTATAGCCCAGAGCAAATGGAGCGCATTATAAAGGCAATTAGAGCGCATTTTGGTAATTTCACAAGCGATGCTGAGATTAGCTGTGAGATTGACCCACGCTTTTTTACAGCTGGGCATATGGAGGTGCTAAAAAATGGTGGCTTTAATAGAGTTAGCTTTGGTATTCAAGACTTCGATGAGCGTGTCCAAAAAGAAATTCACCGCATTCAGCCTTACGAAATCACAAAAAACGCTATCAAAATCGCTAGAAATGCTGGAATTAAAAGCATAAATACTGATCTTATCTACGGACTGCCTTATCAAAGCTTTGAGAGCTTTAAGACTACGCTTGAAACTGCTGTGAGTCTAGATCCTGACCGCTTTGCTATATTTAACTACGCTCATGTGCCGTGGATCAAAAAATCAATGAGAAAGTTTGATGAGACTACGCTACCTGCGCCAAATATCAAGCTTGAAATCCTAAAACACACTATGGAGTATTTACCAAGCTGTGGCTATAAAATGATAGGCATGGATCACTACGCAAAGGCTGATGATGAGCTCTTTGGCGCACTTAAAAATGGCACTTTACACCGTAATTTTCAAGGCTATACCACAAAAGGTGGAGCCGATCTAATCGGCATAGGGTTAACTAGCATAGGCGAGGGCGAGGACTACTACGCGCAAAACTTCAAAGACTTAGAGGGCTATGAAAAGGCAATAGATGCTAATAAACTACCAAATAATAAAGGCGTGTTTTTAAGCGCTGAAGATAGGCTAAGAAAAGACGCTATTATGAGCCTTATGGCAAACTTTGCGCTTGATATAAGAGCGCTAGAGGCTAAGCATAATGTGGATTTTGCTAAGCATTTTAGTAGCGAGCTTGAAGTGCTAAAAAGCACTTTGGGCGAGTTTGTAGAGATTAGCCCTGAAAAAATCAGCGTAAATGAAACTGGCAGCTTGCTAATACGCAATATTGCGATGTGCTTTGATGAGTATATGAAGAAGTTTGTAGGTAATAATCAAAGCTTCTCAAAGACAGTTTGAGTGGCGATTCGTCTCGCAGCACTATTGCACCAAAATCCTGCGGAAATGCGCACGGCTCGGTGAACTTTATGTTCTACCTACGCCGTACGCACCGCAGGCTTTTGGCACACTAGCGCCACGATACTAGAATCGCCCAAAAACGGCTCAGCTTGTGGACGCTTTTTGCAAATTTTGGCTTAGACAGCCCAGCTTGTTCTGGCAAAACTTTTTGGGCGGTTTTCTGCGGACTTTGTCCTTGAAATTCCACCCAAAAATTTCGCCAGCCACTGCCGTGGACACAGCTCCACGGCTAGTCTTGCGCCAAAATTTACAAAAATCGTCTCGCAATCTTGGAGCCGCTCTATGTCATCCCCCAGCCCATTTGGGGGGGGGGATCTCTATACGGAATTTTAGAATTCCTAGGGAATTTTAGAGTTGGGGAATTTCGTAATTAGGGAATTCCAGAATTCTCTAAAAGCGTTTACAGGCTGTTAAAATATAAAATAAAGGATTAAAATGTTTAAAAATATTCCATGTTTTGGTATAGCTGGCAATTTCGCCCAGCACTTAGAACAAGCAGGCGAGGCTAGCGACTTTGCTGGGCTTGTTAGAGAACAAGGCGCACCAAAGGGGATTTTTCCTTTTTATGTGCCTGAGAGTTCTAGTTTTTTGGGGCGTTATCCGCTTGATAATGAGCGTCTAAAAATCCCTAAAAATGCCAAGGTTCAAGCTGAGCCTGAAATCGCCTTGCGCTTGGGGCTTAACTACGATAAAAATGGCATTTGTTCTTTAAAGCCACTTAGCTTTATGAGCTTTAATGACGCTAGCATGCGAGGCGTAAAAGCAGCAAAAATCTCACACAAAAAGAACTTTGGGGACGCAAGCAGAGGCGCAGGCAATGAAATAGCTATTGATAAGTTTAGCAGTGGTGGCATTTGCGATGATTTTAGTCTTGCTAGTTTTTTGCGCTCTGGGGGCGAGTTTTTGGCTTATGGCGAGTGCGCAAGGCTTAGTGAATACGGCTATTTTTATGAAAAGCTTTTAGAATGGATTAAAATCACGCTAAATACGCAAAAAGACGAGGCTGTCTTGGAGCATTTGGCAGTATTTTTTGCGAATAAGCCTAAGCAGATTTTGCTAGCACTTGGGGCTACAAGATACGAGCCAAATATGGAAAATAGATACTTCAAAGCTGGCGATGAGGTATATATCATAGCCTTTAATCACAAAAAATTTAGCCTAGAGCAAATTAAAGAGCTTACAAAAGATGGTAAAATAAGTCCTAGCGATGATATTTCAGTCTTAATTCAAAGGATAGAATATGAGTAAAATATATATTTTAGGCTCTGGGGCTATGGCAAAGGCTATGGCTTTAGGGCTAAAAAACAGCGGCTTTAGCGTGGTTTTGGTAAGTAGAGAAAAAATTGATTTTAGCGCATCCCCTGAGCTGCTTGCAGGCGTAGAAAACGAGCTTTATAAAAATAGCTTTGATATAGAGGGCAAGGATATTATTTTAGCCTTTAAGCCTTATGCTTTGGGAGAGGTTGCCAAAAAGCTAAGTGGCAAGGCAAAAAAAGTGCTTAGCGTGCTAGCTCGCACGGATTTAGAGGCGGTAAAATCAGCAGTAAAATCAGCAGATTACGCTATTTGTATGCCAAATCTAGCAGCTGCTAAAAACGCTAGTATAACGCCGTTTTTAGGCGATGGGAGCCTAAGCAAGATAATTTCAGGCTTTGGCAAGGCGGTAAAAATGGCTAGCAAAAGCGAGTTTGACGCAGCTGGGATAATCTCAGGTTGTGCGCCTGCTTTTTTAGCACTTGTGGCTGAGGCACTCGTAAATGGAGCCATTAGAGGCGGGGTTAGAGCAAAGGATGCTAACGAGCTTGTTAGTGGGTTATTTGATAGCGTTAGGGTTTTGCTAGCTAGTTCTCATCCAGCACTTTTAAAAGAAAGCATCTGCTCGCCTGCTGGCACGACTATTGAAGGCATAGCAAAGCTTGAAGAAAAGGGCGTTCGCTCAGCTTTTATAGAAGCAGTAGCTGCTAGTTTAAATAAGCAAAAAGGCTAAGGAATTCTAGAATTCCTTAATAAAATCTAGAATTGCTTATGAAAAATAATCTAGAATTTCTTATGAAAAATAATCTAGAATTCCTAAAATCTAGAATTCCTTATGAAAAATAATCTAGAATTCCCTATGAAAATAAATACTGATGCTATTTTTCTAAGCGATGCGCACGAAAATACGAACAAAACGCATTTTTTAGAGTTTTTAGAAGCACTTGATGATGGCAGGATTTCTATGCCTAGTCAGCTTTTTTTGCTAGGCGATATGTTTGATGTGCTTGTGGGTGTGGGCGAGTTTGCTAGCTTTTTTGCTAGGCAAACCCAGCTTATAAACAAACTAGCCTTAAAAACTGAAATAATCTACTTTGAGGGCAATCACGACTTTTATCTAAAAGATATTTTTAAAAATGTGAAAATCGTGCCAACCCAGGCTCAACCGCTAAATCTAGAATTCCTAGACAAAAGCGTCCAGATCGCTCACGGAGATATTTTTTTGCCCCCGCTTACGCAAAGAGCCTTAGCACTGCTTAGAAAGCCTTTTTTACTAGGAATTCTAGATTTTTTTGATAAACTTTGTGCCAGAAAACTCTCAAAAAGCATTTTGTGCTCGCAAATGCATAAAAAACTAGATTTTAAAATTGATAATTTTAAAGAAAAAATAGAGCAAAGAATGGCTAATTTTAGCGCAGATATCATCATCGAGGGACACTGGCATCAAGGTGTGAGCTTTGAGGTTAAAAATAAATTTTATATAAATTTACCTAGTTTTGCGTGTGAGCGAAGTTTTTTTATGTTAGAATACCGCGACTATAAAATTCAAATCCTAAAAAGGAGCCTAAATGTTTGATGATAATGTCTTAAAAACAGGTTCTGGTGAGATGGAACTTGTTGATTTTCGCATCTTTAAAAAAGGCAAAGAAGGCGAAAATTACTACGAGGGCATTTACGGCGTAAATGTCGCAAAAGTAAAAGAAATCATCAAGATGCCAAACCTCACTGAGCTTCCAGGGACACCTGAGTATATTGAGGGAATTTTTGACCTTCGTGGCGTGGTGATTCCAGTAGTTAACCTTGCTCGCTGGATGGGCATAGAACCACCAGAGCAGATGGTTTTAAAGCCTCGTGTAATCATATCTGAGTTTTCAAATATCTACATCGGCTTTATCGTCCATGAAGCAAAGAGAATTCGCCGAATTAATTGGAAAAACATCGAGTCAGCAAACTTCTCTGGCGGTGTTGGGGGAGGCGGCGCCTTGGATAAGAGCAAAATCACAGGCGTTACTCGCATTGAAAATGACGATGTTTTGCTGATTTTAGACTTAGAGAGCATTGTTCAAGAACTTGGTATCTATCAGCCTAAGATGGATATTGATATCGCTGATTTTCAGCAGATTGACGGCTTTGCTTTAGTGCTTGATGATAGCATGACAGCTCGCCACCTTGTAGGCGACGCTCTTAGCAAAATGGGCTTAAAAGTCCTTGAGGCAAAAGACGGCTCTGATGGAATCGAAAAACTAAACGACCTTTATGCTATGTATAAAGATGAGCTTTCAGATGTCCTTAAAATCATCATTTCAGATGTTGAAATGCCACAAATGGATGGCTTTCACTTTGCTTCTGTTATCAAGCAAGATAAGAGATTTTCTAATATTCCTATTATCTTTAACTCATCTATTAGCAATCAATTCTCTGAATCACAAGGTAAGCAAGTCGGTGGCGAGGGCTATCTAACTAAGTTTAACGCCACTCAGCTTTACAACGAAGTTACGCGCGTGATTAACAATCACAAACAACAATAAGGAGGTGCTAGATGGATGATATGCAAGAACTATTAGAAGATTTTCTGGTTGAGTCCTTTGAGCTTATTGAACAGATCGATCACGACCTAGTCGAGCTTGAGTCTAATCCAGATGATTTGGAGCTATTAAATAGAATTTTCCGTGTTGCGCACACCATAAAAGGAAGCTCATCATTTCTAAACTTTGATACACTAACTAAGCTTACTCACCACATGGAAGATGTGCTAAACAAAGCACGCCACGGCGAGCTAAAAATCACCGCTGATGTAATGGATGTGGTGCTAAAATCAGTAGATATGATGAAAGGACTGCTTGTTAGTATCCGTGATAACGGCAACGACTCAAACTCAGGCATTGATATTTCTCAAATCTGTCCGCAACTAACCGCTATAAGCGAGGGTCAATCATCTGCCACGCCAGCGCCTGAGCCAGTGTCTGAGCCAGCACCAGCTGCTGATATACCACCCTCTGCTATACCAGATGACATTGATCCAAACACTCTAAGTGAAGATGAAATAAATGCTGAGATAGAAAGACTGCTAAAAGTCCGTAAAGCAGAAGATGAAGCGCGTCGTGCTGCAAAAGCAAGTAGCAGCGGGGCCACGCCAGTTGCGCCAGCTACCACCCCAGCTGCTGCGCCTGATAAACCAGCCGCTGCTGACAAAGCATCACCTACTGCTAAACCAGTAGGTGATGGGGCAAATACGCCAGCAAAAGCAAGCACAAATGCAACTGACCAAACAATTCGTGTTGAGGTTGGCAGATTAGATTATCTAATGAACCTTGTTGGAGAGCTAGTTCTTAGTAAAAACCGCTTGCTAACTATCTATAACGATGTTGAAGAGCGTTATGATGGTGAGCAGTTCTTAGAGGAGCTAAACCAAGTTGTCTCAAGTCTAAGCCTAGTTACAACTGATGTTCAGCTAGCTGTGATGAAAACTCGTATGCAGCCAGTCGCAAAGGTGTTTAATAAATTCCCTCGCGTGGTGCGTGATATAGGTCGTGATCTAAACAAACAAATAGATCTAATCATAAGCGGTGAAGAAACCGAGCTTGATAAATCAATCGTTGAAGAAATCGGCGATCCACTAACTCACATTATCCGCAACTCTTGCGACCATGGTATAGAAGATCCGGCTACTAGAAAAGCAGCTGGCAAGCCAGAAAAAGGAACCATAGAGCTAAAAGCGTATAATGAAGGTAACCACATCGTTATTGAAATCATAGATGATGGTAAGGGAATTGATGCTGAGGCTATTCGCATCAAGGCTGTTGAGCGTGGACTAATTAGCGAGAACGAAGCTGATACTATGAGCAATAAAGAGATTTATTCTATCATTTTCCGCCCAGGATTTTCTATGGCGGCAAAGGTTACGAATATCTCTGGGCGCGGCGTTGGTATGGATGTTGTTAAAACAAATGTTGAGAAGCTTCACGGTGTAATTGACATTGATAGCGAAATTGGCAAAGGAACTACTTTAAAACTAAAAATTCCTCTAACTTTGGCAATTATTCAATCGCTACTAGTAGGGACACAAGAAGAAATCTATGCTATTCCACTAGCAAATGTTAATGAGACAGTTCGTGTCTCAGTAGATAATATCTATACAATCGAGGGCAAAAATGTTCTTCGTCTAAGAGATGAGGTTCTTAGCCTTGTGCGTCTAAGCGACCTTTTTGGCGTAAAACAAGTGCTTGAAAGTGGGGATCAAACCTATGTAGTAGTTATCAGTGTGGCTGAGACTAAGCTAGGAATTATCGTTGATAACCTAATAGGACAAGAAGAAATAGTTATCAAATCTCTTGGTAGCTACCTAGCAAATATTGATGGTATCGCAGGTGGTACAATCCGTGGTGATGGTAGAGTAACACTGATTGTAGATGTTGGCGTTATCATGGATATGGCAAAAGAAGTTAAAGTAGATATCAAATCAAGCATGAGCGCAGAAGCTATACAAAAAGCAAAAGAAAGTCCAGCTGATTACAAAGTGCTAGTTGTCGATGATTCAAAAATGGATAGAAACATCATCAGCAAGGCTCTAGCACCAACTGGTATCACACTAATAGAAGCTACAAATGGTCTAGAAGCGCTTAATATTATCAAAAGTAGCGAGCATGCCTTTGATGCTGTGCTTATTGATATTGAAATGCCAAAAATGGACGGCTATACCCTTGCAGGTGAGATTCGCAAGTATTCTAAATACCGCAATCTACCGCTTATTGCTGTTACAAGTAGAACTAGCAAGAGCGACCGCCTAAGAGGCGTAGAGGTCGGCATGACTGAGTATATCACAAAACCATACTCAGCTGAGTACCTAGAAAATGTTGTTCGTAAGAACATCAAGCTACCATAAGGAAGCAAAATGGACAAATTAAACGAAGTTTTACAAAAGCAAAAACAACAAATCGCAAACCCCGTCCAAGTAGACCTTGAAGAGGTTGAACAATTAGTAGGCTTTATTGTTGGAGAAGAGGAATACGCGATTCCAATTCTTTATATCAAAGAGATTATAAAGCCTATTGAGTTTACTCGCGTCCCTGGTGTGCCTGAGTTTGTTTTGGGTGTGTTTAATATGCGTGGAAATGTAACACCACTAATAGACTTGCGCATTATGTTTGGCGTCCAAAACCCAAAAATGACAGATACCACTCGCTATATAGTAATGGTATATGAAGATAATGTCGCAGGCTTTGTAATTGACCGCTTAACTGAGGCAATAAGAATGAAAAAAAGTAAAATAGACACTCCGCCAGAGACCTTATTGCACGCAAAAGGTATGATAGCTGGAATAGGCAAAAGAGATGATAATATCCTTACCATCCTAAAAGCCGAAGGGCTTTTAAAGCGTGATTTTTAAGGATTTTAAGTGATTAAACTTTGTGTTTTTGACTTTGATAGCACGCTTATGGATGGCGAGACTATAGCCTTTTTTGGCCAGGCTGTGGGCAAAATGGATGAAATCTCAGCTATCACAAAGCGTGCCATGGCTGGCGAGCTTGATTTTTACGAGAGTTTAAAAGAGCGAGTTAAATTTTTAAAAGGCGTAGAGGTAGCAAAAATAGAGCAAATCGCTCATTGTTTACCTTTTATCAAAGGCGCAGAGCAAATCATAAAATATCTAAAAGAAAAAGGAATTTTAGTAGCTGTTTTCTCAGGCGGCTTTCACATAGCCACAGACCACGCTCAAAGCCTGCTTGGCTTTGATATAAACTTCGCAAACGAACTTCACTCAAAAAACGGAGTGCTAAGTGGCGAAGTAGGTGGCGAGATGATGTTTGGCGACTCAAAAGGCAAAATGCTAAAACGCTTAAAAGGCCTTTTGGGGCTTGATAGTAGCGAGGTCGCTGCCATAGGGGATGGCGCAAATGATATTTCTATGTTTAAAGAGGCTAGCACTTGCGTGGCGTTTTGTGCAAATGCTGTGCTAAAATCAGCTGCTACTCATATCATAGATATCAAAGATTTAACAGAGCTTAAAAAGATTTTATAAGCTCTGTGATTTTTAAATAGAAAATTCTAGAATTTTTTATGAAGCAAGGGACAGAAATGAACTTTTCGTTATGGTGCGATTATTTAGAAAAGGATTTTATAAATGGTGATTTTGCTAGCATGATAAAAGAGGGTAAAATCTCAGGTGCTACGACAAATCCAGCGATTTTCAAAACTGCTTTTGAAAGTGCTGCATATAGCGAACAAATCGCTAGATTAAAAGGCAAAAAAGAAGCAAAGAAAATATACGAGCTTCTAGCTATAAATGATGTCAAAAACGCTGCTTTTAAACTGCTTACAAACTACGCAAATGGCGAGGATGGCTTTGTTAGCATTGAAGTTAGACCTGAGCTTTTTGATGATGGGGTGGGTAGCTTAGATGAGGCAAAGCGTATTTTTAACGCTATAAAAATGCCAAATGTCATGATAAAAATCCCAGCCAGCGATCAAGGCTACTACGCAATGCGCGAACTAGTAAAACGGGGTATAAATGTAAATGCGACCTTAGTTTTTAGCTTAGAACAAGCAAAAGAATGCCTAAAAGCCTTTGAAAAAGGGCTAAAAAGCTATAAGAAAAAATTCCCAAACGCAAAAGAGCCAGAGTGCGTAATCAGCGTGTTTGTAAGTCGTTTTGATAGAGAGCTTGAAGAAAGCCTTAAAAAAGCAGGCTTAGACCACATGAAATACGGCATTTACAATGCTACTTCTATCTACTATGAGATAGAGGCTTATGGGCTAAATAATGTTCGCACGCTTTTTGCTAGCACAGGCGTAAAAGACAGCAAGACAAACCCTGATTATTACATCAAAGAACTAGCCTTTGAGCGCTCAATAAACACAGCCCCACTTAATGCGCTAAAAGCCGCAAATAGCATAAATATAATAACTCCAGCTTCAAAAGAGGTCATTGAAGAGTATTTTGCTAAAGCAGCCGCTGTAAACCACGAAAAAGTTTGCGCTAAGCTATTTAGTGATGGCATAAGTGCTTTTAAAGAAGCCTACGCACAAAGCATTAACGCTTTACAAGCTTAGGCATTTTTATAAGAAATTCTAGAAAATTCTAGAATTTCTTAAAATTTTCTAGAATTTCTAGGAATTCTAGAATTTCTAAATTAAAAAAATACATAAAAAGGAAAAATTATGTCAGTAGATATTTCAAAATTAGATTTTAAACTTCGTGATGAGCTAAATGGCTACCTTGAGGAGCTAGTGCGAGAGGGTGGCAGCGACCTTCATATAAAATCAAACTCAGTTATCCGCAAGCGTATAAATGGCGAAATGATGCCAGTATCAAGCTCTCGCTTTCTTTCTACCCAAGAAGGACTTACTCTAGCAAAAGAGCTACTTCGTGGACGCTTTAATGATCTAGTTGAAAATAAAAGCGCAGATTTTATCCACAAGCTAAACGAAGATTACCGCTTTCGTGTAAATATTTTCTTTCAAATGGATGGCGTCTCGGCTGCGTTTAGAGCTATCCCAGTTAAGCTTCCAGTCCTTGAAGACCTTGGGCTTCCAGAAAGTGTAGCAAAGCTCTGCGATACAGTATATCGTGGCATCGTGCTAATAACTGGTCCAACAGGCTCAGGTAAATCAACCACGCTAGCAAGCATGATAGATCGCATAAATAAAAAGCGCAAAGCTCATATTATCACGATTGAAGATCCAATTGAGTTTGTCCACAAGGATATAAACTGCCTTATAAATCAGCGCAGCATTGGCCAAGACGCCACTAGCTTTGCAACTGCGCTAAGAGCTTCCTTGCGTGAAGACCCTGATATCATTCTAGTAGGTGAGATCCGTGACTATGAGACTATGAATATCGCTCTTACGGCAGCTGAGACTGGACACTTGGTGCTTAGCACCCTACACACCAGAGACTCACAAGAGACTGTAAACCGTGTGCTAGGGATGTTCTCAGGCATTGAGCTAGAGCGTGCGAAAATGGCACTTGGCTCAGCGCTTCAAGCCATCATCTCTCAGCGCCTTTGCCAAAAGATTGACGGAGGCCGCGTGCCAGCTGTAGAGGTCATGCTCCAAACCCCTCGTATCAAACAGCTAATCCTAAAAGGCCGCCAAGATGAAATTCTAACAGCCATCACAGAAGCTGGCATACATAGCGGTATGCAGACCTTTGATTCAGCCTTGCTAAATCTATACAAAAATAAGATCATCACCCGTGAAGAGGCATTGAACTCATCTACTACGCCAAATGACCTTGCTATCTTGCTTGAGCAAGCAAGCGAGGCATCAGCTCAGAGAGGGATGAGAGAGATCGGGCTAAAAAACTTGGATTAACAATACATAAAGGCTCTTGCAGCACTACTAAAATCCTGCGCACGGCTTGATGAAGATCTGCTCTATCTGCGCCTGCACACCGCAGGCTTGCAGCACAGCAGCACCTGAGTGCTAGAATTTCCTTAGATCTAGGAATTCTAGAATTCCTAAAAAACTAGAATTCCTACAAGTTTTTATCCCTAGGGAATTCTAGAATTCCTTAAACTAGAATTCCCAAGCCTTGTGCCATCCCCCGACTTGACCCTAGTATCTCATCACAAAGAATTTAGAATTCCATATAGGGATCCCCCAAAGGGGCTGGGGGATGACATAGTAGGGAATTCTAGAATTCCTGCAAACCTAGAATTCCTTGCTTTTTAAGTCTATTTTAGTTTGCTTTGCTATAATTTTACACAAAAATTCAAAGAGAAAATCCATGCAAACAAAATACATTTTCGTAACCGGCGGCGTGCTAAGCTCGCTAGGCAAGGGCATCGCAGCAGCCTCTATCGCAACTTTGCTAAAAAGCGCAGGACTAAAAGTAAGCATACTCAAATGCGATCCTTACATAAATGTAGACCCAGGCACGATGAGCCCTTTAGAGCACGGAGAGGTTTTTGTAACTGATGATGGGGCTGAGACTGACCTAGATCTTGGGCATTACGAGCGTTTTTTGGGCGAAAACCTTAGCCAGCTAAACAACTTCACCACAGGTAGAGTTTATAGCTCAGTCATAGAAAAAGAGCGCAGAGGCGACTACCTTGGCAAAACCATTCAAGTAATCCCACACATCACAGGCGAGATAATAAGCCGCATAAAAGACGCAGGTGCCAATAAAGATATTTTAATCGTTGAAATCGGCGGCACAGTAGGCGACATCGAGGGCTTGCCGTTTTTAGAATCAATCCG
The DNA here is from genome assembly GCA_945928165.1 of uncultured Campylobacter sp. Lineage (GTDB taxonomy): Bacteria > Campylobacterota > Campylobacteria > Campylobacterales > Campylobacteraceae > Campylobacter. The sequence goes on from CAMENE010000024.1 coordinate 14,107, forward strand.
TATGCTAGGCGGCGAGCTAGGGCATGAAAATGCTATGTTTATTCACCTCACACTAGTGCCATACATAAAAGCAGCCGGCGAGCTAAAAACAAAACCCACCCAACACAGCGTAGGCGAGCTTCGCCGCATAGGTATTATCCCTGATATGCTCATTTGCCGCTCAGAACAAAGTCTAGGCCGTGAGCTAAAAGAAAAGCTAGCTACAAGCTGCGGCGTGGCAAAAAACTGCGTTATAGAAAGCTGTGACCAGCCTAGCATTTATCAAGTCCCGCTTAGCTTTGAAGCCCAAGGAATTCTAGATGCTATTAGTGGCAAGCTTGGTCTTGGCGAGCTTAGAGCTGATATGAGCGAGTGGAATGAGCTTGTTAAACGAGTAGTAGTCCCAGCAAATGAAATCACAATCGCTTTTGTAGGCAAATACACAGATCTAAAAGAAAGCTACAAAAGCCTAACCGAGGCTCTCATCCACGCAGGCGCAGCCACAGATACAAGAGTAAATTTAAAATGGGTAGATAGCGAAAAACTAGAGCCAAGCACAGCAGAATCTATGCTAAAAGACTGCGCTGGCATTTTAGTAGCTGGTGGCTTTGGGCTTAGAGGCGTTAGCGGTATGATAGAAGCAGCTAAATACGCAAGGACAACAAACACGCCTTATCTTGGCATTTGCCTTGGCATGCAAATCGCGCTTATTGAGTTTGCTCGCTCAGTGCTTGGCATAAAAGATGCTAGCTCGGCTGAGTTTGATAAGAGCTGCAGCGAGCCTGTGATTTATCTAATAGATAGTTTCATTGACGCAAGTGGCGCAAAACAAATCCGCACGCATATAAGCCCACTAGGCGGGACTATGCGCCTTGGCGGCTATGAGTGTCACTGCGCCCCTGGCTCACTACTTAGCAAATGCTATGGTGGCGCAAATCTTATAAAAGAACGCCACCGCCACCGCTACGAGGCAAATCCGCTGTATAGAGAACGCCTTGAAAACGCTGGTATGAAAATCAGCGGTGAGAGCGATGGGCTAATAGAAGCTGTTGAAATTCCAGAGCATAAGTTTTTCTTAGGCGTTCAGTTTCACCCAGAGTTTACCTCTCGTCTAAAAGAGCCAAATCCAGCTATTTTGGGCTTTATAAAGGCCTGTTGTGCTAGATAAGCCAGCAGTAGCCACATTACTCTCGCAGCGTTTTGCTAACGACAAGCACACTAGCCTTTCACAGCTACCTTTGCCACACACTATGAGTGGAGCAAAAAAGGCTGCTAGCATAATCGCTGCTAGCATTAAAAATAATGAAAAAATCGCTATTGTAGGGGATTATGACTGCGATGGGGTTTGCTCATCTGCGATTTTAGATGAGTTTTTTTGTGATATAGGCTATGAAAACTACAAGGTAAAAATACCAAATCGCTTCAAAGACGGATATGGGCTAAATGAGAGCATTGTTAGCGAGCTAGATGTCCAGCTTATCATCACAGTAGATAATGGTATAACTGCCTTTGAAGCTGCAAATGAGTGTAAAAAGCGTGGTATAAAGCTAGTTATCACCGATCACCACATGCCTCTTGATGAGCTGCCCCTGGCCGATGCGCTAGTTGATCCGCAGTGTAAAGATAATGAGTTTGCCTTCAAAGAAATCTGCGGCGCACAAGTAGCGTGGTATCTAGTAGCTGCGCTAAAAGACGAGCTTGGGCTAGTAGGCTATGAGCTTGGCAAGTTTACTGACCTGCTAGCACTTGCCATCATCGCTGATATGATGGAGCTAAAGGATATGAATAGGGTTTTAGTGCGAGCTGGATTAAAGCAAATAAACTCTTTTGCGCGTCCGTGCTTTCGTGCTATTGCTAGGCTAAGTGGCAAAGAAAGCTTTGCTTTTAAAGAAAGCTTTACTTTTAAAGAAAGTTTTACTTTTGATGATATTAGCTTTCTTATTACGCCGCTTATAAACTCAGCTGGGCGCATGGATGATGCTACTGTTAGCTTTGAGTTTTTGCGCTCTGGTAATTTGCGCTGTGCTGAGGGCTTGCTAGCAAAAATCAGCGAGTGTAACGCCGTGCGAAAAGAGCGTGAAAAAGAGCTTTTTGAACTTTGCGCTAAAAGCATGAGTGAAAACGATAAGGTGGTTGTAGTCTGGGGCGAGGGCTGGCATGAGGGGGTGATTGGCATCGTGGCTTCGCGCTTAGCAAGGCTGTATAAAAGACCTGCGATTGTATTTAGCATAGATGGGCAAAGAGCCAAAGGCTCTGCTAGAAGCGTGGGAAAGTTTGATATTTTAGCGCTTATTTCATCGTGTGAGAGCTTTGTTAGTAGTTTTGGTGGGCATAAGGGCGCTGCTGGGCTAGTGGCTGAGCCTAGCAAGCTAGTTCAGCTAAAAACAGCACTAAATCAGGCCTGTACCAATGTAGATTTTAATCAAATTAGCCACGATGATTTGTTAGGCGATATTAAAGCTGATTGCGTTGATAGCGAGCTTATGGATATCATCGATAGTTTTGCGCCTTATGGCAGCAAAAATCCAAAGCCAGTTTTTGCTCTGCGCTGCGCGCTTGTGGTGGGCGTAAATACCTTAGGCGCTGAGGGCTTACACCTGCGCCTTGTGCTAAGAGTGGATAATCGCTGCTTTGAGGCGGTGTATTTTAACTTTGAGAAAAGACCTGCTATTGGCGCTAGGATAGATGTTTTATTTATCTTAGGCAGAAATTATTTTAAAGGCCAAGAAAGCCTTCAACTAATCATCCAAGAGATTTTATAAGCAATTTATACTACAAAATCTAGAATTCCCTGGAAATTCTAGATTTTTTATATTAAATTCCCTAGAAATTCTAGAATTCCTTAAACTTAAATTCCTTAAACTTGAATTTCTAAAAATACCCAAATTCTAGCGGGGTTTTAGGGGAGGCAGGGGTTTAGGGCATAGCCCTTATAAAATTTGCGAGCTAGATTTATCTAGCCTAAAAGCGAGCAAAAATCTAGAATTCCTAGGGTAAAAATCTAGAATTCCCAAGCCTTATGTCATTGTCCGGCTTGCGTTTTCTGTCATCCCCCAGCTTGACTGGGGGATCTCAGTGCTAAGCAATTCTAGAATTCCCTCTAAAATTCCGTAATTCCGTCATTGCGAGGGAGCAAAGCAATCGAAACAATCTCTAAGAATTCTAAATTTTAGCGGGGTTTTAGGGGCGGCAGGGGTTTAGAGCTAGCCCTTATAAACTTTGCGAGCTAGATTTATCTAGCCTAAAAGCGAGCAAAATTCTAAAATTCTAAAATCTAGAATTTTAAAATCCAGAATTCCCTAACCTTGTGTCATCCCACAGCTTGACCCGAGGATCTCTATAGAGAATTCTAAAATTCCCTGCTTCATTGCAAGCGAACAAAGCGACCGAAGCAGTCTCTATAAAAAATATTCGCCTTGACCGCCTTGTGTCATCCCCCGACTTGACCCGTGGATCTCAGTGCTAAGCAATCCTAGAATTCCTTTAAAAAATACTTTAATAAAACTTTAATAAATTTCAGCAAAGTTTAATAATTAAAATAGTAATATCCAAGCATTTCACATTTAAAGGAGTTGCCCATGAAAAAAGGTTTTACGATGATAGAGCTAATCTTTGTTATCGTTATTTTAGGAATTCTAGCTAGCGTCGCTATTCCTCGCCTAGCTGCTACAAGAGAAGATGCAGAAATCTCAGCTGCTGTCGCTAACCTACGCACATTAATAAGCGACATTAATGCTTACTATACAGTAAAAGGCGAATTTCCTGCCAATACTAAATGGAAGGATATCACAAATGTGCCTACAGAAAAGCCTGACGTATCGATCAATGATAATAATAGCCTAAAAGTTGGTGGTGCAAGGTGTATTGATTTTCTGATAGAAGGTAAAAATAGCGGTGCCACTAAAACCAATGCCAATAAAACTGCACAAACTCACATTATAATTGCTAAATATACTGGTAGTACTGCTAATACACCTCTAACTGCTCTTTGCACACAAGTTCAAAATTCAGAACCTCTAAAAGCTTATTTTAACTCAAGAGTAGCTGGTGCTGGTGGCAATAATAATCAAGGTAAAGGTTTTATAGCTATCGGCTCAAGCACAAGCATTTATCCACCAGCAACACAACAACAACAATGATAAGCTAAAATATTTAGCTTAAAGAGCTAGGGAATTCTAGAATTCTTAAATTCTAGAATTCCTTTTTTTAAATTAAATAAAAAGGATAAAAGATGAAAAAAGGTTTTACGATGATAGAGCTAATCTTTGTTATCGTTATTTTAGGAATTCTAGCTAGCGTAGCCATACCCCGCCTAGCTGCTACAAGAGAAGATGCAGAAATCTCAGCTACTGTTGCCAACCTACGCACACTAGTAAGCGACGTTACTGCTTACTATACAGCAAAAGGTGAATTTCCTACCAATACTAAATGGAATGCAATTACAAATGTACCTCTAGACGGTGCTGATAGTAATGCGGTTAGCACTGGCACTGGCAATACTGCTACTGCTCACCTAAAAGCAGGTGGTAAAAACTGTATCGGTGTTCGGTTGGTAGAGAAAAATGGCGCTACACCAGCTCACATTGTCTTTAGTAAAGAGGGTAGTGCAACTGGTGTTTGCGATCAAGTTCAAAAATCAGAACCTTTAAAAGCTTATTTTGACTCAAAAGTAAATGGTGATAATACTGCTGGTAAAATGGCTATCGGCTCAAGCACAAGCGTTTATTCACCAGCACCAAAACCAACAACTTAATAAGCTAAAATATTTATTTTAAAGAACTAGGGAATTCTAGAATTCTTAACTCTAGAATTCCTTTTTTAAATTAACATAGAAAGGATAAAAGATGAAAAAGGGTTTTACGATGATAGAGCTAATCTTTGTTATCGTTATTTTAGGAATTCTAGCTAGCGTAGCCATTCCTCGCCTAGCCGCTACAAGAGAAGATGCTGAAATCTCAGCAGCTGTAGCTAACCTACGCACATTAGTAAGCGATGCTACTGCTTACTATACAGCAAAAGGTGAATTTACTACTGGTACTGGTACTACTGGTACTAAATGGAATGAAATCACAAATGTACCTCTAAACGGTGCTACTAGTAATGTTACAACTGCTGCTAAGCTAAAAGCAGGTGGTAAAGACTGTATCACTGTTCAGTTGCAAAATAAAACTACCGGTAACGCTACTACAGCTAAACCAGCTCACATTGTAATTACTAAAGAGAATGGAGCAACTGGTGTTTGCAAACAAGTTCAAGATTCAGAACCTCTAAAAGCTTATTTTGCGTCAACAATAAAGAATGATACTACTGCTGGCAAAATAGCTATCGGCTCAAGCACAAGCGTTTATTCAAAATAATCAAACAACTCAAAAATCTAAGCTAAAATATTTTGTCATCCCCCGACTTGAGGTCTCATCACAGAGATCCCCCAAAGGGGCTGAGGGATGACATAGTAGGAATTCTAAAATCCCCTAAAACTAAAATTCCCAAACTAGAATTCTTAATCTAGAATTTCCTAGGAATTCTAGATTTTTTAGAGAAGTTACGCTAAGAATTCTAGAATTCCTAAAGAGAATTCCTAAATCTAGAATTCCAAATCTAGAATTCCTAAGGTTAAATTTGACTAGGAATTCTAGAATTTCTAAACTAAGAATACCCTAGCCCTGGGCCAGCGGATGCGAAGCAACCAACGGATGCGAAGTAACGAGCGGATGCGAAGCAAAAAAACCCTAGGAATTCTAGAATTTCTTATGAAATCTGCGTTTTATATTTACAAGCAAGGCATTCGTGGAAGTTGCCTTTTTTTAGCTCTTTTAGCACCATAGGCTCGCCACACTGCGGACAAGCTACGCCTGCTGGCTTGTAGTTGCTAGTATAATCGCACTTTGGATAAAGCGAGCAGCCATAGAACTTACCCCTTTTGCTGCTGCGCTCTACAATCTCGCCTTTTTGGCATTTTGGGCAGCTTATGCCTGTGCTGGTGGCTTGTTTTTTAGTGCTTTGGCTGCTGTTTTGCTCGCCATCTATGTTTCTTGAGTACTTACACTTTGGAAAGCCAGAACAAGCAATAAACTCGCCAAAGCGACCTGAGCGTTTTAGTAAGTCTTTACCACACTGCGGGCATTTTTCGCCGATTAGCTCACGGACTTTTTGGCTCTCAATTGCGGTTTTACCCTCGCTGATTTTGGCTATAAAAGGCTCGTAAAACTCCCCAAGCACCTTTTGCCAATTGGCACCTTTTTCAGCGATATCATCTAGCTTTTTTTCAAGATTGCTTGTAAAGTCGCTATCTACGATGTCTGTGAAGTTTGCTTCTAGCATAGCTGTGATTTTAAAAGCGATTTCATTTGGCACTAGTTGCTTGTTTTGTGTGCTTACATACTCACGGCTTGTTAGTAGCGTGATGGTTGGGGCGTAGGTGCTAGGGCGGCCTATGCCTAGGCTCTCTAACTTTTTTACAAGTCCCGCCTCGCTGTACCTGGCAGGTGGTTCGGTAAAATGCTCTTCTTTGCTTGATTTTTGAAGTTTTAGCTCTTGTTTTAAAGACAGCTCAGGTAAAATCACATCTTTTTCGCTGCTAGCCCAGAGTCTAGCAAAGCCATCAAATAGTGTTTTTCGCCCAGATATTTTTAGCTCGCACTCTCCCCCATTTACGCTTATTGTTTGATTTAGCGTGATCTGTGGGCTCATTTGGCTAGAGACAAAGCGGTTATAGATAAGCGTGTAGAGCTTTAAAAGGTCTTTTTCTAGGTATTTTGCAGCGATTTGTGGGCTAAACTCTACATTTGTAGGGCGTATCGCCTCGTGGGCTTCTTGTGCGCCTTTTGCCTTGCTAGCGTATATATTTGGCTTAGGCGGTAAATACTCTTTGCCAAACTCACGCTCAATAAACTTAGCCGCAGCCTCTCTTGCTTCTTTTGCGATATTTAGGCTATCTGTTCTCATATAGGTGATTGCGCCCATTTGTCCATTTGGGGTATTTACGCCCTCGTAGAGCTGTTGGGCTAGTGCCATGGTGCGCTTAGGGCTAAAGCCAAGGCGGTTGCTCGCACTTTGTTGTAGTGTGCTAGTCATAAAAGGCGGATTTGCTGTGGTTTTACGCTCTTTGCTCTCAATTTTGCTTATGCTAAAGCTTGATTTTTTAAGACTTGCTAGTATCTCATCAGCCAGCTCTTCGCTTGAAATATCAAGCTTATCAAGCTTTTTGCCCTTAAAGGATACAAGCCTAGCTTCAAGGTCAGTTTTAAAGAGAACCTCAATGCTAAAATATCTTTGTGGTACAAAGGACTGTATTTCACGCTCTTTGTCTACGATGATTTTTAGCGCAGCACTTTGAACCCGGCCTGCGCTAAGTCCGCTTTGGATTTTTTGGCTTAGAAGTGGGCTTAGCTTGTAGCCAACGATGCGGTCTAGCAAGCGGCGTGCTTGTTGGGCGTTTACGCTTGCCATATCTAGGCTGCGTGGGTTTTTTAGTGCTGCATCTATTGCGCTTTTTGTGATTTCGTGAAATACTATGCGAGGCAGTTTTAGCGGGTCTTTGCCTATGGCTGCTGCGATGTGAAAGGCTATGGCTTCTCCTTCTCTATCTTCGTCCGTTGCTAAGTAGATTTTATCTGCGCTTTTGGCTTTTTCTTTGATTTCTTTTACTATTTTGCTATGGTCTGCTGAAATGCGGTATTCTGGGATGAACTCGCCACCTTCAATCTTTATTCCAAAGCTTGATTTTGGCAGGTCGCGGATATGTCCTAGACTAGCGATTACATCATAGCCACGGCCTAGAAAGTTTTTTATGGTTTTTGCTTTGGCTGGGGATTCTACTATTATTAGCGTGCTCATTTTTTACCTTAAAATTTTTTGCGAAATTGTAGCACAAAAAAGTAATTTTCTAGAAAAAGCATTAGATTTTCTTAGGCTGGCTCAGCTTTTTGCTTCGCACCCGCTGGGTAAGCGCTTTTTAGCCTTAAAGCCTTGCGCAGCCCAGCGCCTTACAAGCGAGCTTTTGCTAGGGCTTTTAAATGCGGTAAAATCGCTCTTAGAGCTTGCGTGCGGTGGCTTAGAGCTTCTTTTGTCTGTGCGCTTAGCTGTCCTATGGTAAGCTCATAGCCTTGTGGTATAAACATAAAATCATAGCCAAAGCCGTTTTCGCCACGCTCATCAGCAATAGCATTTCCGTGCATAAAGCCTAGCTCCACGCACTCGCTAAAGCCACCTATATCGCTAATAGCAGCAATTGCCGCTGTGTAAAAGGCAGCCGAGCTAAAAACGCCTTTTTTATCAAGCTCGCTTTTTAGCTTGGCTCTGTTGCTAGCCTCTGTGGGATGCTCTACTATGTCGCTACTATATCTTGCTGAGTAAATCCCAGGCGCGCCACCAAGGGCTTTAACGCTAATGCCACTATCATCGCTTAAAATAACAGCGTTTTTTAAAGCCTCAGGATTTTGGCTTTTTAGTGCCTTATAGACAGCGCGCGCTTTTATAAGGGCGTTTTCTTTAAAATCAGCGCCGTTTTCTTCTATTTCAAAAGGGGCGATAAACTCGCTGTAATTTCGCACCTTGAATTCCTTTAAAAAATCTTTAAACTCTCTTAGTTTTCCTGTGTTTGAACTAGCTAGAATAATTGTCATTATGTGCCTTTTTGCTAGAAATCTAGCGAAATTTGCTCGCAATTTTAGCCAAAATTATGAATAATTTAGCTAGAATCTGCTCTATTTTTTTAAAGAAATTAAGATGAAAGTTTTTATAAAGTATATTAGTTTTATTTATTTAAAGTATTTTTTTATCGTTTTTTTAGCCTTAGAGCTGTTTTTTGTAGCTATTGATGTGTTAAATAATCTTGCGCTACTACCAAAAAGCGCAAACTTAGTAGTGCTTTTTGTGGTGTATTCTGCTGCTTCTGCGGTGCCTTTTTTGCTTCCGCTCTCGCTTGTTTTTGCGCTTATTATTTCGCTGATACTGCTGCTTAGAAGTGGCGAGTTAGTGGCTTTTTACGCCCTTGGGGTTAGTAAAAACGCTCTTATTAAGCCTGTTTTTATCATTTCTTGTGTGATTACAGGGCTTTTTGTGCTACTTCAATGCACTCCAGCAGCCTATGCAAGAGATGTAAAAAGATCTATCTTAGAACTTAGCTCCCAGAAGTATTTTTCTCTAAACTCAGCCTTTATTAAAAACAAAAATAACTTTATTTTTTTTGGACAAATTGACGAGATGAACAAAACTGCACCTTTTGCCTATGTTTTTGAGATTGAAGATGCTAAGCTTGTAAAAAAAGTGCTAGCTAGTGATGTGAGATTTGAAAACGACAAATGGATAGCTAAAACTGCCTACACTCAAATTTTGCCAACAGACCTAGCACTTGGTAAAACTGCACTTAGCTATGAAGCAAGTATGAATTACGAGGTGCTTCATGGCTTTGAGCCTAGGCTTCTTTCAAACCTAAACCGCTCAGCTACTTCGTATTCTGTAATCCACGCTATAGCTACGATATATCAAACAATAGGCGATGATATAAATATAGCACTTATTAAAACCTCGCTGTATCTTTCTCTTTTTTTCCCATTTTTTGCGCCTTTTGGCTTGCTAGCACTTTATTACTACGCCCCTGCTATACCAAGGTATAGCAATCTTGCTTTGCTAGGCTTTGGCTTTGTGGTATCTATGCTGTGTGCGTGGGGGCTGCTTTATGCGCTATCTCGCCTTAGCAGCTCTGGTACTCTAAATGCTGAATTAGCAATAATTGCGCCTATTGTAGTACTTGGCAGCTTTGCGTATATAAAATTTCGCCAAGCTCGCTAAAATTGTGTTATAATTGCGTTTGCTGTGGCAAGTAGTCGCTACAAAAGTAGAGGAAAGTCCGAGCTGCATCAGAGCAAAGCTACGCCTAACAGGCGTCGGGCGAGAGCCTAGGGATAGTGCAACAGAAAGCAAACTACCAGCAATGGTACAGGTGAAACGGCGGGGTAAAAGCCCACCAGTGCGTAGGCAAGAACAAGCCACGCAGCTATGTAAACCCAGCTTGCAGCAAGAAGCGGTGGTAAAGCTCTGAGATTTTACGCTTCGCTAGACCCCTTTGGTGATATTGGGGCGAGATAAATGGCTACATAAACAGAACTCGGCTTATAGCCACAGCTTTTTGCTGCTTTTGCGCAGGCATCTGCGCTGGTAGCTCACTTCGCACTTCGCTTGATGAGCTTTATGTTCTATCTGCGCTCGTGCTAGCTCGCTCCCAGCACATCTACCTACGCTAAAGCGCAAAAAGACTATGTTTTTAAGCTTGGCAGAAAAAGGATAATAAATGGATATTTTTGAAGCTATAAACTCTCGTCGTTCGGTTAGAAAATATAAAAATACTGAAATTTCTCAGGCTGATTTAGACCAAATCCTAAATGCTGCTTGTATGGCACCAAGTTCAAAAAACACGCAGCCGTGGTATTTTGTAGCGGTGCGTGATGAGAGCGAGAAAAGCTATATCTTAGGCATTATGCAGCAAGTAGCAGTGCAGATGAAAGCACCGCTTGAAGAGTATTTTAAGAAACATCCTGATGTAGCAGCGCAGACTTTAAGCTTTATAAAAAGTCTTGGCGCAGCTAGTGTTTATGTGCTGGTTTTTTCTCAAAAGCCCTATGATGAGAGTAGCGAAAGTGCCCTTACACAAAGCATAGCAGCAGCTGTGCAAAATCTGTGCCTAGCTTCTAGTGGGCTTGGGCTTGGGACTTGCTGGATGAGCGCGCCTATAAATGTGGGCTTTGCGCAGACCTTTAAAGACCGCTACGCAAAAAATAAAGGTCAAATGCTAGCGATGCTAACCCTTGGCGTCCCTGATGAAATCCCAAAAGCCCCAAAACGCAAAGATGATAGATATAAAATAATCTAGAATTCCTTAGGCTTTATTTTCAAATTAGCTAAAAGAATTCTAAAATTCCTTAAACTTTATTTTAGAATTCCTTAAACTAGAATTCTAGAATTCCTTAAACTTTATTCTAAAATTAGCTAAAAAGAATTCTAGAATTCTAGAATTCCCTAAACTAGAATTCTAAAATTCCCTAGACTTTATTTTAGAATTCCTTAAACTAGAATTCTAAAATTCCTAAAACTTTATTTTAGAATTCCTTAAACTAGAATTCTAGAATTCCCAAAACTAGAATTCTAAAATTCCTTAGGCTTTATTCTAAAATTAGC
>CAMENE010000025.1:0-24829 GCA_945928165.1 uncultured Campylobacter sp.
CTAGATTTAGAAATTCTAGATTTAGAAATTCTAGATTTAGAAATTCTAGATTTAGGAATTTTAGATTTAGGAATTTTAGAATTCCTATGAGTTTATAGCCCCATTTTATTTGGATTTAGTATATTATTTGGATCAAAGGCTTTTTTGATAGCACGAAAGAGATTCATCTCTGCCTCGCTAAAGGCTATGCTCATAAAAGGTGCTTTTGATATGCCTATACCATGCTCGCCACTAAGTGTGCCGCCAAGCTCAACCGTGGCTTTGAAAATCTCAGTTATCGCCTCATGCCCACGCTTTACAGCTTCTGGGTCATTTTTATCCACCATTACATTAGTATGCACATTGCCATCGCCTGTGTGCCCAAAGCAAGGCGTGATTACATTATACTTTGCTGAGATTTCAGCGATTTTTTCTAGTAGAGCTGGTAGCTTCGAGCGTGGGACTGTGATGTCTTCGTTTATTTTTAGCGAGCCATAGCAGTTAATAGCCTGAGAGCAGTTGCGCCTAGCAAACCAAATGTCGCTACTCTCACTCGCGTCTTTTGCTACTTTAAACTCGCTTGCGCCATTTGCTATAAAATGCTCTTTTAGCCGCTCTAAATCAGCATTTATCACGCTCTCATCATTGCCATCCATCTCACTCACCAAAATCGCTCCAGCAGATGTCGGCAAACCACGGGCAAAACGCTCTTCAACAGCTTTTATGCTAAGATTATCCAAAAATTCCATTGCCACTGGCGTTACACCTGCTGCCATTGTCTTAAAAACAGCGTTCATCGCAGATTCTACGCTAGGAAAAACGCCCATCGCTGTTTTGCTAAACTTTGGCTTAGAGATTAGTTTTAGCGTGATTTCAGTTATCACTGCCAAAGCACCTTCACTTGCTATTAGAATTCCAGTTATATTAAAGCCAGCCACATCCTTTATCGTGCGTTTGCCAGCACGGATCACATCGCCATTTGGTAGCACAGCCCTTAGTGCCATTACATAGTCTTTTGTGATGCCGTATTTGGCTGCTCGCATGCCGCCGCTATTTTCGCTTACATTGCCACCAAGCGTGCTGTAAGTCTCGCTGGCTGGATCTGGCGGGTAAAAAAGCCCAAGCTTTTCTACTTCTTTTTGAAGGTCTTTGTTAATGACGCCAGGTTGCACTACAGCGACCATGTTTTCTAGGTCGATTTCTAGGATTTTGTTCATGTGCTTTTCAAGTGCCATGATGATCCCGCCGCTACTTGCTAATGCCCCACCTGTAAAGCCTGAACCAGCACCTCTTGGGATAATAGTGATTTTATGCTCGTTACAATACTTTAAAATCTCGCTTACATCACTCTCATCTCTTGGGAATACCACGCCATCTGGGGCGTAGCGTTTGCGAGTGGCATCGTAGCAATAAGCAATTTTATGCGCCTCATCAAAGTAGGCATTATCCTCGCCAAGTAGCTTGATGAAGAATTTTTCGTGTTTTTTATCCATTATTTTGCGCTTTCTATTTTACCAGTGTTTTCATCTGTGTTTAACAAAAACCTATAATATTTATCATAGTTATTTATATGCTCACCATCAAGCTTCCAAAATACAGTATTTATATCACGCACTCTGGTATAAAATGGCAGGTGATACTGAGCGATTTGTCCACTTTTAAAGCTTTTTAAAATGCTAAACGAACCACAATCTACAAACATACTCTTGCCATCTAAGGCTATAAATATAAGCCCAGCCGCATTTAGCGCGCAGGCTCTACGAAAATCATCTTGGCTAGGATTTGGCTTATAATCCATGCTTAGCATAGCGCCAACTAAATCAGGGTGAACGAAGGTGATATTTGAAAAAACTTCTACTACTTGATTATACACCTCTGCGTTTGGAGCGATGATAAGCGAGCGGTCATAAAGATAGTTTAACACTACTTCATCGCCAGCTTGTGGAGTGAAGTTTGGCACTGGCAGTGAGCTTTGTTTTAGTGCTGAGTAGACCTCAAAGTGCACATTTGCTGTATTTTCGTGCTTGCTATCAACAACAGCTCTTGCGATAATGCTTTTTAAGCCATTGCCAAAGGTTCGCAGCACAACGCCGCTTGAGCCCTTAACTATACTTGGGCTATCAGCGATAACACCTATGCCGTCATTTACGCTCATTAAGTGCGTCCTATACTCGCTCATAGAAAAACTAGCAGCTGCGCTAAAAACTGCTAAAATCATAGTTAAAAATACTTTTCTCATCTTAAATTCCTAGGTAAAAAATTTCGCAAGTATATCTAAAAACTCTTAAAATAAAGGTATAATTCCAAAAATTTAAAAGGCTAAAAAATGAAGATAAAGGGCAAAAGCTTAGATAAATGCTACATTGTTGCAGAACTCTCAGCAAATCACAATGGGGATTTTGAGCGGGCAAAAGCTATCATAAAAGCAGCTGCTGATGCTGGGGCAGATGCAATTAAGCTTCAAACTTATAAGCCAGAGACCATCACGCTAAATAGCTCAAAACCTGAGTTTAACATAAAAGGCGGGCTGTGGGATGGATATAGACTTTACGATCTCTACAAAGAGGCGATGACGCCATGGCAGTGGCACAAACCGCTGATGCAGTGCGCCTCTCAGTATGGACTAGACTGCTTTAGCTCGCCTTTTGATAGCTCGGCTGCAGAGTTAATGGCTAGCCTTGATATGCCTGCTTTTAAAATCGCTAGTTTTGAGATAACTGATATCCCACTAATCACAAAATGCGCCCAGTATGGCAAGCCTATGATTATCTCCACAGGCTGCGCGCACCTTGGCGATATAGATAGAGCGTTGGAGGCTTGTTATAAGGTAGGCAATGATCAAATCGCCCTTTTAAAATGCGTCTCAAGCTATCCTGCTATTTTTAAGGATATGAACTTGCGTGCGATTGAGACCTTGCGCAAGACCTTTGGCTGCGTGGTGGGGCTAAGCGATCACACGCTAGGCAGTGAGGTAGCACTTGGCGCAGTAGCACTTGGCGCAAAAATAGTTGAAAAGCACCTAACCTTAAAACGCAGTGATGGTGGGCATGATAGTGCTTTTTCTATGGAGGCTAGCGAGTTTGCTAGCATGTGCACTCAGATACGCAACCTTGAAAAAGCCCTTGGTAGCGATAAATACGAGCTTAGCGAAGCGCAAAAAAAAGCTAGAAAAAACGCTCGCTCGCTATATGTCTGCGCTGATGTGAAAAAAGGCGAGATTTTTAGCGAAGAAAATGTCCGCTCTGTGCGGCCGAATTTAGGGCTTATGCCACGCTTTTTGCCTGATGTTTTGGGTAAAAAAGCAAGCAGAGATATAAAGGCGGCGACGCCGCTATCGTGGGATTTGGTAGAGTAGTTTTTTAAATTCGGCTGGCTCAGTTCGTGGACGCCTTTATCCGCCGCCCGCCTCGATGAATTATGTATTCTATCATCGGCGTGCGGCGAATAAAATCGTCTCACGACCTTGGAGCCTTGTTTTAGCGATTGTGGCGATTCGTCTTGCGCGCCATCTGCGACGAAAGTTCGCTCGTGCTTGGCTGGGTGAACTCTATGTTCTATTTACGCTCGCACTCGCTCACTTTCGCCACATCTGACGCGCGATACTAGAATCGCTGTTTATGGTTTGGTCTAAGTTTTGTTTTTACTGGCGCAAAGCCCAATGCGCGAATTCTAGAATTCCCTAGTTCTAGAATTCCCTAGAATATTTTAGAATTCTAGAATTCGCGCAGTGTTTTAGCTTGCGGCAGCGACTCTAAAAGGCTCTAAGATTTTTTTGCGATTTTTGTTTTTAAAGCCGCAGCGCTAGCCGTGGGGCTGTGTCCACGGTAGTGGCTGGCGAAATTTTGCGGTTGAATTTCAAGCGAGCCGCTAACATTTAAAATAAAAATCAAAGCGGCTCGCGCAGGAAACTGCCGAAAAAGTTTCGCCAGAACATGCTGGGCTGCGCAAGGCTTTAAAAGTAAAAAGCGCAAAAGCTGAGCCTTTATCAAATTTTTAAGGATAAAAATGCTGTGTATAATAACCGCCCGTGGCGGCTCAAAGCGCATCCCACGCAAAAACATAAAAGACTTTCTAGGCAAGCCTATAATCGCCTATGCGATAAATGCTGCCCTAGAAAGCAAGCTTTTTAGCGAAGTTATGGTCTCCACAGATGATGATGAAATCGCAGCTGTCTCGCAAAAATATGGCGCAAAAGTGCCCTTTATGCGCTCGGCAAAAACTAGCGATGATTTTGCTACCACAGATGATGTGCTGCGTGAGGTGCTTGGCGTTTATGAAGCGCAGGGCAGAGAGTTTGAGAGCTTTGTGTGTATTTATCCTACCGCAGCGCTACTAAGCGCAGAGCGTCTAAGGCAGGCTTATGAGCTTTTTTGTAAAAAAAATGCTAGTTTGCTAGTGCCTGTTGTGAAATTCTCTTTTTCGCCGCAAAGGGCATTTGTGCTAAAAGATGGATATTTAAGCTATAAAGAGCCTTTAAATGCTTCAAAACGCTCTCAAGATTTAGAAGCACTTTACCATGACGCTGGGGCGTTTTATTTTTACAAAACAGCTGATTTTTTAGCTGGTAAGACTGAGGGCAGGGTGGCTATGATTTTAAATGAAATTGAAGTCCAAGATATAGATAACCCTGGTGACTGGCGCATGGCTGAGCTAAAATACAAGGTCTTAAATGAATGTGTTAATAAGAGCTGATGGCAACGAGCGCATCGGCTCAGGGCATATCATGCGAACAAAAAGCATAGGCACTGAGCTTAAAGGGCTTGGCGCAAAGGTGCTTTATGCCTTGGCTGATGAGCGTGGCAAAAGGCTAATAAATAATGAATTTCAAAGCGTGATTTTAAGTAGCAATTATGAGTGCTTAGATGATGAAATAAAGGCACTTAGCAGTGTTATACAAAAACAAAAAATCAAGCTAATTTTGCTTGATAGTTACTTTGTAACCCCAAAATATTTTAAAGAGCTAAAAAAGCTAGCAAAAATAGCGTATATAGATGATTTAAACGCTTTTGCTTATGAGTGCGAGGCTCTTATAAGCTATGGTGCTTTTTTTGATAAAAATGAGTATAAAGCTAGGCAAAATCTAGCAAAAAAGCATTTTTTAGGCTCAGAGTTTGCCCCACTTAGAGCCGAGTTTCGCAATTTACAAAAAAGCTCTAAAAACACGCAAAAAAAGCAGGTTTTGCTAACCACTGGAAATACTGATTTGCTTGGAATTATGCCAAGGCTTTTGGAGGCGTTTTTGAGCGATGAGAGCCTAAAAAATCTAGAATTCCTAGCAATTAGTGGGGCTTTTAATGAGCATGAAAACAAGCTTTTAGCCCTTAGTGCTAAGCATAAAAATATAAAAGTGCTAAAAAACCCTAAAAATATGGCGCAGATTATGGCAGAGGCTGATTTTGTCCTTAGTGCTGGTGGTAGCACGCTATACGAATTAGCTAGCCTTGCTAAGGCTGTGATTTGCTTTAGTATAGCGGCAAATCAAAATAATATAAAAAGCTGGGCTGATACTGGGGCAATGCTCTATGCAGGCGATGCTAAGGCTGATTTCCACTCTGTGGTGGCAAAGTCTGTAAATCTGCTAAAAAGCTTGCTAAATGATGAAAATTTAGCAAAAACTCTAGGGCAAAAGGCGCATTTTTTTGTAGATGGTAAAGGCGCAATTAGACTAGCCAAAGAGCTTTTAAGCCTTTAAAATACTAGGAATTCTAGAATTTTTAAACTAGAATTCCTAGTGATTTTCTAGGAATTCTAGATTTTGTTATAGAAATTCTAGATTTTATTCTAGGAATTCTAGAATTTCACATAGGAATTCTAGATTTTGCCTTAGGAATTCTAGAATTTTTAAACTAGAATTCCTAGCTCAAAACATTAAAAATTAATAAAATTTCATAAGAAAATATGTATTTTTAGATTTTGTTGCTAGTTGTTTGCTAAAATGCGCTAAAATGCGTGAGTTTTAAGTAAATTTTTTAATTTTTTGGAGGTTTTTATGCGTGGAATTTTGGTGTTTTTATTTTTTGTTTTTAGTGTGGCACAGGCTACTACAGGGCTAAACAAAGCCCCAAATTTACAAGAAATGAAGTGGGGAAATGGCATGACTTTGCTAAAGTTTTTTGAGCAAAATGGAGTGCCACAAAAAGTGTATTATGACTTAGAATATGAGGATAAAGAACTAGCCGATGAGATACAAGCAGGCGCAAATATCTGGGTGCTAAAAGATAGAAATAACAATCTTTTACAAGCCCTAATCCCAGTAACTGATGAGCTTCAAATACACATTAGTAAGACTGAGAAAAGCTATAAAATGGACTTTTTGCCTATAGAATATGAAGTTGAAGAAAAGATTTTAAGCTTAGAGCTATCTAACTCCCCGCACGCTGATATAGCAAAGGCTAGTGGGCTTACATCTTTGGCAAATTCTTTTGTAGCAGCCTTTCGTGGCACAATAAATTTTAAAAACGCTAAAAAAGGCGACCGCCTAGTGATTTTCTATAAACAAAAAAAGCGTATGGGACGCCACCATGGCGTTGAAATCCAAGCAGCGATGATGGAGACAAGAGATGGTAAGTTCCGCTATGCTTACCGCTTTAAAGATGCATATTATGACGAAAACGCTATGGAGCTTGAAAAATACTTTTTGCTAACGCCGCTTAAAAACGCACGCATTAGCTCTCATTTTAGTCCACGCCGTTTTCACCCAGTTTTGCGCCGCTATAGGGCTCATCTTGGCACGGACTATGCTGCACCAAGGGGTACTAGGGTTCATGCAGCAGGCGATGGCAAGGTCGTGCATGTAGGCACAAAAGGTGGCTATGGAAAAACTGTGATTATAAAACACATAGGCAGCGAGTATAGCACGCTATATGCTCACCTTGATGGCTATGTAAAAGGACTAAAAGTAGGTCAAAGTGTAAAACAAGGAGAGCTTATCGGTTTTGTAGGAAGTACTGGCATGAGTACAGGTCCACATCTACACTTTGGTATGTATAGAGGGCAGACAGCTGTAGATCCCCAGCGTGTGCTAAAGGTGGTAAAAAGTGCTAGTTCTATCAAAGATAAAGAACTATTTAAAAAAGTAGCAAAAGCCTATGATGAAAAGCTAAACTCAGCCCTAGCTAGCTCGCACCAAAATCCAGCTAAAGAACTAAGTTTTGGTAATATCAAGAGGATATAGTGTGAGCCAAGATGCTATACAAAAGTTAAAAGAACAGCTTTTAGCTCATATAAATAACCAAAAGGAGCTAAGTCCAGCTGAGGTAGCTGAGGGGTTAAAAGAGCTTAAAAAAAGCGATAAAAGTGCTTATAGCGAGCTTTTGCCTAAGCTAAATAAAGAAGATCTTGCAGAAGTTGCTATAGAAATGCCAGATCACATGCTAAAAGATGTGATAATGCATATCCCACAAGAAAAAATCGTAGATGCTATTGAAACGCTAGAAAGCGATGATGCAACTGATCTAATCCAAAATATAGAAGATATCGATGAAAACAAGGCAAAAGAGCTTTTTGATAGCTTAGAGATTGAGAGCAAAAAAGAAATCTCAGCCCTTATGGGTTACAAAGAAAATGAAGCTGGCGCTTATATGCAAGTTGAGCTTTTTAAAGCCCAGCTTAACGAGAGCTTACAAACCGCTATTGAGCGTTTTAGACAGCTTAAAAAAAGTGGTGAGCTAGTTAGCGTATTTGTGCTATTTATCACTGATAGTGATGGAGTTTTGCGCTATGCGGTGCCTATTGATGATATGATTTTATTTGAGCCAAGCGATAGTTTAGCAAAGATTATGAGCGAGCATGGTAGCGAGTATGAGGCGCATTTTGCCCGTGATGATGATGATATAACAGAGGTTGCGCAGATCGTAAAAGACTATGATCTAAGCTCTATAGCTGTAGTAGACAAAGCAGGCGTCTTGCTAGGACGCATCACAAACTATGATATACACGATTTTTTAGAAGAGAGTGCTACTGAGCAAATCTATAACCTAGCTGGAGTCAATGACGAAGCAGAAGAAGAAGAAAGCGTGGTAAAAGCGGGCAGGGCGCGCGCTGTGTGGCTGGTGCTAAATCTAATTACTGCGATAATCAGCTCTGTTGTAATTAGCCTTTTTGATGAGAGTATAAATAAAATCGTAGCCTTAGCGGTTTTAATGCCTATTGTTGCTAGCATGGGTGGAAATACTGGCACGCAAGCACTAACTGTAACCGTGCGCCGTCTTGCTACTCGTGAGATCACTTTTTCAAATGCTAAGAGCGTAATTGGCCGTGAGTTTGCCATAGCCTTTGTAAATGGAGCGATTTTTGCGGTGCTTGTAGGGCTTGTGGCGTATGTGTGGTTTGGTATAGCAGGGCTTGGCTTTGTAATCGCAGCTGCGATGCTTATAAATCTAGCTGGGGCTGGCTTTTTTGGGGTGATAATCCCTATGAGCTTAAAGCGTTTTGGTGTAGACCCGGCTGTGGCTAGCCCAGTGCTACTTACTACGATGACTGATGTAGTGGGCTTTTTAAGCTTTTTAGGACTTGCTACATGGATACTACTATAAAAGATATTGAAATAACTGAGCTTGGAGAGAGTAAGTATATTCGCCCTTTTAGCATTGTTTTTAGCCAAAATGGCATGAGGCGAAAATGGGATTGTATAAAAGCGCATGATAGCGTATCAATCTTGCTATATCATAAAGATAAGGATGCCTTTTTGTTTGTTAAGCAGTTTCGCCCAAGTCTGTGGTATCACGAAACGGGCGGCGATACTAGCAAAATAGATGAAAATACAGGCTTTAGCTATGAGTTTTGCGCTGGGCTGTGCGATAAAGAGGGCTTGGAGCCAAAAGAGGTAGCAATAGAAGAAGTGCTAGAAGAGACAGGATATGCTGTGCCTAGTGTAAATTACATTACTTCTAGTTTTACTGGGCTTGGATTTAGCGCAAATCGTCAAAGTGTGTTTTATGCTATCATTGATGAGAGTATGAAAAAGGGGCAAGGTGGCGGCGTGGATGATGAGTGTATAGAGCTTGTCTTTATAGCGCGCAAGGATATTTATGAGTTTTTATACGATGAGAGTAAGCCAAAGGGAGCTGGGGCTTTGTTTGGCTTGCTTTGGTTTATGTCAAATGTTGCGCCAAAATTATAAAATCTAGAATTCTAGAATTCCTAGAAATTCTAGATTTAGAAATTTTAGATTGTTAATCATCCTAGAAATTCTAAAATTCCTTAAACTTGAATTCCTAAACTAGAATTCTAGAATTCCCTAAATTAGAATTCCTAAATAGAATTCTAGAATTCCTTAAACTAGAATTCTAGAATTTCCAAACTCTAGAATTCTAGAATTCCTAGAAATTCTAGATTGTTAATCATCCTAGAAATTCTAAAATTACTAGGATGAAATACCCACCAAAAGGCTATTGAATAATTTTATTTGAGAAGTCGGGGGGGTATTCATAGCTGCTAAAAGAGTGTCCATATTTACTGGACGTTTAAGTAGCACATAGTTTTCAAAAGAGCCGTTATAGTGATCAAACGCCACAGAATCACTGATTAAAATAATCACAAAGCCATATTTTGCTTGCTTTTGTTTTATGTGATTTATTTCTTTGGCTGTGAAATTGCGCAAAACTCTAGTATTTATAAAGATAAATTTTGCCAAGAAAATAGGGTTAAAAAGATGCTCTTTTGCTAGTTTTAAATCCATTTTTGGCTGTATATTTAGCTTAAATTGCTTTAGCTTTGAGGCTATTTGATAAAAGCCGCAAATATCATCTTCTAAGATAATAGTATTTAGCCCAAAAAAATGCGAGTATCTATTGCTTACTTCGCAGAGTTTATCGCTAAGCTCAAACTCTAACTCAAAGCTAAGAAAACTATGCTTTTGCCAGCGAGAAAAGTTTATTTTTGTACCTAAAATATCTGCTACTAGTTTTGCGGTTTTTAGCTTGTAAAACTCAAAAAACACGCAGTTTTTTAGCTCTTTTTTGCCTTTATATGTTGTTATTTCTATCATTTTGCTGTGTTTTTCTAAGGTATTTTTTATATCGCCTTTTTGTAGCTGTGGAATAGGGCAGTCGCTTTTAATGTAAAACTCGTATCTTACGCTCTTTTGGCTACTAGATTTTTTTGTTCTTAGACCGATGATGATATGGGAGTTTTCTGTGTGTTCTATAACAAACTCACTCAAGGTATAAAAAAGCATACATACCTTATCATGCATTGCTTTTACATATCTTGGGTAGTGGTGGCCAAAATTAAAATATACTTTGTTGCCCCTTTTTGCGACTTTTTGGTGCAAGATGCTTAGGTAGCCATCTAGTATTCTTAGCAAGTCTATATCTTTTTTAATCATTTTAGTATGGACTGTGCTTATGATATTGCCTGCTTGGACGATGGTTTTTTGTTTGCTTTTTTTTACTAGGCTAAAAAGATAAATCAAAGAGGCGATGATAAAAATGACCAAAAAAGCAGTTATTATCTCAAAATTTGATTTAGATAGTTGGTAAAATTGTTCTTTATATAAATCTTGAATCAAATCAGCACTAGCTAGACTTGGTAGAAGCAATAATAATTTATTCATATTTTATCCTTTTAAATAATAAGCATGCCATCGCCGTAGCTATAAAATCTATATTTCATCTCCACAGCTTTTTTATAAAGCTCTAAGGTTTTCTCAAGCCCTAAAAAGCTAGCTACAAGCATAATTAGCGTGCTTTTGGGTAAGTGGAAGTTTGTTAGCAAAAAATCCACTCTTTTTGGCGGATTTAAAGGATGCAAAAAAAGATCACACTTCCCACTACTAGCCCCACTTCGCACGAAATACTCAACCGTGCGAGTGCTAGTAGTGCCCACAGCTAGCAGTTTTTGTGTGCTATTTATGATGGTTTTGGCAGCCTTGCTGATCTCAAAATACTCGCTGTGCATTTTATGCTCTAAGATATTTTCGCTCTCCACTCCTTTAAAAGTCCCAGCCCCCACATGTAGCGTGATAAAGGCGTGCTCGTGCTTTTGCTTTAGCTCTTCAAGCATGTTTTTATCAAAGTGTAAGCTAGCAGTTGGAGCTGCTACTGCGCCCATATTTTTAGCAAAAATGCTTTGATACCAGCTCTCATCGTCTTTATTATCAGCTCTTTTTATATACGGCGGCAGCGGGACATGACCTATGCTATCTAATATAGCAAAAAGCTCATTCGCTTCTAGCTCACGCTCATTTTGCGTGATTTTTACTACGCGCGAGCCATCACCTTTTAGCTCTAAAACCTGCGCTTTTAGAGAGCTAGGGAATTCTAGATTTTGCCAGACCTTAACAGAGCCTTTTATAAAACAGCTAAAATTAGAGCCACCAAGCGGCTGATTTAGTAGCAGTTCTATTTTGCCGCCGCTGTCCTTTTGCCCATAAATGCGAGCTTTTATCACCTTTGTATCGTTAAAGATAATAGCGCATTCTGGCAAAATCTGCGCAAGGTCGCTAAAATGCAAATGCTCTATGCTATCTTTTTTTCTATCATAAACTAGCAGTTTTGCCTGTCCTTTTGGCTCTACTGGCTTAGTAGCTATTAGCCCCTGGGGCAAGAAATAATCATAAGAGCTAAGCTGGGTCTCACGCATTTTGGCTCTTTTGTAGTTCTGTGCCCCCATCATCTTCATCATCTTTTTGAGCTGGATTTACAAGTTTTGCGATGTAGATTGAAAGCGCATATAGCACGATAAGCGGTACTGCTAGCATAATCTGGCTAAAAATATCAGGCGGCGTCATCACAGCTGCAAAGATAAAAATCCCCACCACCGCATAGCGAAAATACGTCTTTAAGCTCTCATCAGTAATAAGCCCGATTTTTGCTAGAAAAAAGCTAATAACAGGTAGTTCAAAACTAAGTCCAAAGGCAATAACAAGCTTGGTAAAAAAGCCCACATACTCGCCTATACTAGGCAAGGCTAAAAACAGCTGCCCACCAAAGTTTATAAGAAAATGAAGTCCTGTTGGAAGCACGAAATAATAACAAAACGCAGCCCCTAAAAAAAACATTAAAGTAGCGCAAAATACAAAAGGGATAACAAATTTTTTCTCATTATCATAAAGCCCAGGTGCTACAAAGAGCCAAAACTGCCAAAACATCACAGGACAAGAGAGCAAAAGTCCAGCTATAAAGGCTACTTTCATAGCAGTAAAAAAGGGTTCGGTTACTTCTTTGAAAATAATATCGCTGCCCTCTGGCAATGCGCCTTTTAAAGGCGCTGAGATAAAGGCTAAAATAAACTCCCAAAAGCCAAAACACCCAATCACACAAATAATTAGTGCTAAAACACTGATAAAAAGACGCTTTCTAAGTTCTATTAAATGCGGTTTTAAATCTTCAAACATTTTTGCCTTCTTTTTGCTCGTCTATTTTATTGTTTGGTCTATTTTATTGTTTAAAGTATCAGAGTTTAGTTTGTCTAAAACTTGGTTTTCACTGCCAATTCTAGAATTTTGGCTAGAAATTCTAGAATTTTCATTAGAAATTCTAGAATTCTGGCTAGGAATTCTAGAATTCTCTATAGAAGCTTCGCTGCTTGTATTTGTCTGGCTAAAATCAAGGCTGTTTTTTAGCTCTGCGCTAAAATCGCTAGCTGATTTTTTTAGCTCATCAAGTTCTTCAAAAGTAAGTTTTTTTCGCACATTTGAGTTTATATCAGCAACTGAGCTTTTTAGCTTGGCAGCATCAGCTTTAAGCTCAGCTATTCGCACCTCTTGTTCAAAGTTGCTTTTTGCTGAGTTTACTTGGGCTTTGAAGTATTTAAAAAACTTAGCAAACTTCACAAGTGCCTCAGGCAATTTATCAGGCCCTAAAACAAGCACCGCAACAACCAAAATAACAACGATTTCTGGCAAACTCATACCAAACATTTGCGCCCTTTTTTTGCGTAAAAATTCTGTGATTTTAGCGCATTTTGCTTTCTTTTTTGCTTAAATTAGCAAAGCAGGCAAGCTAATTCATCAGCAAGCAAGAAGTTTTTATTAAAAACTCTCCCATTTTCTCGCAAGATTTTTTTATCTTTTTCTAGAAATTCTAGAATTTCTTTGTTTTTTATGTATTTCTCATCCACACCAAGCTTTGAGCGAAGCCCTAAAAGCAATCTCTCATCGCTCCACTCATCATCACTCAAATACTCGCTTTTGCGAAAAAGTGGTTCATTTATGTAGTTTTCAATTAAGCTGTGAGCATAAAGCCTAGTTTTGCCCACGCAACCCACGCTAAAAGCCCCTACGCCAATGTATTCATCGCCCTTCCAGTAGCCAAGATTATGCTCGCATTCATAGCCAATTTGCGAAAAATTGCTGATTTCATACTGTAAAAAGCCTAAACTTTTTAGCCCTTTTATCATAAAATTTGCCAAAATCGGTGCTTCTTTTGCGTAGTTTTTGTGAGCATAAAATGGCGTGTTTTGCTCTAAGGTTAGAGCGTAGGCGCTAATGTGCTTTACGCCTAGATTTTTAAGCTTTTCTATGCCCTCTAGCTCAGAGCTTAAAAGTTTTTTACTATCAAGTTTTGTGCCGTAGATAAAATCTACATTTATTCGCTCAAAGCCAGCTCTAAGCGCATTTTGGGCAGCCTTAAAAGTATCAGCGCTGCTGTGAGTGCGACCTAGAAATTCTAGTTTTTTCTCATCAAAGCTTTGCGTCCCAAAGCTAATGCGGTTTGCGCCTAGATTTTTTATGCTTTTTAGCCACTCTAGCTTGGCTGAGTTTGGATTTGCCTCAAAGGTGATTTCAGCATTTTTAGCGCAATAGCTAAGCAGCAAATCCATGATTTTTTCATAAAACTTTACGCCCACCACGCTAGGCGTGCCACCACCAAAAAATATGCTTTTTATCTGCTTTTTAGTGCCTAAAAACTCTTTTAGCTGATGATTTAAATCTTTGTTTAAAGCATCAAAATACTGCCTTACAAGACTAAAATCACTAAAGCTGCCAAAAGCACAATAAGGACACTTTGAGGCACAAAATGGTATATGTATATAAACTCTCATGCTAAAATTATAGCTCAAAATTTATCAAAATTTAAAGGCTTTTTAGCTAAAATCGTGAAATTTTTTATCCACAGGCAAGGCAGATGCAAGAAAAGAAATATCGTCCAAATGTAGCTATTATCGTGCTTGCGCCGACTTATCCTTTTGATTGTAAAG
Source organism: uncultured Campylobacter sp. (assembly GCA_945928165.1). Taxonomy (GTDB): domain Bacteria; phylum Campylobacterota; class Campylobacteria; order Campylobacterales; family Campylobacteraceae; genus Campylobacter. The sequence goes on from CAMENE010000025.1 coordinate 14,122, forward strand.
TGCTAGTAGCACAACGCAGTGATATAAAGGGTGCTTGGCAGTTTCCACAAGGTGGCATAGATGATGGCGAGACGCCACGAGATGCGCTATTTCGTGAGCTTAAAGAAGAAATCGGCACAAACAAAGTAGAAATCATAGCTGAGTATCCCCAGTGGCTAAGCTATGATTTTCCAGAACACGCTAGAAAAAAAATGGCACCATACTGGGGGCAGAGCCAAAAGTATTTTTTAGCTAGATTAAAAGGCGATGCGAAAATAGATATAAATACCAAAAAACCAGAGTTTAATGACTATAAATTTATAAATGTAAATGAGCTAATGAGCGTGGTAACGCACTTTAAAAAAGAATTTTATAGCAAGGTTATAAAACATTTTAAAGAAAAAGGATATTTGTAATGTGTGTCTTTAATTTTAAATATAAGGACTATATTTTGAATATTAGCGAAAAAAATACTAATATAATTGTATAAATGGAAAATTTAAATATGGCAGGAATTTTAGCTTCTACAAGCACTTTAATTATATTTTTTATAGCAGCTACAATGTTAATAAAAATGCTAGAAAAAAATGATAGAAAACAAGAAAACTTATAATATAAAAAGGAAAATAAAATGGAATTTAAAATGAAAACAATCTCACTACAATTTGAAAATGGCAACCAAGCCATTTTAAACATTTTTAAAAATGTAGCAAAAGAAATGGGAGCTAAATTGAAAATAGACGAACCAAAAAATAAAGATAAATTCTATAATATTGAAGAAACTCAAATGTTTAAGAATTTCAAAAAATGGGAAGAGGAAAATACACAAGAAGCCAAACAAATACAACAAGAAATAGAAGAAGAATTAAAAAGGACAAGAATGAAATGGAAAATTTAAATATGGCAGGAATTTTAGCCGCTACAAGCACTTTAATTATATTTTTTATAGCAGCTACAATGTTAATAAAAATGCTAGAAAAAAATGATAGAAAACAAGAAAACTTATAATATAAAAAGGAGAGTAAAGTGGAATTTAAAAAAGCAAGTAGAGATACAAATTTTGATGATTTTATCAATGGAGCAGAAAAACAAGAAATAGCCAAGCCAAGCAAAGAAAAAGATGAAAAGCACATAATCCTAAAATTACCAAAAGACCTTTGCGACGAAATTGACAAAAGAGTAATCAAATGGGCTAGGGGACTAAGTCTTAATAATTTTACAAAACAATTTCTTTTAGAAGACAATCAATTTTTAAGTGATGAAGCTATATTAAAAATCTACCAAGAAACAACATTCTATAATCTAAATATTGGTGAATATATAAAACAAAAACTAGGCCTTATAACAATAGCAAATAAAGAAGAAAGAGGAAATTCTAGACTAAGACAAAAACTCGTAATTTATAGTAAAGAAGAAAAAGAGCTATTAAAACAAAAAGCAGAAGCATTAAATATATCTATGAATAGATATAATATAATAAAATTACAAATAGGAATTATAACAACAAATTTATTTAACCAAGAAGAGATACAAATAATTATAAAAGAAAGCTCAAAAGCAAATTTAAGCCCAAGAGAATATATTTCAAATAAGATTTTAAAAAACCACAGCTTTTATCACGCAAATTAAAAAGACTTAGTTCTATAAGAATAAAGCTTAAAAGAAATAGCGGAGTGCAACTAAGCACTATGCAAGATATAGCTGGGCTAAGGGCAGTATTTAAAAATAAAAATGATTTATATGCTTTTTTAACTGCTGTAAAAAAAGCATATAAATCTAAAAAAGCAGTTTTACAAATAATCCGTGAAAATGATTATATAAAAGACCCAAAGCAAGATGGATATAGAAGCTTTCATTTAGTTTTTGAATATCAAGGCAAAAAAGAATATATTAAAGGCTATAAAATAGAATTACAACTTCGCACCCTTAATAAGCCAAGATTTTACACCACAGAGAACGCACCAAGCCTTAACGCTTTAAGGACAGAAGTAGAAAAAATGCCACAAGAACAAGTGGAGCAAATCAAAGCCTAAGTAAATGCCAAAATGTTTGGGGCTGAAAATGTATAATATTTTAATTCCTAGCAAAGTAGATAAAATGATAAGTAAAATCGCCAAAGGCGAAAACGCAGTAAGAATTTTATTTGCTATTGAAAATTTAAAAAATGCTAACGACTCTTTTGCGCTGAAAAATTGCGAAAAAATGGGGGGGCTATGAAAATGTTTATAGCTGGAAAGTGGGGCAACATTATCGCATAGTAGGCGAAAAAAGCAAGGAGACATTAACGCTAAAATTATTAGAAGTTAGCACAAGAGAAAACGCTTATAAATGAGCCAAATTTCTAGCGTAAATTTCAAAAAATCAGTAAAATTAACCAAAAATCGCAGGGAAAATGTATCTTTTGAGTGAGAAACAAATTACCAGAATTTAAAAGTTTATAAACCTTACGAAGCAATAAAATCAAATTAAGGCACATTTAATCAAAAAAATATATAAATTTTGATAACATATAACAATGCAAGACACACTATTTTAAAAGGAAAATTTCTTTTAAAATACTCTTAAAAAGAAAGGGATATTTGTAATGCTAATAGTTCAAAAATACGGTGGCACAAGCGTAGGTACGCTAGAGCGCATTGATGAAGTTGCTAAAAGAGTAATAGAAAATAAAAAGGCAGGTAACGACCTAGTAGTCGTAGTCTCAGCTATGAGTGGGGTTACAAATCAGCTTATAGAATATGCTGAGTACTTTGCTAAAAACGCTCCACAAGATAGAGATATGGATATGCTTTTAAGCTCTGGTGAGCGTGTAACATCAGCTCTGCTCTCAATCGCACTAAACGCAAAGGGCTATCCAGCAATTAGCCTAAGCGGCAGAGGCGCAGGGATCACCACTGATACTAGTGCTACAAAAGCACGCATAAAAAGCATAGATACAAAAAACATTGACGAAGCTCTAAAAGATGGCAAAATCGTAGTAATAGCTGGCTTTCAAGGTGTAAATGAACACGGTCAAGTAACCACGCTAGGCAGAGGTGGCTCTGATCTAAGTGCGGTGGCAATTGCTGGGGCTTTAAAAGCTGATTTATGCGAGATATATACTGATGTAGATGGCGTCTACACCACTGATCCACGCATAGAACCAAGTGCTAAAAAGCTAGAAAAAATCAGCTACGATGAAATGCTAGAGCTTGCTAGCATGGGCGCAAAGGTATTACAAAACCGCAGCGTAGAGCTTGCTAAAAAGCTAAATGTAAATCTAGTAACACGCTCAAGCTTTAATCACAATGAAGGCACACTAATCACAGGAGAAGAAAATATGGCAAATATGGAAGATGTAGTAATAAGCGGAATTGCGCTTGATAAAAACCAAGCAAGAGTAACTATGAGAAATGTTTTAGACAAGCCTGGCACTTCAGCTGAAATCTTTAAAGCCCTAGCCGATAAAAACATAAATGTAGATATGATCATCCAAAACGCAGGGCAAAAAGACGGCACTACAAATCTAGGCTTTACAGTCTCGCAAAACGAAGTAGATATCGCAAGGGCTGTGGTAGAAAAATACGCTTCAAGCGTGGAGTTTGATAGCGATGTGGTAAAAGTAAGCATAGTTGGCGTTGGTATGAAAAGCCACTCTGGTGTAGCAAGCGTGGCATTTAGCACGCTAGCAGCTGAGGGCATAAATATAGAAATGATCTCAACTAGCGAGATAAAAATCTCTATCATAGTAGCTGCAAAATACGGTGAGCTAGCAGTGCGAGCCTTACACAAAGCCTACAAACTAGACGCCTAAAAGCTTTGAAAATGGATCTTATTAGCTGGACGCTTGGTGCTATTAGGGGTGCTGAGTTTGAGGGTATTATTATGAACTGGCTTGAAGAACAGCGTGTGGCGTGGGCTAGTCTGCTTTCAAGCAAGCTTGGGTATTTTTTAGATGGTGCTAGTATAGTGTTAGTCTGTGATGATGAGTATAGCTGGTTTGAAGAGTATTTTATCAAAAACATTAACACCCCTAGCAAAACCCGTCCACTAATCCCAGTAGTGCCACTGCGCTCTATTTATCCACGCATTGATACTAGCGTGCTTGATGAGAGTGAGATGGCTTTGCTAGATGATATGCTAAATATCTGCTTTGGCAATAACTTTGTGTATTTTTACATAGGCAAGGGCAGTTCAAAACTAAGCCTTATTGCAAAAAGCCATCAAAATAGCTATATGTGGCTTTTTGGCGAACAAGCCCAAAACGCCTTTTGCCTAGAGAAAAACGATCCTTTATTAGATATCAAAATACTTGCGCTTTTTAGGCTTTTTGATATGAGTTTAAGCGAAGTAATTTTGGGTAAAATCACTCTTTAAATGCAAAATAAAATTATTATTTCAAGTGATTTTGAGAGCGTAAAAGCCGAGTTTGCTGGTAAAAATGTGCGTATTTTTGAGTATGAGATTATGCTACTTGAAGATGCTAAAAGCATCATAGCAGAAGCCTACATAGCTGAATATAATGAAAAAAATATAGTAATCATAGCTAAAAAGCTAGGTGCTGAGGTTCAAAACTCTTTGCTAAAAATACTTGAAGAACCGCCAAAAAATATAGTTTTTACTCTCATTGTCCCTAGCAAAAATACGCTTTTGCCTACCGTGCGCTCAAGGCTCATGCTAGAGGTGCGAAGCAGGGTAAAAGGCAGGTGCGAGCACGGACTTGATTTGTGGCGCATTGATCTAAAAAGCCTGAGTGAGTTTGTAAAAGCCCAAAGAGAGCTTAAAGAAAATGGCAAGCTAAGCACCTTAGGGCTCTCAAAGCTAGTTGGTGACATTATTTGCGATGCGCTTGATAGTGGGTTTGTTTTTAGCACAGATGAGCTAGAGTATTTTAAAAAGCTTAATTATATCAGTGCTTTAAATACTGCGCCTGAGTATGTTCTTACGCCCTTACTGCTGCTTTTGATGAAAAAAAGTAAACGCTGATTATCATAGAAATTCTAGATTTAGAAATTCTAGATTTAGAAATTCTAGAATTCCTAAGGCTTAAAAAACTAAATAAGGTAAAAAATGAAAATCCAAAAAATCTCAGCAAAAAGCGATTTTAACGCACTTTGCACTAAGCTAAAAGTCCATAAAATGGGCAAGAAAATAATGAGTGAGAAAAAAGAACTACACTTTTTTCTCATAAAAGAAATAAGCTTAGCTGCTATAAATATCCTAAAACAAGATGCTCTAAGCTGCGGTGCTGAGGTATTAAGTCCTGAAAACGCGATACTTGGTGGCAAAGAACTAAGCTCAGCGGTGCTAATAGCAAATGAAAAACAGCTAAAAAGTTTAGAGAAAAAAGAAGCCTTACAAGACTTTGGGCTAAAAGAGCTCTCACGCTATCTAAAACTAGAATTTCCAAATACAAAAATCTCTCCAAACCCTGAGATAATGGGCGTGCTAAATATGACAGATGATAGCTTGAATCCTAAAAGCCGTGTGGATGAAAAAAGCATAGCAAATAGGGCTTCCCAGATGATAGAAAGTGGTGCTTCTTGGCTTGATATAGGCGGGGCTAGCACTCGCCCTGATAGCGTGTATATCGGCTCTAGAGCTGAGTTTGAGCGTGTAAAATCAGCAGTTGATATACTAAAAAGCTCAAATATTGCTAAAAAAGCAAAACTTAGCATAGACACCTTTGATGAAAACTGCGCTAAATACGCACTAGAAAACGGCATAACTTTGCTAAATGATATAAGCGCAAATCCTGCCCTTGCTAAAATTGCTAGAGAGTACGACGCAAAATACTGCCTTATGCACGGTGGTATAAAAGGTAGCTCAGAGCCTGTAAATGGCGATATAATAGAGCTTGTTGATGAGTTTTTTGAAAGAAAAATCAAAGAATGCGAAAATGTAGGCTTAAAGCGAGAAAATATCATCTTAGATATCGGTATAGGCTTTGGCAAAAGTCATGAGCAAGGACTGATGCTTATAAAAAACTTAGAGCATTTTTTGCGCTTTGGCTGCCCTCTGCTAGTTGGGGCAAGCCGCAAAAGTATAATAAACGCCTATCATCCAAGCAGCGTAGAAAACCGCCTTGCTGGCACTTTATTTTTACACCAAAAAGCCATAGAAAATGGAGCTAGCATAATTAGGGTTCATGACAGCTTAGAGCATGCTCAGCTTTTAGCACTGCATAGTGCCTACAAAGCACTTTAAAAAAGGGGCAAAGATGAGCCAAAAAGAGATGAGCGAAAAAGAGTATTTAGAAGCTATTAGCACGCTAAAAAAGTGGGCAAAGGCGTATTATACAGATGATGCCCCGCTTGCAACGGACGCTGAGTATGACGAGCTATATCACAGAATTTTAGAATTTGAAGAGCAAAATCCGCTTTTTATAAGCCCAGATAGCCCTAGCATAAAAGTGGGTGGCGAGGTGCTAGAAAGCTTTGAGAAATCAGCTCATATTGCGCCTATGTGGTCAATGGAGGATATTTTTAATTCTAGTGAGCTAAAAGAGTGGCTAGAGCGTGGTTCTAAGGCTGATTTAGAACTTTTTGTAGAACCAAAGTTTGATGGTGCGAGCCTAAATCTACTCTATGAAGATGGCAAGTTAATCAAAGCTGCCACCAGAGGCGATGGTAAAATAGGCGAAAATGTAACTCACAACGCAAAAGTAATAGCCTCTATACCACAGCAAATCGCTTATAAAGGTCGCATAGAAATCCGTGGCGAGGTAGTAATCACAAAGGCTGATTTTGAAAAAGTAAATAAAAGCTTGCTAGAAGCTGGGCTAAAACCACTAGCAAATCCTAGAAACGCAGCCGCTGGCTCACTTCGTCAGCTTGATAGCAATGTGGCTCGCTCTCGCAGACTGCGCTTTTATCCTTGGGGCGTGGGCGAAAACTCGCTAGAAAATGAGTTTAATTATACTACGCACTGGCAGATTATGGAGTTTGTGCGCTCGCTTGGCTTTTTAAGAGATGATTTTTGTAAGACTTGTAAGGACTTTGATGAGATACAAAAAGCCTACAAAGAGCTTCTAAATGCAAGAGAGCAAAAAGAAATGCTAATGGATGGCATGGTCGTGCGTGTAAATGAGCTAAAAACTGCGCAAAATATGGGCTATACTGTGAAATTCCCTCGCTTTATGGTAGCTTATAAGTTTCCGCCACTTGAGCTTTCTACTAGGCTAAAAGATGTGATCTGGCAGGTAGGCAGAACCGGGGCCATTACGCCTGTGGGAGTGCTCGAGCCTGTAAATATAGATGGTGCGATGGTATCAAACGCTACTTTACACAATGCTGGCGAGATAAAAAGACTTGGACTAAAAATAGGTGATATTATAAGCATAATCCGCTCAGGCGATGTGATACCAAAGATAACTGCTTCTTTGCGCAGGGGCGAAGTAAGCAAGGATATCACTGCGCCTAGAGTGTGTCCGTGCTGTGGTTCTGAGCTTTTTAGCGATGGGGCGATTTTAAAATGCCAAAATCTAGAGTGTAAAGAACGAGAGCTAGGCTTGTTAATATATTTTGCTAGCAAAAAATGCATGGATATTGACGGGCTTGGATCTGCGATTATTACGCTACTTTATGAGAATGGCAGGCTAAGAAATATAGCTGATATTTATAGGCTAGATGAGAGTTCTTTTGCTGGGCTAGAGGGCTTTAAAGAGCGTAAAATAAACAATATTTTATCAAGCATTCAAAAGAGTAAAACGCCTACTTTGGAGCGTTTTATAACCTCGCTTGGCTGCGAGCTAATAGGCGAGGTGGCAGCTAGAAAAATCGCTAGAGCCTTTGGGGCTGGTTGGCTTAGTGCTAGCTATGATGAGCTAATAGCCCTTGATGGCTTTGGGGAAAACATGGCGCAGAGCTTTTTGGAGTTTGTGCGTGTAAATGAGGGCAAGGTGCGTGAGCTACTTACTTTTATACAGCCGGTTTTGCCTGAGGTGCTTGATACTAGCAAAGCTGCGCTAAATGGCAAAAGCGTAGTGATAACTGGCACGCTAAAAAGCCCAAGAGAAGAGATAAAAGCTAGACTTGAAGCCCTTGGGGCAAAAGTATCTAGCGCAGTCTCTGCTAGGACTGATTTTTTGCTAGCAGGAGAGGCAGCTGGCTCAAAGCTAGCAAAAGCTAATGAACTAGGCGTAAAAATTGTGGATGAAGAGTGGCTAGAGGGCTTAGAGAATTCTTGATTTTTAGGCTTGGTTCGTGGACGCTTTTTGTCCAGCAAGCCTTGCGCAGCCCAGCTGCTCTGGCGAAACTTTCGCACCGTTTTTCTGCAGCTTTGCCTTGAAAAATCGGCACGAAATTTTACCAGCCACTACCGCAGCCCCACAGCTAGCGCAGCGGCTCGCTGGGCAAAAATCGCCTTACGACCTTGGAGCCTATTTATTTTGAGTGTAGCTGCGAAGCAAACTCAAAACCAGTGAAAAAAAGACAAAAAATGAGAGCAGATGCAAGAGTAGCACAGGCTTTAAATATCAGCAGAAACAAAGCTAGCGAGCTTATAAAAGCGCAAAAAATCTTTGCTAGCGGGGGGCTAATCTCAAAGCCCTCGCAAAATCTAAGCTTGGATGATGAAATTACTTGTGATGGCGAGATTTTCGTAGGTCGTGGGGCTTTGAAGCTAAAGAGCTTTTTAGAGGGCCAAAAGATTAGCGTAAAAGGCAAAAACGCCCTTGATATAGGCTCAAGCACTGGTGGCTTTGCGCAGGTTTTGCTTATGAGTGGTGCTAGTAGCGTGCTGTGTGTGGATGTGGGCGAGGGACAGCTTGATAGCTCTTTAAGGGCTGACCCTCGCATTATTTGTCGTGAGAGCACGGATATTAGAGACTTTGCTAGCACTTATTGTGCCAAGAATTTTGCTCTCATCACAGCTGATCTTAGCTTTATACCGCTTAGCTTGGTTCTGCCTTGTATCAAAACCCTTGCAAATGATGAAATAATCGTGCTTTTTAAGCCTCAGTTTGAAGTAGGTTTAAAGGCAAAAAGGGATAAAAAAGGCGTGGTTTGCGACCAAAAAGCCATAAATGAAGCACTGGCTGATTTTAACAGGCTTTGTGCTGATTTTGGCTTTAAAATACTAGCGCAAGTTAACTGCGCTATTAAAGGGAAAAACGGCAATCAAGAAATATTTTTTCACTTAAAAGTTTAGGAATTCTAAAATTCCCAGGCTAAAAAACTCACGACTTTAAGCCTTGTGTCATCCCCCGACCCCTTCGGGGGATCTCTATAGGGAATTTTAGAATTCCCAAGCCTTATGTCATTATCCGACTTGTGTTTTCTGTCATCCCCCGACTTGATCGGGGGATCTCATCACAAATAATCTAGAATTCCTAAAAATACTCAAATTTTAGCGGGGTTTTAGGGGGGTGGGGGCTAAGGATTTAGGGCGCTTATAAAATTTGCGAGCTAGGCTAGATTTATCTAGCCTAAAAGCGAGCAAAATTCTAAAATTCCTAGGCTAAATTCTAGAATTCCCTAGCTCTTTAAGCTAAATATTTTAGCTTATCATTTTGTTGTTGTCGGATAAACGCTTGTGCTTGAGCCGATAGCTATTTTGCCTTTAGCATTATTATCATTCGGTATTGTTGAGTCAAAATAAGCTTTTAGAGGTTCTGCACTTTGAACTTGAGTGCAAACAGAACCACCATCAGATTCTTTAGTAAAGACAATGTGAGCTGGTTTATTGTCAGCTTTATTTACCAACTGAACACCGATACAGTTTTTACCACCTACTTTTAGATTAACCTTAGTTGTAGGTCCAGTAGTATTACTTGTTAGAGGCACATTTGTGATTTCTGCCCACTTTGTTGTGCCATCAAAGGTTCCTTTTGCTGTATAGTAAGCAGTAACATCACTTACTAGTGTGCGTAGATTAGCAACAGTAGCTGAGATTTCTGCATCTTCTCTTGTAGCAGCTAGGCGAGGAATAGCTACGCTAGCTAGAATTCCTAAAATAACGATAACAAAGATTAGCTCTATCATCGTAAAACCCTTTTTCATCTTTTATCCTTTCTATTAATTTAAAAAAAGGAATTCTAAAATTAAGAATTCTAGAATTCCCTAGCTCTTTAAGCTAAATATTTTAGCTTGATGATTTTGTATAAACGCTTGTGCTTGAGCCGATAGGTATAGCATTAGTAGTACTATCATTTACCTTGCTGTCAATATAAGCTTTTACAGGTGCTGATTTTAGAACTTGATCGCAAATACCATTTGCACCTGTTTTTTTAGTAAATTTAATGTGAGCTGGTGTAGTATTCTCTACCAAGTGAACACCGATGCAGTCTTTAGTATCACCAACTTTTAGGTTAGCAGTAGCACTAGTACCAACAGCATTAGCATTAGTATTAGTATTAGTATTAGCTAGAGGCACATTTGTAATTTCATTCCATTTAGCATTACCAAGGGAACCTTTTGCTGTATAATAAGCAGTAGCGTCGCTTACTAGTGTGCGTAGGTTAGCGACAGCAGCTGAGATTTCAGCATCTTCTCTTGTGGCAGCTAGGCGAGGAATGGCTACACTAGCTAGAATTCCTAAGATAACGATAACAAAGATTAGCTCTATCATCGTAAAACCTTTTTTCATCTTTTATCTCCTTTAAGCGTAAAATGCTTATATCCTACTATTTTAATTATTAAACTTTGCTGAAATTTAGCTAAAATTTATTAAAGTTTTATTAAATTGTTTTTTTAAGGAATTCTAGAATTTTGCTCGCTTTTAGGCTAGATAAATCTAGCCTAGCTCGCAA
>CAMENE010000026.1:0-19570 GCA_945928165.1 uncultured Campylobacter sp.
TGCTACATATTGGGGATTAAACTTTGGAGTAATAGTATTTAAAGACGCTATATCATATTCAAAGGACTATCCAAACAAAGCTAACTAAAAAACAGCAATGCTAGTAAAGAGCTTTTAGAATTAAGTAGAAAGCTTACTAAGCAAAGAAAGCTTTATAAAAGAGCTAGAAAAGTGGCAAGAAAGATATCTTTTTAAATGAAAAGAGCGTAAATGATAGCCGAAGGCTTACTTATACTCATCCTAAGATCTGCTCATTATACATTAAAGCGAAGCTTATCTTTTTACTTTCCAAGATATAAAAGATTTACCAAGCTCTAATAACGGCTTAGAGGCAGCATTTACTCATTTAAAAACAAAACTTAGAGTTCATAGTGGATTAAAACTAGAAAATAAAATGTCTTTATTTCAAAGATTTTAGATTAAAAAATGATGAAAGATGAGTAAAAACGAGCACTTCCAGCACCCGTTTTTTACAATTAAGCCGGAATTTTAGAATATTCTAAAAATACAAAACCAGTAAAACGACTTTTAATCAATGATTTAAGCCCAAATGCTATAAAAACTCAACTAGCTCAAATGAAAAATAATGAAGAATTTTCTGGACTTTCATCAAAAGGTTTTGCTAGACAAAGAGCCGATTGGCTAGTAGGTATAAACCTGACAAGAGCCTATACAATGAAAGCTAAAACTCGTGGCTATGATGGTGTTTTAACTCTAGGTAGAGTTCAAACACCTATTTTAAGCCTAGTGGTGAATAGAGATAAAGAGCATGAAAACTTTAAGAGTTTAGAGTATTTTAGCATTACAGCGGTTTTTGATATAAACGGACTTGAAGTAAAAGCAAATTTAAAGACAGATGAGAAAATAATATCAAGCGACTTAGCAAAAGATATTGTAGAATCATCTCAAAATCAAACAGCCACTTTAACACAAGTGGAAACAGAGAAAAAAGCTCAAACACCACCTTTGCCATATAATCTATTAGTGCTACAAACCGATTGCGCAAAACTTTACAGATTTAAGCCAGATAAAACATTGCAACTCACTCAAACTCTAAGAGAAAAATATCATTTAATTACATACAATAGAAGCGATTGTCAGTATTTGCCAGAAGGTATGCACGATGATGGAAAAGCAATAATTTCAAATCTAGCAAGTATGTTTGGTAACTCAAATGAGATTTCAACAATGCTAGATAAAGCTGACCCAAAAATCAAAAGTGCTGCTTTTAATAGCGCAAATGTTTCAGCACATCACGCAATTATACCAACGCTCTCAAATACTGATTTAACTCTATTGAGTGCAGATGAAATAAAAGTTTTTCTTTTAATTGTTAAGCGATATATAGCGCAATTTTTTGAAAACAAAGAATACAGCGTTACAAATGCTGAATTTCGTGTGAAAAATAATAGTTTTTGCGCCACTAGTAGAAAAACTATAAAAGCTGGTTTTAGTGAGTTTTTTAGCAAAGACGATGGAGAGGAAGAAAGTGAAAATACTGATTTAAGCTCTCTAAGCGCAGATCAGCAATGCTTATGTAAAAGTGCTCTTATGACTTCAAAACAAACCAAGCCAAAGCCATTTTACACAATGGCAACACTACTAAGTGATTTAACTGGTGTAGCAAAATATGCAAGTAATCCAAAAATAAAAGCTCTTTTACTTCAAAAAGATAGTGGTAAAAAGGGCGAAAACGGAGGCATTGGCACACCAGCCACTCGCTCTGAGCACATCAAAAAACTTATTGAAAAAGAGTATATCACAGTATCAAACGATAAAAAGCAAGTAGTGAACTCAACGAAAAAAGGCAAAGAGCTAATTGCGCTTGCCCCTGCTCTACTTTCTACGCCAGATATGACAGCGTTATGGTTTGAAGAACAAAAGATGATAGAAAGCAATGAGCTTAGCCTAGATAAGTTTTTAGATGGAATTATAGAGCAAGTAACAAATGACATAAAAAATTTAAAGGAAAGCAAAATGGAAGGTTTCAGCAAAGATGCAATAAAGTGCCCAGAGTGCAATGATGGAGTTTTGATTAGAAAGCAAAACAAAAAAGGAACTTGGTGGTGGGGCTGCTCTGTTTATCAAAGCGGTTGTAAAGCCATGTTTTATGACAACAACGGTAAGCCACAATTTAATGAAATTGATGATGATGCTGAGCCTTGCCCAGTATGCAAAACAGGCCACTTGATAAAAAGAGTTAGCCAAAAGGGAAATACTTGGTATTCATGCTCAAACTACAAAAAAGAAGGCGGCGGTTGTGATGCTAAGTTTATGCCAGATAAAACAAGCGGAGAGCTAAAACAAATGATATTTAAAGACTAATAACTAGAATCACAAGAAATAAAAATCTACAAATAAGGAAAAAACTATGAGTAGTAGCACGGCACTTGTGTCTATCAAGAGTGTAGCTGTTGTAAGCACAGATAAAATGAAATCAAATAAAGAGCTTTCAAGAGTTCTTGTGTTGCGTAAGGCTTTTAGTGGCGATGAAAAAATTGCTATGATGAAAAATCTTGCAATGTTGGATGAAGCAATTAAACATGCCAACAAAAAGAACTTGAAGTTAAGTGATGATGTAATTGATGTAGAGTTTGACACCATTGATGGCAAATATGGGCTTAGCGTGCAACTTGGACAAGATAATTTTAAAAAAGACTTCAAGCATTTAGTAGCTATAGGCTCAAGAGATTTGAATGCCGCAAAACCTAGCAAGGAAACAAATGCCGAGTATGAAAAAACACTAAATCCTTTTTCAAGCGTATCAGTAAATAGTAAAAATGCTGTTTTAAATACGCTTGAAGGCGGTATTAAGGCGATTGAAATGCTAGGTAATATGAGTGGAGATAATGACTGCGCCAAAGCTTTTAGCGATAATCTAACCAAAACTTATAGCTCTTTGAATATAAGGGTGCATAGCAGAGATACTACATCTTTTAATACTGATATGCTAAATAACTTCAAAGAGCTCTCAAGCGTTATGAAAGTTATGCCAAAAAGCAAAAGCAAACAAAGAGAGATTACAAACCACAAAGATTTGGGGCGTAGCGTATGATTAAAAATCTAATTCTTTGCGCATTATTATTTTGTGCTGGGGTAGCAAATGAAAGGTTTTACAATGAACTTTTTATCTACTATGGAGCTAAATATCAAGTGCCGCCGATACTGCTGTGGGCTATTGCTAAAACCGAGAGCAATTTTAATGCAAATGCTAAAAACATAAATAAAAATGGCTCTGTTGATATTGGACTAATGCAAATAAACTCCATACATGAAAATACATTAAAACGCAATAACTTAAGTCTAAAAGACCTTTACAATCCTAGTGTCAATATCCAAATAGGAGCTTTTGTTTTAAAAAGTTGTATTGACAAATATTAAATAAGCAATAACGCATTAAATTGTTACAACGGAAAAATCAAAGATAATCCCTACGCATTTAAAGTAATAAAAAATCTACAAGTAAAACAAAGACAAATAATTAAATAGAGGTATTTCGTGATACTAGATAGAAAGAAAACAGCGTTAATTCTAATGGATTTGGGATATGAAGTAAATGCTGGGTGGAAGTTTAAAATAAGAAAAGATGAACGCACCCCTTCTGCTTCAATCAATTCAAATGGAAAAATAAAGGACTTTGGCACTGGTTGGTATGGAGATATAGTAGATTTTTTGGAAAAATTTTGTTCTTATAGCAAAAGAGAGGCATTTTTATTTGTAGGAAACTATGAAAATGTAAATAGAACTCTGCACACTAGTGGCTGGAGCTACATAAAACAACAAGAGCCAAATAAACCAGAATTGATCACGCAAGATGAAATAGAAAGTTATAAAGCTCAAAGAAAAGAGCACTTTTCAAGGTATTGGGAACTTTTAAGTCTTACCTTGCCAACCGCCACTAGCGAACAGAAAAAAGCTTTGGCTATGGAGTTTGAAATAGGATATTGCGCTAAACTTGATAGATTGATGATGCCCATTAGACAAATGAATGGCGAGTGCTACACACTATGGAAATACAACCCTATACCAAAAACAGTAATTGACAATAATGGCAACACTAAAACATTGCCAAAAGTGCTTTTTTCTCCAAATGTTTCAAAACCTCCGTTTAATATACAAAAAGCATTAAATAGAGCCAACCATGGAGAGAGTATTTTTATAGCAGAGGGAGAAAAGGACTGCTTAAATGCGCTCAGCAAAGGCTTTAACGCTTTTAGTGTAGGTTCTGCTAGCGCAAGGTTAAAAGATGAGTATTTACAGTATTTCAACGACAAAAATGTAGTAATAATCTACGATTATGACCAAAGTGGGCAAGATGGCGCAATAGCACTATCTAACACTCTAAAAAACGCTGGGGCAAAAGTTCAAATTTTTGATTGGAATATTGTAATTAAACAATTTGGCTTTGAACTAAGTAATGGTTTTGATTTTACTGATCTTTTAGTTCAAAGCGAAAAAAGAAAAGAAAAAGGTGGTAGAATATGGAATATGACCTATTTGGCAATATCATAGAAGAACGAATTCCAAGACCTAGACAAAAAAACATAAAAAATATAGCAAAAGATTTGAACAGCTTAGCCGATAGTGGATTTGAAGGCTATGAATCAAACGATGAAGAACTCATTGCTTTATATGAAGCTGTAGAATCTTTGCACTCAAGACTTAATGAAATACAAAATCTAAAAAAGGCGGTAGAAAACAATGGTTTCTCAAAGCAGATTTCTTTTAAAAATGAAGAACTTAGACGACTTAGCAGAAAGGGATTTGATGGTATATCAGGAAATGAGCGAGCAAATGGCTTACAAGATAACGAGCTTGGAGCAAATATTGCAAAATTACGAAACAAATCCTTGGATAATGAGCCAAATACACAACACTTATTACCAATGATAATGAGCAAAAACTGGGAGCTAATAATAGCGATGAACGAAATAGCAATGATGCTATCAATAGATCAAATTTTAAATCATTTCAAAGAGAGCTTCTTGATAACTCCATACGAGATAGCAGATCAGATGATAGAACAAAACAACAATCTGTGGAGCAAGTATCCATATCAACAAGAACTTCTAGAAGCAAAAATGGAATATCTGGACAGAGCTTATGGGACTTGGATTTTTCACAGATGGACATCGGCTCTAATCAGCAAGAATCAAGAGGATTTTATACTGAGTCTCAAACTCCACGAAATGAAAACATTTCTAGCAGCAGCACAAATGCAAGAGAAAGTGGAGCTAATGAGCTTTTTAACGATTGAAGCGCAAACCCTGCTCAAGACTGGGGAGAGCTTGCTAGAGGTGCTAAAAAAGACAAGGACGGATCAATTCTATTGTCTATGGACAAAAATGCTCAAAATACACAAAACAATGAGTGGGAAAAACATGATGCTAGCACGCAGGGATATACTTCTGAGCTACTAATTGTATCAAGCGGAACAAATGAAGATTTTATAGCCACAAACTATGAAATTCCAAGTGGCAAAAAAGAAAAGTTTTATCACAATATCACCGCCATAAAACTAGCAAAAGAACTTAGTGAAATCAAGGCAAAAAATCCACAACGCTTTACTATCACAAAACAAGAGCAAGAAATCATAAGCAAATTTTCTGGCTTTGGTGGCTTGGCTGAAGTTTTTGATGAAGATAAAGAGCAATGGCAAAAAGAGCGAGATGAATTAAAAGAAGTTTTAAGCCAAGAGGAATATGCTTTTGCTAGAGCCAGTGTTTATAACGCATTTTATACTCCAAAAATTGTAATTGACACCATCTATAAATCACTTGATAGAATGGGCTTAAAAGATGATGACAATACCAAAAAATTCTTAGAGCCAAGCGCAGGCAATGGAGCATTTTTAGCGAACTCACCTTATAAAAACTGCTCTTTTATGGCAATTGAGAAAGATTTAACTACTTATAGAATTTTAGATTTATTATATCCACAACAAACTACAATTTGCGCTGAACTTCAAGCGGTTGATTTTACAAGTAGAGATAAGTTTGATGCCATTATTGGCAATCCACCCTATTCTGCTGATGTAAAAATAAGAACTGAGAAAGATAGTAAATTAAATGGTTTCAGGCTACATGATTATTTTTCTTTGAAATCCCAAAAACTATTAAAAGAAGGCGGAATAAATGCTTTTGTGACTAGCACAAGTTTTTTAGATAACCCAGACCCAGAAGCCAGAATTAAAATATCTGAAAATTCTACTTTTATAGCTGCTGTAAGTCTACCAGAAGGTATATTTAAAAGCTCTGGAACACAAGTGCCAACAGATATAGTATTCTTTCAAGAGGGTAACAACATTGACATAAAAAGCTTTGATTGGCTTACAAGCTCTGCTTATGAGATGAATACTAGATTCAAGCTAAATGACTATTTTCAAAAAAATCCACAAAATATTCTTGGAAAAATAGCTATTGATAGCGGACAATTTGGTAGGCCAACTCTTACTTGTAAAATGGATGAAAACATTGATATCCAAAAGGAACTAGATAAATTTGTAAATAGCTTACCTAGTGATATTTATAAGTTTAAAGATATAGAAATTGATCCAGCAGAACTAATTCTTAACTCACAAACTAGCAAGCAATACCAAGAAAATCAATTATACTTTAACGGCCTACCCTCAAATAGTTTTGTTATCTACAATAATGCAATATACACAAAAATCAATGATAAAAGCGATGATGATATGCTTATTCTAAAAAACAAGAATATGGCAAAAAGCTAGAAGAAAGAATTAAAAATTTTGTTGATTTAAGAGATAAACAAAGGGTGTTGATAGACCTTGAAAAAACAAATATTTTAGATAATGATGAAAAACTAATAAGAGCAAGAAATGAGCTAAACAAATCTTATGATAACTACCATGCCAAAAAATATAAAACTAGAAACGGAATGAAAGTAGCATATGTTGATTATTTACATAATAGGACAAATAACAGAGTTTTAAAGGCTGATCCTAGCTTTGCTAGGGTTGAAGCACTGGAAAAAAACTATAAAAAAGCAGTCAGCGAACAAGAGGCAAAAAAGCTAGGAATAGAACCACAAGATGAAAGTGCTATAAAAGCCAGCATTTTACACACAAGAATAATTAAACCGCAAAGCACAACTACTTTTTCAAATCCAGTTGAAGGTTTGATGGCTTGCATGAACTTATACGGTGAACCTAGAATTGATTTTATAGCTCAAAAGCTAGGTAAAAGTGAGTTTGATGTAGCAAATGAACTGATAAAAGAAGAGCAAATTTTTATAGATCATCGCATGTTATCAACAAAAGGAGAAAGCAAATATATCTTTGCCCCCAAATATCTCAGTGGTGATGTAAAAAGAAAATTAAAAGAAGTAGAGGTTGTAACGCAAGATTATCCAAATGAAATGTCGCATAACATAAAAGCATTAAAAGGTGTTATACCAGAAGACATTAAAGCTGGCGATATAGAGTTTGAAATGGGAGCGCCTTGGATACCGATAGAATATTACAATCAATTTTTTGAACAAAAGTTTAATGCTAATAGGAGTATTTGGAATTTAAGCAGGACAAAGTTTAGTGGAGAGTGGAATTTTAAAGGAAATAAAAATCAATTACCTTGGAAAATTCAAAATGAATACGGACTTGATGGCAATGGTAGAAGCCCTTTTGATGTAGGATTAAAAGCCTTAGAAAATGGTTTTTTTGAAATAATGAAAGAAGGAGAAAACTACGAAGTAGATAAATACGGAAATATCAAAATGGATAAAAATGGAAACGCAATAAAATAAAAAGTTCCAGACCTAGAAACTAGTGCAATTCTAAATATCAAGGTTGAGGGATTAAAAGGCGAGTTTAAAGAGTGGTTAATGCAAGATAGAGATAGACGAATTGATATAGCTCAAATATACAACGATAAATTTAACTGCTATGCTAAAACAAAATACGATGGTAGCTTTTTGACGCTAGAAGGCTTAAATACGATCTTTGAGCTAAGAAAGCACCAAAAAAATGCTATTTTTAGAGCTATAAATGATAGGGTTTGTTTATTTGACCATGAAGTAGGAGCTGGAAAAACACTAACTTCAATTTGTAGCGTAATGAAGGAAAAAGAGCTAGGAATTGTAAATAAGCCATTATTTATTGTGCCAAATCACTTGGTAGATCAATGGAAAAATGAATTTTTTAATGCTTACCCAGACGCAAATCTTTTGATTGCTGATGAAAAATCTACCAGCAAAGAAAACAAAGAGGAATTCTTAGGGCGCATTATGGCTGATAACTATGACGCTATCATTATGAAGCACTCTCAATTCTTTGATATTTCAGCACCAGCAAAAATCAAACAACAAATCATAGAGCAAGAACTAGCAGAGCTAAGAGATGTGTTAGAAAGAAAAGCAGAAGATGAAAATGCTTCAAGGCAAACAATTAAGCAAATTGAAAAACGCATAGATAACGCAGAAGAAAGATTAAAAGAGCTTTCATCTATGGATAATAAAACAAAAATGCTAGATTTTTCTGATTTAGGCATAGATTGTTTGGTTGTAGATGAAAGCCACATGTTTAAAAACTTACGCTTTTCAACAGCTCTAAAAGTAAAAGGCCTTGGTAATCAAGCTGGCAGTAGAAAAGCAAGCGATTTGCTAGAAAAAACTACTTGGATGCACGAAAATAACAAAAAAGTAATTTTTTTTAACTGGAACTCCAATATCAAACAGTCTCTCAGAGCTTTATAATCTAAATAAGTTTTTAATACCAGACGAAATAGAAAAAAAAGGAAATAAACTCATTTGATGGCTGGGTTAGCTCTTTTGCGCAAATCCAGCTTAGTCCAGAACTAGATGCTAGTGCCCAGCGCTATAAGATAGTCCAAAGACTAAGTGGCTTAAAAAATCTACCAGAAACTTGCAGCATGTATATGAGCTATGCAGATATTGTTACAAACGCTGATATAATGCAAGATTACACTAATTATGTCCCAAGTGTAAATATAAATAAGGTGGTTTCTCCGATCAGCAAAGAGCAAGAATTTTATATAGGAGTTATGGATGAAAACACCAAAGAATTTAATACTGGCTCTATAATTTATAGAATGGAACATATGCCAAAAGACCCAAGAGAAGACAATTTTTTAAAATGCACTGGCGATGCCAAAAAAGCTGGGCTAGATTTTAGACTAATTGCGCCAAGCGCAAAAGACAACGAAAATTCTAAGCTAAATAAATGCGTTGAAAATGCGTTAGAAGTTTATAAGCAATGGGAAAAAGAAAAAGGCACGCAGCTAATATTCTTAGATAGCGGAACGCCAAAAACTTCAAATCAACTATCTACAAAGTTAATAATTGATGGCACTCAAAGCACACCAGAAGCTACCAAAGAAAATGATTTTATAAATATAAATGATGCGATGAATAGTGATGAAAATGTAAGCGATGATTTTGATAGTGAGGCAGGCGAAGACAGAGCTGAGGCAAAAGAGTCCTTTTTTCTTTATGGAGATTTATATAAAAAGCTTGTGGAGGCTGGTATTCCAAGACACGAAATAGCCTTTATTCACGATACTGAATCAAGCAATGCCAAAAAGGCTGAGCTCTTTAATAAGGTAAATGCTGGCGAAGTTATAATTCTTATAGGCTCAACAGCAAAAATGGGAGCTGGAACAAATGTCCAAGAAAGAGTTGTGGCAATTCACCACTTAGATTGTCCGTGGCGACCTAGCGATTTTGTTCAAAGAAATAAGGTAATAAACTCTTTGAGCGTAGCCCAGAGAATTTTAAAATACAAAAATTTCGCTATGTTACTGAAAAAACATACGATGCTGTTAGCTGGCAAATCATTGAAACTAAATCAAAATCGCTAGTTAATTTTCGCAAAGGCTTAGTAGATGGCAGAAGTCTAAGTGGCTTTGAGGAGGAAGCGGCCAGTGCAGCTGAAATGAAAGCAATAGCCACTGGCAACCCTTTGCTAATTTTGCAAGTTAAACTAAAAACTACACTAGATAAAGAAGAGGCATTGTTTCGTGGATTTCAAAACTCTTATCAAAACAATGAAGACGAACTGATCAGCCTAGAAGCAAAATTACAAAGCGATAAAAAATATATCAAAAACCTAGAAAATATAAAAACTTTTATGGATAAAAACCCTATGAACTCAGTTTTTGATTGCACGATACATGGTAAAGAAGAAAGGCGATATGTAATTTTAAATGATGACAGCGAGGCAACAAAGGAAAAACAAAAGCGAATGCGTGAGCATTTTAGCAAAGCCATTAGATCTGTTATAGATAATAGGCTTGATGACTACTTGCTCTGCTCTTATAATAATTTACAAATCAAAGCAACATGGAATGACTCTGTCAGAGGCATTGTTTTTAGCCTTGAAAATATAGAAAATGATATAAAACTGCACCCTGGAAATTTAGTATATGATAATATGGGAAGTAAAAGATTTGAACTTGAGCCTATCAGTGTCAATGGATTTTTCACAAGAGTTAAGAACAACATTGACCTAGAAAAAATAGCTGAAAATATTACTAGATCAAATAATTCATTACAAGAAACGGAAAATAGGATAAAAAGCGCAAAAATATGGCTTAAAGAAAATAAAGAATACAAAAAAATGCCATATTTAAAAGCTCTTAGAGATGAAAATAAAAAAATTCTAAGTGAACTTGCTAAAATGTCAAACAATAAAAAACTATCAAAGCAATTTCAAATCTGAGCTTTTTGATGATGAAGGTAATGAAAAACACCAAAAACAAAGAGAGTCTGCAAGCCCGCAATCAGAACAACAAGCAGCGAGGTGTAGATAACTTTTTATAAACATGGCTTATTTTTATGATAAGACATGTTTATAAATTATCTTTCAATATCATCGCCCCTGCTCTTTCCTATATCCAAATTTATTTTTATTTCTTTACTATATATGACTTTATTTTCTGGCTCTTTAGATGGACTAAAAGAAAAAGTATTTTGTGCTGTATACTCATTTTTTACTTGTTCTTGTGATGAATTACTAGAAGTATTATGGGTTTTAAAAGTTGATTTTGTAAATGTTTTTAATGGATTTAAAGTCTTCTCTAAGCGACCTTCTACACTTACATCCCATTTTTTTCATAGCACACTTTTGTATAAAAAACAGAGGGATTATTTTTATCTCTTAACCTTATCTCTTTTTGAGTTTCAGTAACTATGGCAAATCTGCAATATTCTCCACGCTGGATAGAGTTTTCATTTATTACACGCTCTAAATCTTTTGCCCAAATAGTTATTTCTTTACCTTTTGGCGTGCTGTATTTTACATAATAGCTCATATCATTATTTTCATTGAACTCAAAATGAGCTTTACCAAAATCAACTATTTTGTAGTGATGGGCTTTATACTCTTTTCCTTGATATTCTTTTGGTTTAATCTCTCCAAAGCCATAGATTTTCTGGTAGCGGTCGCTTTTATTCCAAGCTCCCTTAGTCTAGTAGCAAAAAGTTCACGCATATTTGTCAGATCGGCTTTGTTTGGATTTATCCTAATTCCATCATTGCCAACCATTTTTAAAACCATGTGGCAATGAGGATTATCAGTATCTTGGTGCAAAAAAGTCATTATGCGCCTTAAAAGACGATATAATCGTTATCTTTGTGCGAGTGCGGTAACAAATGCGGTAACAAATTGATTAATGCTATAATTTGAGTTTATTTGGCTTGATAGTGTGTTTTTATCGCACTTTTAGGCAAGTTTTTATTCATATATATTTTAATCCATTTACTCACATTTACTTTTTTCAAAAAAAATGAGATTTTTTTGAATTTTTTGAAAAAATGAGGTATAAAATCTGGCATAAAATCTTATGCTCTTTATATTTTTTTGTAAAAAATGATACACATTTGATTTATTTTGATTGATGATAATTGATAATAAATTCCCTTAAAATATTATTATATCATTGTTTAATATACTTTGTTACACTCGCAAACGAACGCAAAGATAACTATAAAATAATAACATAAAGGACTAACAATGGAAAATAATGATAGATATCTATCAGTTAAAGAAACTGCTCAAATGCTAAATATTAGCGTTAATTACCTAGCCAAGCTTAGAAGTGAGAAATACAATAAAGACAAGGATGGTAATCGTTCTAAGTTTTATATACCTTACTTACAGATCGGCACAGCTATAAGGTATAAATATAGCGATTTACAAGAGTGGATAGATAAGCGCACTTGCGCTTGATCTGCTTAATTTTACTTTCGCCTTGCTAGTTTTAGCAAGGCTCTTTCTAAGAGAATTCAAAACTTATACGGAAGTAAATTATAGCACAAAAAAACAAAAAATATGCTATAATTTTAGCTTGGGTTCAAGGATATTCCAAAAAAAAAGCATCACCCCTAAGATGCGTGTATGTTATAGATTCTTAAAGATCGTCATCCTTGCTAGTCGACTTATTCCGACTATATTTTGATAAATAAAACTTATTAAGTGATAAGAATATGAGTGATGAGCAATATAAAGGGTTATTGTTTGAAATTTTGTCCTTTCTATACTCTAATTTTTCAAATGATGATATAGCTAAAATCATTTGCGAACTTAAATTTTTGTGTAAAAAGGAAATTAATAACAATGTAGTTGTTGCTAAAAATTTATATGAAAATATTCAAACAAAGTTATCGTCTTTTAATGAAGTAAAAGATAATAGAAAATCTCTCGGAGCTTATTATACACCTATTGATATTATTAATTTTATGCTAAAAAATGCGCTAAAACAAATTTATAATTTTAACGATATAGATATATCAAATATTAAACTTAATGATGATGATAAAAAAGATTTTGCCTTAAACAAGAGTGTATTTGATCCATCTTGTGGTAATGGCAAGTTCTTGCTATATATTTTTGAGCAAAAACATATGATGTACAAAATAGATGATCCATTGAAGATTTTAAAAACTATTTTTGCTAACGATATCGATAAAACAGCTGTATTTATAACAAAAATTAGGTTATTCTTGAATTCTCAAAACTATACCCTTCAAAGCATTATATAATCGTATTTTATGAAAAGTGCGGGACTATTTGCGGGACTTTTTTGACTTTTGTAATGAGAGAAATTCTTATGTATTTATAGCACGATATAATGGTGCTTTCATTGAGATAAAATGCTGAAATTCTATTTTTCATTTACTCGCATTTACTTTTTTCAAAAAATACGATAAATTTTTGTGATTTTTGATGAGCTTAGATAAAAAGAAGTGCTTTGTGAGAATTAAAAAATTCTCACAAAGCTATAAAAGCAACAAAAGCTCTTATGCGCAAGTATGTTTAGCAATCCACTCTTGCAAATCGCTATATTTATACCTTATAGCTGTGCCGATCTGTAAGTAAGGTATATAAAACTTAGAACGATTACCATCCTTGTCTTTATTGTATTTCTCACTTCTAAGCTTGGCTAGGTAATTAACGCTAATATTTAGCATTTGAGCAGTTTCTTTAACTGATAGATATCTATCATTATTTTCCATTGTTAGTCCTTTATGTTATTATTTTATAGTTATCTTTGCGTTCGTTTGCGAGTGTAACAAAGTATATTAAACAATGATATAATAATATTTTAGAGTAGATTTCAGTAAAATCTAGTAAATAAGCATAAATAGAATTTTTAGCTTTTTGCAAATGACAAACACTTATTTTACACGCTGATATTGCTTGCGATGAGGTGTGTTAATGTGGGTTTTCTTTCTTAATGGTATCTCTCTTTTAATGGTAAAATCAATGCTGGTTGCGTGGATGTGGATGCGATGATAAGCTGGGTAGAAGTAGTGTTAGCAATATATCGTGGGGGGGCTTTGCGCTGGCGATATAGTGGTGCGTGGGGTATTGTGGTAACACTTATTAGAATTTTAAGTGGTTATTTTGAGATTTTTTTATAGAATTATGTCTAGCAATAAAGCAAAAATCACGGAGCAAGCTGATATGATTATGGATAGTGAGAAATACATAGACTTATACTCACAATCTCGGTTAAATGGCTATTCTAGCATTGACGAGCACGAACAAAATTTTCAAATGTTAGATAAAATAGCCTCAAAGCTAGGCAGAATTGAAATATGGTCAATTAACTGATAGAATATTTTAAGGTGGCTTAAAGTATGATATAAAGGGTGGAAAATAAGCATGTCTCCGTTCTAAAATTTCGCAGATTAGAGAAATTTTAAGACTATTTTGCGAAGATTTAGAATCTAGTAAAATCAGTAGCCAAACTGGCGTTAGTGAGCGTTTTTGTGTGGGTTGCTTTAAGGGTGCGTTTAGTAGAGTATGGCGAGAATTCAGGTCTCAGGCGAGATTTCCAGCTCGCTTTGCTCGCATAGAAGCTGCGCTTTAAGCTAGATGAGAGCTACCTCGTAGAGTGCGTGGCAAGTGAGTTTGGAAGCAATAATATCAATGCAATAGAGAACTTTTCAGCTTATGCTAAGACTCAAATAAATTCAAAGGCATAAAAAGGCAGAATTTTACCTTGCACTTAAAAGAGTGTGAGTTTAGATTTAATAATATGGGCAAAAAGGGTGCAGAATTGTATAAAATTTTGCTAAAAATGATAAGAGAAAATCCGCTACCAGTTAATTGACCCTTTAAAAATATTTGGAATTCCAAAACACTGGCGGAATTTTTGGAATTTATAATCTAGAATTTCTAGAAATTCTAGATTATAAATTCTAGTTCTATATCCGCATAGGAAAAATCGGGCAAAGCGATTACTAAAAACTTTTTTAACTCAAGGGAATTCTAAATTTAGAATTTTATTTGTTTTAAAATTCCGCTATCTATAATTTATCTTTCGTGTCTTTTTGTAGGGCTAAATGGACAGCTACCACCAGGCTGTTTGCTACCACACCAAACACATTTTATTCCATTTGAGTGGTGTTTATGGTGTTTTTCTACACCAGCATAGCAACTTCCATATTGTTTACCACCGCACCAAACACATTGGTCTGAGCTACCTCCACTATGTTCGTGTTTTTTGTGTGGGCTTTTTGAGCAAGCTCCGTATTGTTTGCTACCACAATATTTACATTGAGACATTTTGTATCCTTTCAAAAACCAAAATTATGTCAAAATTATACCAAAACAATCAAGACATATTTTGGTCTGTTAAAAAAGTCTATAATTCTACTTTAAATATGAATATACAATTATTTAAGGCAATTTCAAAAATAAAAACTAAAATTTTTTAAAATCATTTTGTATATGCGTTTTGAAAATTCTGCAAAAGGAGCAAAAATGCTAAATACAAATTTTTTTAAAGCTAGATTAAATAAGAAATATTTAGTTTTAGAGTGTAGCAGGTCACAAAGTGGCAAGATAAAAATCCTTGCCTATAAAAGCAATAATGCTAATAAAGAGTATGAGCTTATAGCCAAGCTAAATCTTTATTCTTTTGATTTGGATAAAACAATGTTTTATGTATTTGGGCAAGACGCACAAGCTGATTTTAAAAGCGTAGCAAATGAGCTTGGCAAAGAAAACTTAATTATCAAGCTAAAAGGCATGTTTGGCTGCGAGCTAAAAGCTATGTTTTTAAAGCAAGCCATGATAACTTTATAGCGCAATAAGGAGTAGATATGGATAATGAAAAAATAATGAAAAAGTTAAGAGCAATGCTTTTAAAAGATAAAAAATTAAAAGAAATTTTAAAGGAGTATTTATGATAAAGCGTCTTAAAAAATACACACATTACGAAAAAGGAATAGAAAAAATGCTAAATAACATGGATGAAAAAATCAAACTTTGGGCTTTAAGAGCTAATGCGTGTGATAGTTTTGAAAACAATAGTGCTTTTGATGTGCTATTTGGTGATTTTTATAAAAATGCGCTGGGTGATGAGCTAAAAAGACTTGATGAGCTAGATAAAAATTGTAAGATTGCTACAAATGAAGTGCTAGAAAAAAATCTTAAATATCTAAGTTTGGTAATGGGCTTAAATAATGATGAAAAAAAGATTTTAGAGTTTTTGATTTGCTTAAAGTCTATAAGTGTGCTAAATGATATTTTTAGGGATTGTATAGTAAATTCTTTTAGCTGTTTTAGCAAAATTGCTATGATTTTAGTACTCAGTGAAGAAAGCGTAAAAGTGGCACTTTCTTATCAGTCAAAACTTGTAAAAAGTGAAATAATAAAGCCTTATAAAGATTGTAGTAATTTTGATTTGGCTGAGGCCTTTGATTTTGGCTTTGAACATTTTGCTTTTATTATGTTTGAGAATTCTAGCTTAGAAGATATGACAAATGAGAACATAAGGCAAATAGAGAGCGCCGTGAGCAAAACTACTACAAATATAGATGAAATTCTAGCTCTTATTGCTAAAAAGCCAAACGCAAATATCTTGCTAAAAAATAAAGAAATTTGTAAGCAAGTAGCAAATAGGCTTGGCAGCAGGCTTTATGAGCTTGTTTATTCTAGCAATAGATTTTATAGTAGACTTGATGCTGTCTTTGTCGCAAATGCCTTACTTGATAGCAAAAATAGTGTTTTAATGATAGATGAAATAGATGATATTTTTAATGAAAAAACGCCAAAGGCTTTGATAAAAAGAATTCTTAGCGAAAATGCTTTGCCTACATTTTGGCTAAGTGATGAGTGTGAATTTAGCAAATATTTTGATATGGTGGTGGGCTAAGATTTTAGCTCTTTTTAGTGCTAGAATATGGCTATAAATGCTATAATTCTAGCAAAAAGGCTATTCATGGAAGTAAAAAGAAAGCTAAATGAAAGATACAAAAGAATTAGCCAAATAGCCGAGCTAATCAGCAATAAAGCTATGGGCACGCAAGAAATCGCATCAAGACTAAAGGTCTGCGTAAAGACCATTCAGCGTGATTTAAATCAAGTTTTATCCAAAAATGGTGCTATAAAAATCGGCAAAAAGTGGAAAATGGAAGAGCTTTGTGATGAAAATCAGCTTATAATCACAGCGCTTGACACACTTGCTAATAATCTTGGCAAGGAGTTTTACGCCAAGGCTCACGGACTTTTAAAAGGACTTAGCTCAAGCTTTAATAATTCTTTTTATATCTGTGAAAATAATGAAAAACTTGAACTAACTGATTTGGATAATATGCTTAAAATAGAACAAGCAATCACAAAGCACAATCTAATTGAAATAAAATATAACAATAAAAAATACAAAATAGCACCGATTAAAATAGCTATGTTTGATGGCTTTTGGTATGTTTTTGCGATGGATAAAAAGGTGTTTAAAAATTTCATTTAAAAAGTATAAAAGAACTTGAAATTCTAAGCGAATATAGTTTTATACCAAGCGATATAGAAAGCAAAATCAAAAGAGCAAAATCAGCGTGGTTTAATCTCGCTGATAGCTTTACGGTGCGACTTTGGGTGAGTTCTGAGATAGCAAAATACTTTGATAGAAAGCCACTAAATAATAATGAAATGATTTATAAAAACAGCGATGGCTCGTTTGAAATAGAGTTTATAGCTACGCATATAATGGAAGTAAAACCACTGATTTATCGCTATTTGCCACACATTAGAGTAATTGAGCCTGATTTTTTGGCTGATGAGATTGAGAGCGATTTAAATAAGTATTTAAAGGGCTAGGGAATTCTAGAATTCCCTAACTATAATTTTATTTTTGGAATTCCAAAATAAAGGAGATGAAATGAAAATTAAAGAAGAATATAAAAAAGTTTTGGCAGGTTTTAAAGATATGTATGACGAATATCAGCAAAAAGAAGAAGAAAGAAAAAAGAGAGGAGAGCATAATTACAATATTTTTAGAGAACTTTATGGAGCTAGAAGTGAAGTAAAAGTTCATTCTAGATTTATATATTCTTTGCTTAAAGTAGATAGCACAAATTCTCATTGCCAAAATGATTTTTTCTTAGACAAATTTATTAAGGTTTGTGAATTACAAGACTTTAAACTAAATACAAAAACAGCAAAAGTTAGGAGAGAATATAAAAACATTGATATTTATATTACAGATGGTAACAAACATATTATAATTGAAAATAAAATTGACGCTAGAGACCAGTCGCAGCAATTACTTCGTTATATAAAAACCATCTATGATGATATAAAAAAAGAAAACAAAAATTTAAGAGAACAAGATATTTTAAATAGAATTTATGTAGTTTATCTTAGCCCAGAAGGTAGAAATCCTAGTGATGATAGCTTGAAAAAAGATGGGTATGGTTTTGAGATAAAAGGCAATGAATTAGTAAGCATTTTTGATAAAAATAATAGAAGTGTGGACATAAAAAACTGGGTCTATAAGCTAGGTAAACGCAAAGTAAAATTCAGTAGTGTTAAAGTAAAATTCAAATGTATTTCTTATGAAAAAGAAATTCTAGAATGGATAAAAGAAATAAAAGATCAGGCTGAAAATTTACAAGATTTTAAAGCAATAATTTCACAATATGAAAAAGTAGTAAATGAAGTGATAAATGAAAAACAGCAAACACCTATAAATGAAAAAATGGTAAGGTTTATAGCAGAAAATTTCGCTGTTTGCTCTGAGCTTGCTCAAAAAGATAATGGCAAATATAGATACGAGAAATATAGCTTAGAATGTAGTCAAATAGATGAAAATCTAAAATATGCAAGAATGTATTTAATCAATGATTTTTTTGAAAATTATGTATATAAAAAACTAGAAAAAAGCTTAGAAAATAATGAAAATTGGGAGTTAGCAGATTATATACCTTTACAAAGTACTTCTTGGGATAATGTAATTCATATAGATCCAAAAATTTCTAGCAAATTTTTTGTTCATTATATAATTCAGCCAGTGAGTAGTATAAAAAAAGTTTGTTGGGGAATTCAAAAAAATTACTCAGCCTTGCCAAGCATAAAAGAGATAATTGAAAAAAATAATATACAAATAACAAAAACAAGTTATATAGATGATTGGTGGGTATTTGCTGAAGACCTTTATAATAATAAAAAACATAAAGGTGTTGAATTTGCTTTGTATCTATTTAAAAATAAAAATGACTTAAAAGAAATAGCTGAGGATTTTTGTAATAAAATACTTACAACTATAAATGAACTAGATAATGAGATAAAAATCATCAATGATATTTTAGCAAAAGAAAAAATCCAAAATGATGAATAAATCTAAACTTCCTAGCAAATTTTAGAACAAAAAATACCCCCGCACCCCCAAAAAATTCTAGAATTCCCTTTGGAATTCACTTTGGAATTCTAGAATTCCCTTATTATTTCATACTTTCACACTAAAATTTTTAAAAAATAAAAGGCGCAAAATTCTGTCCGTTTTTGTTTTGTATAATTACTTATATCTTTTTAAGGAGTAAAAATGAAAAAATCACTTGTAGCAGTTTTAACTGTTTTTAGCCTAGCAAATGCTGAGAAAATCAGCATAGGCGGCACTAGCTTTGAGAGAGTAGATGCGCTAAAAGCTTACGAAGTAGGATGCGCATCAAATGACGCTGATGCTTGTTTTGAGGCTGGCTGGATACACTACCAAAGGCAAAATCTAAACAAAGCAATAGAGCTTTACACCAAAGCTTAGGTCAGTTTACAAGGAACTACACGCAGACCGTGAAACGGGCTGCTGAC
>CAMENE010000027.1:0-19024 GCA_945928165.1 uncultured Campylobacter sp.
TAATTACCAGGATTATTTTTATATTCATCAAAAATCAAAGGAATTACATCGTGAAGCACTAAAAATTTAGCTAAATGCAAATACTCTTTTGGTGGGGCAAAAAAAGGCGAGAAAAACGCATAATTTTCAGTTTTTTCTAAACTTTCTTTTTTGTTAGGCACAACAGCCTTTTGCTTTAAAGCTAAAATCTTTTGCGCACTAGAATACAAAAAAATAGTCAAAAACTTAGGCAACACACGCAAAACTGCCTTTACAAAAAGCCTAAACTGCACACCAAAAAAATGTCTTTTAACAAAAATTATTTCGCAGTTTTTTTTGCTCAAATACGGCGCAAGATTTATTCTAGCTTGTTTTTCATCACCACTACGGCAGTAAATTTTAAGGCTTATATCATCACGCCTTAAAAACTCTTTAAGCAGTGCATCAGCTACAAAAAAAGTCCCCGTGCGCTTACCGCCACGCACATTTGCTATTAGCGTCGCATCGTAGATTAAAGACAAATCCATAAAACTAGAATTCCTACGCAAACAGCTCGCTTATTAGCGCATTTAGCTCGCTTACGCTTTTGTTTTTAGAGGCTTCAACAAGCACCGTGCCCATTATCACGCCATCACAAAAAGAGCGCAGTCTTTTTACATCTTCATTGCTTCGCACGCCAAAGCCCACCGCCACAGGCAAAGAGCTTATTTTTTTGATATTTTTTGCCAACTCTTTTAGGCGGTCCTCTGGGCTTTGCTTGCTACCAGTTACGCCAAGGCTTGCTATCATATACACAAAGCCACTTGCGTGTTTTAGTATCTTCTTAGCTCTATGACCGGTAGTTACGCTAATTAACGGCACAAGGGCGATGCCAAGTTTGGCGCATTTTTTAGCCAAAGAACAATTTTCTTCAAAAGGCAAATCTGGGATAATAAGCCCACTAATGCCCACCTTCGCGCAATCTGCAATAAACTCATCCTCGCCATAGCTAAAAATCGTATTATAATAAACTAAAAAAACAAGGCATTTTGTAGTTTTTACTGAGCCAAGCATATCAAAAACAGCCCTAGCATTTACGCCACTACTTACCGCCTCAAAGCTCGCATCACGGATCGCAGGGCCATCAGCGATAGGATCACTATATGGAATTCCTATTTCAAGCAGATCTAAAGCCGAGTTATCAAGGGCGTTTAAAAACTCTTTTGTATATTCTAAGCTAGGATATCCAGCTACCAAGTAGCCGATATTTGCCCCATTTTTAAAGGCTTTTTTAAACTTATCCATAAATTGTTCCTTTTTTGTAGTTCATTACTGTATCCATGTCTTTATCGCCTCTGCCTGAGACATTTACTACGATATTTGAGCATTTTTTTAGACCTTTACATAGCCTTGGCAGCAGCCCTAGCGCGTGAGAGCTCTCGATTGCTGGGATGATGCCCTCTAACCTGCTTAAAAGTTTAAGCGCTTCTATACACTCATCGTCTGTTACAGCCTCGTATTTAGCACGCCCAATATCCTTTAAATGCGAGTGCTGCGGCCCCACACCTGGATAATCAAGCCCAGCTGAAATACTATGAACCGGACTTATACAGCCATTTTCATCTTGTAGCACTAGGGTTTTCATGCCGTGAATTATGCCATCGCGGCCTTTGCTCATCGTACCTGCGTGATACGGCGTCTCTAGTCCAAGCCCAGCAGCCTCAACGCCTATTAGCTCCACGCTTTTATCATCTAAAAAGCCTGAGAATATGCCTATTGCGTTACTTCCGCCGCCCACGCAGGCTACTACGATATCAGGCTTTACGCTAAGTTTTTTTAGCTGTGCTTTTGCCTCTTTGCCGATTACGCTTTGAAAATCACGCACGATTTTTGGATAAGGATGTGGGCCAACAGCCGAGCCTATTACATAAAAGCGACTTTCTATCTCATTTACCCAGGCTTGAATTGCCGCAGTAGTCGCTTCTTTTAGCGTTTTTAGTCCGTCTT
The DNA here is from genome assembly GCA_945928165.1 of uncultured Campylobacter sp. GTDB lineage: Bacteria > Campylobacterota > Campylobacteria > Campylobacterales > Campylobacteraceae > Campylobacter. Next base: position 1,966 of record CAMENE010000027.1, read on the forward strand.
CTACTCGCACAACTCTTGCGCCTAGAAGCTCGATTTTATGGACATTTAGAGCTTGCCTTGCCGCATCCACAGCGCCCATATACACATCGCACTCTAAGCCCAAAAGCGCAGCAGCTGTCGCAGTAGCTAGTCCGTGCTGACCAGCGCCTGTTTCAGCTAGCACCTTAGTCTTGCCCATGTATTTTGCTAGTAGAGCTTGGGCGATAGAGTTATTGATTTTATGCGCTCCGGTGTGGTTTAGATCCTCACGCTTTAAATAAATATTATGTCCAAAATGCTCACTTAATCTTTTTGCGTGATACATAGGGCTAGGACGCCCTACATAAGTGCTAAGCAGCTCTTTTAACTCACGCTGAAACTTCTTTGTAGGCACGATTTTTTTATACGCTTTTTCAAGCTCGATTAGCGCACTCATCACAGTCTCAGGCACAAACTGACCGCCATATTTACCAAAATAACTATTCATTTTCAAGCCTTGTTTTATTAAAAAAATTTTACGATTATAGCATAGTTTAAATGATTTTTAGTCTATTTTAGCACGCATTTAGGTAGTGAATTTTAAAATTTATGATATTTTAGTTCTTAAAATAAGTATTGTAATACAATATCATTTCATCTTGTTTATTATGGGTGCATATATTTTTATTATCATATAGCAAAATTTTTTATTAAAAACAATGCTTTTCAATAAATTCATTATTTTTTGGAATTCCAAAATTTATCACCTTTTTTCTACCTTTCCAAAGCGCCACCATGCGATAAAAAGTAGCACCAAAGCGACGATAAAGCCAGCAGATCCTAGAAAAATGAAAATACTAGCAAATACTACAAAAATGACATATACAAAAACATATACAAGGCACAAAAACACGCTTACAGCATGTATCCAAAACGCCCATAAAAACAGCGAACTACCACTTAGCCTAGCAATCTCGGCGTGTATTCTATAGAAATAAATCGACACGATTAGGGCTAACATAGCACCAAGCAAAAGCGCAGCCATCATGCCTGCGCCTATAAATACATACCTGTTATTAGTTAGCATACCCATGCTAAAGCCAAAAATGATCGCTAGTATAAAAACTAGAAAAAAACCCAAAAAGCCAATAATTACAGCCTTAATATAATTTTTAAATAAGCTTTTGGACGCTACTGCCTTGTCAACTGAGTAAATCGCCATTGAATATAGCACAAAACCCACAATAGCAATGATTTGCCCGATATATGGAATAAAATTAAAAATTTGAAGTCCAATCCCCAAAAGCGCATTTGCTCTAGCAGAGCTAATGCTATCAGCTGATAAAATACCGCTTACATTTAGATTTTCAGAGATTATATAAATAGACTTTGCCACTCTTTTATCAAAGCTTAAAAACTCCACCTGAGAACCAGTTAGCACAGCTAGGTCTTTACCATCTAGATTTATAACATCATTTTTATAGTATTCATAGCGTTTGCCATCATCTCCGCTTATAAGCTGAGGGCTTAGAATTTTACCTTGCATCTTTTATCCTTTAAAAGTATTGTAATGCATTATCATTCCATTTTGTTTATTATGGATGCATATATTATTAGCAAAATTTATCACCTTTTTTTAGCTTTCCAAAGCGCCACCATGCTACAAATAGTTGCATCCAAGACATGATAAGGCCACCAAATCCTGGAATAAATAAAAAGGCAGCAAATCCTAAAGACAAGATAAATAAAAAGCACAAAGGCACGCTTACAACAAATATCCAAAACGCCCATAAAAACCGCGAACTCCCACTTAGCCTAGCAAGCTCTGCTTGTATTTTATAGAAATAAATCGCCGCAATGATTAAAGCGATCATAGTGACAAGAAAAAGCACACCGCTCACGCGCCAAGGGGACGATAGCACAAAAAAGACAAAAAAACCCAAAAAGCTAATAATTGCAGCGATAATGTAATTTATAAATAAGCTTTTATTCGCTGCTGCCTTGCTAACTGAGTAAATCGCCATTGAATATAGCACAAAGCCCACAATAGCAATAATTTCCCAGATATATGGAATAGTAAAGTTAATATAAAATAGAAGTTCAATATCTAGAAGAAAGCTAAAAAATATAAGCCCAATCCCCCAAAGCGCCTTTGTCCTAGCTGGACTAATGCTATCAGCTGATAAAATACTGCTTACATTTAGATTTTCAGCTATTATATAAATAGACTTTGCCATTCTCTTATCAAAGCTTAAAAACTCCACCTGAGAACCAGTTAGCACGGCTAGGTCTTTACCATCTAGATTTATAACATCGTTTTTATCGTATTCATAGCGTTTGCCATCATCTCCGCTTATAAGCTGGGGGCTTAGAATTTTACCTTGCATCTTTTATCCTTTAAAAGTATTGTAATCCATTATCATTTCATTTTGTTTATTATGGGTATATATATTATTAGCAAAATTTATCACCTTTTTTCTACCTTTCCAAAGCGCCACCATGCGATAAAATGTAGCACCCAAGCGATGATAGAGACAGCAGATCCTGAAAAATTGGTAAAGACAGCAAATCCTGTAAAAATGCCAAATACAAAGTGCAAAGGCACGCTTACAACATTTATCCAAAACGACCATAAAAACAGCGAACTACCACTTAGCCTAGCAAGCTCGGCTTGTATTCTATAAAAATAAATCGCCACGATTAGAGCGATTATACCGCCAGGCAAAAGCACAGCTATCACTTTTGTGCCTATGCTTACATGCTCGCTATTAGCTAGCAACCCGATCGATAGCACAAAGAAAGAAACACCAAAAAAGCTAATAATTGCAGCGATAATGTAATTTTTAAATAAGCTTTTGGACGCTGCTGCCTTGCTAACTGAGTAAATCGCCATTGAATATAGCACAAAGCTCACAATAGTAATGATTAGCAAGATACTTTGCCCGATATATGGAATAAAGCTAAAAAATAGAAGTCCAAGCCCCCAAAGCGCCATTGTCCTAGCTGGACTAATGCTATCAGCTGATAAAATACTACTTACATTTACATTTTCAGCGATTATATAAATAGACTTTGCCACTCTCTCATCAAAGCTTACAAAGTCCACAACCGACCCAGTTAGCACGGCTAGGTCTTTATCACCTAGATTTACAACATCGTTTTTGTCGTATTCATAGCGTTTGCCATCATCCCCGCTTATAAGCTGGGTGCTTAGAATTTTACCTTGCATCTTTTATCCTTTTTGTAATTTTAGTTATAAATTTGCTCTAAAACTTTTATTATTTTTTCGCTTTCTTTAAAGCCCTGCCCATTTTCTAGCTTTGAGTTAAAATCAAGCAGGGCACAGCCAAACTCGCTAGCCTTTTTAGCGTTTTTCTCACTTAACCCACCTGCTATTGCGTAAGAAATTCTAGAATTCCTAAGTGGTTCTAGAATTTCCCACTCAAAGCTAAGACCATTTCCACCAAGTTCTTTGCCCTTATAATCAAAAAGTGCTAAATCAAAATCACCCTCAAGCTCAGGTAAAGCATCATTTACACTAAAAACCTGCCAAACTTGAGAGGGGCTAAACTCCGCTTTGTTTTCTACTTTTTGATAGACTTGAACGGCGTCTAAAAAGCCCATTTTAGCTACGCTTTTTGCCTGCGCCAAGTCCTTAAAAACGCCCACTGCTTTTATACCATAGCTTTTAGCAAGGGCGGCGATTTGCTCTGCTGTTTTAGTGCTAACCTGCCTTTTGCTAGGCGCAAAGATTAAGCCTATAAAATCAACTCTTTTGCCCCTAAACTCGCACTCGCAAACCGCCTTTGCCTCAGCTAGCGTTTTTATTCCACAGATTTTTATTTTCATTTTTTATTTTCATTTTTTGCCTAAATTATAACGAAATTCTAGAATTCCAAACTAAAAAAGCTTAGAAATTCTAGAATTCCTGCCCCAATTTCTATCCCACATCCTGCCCCAAATAATCCTGCCAAAACGCCCAAGTCTTGCCACTATCAAGCGCATATTCAACCACGCTTTTAGCATCTTTTGGATTTGCTACATTGTCAGCTGCATATAGCGCAAACATAGCGTTAAATACCACTATATCACGCTTTGGCCCTTTTAGCTCGCCACGCAAAATAGCATTTAGGTCACTAGCATTTGCCACGCTGTCCCCGCCAGCGATATCAAGGTGAAATGCCCGCTTAAAACCAAACTCTTCTGGCGTAATTTTATAGCTTATCACAGCGCCATCTTTTAGCTCGTGTATGAGCGTCTCATCACACAGAGTGATCTCATCCATGCCATCCATGCCATGCACCACAAGAGCGTGCTTTCGCCCTAATTTGCCAAGAGTATGCGCAAGTAGCTCATTTACACTCTCTAAATAATTTCCCATGATTTGATTACTTAGCGCTGTGTTTGGATTTAGCAGGGGTCCTAGCACATTAAAAACAGTGCCGATTTTAAGCCGTGAGCGCACAGGGGCGACCTTTGCTGTGGCTTTGTGAAAAAACGGCGCATGAAAAAAAGCTAGTTTTTTGCTATCCATAAGCTCTCTTAAAGCCCCTAGATCATCGCTTAGTTTTATGCCAAGAGCATCTAGTGTATCGCTTGATCCTGCTGCGCTTGAAATCGCCCTATTTCCATGCTTTGCTACCCTTATGCCTAGGCTTGCTAAAATTATTGCGCAGGCTGTGGAGATATTTATAGTTTTTAGCGCGTCCCCACCGGTGCCAACGATGTCAAACATCGGCGCAGAATCGCTGTAAGTTTGCGAATATTTCATCACTTCACGCACAAGAGCTGCCAAGCTATCAGCATAAAGCGACTTTTCGCTAATAAGCACCAAAAGCCCAGCTAGCTGAACCTCATCAAACTCCCCTGCCATAACAGAGCTAAAAATCACCTCAAAGTCGCTACTATCAAGCGGATAGCCCCTTTGAAGTTTTAGCATAAAAGGCGCAAAATTTGCCATTTTTTCTCCTTATTCTAGCTCACTATGCGAGCTGATATTTACGCAATAAAGCGTTAATTTTTTTCAACTTTATAAATTAAAAGTAAATTAGGCTTTAAATGAGATTCTTTAAAGCCTTTGTCTTTCCTACTAAATAATGATCTTTATATTTAGCCCTTTAAATGCACGAAATTTTCTATTATCCCACGGCCATAGGTGGTAAAGTAGCTCTCAGGATGAAACTGAATGCCATGTATAGGCAAAGCAACGTGAGAAAGTGCCATAATGATATTATCATCCTTTGAGAGAGCAGTGCAAATTAGCTCACTAGGCAGATTATCAGCGTAGAGTGAGTGGTAGCGCATTACCTCAAACTCGCTTGGCAAGCCTTTAAACACAGGGCTAGCTGCGGTGATTTCTACCATGCTAGTTTTGCCATGCTTTGGCTCGCTAAGCTGCTTAATATCCGCACCAAAGCTAAGTGCGATTGCTTGATGACCTAAGCAAACACCCAAAATCGGCGCTGTTATCTTGCCAGCTTTGGCAAATTCTAGAATTTCAAGGCACACGCCACTATCTTTTGGATGCTTTGGGCCTGGACTTAAAATTATCTTACTTGGCGCAAGGCTTACTACTTCATCAGCTGTTATTTCATCATTTCGCAGACATTTTATCTCTTCATCAGTGGCAACTAGGGCGTATTGATAGATGTTAAAAACAAAGCTATCAAAGTTATCAATCATTAAAATCATTTTTGCTCTTTTTTTTATAAAATTTGCGCAAATTATATCTAATTTGGCTATAATTTTACTTATGAGTGATGAATTTTTTATGAAACTTGCGCTTGATGAGGCGTGGAAATATCAGCTTTTAACCTACCCAAATCCAGCTGTGGGCTGCGCTATCGTGGATAAAAACGGTAAGCTTCTTGCCTTAAATGCCCACAAATGCGCTGGCCTCGCTCACGCAGAGCTTGGCGCTGTAACTTTGGCACTATGCGAGCTAAAACCTGAGCTAAAAAGCGAGCTTTTGCGCCTTGAAAATAAGCCAAATGAGCTATACGATTTTATTTTAAAAAATCATAAAGGCGCATTAAATGGTGCTTGTGCTTTTGTTAGCTTAGAGCCCTGCACGCATTTTGGCAAAACTCCGCCTTGTGCTTTACTGCTGCGTGATTTGGGCTTTTGTCGTGTGGTTTTTGGCTCGGCTGATTTAAGTGGGCAAGCAAAGGGCGGCGCAAAACTACTAGCAAACGCTGGTCTAAGCGTAGAACAAAGCAGTTTAAAATCAAAATGCGATGAGCTTTTAGAGCCTTTTTTAGCGTGGCAAAGTGGGCATTTTGCTTTTTTTAAGCTGGCTTTAAGTCTAAATGGTGTTTATACTGGCAAAATAAGCAGCCAAATAGCACAAAAGCATTGCCATGATCTACGCTCAAAGCTTGATCTGCTAGTAATCGGTGGCAATACAGTTCGCAGCGACCGCCCTATTTTGGATGCTAGATTTTCTGCTACTAAACATGCGCCTGATGTGCTAATTTACAGCCGCAAAAGCGAGTTTGAGAGGCAAATTCCACTTTTTAGCGTTTTAAATCGCAAGGTAGATATTAAAAGCGATTTGGAGCTTTTAAAAAAGGCAAAATTTGCTATGATTGAGGGGGCTGGTGCACTTTTTAAAGCCCTTGAAAACGAGTTTAGCTGGGTGTTAATCTATCAAAGCAAAAGCTTTAAAAAAGGGGCTTTTTTGGATATAAGCAAAAGCCTTGAAATTATGCATAGCACGCCACTTGGGGCTGATACTGCGCTGTGGTGTAAAGTGCTAGAAAACTAGGGAAATTCTAAAATTCCCTATAATACCTAAATCTTAGAGTAGAAAGCAAAAATATATAAAATTGCTATATATTTAAAAAATACTTATAAAAATTTCTTTAAATACAAAAATTTTAAATACTTAGTTATTTGCTATTTATATATATTTTACTAACCAAGAGTTTAATCTTTTTCAATAAAATCAGAGCAAAAATACAAAAGGCTATATAATGAAAATATTGCTAGCTATGAGTGGTGGTGTGGATAGTTCTATGTGCGTAAAGCTACTAAAAGACGCAGGATACGAGGTGCAAGGTTGCTACATGCAGCTACACGACAAGCCAAATTATCACGAAAAAAACATAAAAAATGTTAAAATGGTAGGCGAGTTTTTTGGTATAAAAACACATATTTTAGACCTAAGAGAGCAGTTTAAAAAAGAAATTTATGATCTTTTTGTGGATAGCTACAAGGCTGGGATCACGCCAAATCCCTGCGCGCACTGTAATAGGCTAATAAAGTTTGGCGCACTTTGGGAGTTTGGGCAGAGTCTTGGCTGCGAGCGTATAGCCACCGGTCACTACGCACGCATAGAAAATGGGCTTTTAAAAAGCGCAAAAGATACTAGCAAAGATCAAAGCTACTTTCTTTCAAATGTCGTTGCTACAATGCTTCCTCGCATAATTTTCCCTCTTGGAGAGTGGCTAAAAACTGATGTTAAAAAACTAGCTGCTAGCTACCCAAAAATCGCAAATCTAGCTACACAAAACGAGAGCAGTGAAATTTGCTTTGTAGAAAATAGCTACATTGATGTGCTTGATAAGCACTTTAATACCCTTATGCCAGGCATCGTAAAAGACAGCAGCGGCAAGGCTATAGGCACGCACGAGGGCTATGCGCGCTATACTATCGGTCAGCGCAAGGGCTTTCGTGTAGATGGCGCGCACGAACCACACTTTGTAAAGAGCATAGATAGCGCAAATAATGAAATAATAGTGAGTAAACGCGATGAGCTAGCTTGCCATTCTTTTAGTACGGCTAATTTTAACAATTTTACTGATAAAAACGAGTTTGATTGTTTTGTTAAAATTCGCTACCGCAGCACGCCGCTAGCGTGTAGTATCTGTCAAAATGAGCGTGGCGGCGTAAATGTAGAGCTAAAAAGCCCAGCTTTTGGTGTAGCAAAGGGTCAGCTAGCTTGTTTTTATGATGAAAATGAGCGTGTGCTAGCTAGCGGATTTATTGCTTAAAAAATTGCCCTATAAAAGCAAAGGCGCAAAAAGCAAAGGCGCCTAAAGCAAAGGCTCAAAAAGTAAAGGCGCCTAAGCATAGCGTAGGATTTTTGCTATTTTTGTCGATAAAAAGCCTAGCTCACAGCTTGAAAAAATAGCAAAATCACAGCTGCTTTAAAGGATATTTTCTATTTTTTGCGATAAAAAGCCTAGCTCACAGCTTGAAAAAATAGCAAAACCACAGCGCAAAATGCCCAAATCACAGCGGCTTTAAGGATATTTTCTCGCTAGATTTAGAGTAGATAAAAAGGGCTTTTAGCACCAAATAACTAAGCACAAAAACTACAAAAACAATGCTAGGCACAAGCTCGCCAAAACTAGCAAATGCTCGCATCATTTTTGCCCCTTTATTTAAAGCCTAGATTTTGCCAAAAGCTAAAAGTAAAATCTGCGTTTGTGGTATTTAGAAAATTCTAGAATTCCTAAGTATATTTTCTATAAATTCTAGTTTAGAAATTCTAGTTTAGGAATTTAAGTATATTTTCTATAAATTCTAGATTTAGGAATTTTAGTTTAGAAATTCTAGTTTAGGAATTATAATTTAAAAATTCTCTTTAAGAAATTCTAGTTTAGGAATTCTAGAATTTCTAGGGGATATTTTTTATCTTAGAAATTCTAGTTTAGAAATTATAGATTTAGGAATTCTAGATTTAGGAATTCTAGTTTAGGAATTCTAGAGTTTAGTAATTCTAGAATTTCTAGGGGATATTTTTTATCTCAGGAATTCTAGTTTAAAAATTCTAGATTTAGGAATTCTAGATTTAGAAATTCTAAATTTAGCAATTCTAGAATTCCTAAGGGGTAGTAGGGGGCTGGCAGCCTAGATCTACATTTTCTACGCAAGCATAGCCAGTCTCGCCAAATACCAAGATACTTGCTCTGCTGCGGTCTTTTGCGCTTAGTTTTATGCGGCCAAAAGAACCACCGCCTTGACTAAAATTCCGACTAACATCATAAGGTGAAGTCCAATTACCATTAGGATAGGCTCTGCCAAGCTCGTCAAATATAATGCCCCGAATTCTGCTATCTGTAGCAAAATCACTAAAATCTATATTTGTGATTTTGTAAGTTTGCAAGAGATTTAATTCATCTGAGGTGTTTTGTGATAGTCCTGAGTAGCAAGCGCTTAGCGCTTTGCCATTAGCTGGGTTCCTAGCTGCCTCATTGGCTCCATTTGGCTGTCCTCTGTCGCTAAGAAGGTCACCGGCGATATTTTGATATACAGCATATCGCCAGCCACCGCTTTTACAACCTGGAGCTGCTGCAGTATTAGAAAATGTTATTCTCCACATTCTTTTATACCAGTCTTTGGCTATGTTTTGCTTTGTGCCGTCCGTGTCTGTGTGCGTGGCAAATTTATCATCATTTAGTGCCAAATGCTGTGTGTAGCGAATGTGAGCTACTATCTGCCTAGCAGCTTCAAGAGCCTGTGTAGGCTCCTTTTTAGGCCATAGCGTAAAAGTCAAAATTCCTAGCACAATCATCACAAAAACCAACTCAATCAAAGTAAATGCTTTTTTCATCTTTAATCCTTTTTTTGTTGCCTTGATTATAGCATAAATTTGCAAATATAATAGCTTGCAATGCTTATATTTTGCTTTTTTATATCAATTTTGCTGCCATTTTTACAAGGGCTTTTGCTTAGGGTTTCAGTGCTGTTTTTTGAGTCTATGCCATAAAATAACAATCGCTCTTCCATATCAGCAGGGCTTTTTATAGCTTTTATTCCACGGCTTTTTAGCTCAGCTGCAAGCTCTTTTGCCACAGCGTTTTTAAAAGCAAAATGCGCACTAGGTCTTTTTAAAAAAGCATAAAGAAAATCGCTAAAAATAGAAGCCGTGCTATTTAGCGCAAGGCTAGATATAAGCAAAACGCCTAAAAGCTTGTATTTTAGCCTGTGCTGTGGCAGCCGCACGCTATATGCGCTAAAAAACAGCCGCACCATATGAGGCACAAAAATCACACAAAATGGCAAAAACAGCTCCAAAGGCGGCTTAGAACGCACAGAAAAAACAAGGCAAATACAAAAGGCACCAGTGGATATAAACCACAAAAAATCCTTGCTTTCTTTAACCCAAATGTGATAAATGCTATATATAAAATATATAAAAACAAAAGGCGAAAAAGCCGCCCCGAAAACTGCCATAGTATCTATCAAATAGCCTTTTGGCTTGCCTGAAAAATCAAAATCAAAAATAAAAAGCCAAGCAATAGCAAAAATGCCGCCAAGCACGCTTATAGCGCGGTTTTTGCTATAAAGTCCGTAAAAAAACAGCGCAACATAAAGTGCTAAAAAAGCCTGAGATACAAAAATGCTAGCCACTAAAAGCACAAAAAGGCTTTTAAAATGCGAGTTTTGCACTAAAAATACAGCGATTAAAACCACTAGCACGATAAAAACAGCCGAGTTTACGCTCACAGCACTTGCCATAACTCCTGGCAAATACATAAAAACACAAGCGCAAATTAGCTGTAAAGAGCCAGCAGGCAAGATCTGCTTTGAGATTTTATAGATGAAAAAGACATTTGCGCTGTGAGCTAGTAAAAAAGGTAGCCTCAAAGCAAGGTCGCTGCTAAAAACACCGCTAAAAGCTATAAATGAGCCATTTATAAGCTCGTGTAAAAAGCCAAATTCTTTTAAAAAGCTACTTTGTCCGTAAAATATCCTAGCCTCGCCTGCGCTAATGCTAAGGGTAGAACACAAATATCCAAGCAAAATGATATTTATAGCCCAAGCGATAAAAAGCGTGAAATACTCGCTTTTTGTGCTGTTTTGCTCTAATGCTTTGTTAGGAATTCTAGAATTCCTAATCTCATTTCTACCACTTTTTGAGAAAAAATTAACAAAATCTTTGTTAATTTTCATTTTTTTACCTCATAAACCCTAGTTTTTGCTAGCATTATAGCAAAAGCAAGACTAAGAGCGCAAACCACATTTGTTTTATGTCTTTTAGTCGTGGTTTTATAAGGCTTGCGCTGATGTTTGAGCATTTTAGTCGCACGAAAATAGCACAAAAGACACACAGCACGCCCACTAAAATAATAAAAAATCTCCAGCCAAAAAAATCAGCTGCTTTATCTAGTTTTTTCTACTCCATTGCCATCAGCATATGTATAATATCTAAATTACGACAACCATCCATGTCTCCGCCATCACAAGCTTTTTTAAATAACTGCTTTGCTTTGCCTAAGTCTTTTTGTACTCCTTCGCCTTTAGCATACATAGAACCTAAATTGTGACAACCAAGTATATCTCCGCCATTACAAGCTTTTTTATATAGCTCTACTGCTTTTTGTTTGTTTGTTTCTACTCCATTGCCTTTTTCATACATAACGCCTAGATTATAACAACCATTCATTTCTCCGCCATCACAAACTTTTTTAAATAACTGCACTGCTCTGCCAAAGTCTTTTTCCACTCCTTCGCCTTTAGCATACATAGAACCTAAATTAGTACAACCAAGTATATCTCCGCCATTACAAGCTTTTTTATATAGCTCTACTGCTTTTTGTTCGTTTTTTTCCACTCCATTGCCTTTTTCATACATAGCGCCTAGATTATAACAACCACGCACTTCTCCACCATCACAAGCTTTTTTAGATAGTTCTACTGCTTTTTGTTTGTTTTTTTCTACTCCATTGCCATTAGCATACATAAAACCTAAATTGCTACAACCAAGCATATTTCCACCATCACAAGCTTTTTTAAATAACTGCACTGCTTTGTCAAAGTCTTTTTCTACTCCATTGCCATTAGTATATATAAGGCCTAGATTATAACAACCATGCATATTTCCACCATCACAAGCTTTTTTAAATAGTTCTACTGCTTTGCTAAAGTCTTTTTCTACTCCATCGCCATTAGTATACATAACGCCTAGATTATAACAACCAATCATATTTCCAACATCACAAACTTTTTTGTATAACTCTACTTCGCTTGGTAACTGGGTGCCACTTTTATCACCCACAAGCAAGACCACAGCACACACCAAAAGTACTATAACTTTTTTCATCTAATTTCCTTTTTTAAAATTAAAAAATAATTATATTATAAAAAATAAAAAAAAGGCTTATAAAAATAAGTTAATTATTAAAATTAAGTAAAATTTAAGTTTCAAAGTGAGAATTGCCTTTCTTTAACATACCAGTTTTAGTATTTACTTTTAACCCACAAAATTTAGAGAAAATCATTTGTTTAGCCTTTTGTATTCATCACATCCATCTTGGTCGCCTAAATCACAAGCTTTGCCATAATATTCTTTTGCCATATAAATATCTTGTCCAACACCATCGCCTTTTTCATACATAAAGCCTAAAAAACCACAACCAAGCATATTTCCACCATCGCAAGCTTTTTTGTATAAATCCATTGCTTTTTTAACATTTTTTTCTACTCCATTGCCATTAGTATACATAGTAGCTAAAGCTCCACAACCATTCATTTCTCCACCATTACAAGCTTTTTTAAATAGTTCTACTGCTTTTTGTTCGTTTTTTTCTACTCCATTACCTTTAATATACATAAAGCCTAAAGTGTTACAACCATTCATTTCTCCGCCATCACAAGCTTTTTTGTATAGCTCTACTGCTCTTTGTTCGTTTTTTTCTACTCCATTACCATTAGCATACATAACGCCTAGATTATAACAACCAGTCATTTCTCCACCATCACAAACTTTTTTGTATAACTCTACTGCTTTTTGCTGGTCTTTTTCTACTCCATTGCCATTATCATACATAAAGCCTAAATTGTGACAACCATGCATATTTCCACCATCACAAGCTTTTTTAAATAACTGCGCTGCTTTGATAAAGTCTTTTTCTACTCCATTGCCATTAACATACATAAGGCCTAGATTATAACAACCACTCATTTCTCCAGCATCACAAGCTTTTTTGTATAAATCTACTGCTTTTTGTTCGTTTTTTTCTACTCCATTACCATTAGTATACATAACGCCTAAATTGTGACAACCACGCATATTTCCACCATCACAAGCTTTTTTATATAACTGTGCTGCTTTGATAAAGTCTTTTTCTACTCCATTGCCATATTCATATATAACGCCTAGATCATAACAACCAAGCATTTCTCCGCCATCACAAGCTTTTTTAAATAACTGCTCTGCTTTGCTAAAGTCTGTTTCTACGCCATCACCATTAGCATACATAAGGCCTAAATTGTGACAACCACGCATATTTCCACGATCACAAGCTTTTTTGTATAACTTTACTGCAGCTATATCGCCATCAAAAGCTTTTTCAAATAGTTCTGCTGCTTTGCTAAAGTCTGTTTCTACGCCATCACCATCAGCATACATAGAACCTAAATTGTGACAACCAAGCATATCTCCACTATCACAAGCTTTTTTAAATAGTTCTACTGCTTTTTGTTCGTTTTTTTCTACGCCATCACCATTAGCATACATAACGCCTAAATTAGCACAAACACTCATTTCTCCACTATCACAAGCTTTTTTAAATAACTGCACTGCTTTGATAAAGTCTTTTTCTACTCCATTACCTTTAATATACATAGCGCCTAAATTGTTACAACCACGCATTTCTCCGCCATCACAAGCTTTTTTAAATAGTTCTGCTGCTTTGATAAAGTCTTTTTCTACTCCATTATCTTTAGTATACATAGCGCCTAAATTGTTACAACCACGCATTTCTCCACCATCACAAGCTTTTTTGTATAACTCTGCTGCTCTTTGTTCGTTTTTTTCTACTCCATTGCCATATTCATACATAATGCCTAAATTGTGACAACCACGCATTTCTCCAGCATCACAAGCTTTTTTGTATAGCTCTACTGCTTTTTGTTCGTTTTTTTCTACTCCATTACCTTTTTCATACATAACGCCTAAATTGTTACAACCAAGCATATTTCCACCATCACAAGCTTTTTTAGATAACTGCTCTGCTTTGCTAAAGTCTTTTTCTACGCTATCACCATTAGCATACATAAAGCCTAGATTATAACAAGCACTTATATCTCCGCCATCACAAGCTTTTTTGTATAGCTCTACTGCTTTTTGCCGGTCTTTTTCTACTCCATTGCCATTAGCATACATAACGCCTAGATTAAAACAACCACTTATTTCTTCGCCATCACAAGCTTTTTTGTATAACTCTACTGCTTTTTGTTCGTTTTTTTCTACTCCATCACCATTAGTATACATAACGCCTAAATCTCCACAACCAGCCATTTCTCCACCATCACAAGCTTTTTTGTATAGCTCTGCTGCTTTTTGTTTGTTTTTTTCTACTCCATTGCCATATTCATACATAATGCCTAAATTATAACAACCAATCATATATCCACCATCACAAGCTTTTTTGTATAGCTCTACTGCTTTTTGCTCGTTTTTTTCTACTCCATCACCATCAGTATACATAGCGCCTAAATTATTACAACCACGCATTTCTCCGCCATCACAAACTTTTTTAAATAGTTCTGCTGCTTTATCATACTCTTTATTATTATAAAAAGCTTTTCCTTGGTCGTAAGCTTTTTTAGCATCAAAGCTTGACTGGATGCCACTTTTATCAAGCACTACATACCCCACAAGCAAGACCGCCACGCACGCTAGCACTGCTACAACTTTTTTCATCTAACTTCCTTTTTTAAAATTAAAAAATAATTATATTATAAAAAAATCAAAAAAAGGCTTATAAAAATAAGTTAATTATTAAAATTAAGTAAAATTTAAGTTTCTGGAATTCTAGATTATTTTACTTTTATTTTTTGGGGGTTAGGGGGTATTTTTTAATATTTTTTTAAGGAATTCTAGATGGAATTCTAGATTATATTTCTGGAATTCTAGAATTCCTACACTAAATTCTAGAATTTCTTAGCTCCGTCATTGCGAGCGAAGCAATCTCTTTAAGCAATTCTAGAATTCCCTAGTTTTTTACAGCTGCTGCAAGCCAAAACACTGCGCGAGTTTAAGCAATTCTAGAATTCCCTAATTTGTATTAAGTGAAAAAAAATATAAGCACACTCTTCAATATCATTATCGCAGACTTTTTCTACTACTTTGCCATCAGCATATGTATAATATCTAAACTACGACAACCAAGCATATTTCCACCATCACAAGCTTTTTTAAATAGTTCTACTGCTTTTTTAAAATCTTTTTCTGCTCCATTGCCATCAGCATATATAAGGCCTAGATTATAACAACCATTCGTTTCTCCACCATTACAAGCTTTTTTGTATAGCTCTACTGCTCTTTGTTCGTTTTTTTCTACTCCATTACCATTAGCATACATAACGCCTAGATTATAACAACCAGTCATTTCTCCACCATCACAAACTTTTTTGTATAACTCTACTGCTTTTTGCTGGTCTTTTTCTACTCCATTGCCATTATCATACATAAAGCCTAAATTGCCACAACCACTCATTTCTCCACCATCACAAGCTTTTTTGAATAGTTCTGCTGCTTTGCTAAAGTCTTTTTTTACTCCATCACCATTAGCATACATAAAGCCTAAATTAGTACAACCAAGCATATTTCCACCATCACAAGCTTTTTTATATAACTGCACTGCTTTTTGTTCGTCTATTTCTACTCCATTGCCTTTAGCATACATAGAACCTAAATTGCTACAACCGAGCATATCTCCACCATTACAAGCTATTTTGTATAAATCCATTGCTTTTTTAACATTTTTTTCTACTCCATTGCCTTTTTGATACATAGCGCCTAAATTGTTACAACCAAGCATTTCTCTACCATCACAAGCTTTTTTAAACAACTGCACTGCTTTGCCAAAGTCTTTTTCTGCTCCATTGCCATTAGCATACATAGCACCTAAAATGCTACAACCACGCATTTCTCCACCATCACAAGCTTTTTTGAGTGGCTCAAAGGCTTTATCATACTCTTTATTATTATAAAAATCTCTTCCTTGCTCGTAAGCTTTTTTAGTATCAAAGCTTGACTGGATGCCACTTTTATCAAGCACTACATACCCCACAAGCAAGACCGCCACGCACGCTAGCACTGCTACAACTTTTTTCATCTAACTTCCTTTTTTAAAATTAAAAAATAATTATATTATAAAAAAATCAAAAAAAGGCTTATAAAAATAAGTTAATTATTAAAATTAAGTAAAATTTAAGTTTCTAGGAATTCTAGATTATATTTATAGGAATTCTAGAATTCCATAGCTCCGTCATTGCAAGCGAAGCAATCTCTTTAAGTAATTCTAGAATTCGCTAGTTTTTTACAGCTGCCGCAAACCAAAAACACTGCGCGAGTTTAAGCAATTCTAGAATTCCCTAGTTTGGATTAAGTGCAAAAAAAATAAAATATCAGCACACAGCTTAATATTATTATCGCAGACTTTATTTATATAAATCAGCTGTTTTATCTAGTCTTTTTATGCGCCATTGCCATTATCATACATAATGCCTAAATTACGACAACCAAGCATTTCTCCACCATTACAAGCTTTTTTAAATAGTTCTGCTGCTTTGCCTAGGTCTTTTTCTACTCCCTTGCCATCAGCATACATAGAACCTAAATTGCTACAACCGAGCATATCTCCACCATTACAAGCTTTTTTAAATAGTTCTGCTGCTTTTTTAAAATCTTTTTCCACTCCATTGCCGCTAGCATACATAAAGCCTAAATTAGTACAACCGCGTATATCTCCACCATTACAAGCTTTTTTAAATAGTTCTGCTGCTTTTTTAAAATCTTTTTCCACTCCATTGCCATCAGCATACATAACGCCTAAATCGCGACAACCACGCATATTTCCGCCATCACAAGCTTTTTTGTATAACTCTACTGCTTTTTGTTCGTTTTTTTCTACTCCTTTGCCTTTTTCATACATAAAGCCTAAATTAGTACAACCAAGCATATTTCCACCATCACAAGCTTTTTTGTATAACTCTACTGCGCTTGGTAACTGGGTGTCACTTTTATCACCCACAAGCAAGACCACAGCACACACCAAAAATACTACAACTTTTTTCATCTAACTTCCTTTTTTTTAAAATTAAAAAATAATTATATTATAAAAAAAGAAAAAAAGGCTTATAA
>CAMENE010000028.1:0-17754 GCA_945928165.1 uncultured Campylobacter sp.
TTTACAGCTGCCGCAAACCAAAAACACTGCGCGAGTTTAAGCAATTCTAGAATTCGCTAGTTTTTTACAGCTGCCGCAAACCAAAAACACTGCGCGAGTTTAAGCAATTCTAGAATTCGCTAGTTTGTATTAAGTGAAAAAAAAATATCAGCACACAGCTTAATATTATTATCGCAGACTTTTTCTACTACTTTGCCATCAGCTTATATATAATATCTAAATTACGACAACCATTCATGTCTCCACCATCACAAGCTTTTTTAAATAACTGCACTGCTTTGATAAAGTCTTTTTTTACTCCATCACCATTAGTATACATAAAGCCTAATTTGCCACAACCACGCATATTTCCACCATCACAAGCTTTTTTGTATAGTTCTGCTGCTTTTTGTTCGTTTTTTTCTACTCCATTGCCATCGGCATACATAGAACCTAAATTGCCACAACCACTCATATCTCCACCATCACAAGCTTTTTTTAATAGTTCTGCTGCTTTGCCTAAGTCTTTTTCTACTCCATCACCATCAGCATACATAGCACCTAAATTGCCACAACCAAACATATTTCCACCATCACAAGCTTTTTTGTATAGTTCTGCTGCTTTTTGTTCATTTTTTTCTACTCCATTGCCATGAGCATACATAAAACCTAAATTGCCACAACCAAACATATCTCCGCCATCACAAGCTTTTTTAAATAACTGCACTGCTTTGCCTAAGTCTTTTTCTACTCCATTGCCATTAGTATACATAACGCCTAAATTGTGACAACCGCGCATATTTCCACTATCACAAGCTTTTTTAAATAGTTCTACTGCTTTGCTAAAGTCTTTTTCTACTCCTTTGCCATTAGCATACATAATGCCTAGATCAAAACAACCACTCATATTTCCACCATCACAAGCTTTTTTGAGTGGCTCAAAGGCTTTATCATACTCTTTATTATTATAAAAAGCCTTTCCTTGCTCGTAAGCTTTTTTAGTATCAAAGCTTGACTGGGTGCCACTTTTATCAAGCACTGTATCACCCACAAGCAAGACCACCACGCACACTAGCACTGCTACAACTTTTTTCATTTTTACTCCTTAAAAAAGTGAAGATTACTTTTCTTTAACATACCAGTTTTAGCACCTACTTTTAACCCACAAAATTTAGAGAAAATCATCTGTTTAATTCCCTATATTTATTGCAACCCAACTTTTGTTCACCTAAATCACAAGCCTTGCTAAAATATTCTTTTGCTAATCGTTTGTCTTGTCTAACACCATAGCCTTGTTCATACATAACACCTAAACCACCACAACCACTCCTTTCTCCACCATCACAAGCTTTTTTAAGTAACTGCGCTGCTTTGTCTAAGTCTTTTTCCACTCTATCACCAAGCAGATACATAATACCTAAACCACCACAACCACTTATTTCTCCACCATCACAAGCTTTTTTAAATAACTCTACTGCTTTTTGTTCGTTTTTTTCTACTCCATTTCCTTTAGCATACATAGCACCTAAAGTGCTACAATCAAGCACTACTCCACCATCACAAGCTTTTTTAAATAACTCTACTGCTTTTTGTTCGTTTTTTTCTACTCCATTTCCTTTAGCATACATAGCACCTAAAGTGCTGCAATCAAGCACTACTCCACCATCACAAGCTTTTTTAAGTGACTGCGCTGCTTTGCCTAAGTCTTTTTCTACTCCATTTCCTTTAGCATACATAAAGCCTAAATTGTGACAACCACGCACTTCTCCACCATCACAAGCTGTTTTAAATAGTTCTACTGCTTTTTTAAAATCTTTTTCTACTCCATTTCCTTTAACATACATAGCACCTAAAGTGCTACAATCAAACACTACTCCACCATCACAAGCTTTTTTAAATAGTTCTGCTGCTTTTTTAAAATCTTTTTCTACTCCATTGCCATCAGCATACATAACACCTAAATCGTGACAACCACGCATATCTCCAGCATCACAAGCTTTTTTAGCATCAAAGCTTGGTGACTCAGTGCCACTTTTATCAAGCACTATATACCCCACAAGCACGACCACCACACACAGCAAAAGTACTAAAAATTTTTTCATCTAACTTCCTTTTTTTAAAATTAAAAAATAATTATATTATAAAAAAAGAAAAAAAGGCTTATAAAAATAAGTTAATTATTAAAATTAAGTAAAATTTAAGTTTCTGGAATTCTAGAATTTAGCCTAGGAATTCTAGAATTCCATATAGAGATCCCCCGATCAAGCTGGGGGATGACATGGTAAGGAATTCTAAAATTCCTCACCCAGCGCATCCACTTCCCATGGAAATACTATCCAGCCAAGAGCTCTCTTAGCGTAAAAATCGGGCTTAAAAATCGCTGTGCTTTTATAAAACAAAGTAGCCGAGCCAAACTCTGAGCTAGAACTCTGATTTAGCTCGCTCATTAAAGCAGACAAGCACACACCGCTATCGCAGATGTCATCGCAGACTAGCACCTTTTTTGCCCCAGCTAGCTTGGGCAAAGAACAGATATTCACGCTGCTTTGCTCTCTGCCCTTATACTGAGTGACGCTCACACTATATAGCCCTCTTATGCCTAGCAAATACGCCAGCCTAGCAGCTAGAAAAAACCCACCCCTAGCTACACCGATAATAGCATCAAAGCTCTCATTTTTCAAGGACTTTGCTAGCGCCCTAGCATCACTCTCAAACTCATCATAAGTATAAAAAAGCTTCATTTTTTAACCATCATTTCTCTACTACACCAAGCCACTTTGCTACAAAAGGCAAACTCATACCCTGAAGTAGTACCGAGATAAGCACCAAGAAAAACACTACATTAAATATAATATCAGCAATAGCGATTTGATAAATATACGGATAGGTAGCCAGTATAATAGGCACAGCCCCACGCAGCCCCACCCACGAGATGTAGCATTTCTCACGCAGATTAAAGCGGCTAAAAGCAAGGGTGATAAACACAGCCACAGGCCTAGCTATAAACATAAGAACCAGCGAAACAGTAATAGCCGCCAACGCCCAAGTAGCCAGCTTTGATGGATATACAAGCAGTCCAAGAGTAAGAAAGATGATAATTTGCATCATCCACGCTATTGCGTTGTGAAAGGCGTGGATATTTTCTTTGTTATAAAAGTTAGTGCGACTACTCATCACGCCTGCTATATAAATGCTAAGAAAGCCATTGCCATAGCAAACAGAACTCGCACCAAATATCACAAACATCCACGCCACGCTAACAAGCGGATATAGCCCTGATTGAGTGAGATTTAGGTGGTTACACAGCAGCGGAAATGCCAGCCCAAAAAGCACACCAAAAGCAATTCCTACGCCAAACTGCGCCAAAAACTTAAAGGCAAAAATACTGCCATCAAAATCAGCATTTGTCCCAAGAGTAATAAACTGAATCACCGCAATAGTAAGAAATATCGCCATAGGATCGTTTGCGCCGCTTTCTAGCTCTAAAAGTGGCGAGAGATTGTTTTTTAGTCTAATTTGCTGACCCCTAAGTATCGCAAAGACAGCTGCTGCATCAGTAGAGCTTACAATAGAAGCAAAGAGCAAGCTATCTAAAAAGTTAGCATCCTTATAAATAATCCAAATAAAGCCAGCCATAACAAAAGCTGTAATAATCACGCCCACAGTAGCTAGCAGCACGCCACTAAGCGCTACGCTCTTTACATCCTCCCATTTAGTCTCTAAAGCACCGCTATAAAGTATAAAAATAAGTGCAATCGTGCCCACAGTCTGCGCAATTACTGCGTTGTTAAACTTTATACCAACAAGCCCTTCTTCGCCCAAAATCATACCAATAGCAAGAAATATAAGTAGCAAAGGCACACCAAAACGCTCAGAAAGCTTACTAGCATAAGAGCTAAAAAACAGCACCACACCGATGATAATAAGATAATAATTTAGGTTTTCTAATATATCAAGCATTTTTTTCCCTTGTTTTTATTTAAGGAATTTTAGAATTCCTATAATTTTTAAATCTAGAATCCCTGGGAATTCCAGATTCGCACAGTTATTTGGGCTTTGCGACAGCAGCAGTAAAAACGCTCTAGAATTCGCTAGAAATTCTAGGGAATTCTAGAATTTCTAATCTAGAATTCTCTAAATAACCGGCAATTCTAGTATTGTGCTGCTAATGTGGCGAAAGTGAGCGAGTGCGAATGAGACGCACTAAGCGTGCGTCGCAATGAAGCACGAACGAACTTTCGTCGCAGTAGCAGTGCAAGACGAATTGCCACTACGCTATTTCATTATACAAGCTATCTCTACGCACTGCCCTTTTTCCACTAGTTTCTATTAACTCTATAAACTCACTTTGCTCCTTTCCTGTCTTACTCTTTGCCCCAGCAGCACTTTGTATACGCTCATCTCCTATGGTGCCATCTATATCATCACTGCCAAAGTCTTGAGCCACCATAGCAAGACCTAGCGTGCTTGTAGCCCAGTATGCTTTGATATGAGCGATATTATCAAGCACAAGACGCGCAATAGCAATGGTTTTAAGGTATTCTTCACTGCTAAGCGGAGTAATGCCCTCTAAATAATTATTTTGCGTTTGATACACAAGTGGGATAAAGGCGTTAAACTTTCCGCCATTATTTCGTTTTAGGCTCTCATCTTGAAGCCCACGCAAACGCAACATGTGATCAATACGATTTGCCCTGCTTTCAATATGCCCAAAAAGCATAGTAGCGTTACTCTGGCGACCTCTTTGGTGCCAAAGGCTGTGGATTTTTAGCCAGTTGTCGCTACTTACTTTACCAGCGCAGAGCTGTTCTCTAACGCTCTCATCAAAAATCTCAGCCCCACCGCCGGGCATGCTATCTACGCCAGAGTCTATCATACGCTCTATTACTTGCTCGTAGCTTAGATTAAACTTACGGCTCATAAAGTCAATCTCAGCTGCTGTCATCGCCTTTATATGAAGACTAGGGAATTTCTCTTTAATTGCTCTAAAAATACCAAAGGTCTCATCAGGCTTTATAAATGGATTATGCGCGCTTACGATATGAACTTCATCTGCACCGCTTTTTTGCGCATTTTGCGCAATTTGCATTATCTCAGCTAGACTTAGAGTGTAGGAATTTTCATTTTTTCTATGCGCTGAAAAAGCACAAAACTTACAAGTATCAGCGCAAAGATTGCTAGGATTTATGTGGCGATTAAGGTTATAAAAAACTTTATTGCCATGAAGCTTTATTCTGCGTTCATTTGCCAAAGATCCAAGCGTGTAAAGATCAAGCTCGTAAAGTCCTAAGCTCTCATCATAATTTAAACGCTTTTTATTTTTGATTTTTTCTACTAGATTTTTCATTTTTTAAATTCCTTAAAAAGCCAATATTATAGCCAAATACGCCTTAAAAAGCGCAAAATTTTTTAATATTTTTGCTATAATTCTAGCTATGCAAAAAAAATCATTAGTTTTATCAGCGCCTAGTGATGCGCTAAAAAAGGCGCTTTTGCGCTTAAATGGGCATAATTTTGGCGCTTACTTTTCTAAAGAGATTGATAGAGTGGTAAAAGACGCATTCAAAGCGTGCAAAAAAGACTTTTTTGACACTTATGAACCAAGCGATGATGAGGTGCCACTATGCGCTTTGGCTCTCTCAAATTACGCTCTTAGCGAAATTGGCTTTGGGTGTAATATCTCACTCGTGCTTTGCTACAAGGATATTCGTGGCTATAATGCAAGGGATTTTGCAATAGCACTTGAAGAAAGCCTTAGCACAATTAGTTCAAACTTTAAAGTTCATATTTTAGAAATTTCACGGCTATTTAATACTTTGCGCCACGATATAGAACTAAAAAGCAAGTTTTGTACTATGCGCTACATTTGCGCCTCAAAAAGGCTGTATAAAGAAGCCAAAGCCGAGCTAGCAAGGGTAAAAGAACAGGGCAAAGATGAGTTTATAAGATATCATCTAAACGAGCTAAAACCATATGATGATGTATTGTTACTTAGCCAAAAGCCAGATTTAAAAAGTGGTTATGGTGGGTTTTTTGACTATGAAAGGGCTTTAATGCTCTTAAACTTAGAAGGTCCAGCCAAGGAAAATGCCTTAAAGTTTATAAGCGAGAAAGAATACAGCGAGTTTGTGCTAGCAAGCGAGTTTTTAAGCTCGTGTATGTCAGCTCTTAGAATAAGCGGTGGCAATGACAGCATTGAGAGTGCTTTTTTAGAACCAGCATCTAGAATTCTGCGCATAAAAGAAAAGCGAGAGCTAGATGTGCGTGTGCTATTAGTTGCCAAGGCGCTAACTTCTATGCAACGAATAGCTGTGTACTCACGCTACTTGCTTAGAGCTAATTTTGCTTCTTTTTTTAAGAGTAAATTAAGCTTTGCTAAGCTTAGGGGCGCAAAGGCTAGTGGAGATTTTTATCTCATTGACAATACGATTTTTACTCCACTTCACGCTAAACCAAAAACGCTAATATCTGTGCTAAAAAGCGTAAATGCGCTAAGTGATGAGCCTTTTAAGTTTCATATTGAAAGTATTTTATACTTTAAGCATATAAGCGTGGCAAAATATGATAGTAGCGAGCTAATAGCTTTTAAAAAAATTTTTTATCGCAGGCATTCTTTTTGGATTTTAAAAGCTCTTTTAGATGGCGAACAGCTCTTTGGGCTTATTAAGCCTATGGAGCACACAAGGCATCTAGCACAATTTGATAACTACAAATTTAGCGTAGATGAGTATAGCTTAATGTGTATATATCATCTTGAAAACATACAAGATAGCAATGTAGGCAGGCTCTATGATGAGCTAAGTGCTGAAAATAAAGCCTTGCTAAAAATCGTAGCTTTAATGCATGAAGTAGCAAAATCTCAGGGCAAAACAAATGCCGCGCATGGCCTGCAAGGGGCAAATATTTTTCGCTCTTATGCTAGCAAGCTAGAACTTAGCCAAGCATCAACCGCACTTGGTGTTACGCTTATAAAAAACCACTCGCTGATGAATAAAGCTATAAAAGGCGAGATAAACGCACAAAACACGCTAAATCTCATCTCGCACATAGGCTCAGTAGAGGCTTTAAAAATGCTATATATTTTAACTTATAGCATTGTAAATGCTACAAATGATGGCTTTTATAGCTCCACTATGGCTAGTACATTGCGTGAGCTTTATGAGGGGGCTTTGGCTGGGTTTAAAAGCACTAGTGATGAGAGCCTAGGCGAAGGCAGAGCAAGAGCAAAAAAAGAAAATTTAATCAAGAAAAATAGCGCATTTTTAGAACTATCAGCCGAGCAAAAATCTAGAATTCTTAGTATTATCTCAAATCTGTTTTTTATAAAATACAAAGCAAGCAGAATAATAAATATAGCACTTTGGGCTATGGAATGTGCTAATATCTCTGTTAAAATCTCTAGCGATGAGGGGCTAAGTGTGGAGATGATAGTGCGCCGTGGCTGGAATGTCAGCATGGTGCTTAGCAAGCTTAGTAAGCTTGATTTGGAGTACATGGAGATTTTTGAGCTGTTTGAAAATAAATTTTTTGTCAAGCTAAAATATGTTAAAAGCATGCAGAGCACAAAGTTTGCTAGCTTAGAATCTGGCATTATCACAGCACTTTGTGATAAAGGAGAAGTTAGCGTATCTGCCCCTGTAATTTTGCCAAATGAAGTATCTTGCGAACTAGGCGATGAATATGCCAAAATAAACATAAACGCAAAAGACAGCCGTGGATTTATGGCTTATATTTTGGCTTGTTTTGAGAGATTTTCTTTACGACTTGCAAATGCTAGAATTCAAACTATCAAAAACCGCACGAGAAATTTATATTTGATAGAAAAAGACAGCAGTTTTGAGCAAAACTTCTCTTTGTTTAAAGAATACATCACAAAGGATGAAAAATGTGTGGAATAGTAGGCTATATCGGTAAAAACGAGAAAAAAGAAGTTATTTTAAATGGATTAAAAGAACTAGAATACAGAGGCTATGATAGTACTGGTATGGCTGTATTTGATGGCGTAGAACTAAGGTGCTTTAAGGCTGTGGGCAAGCTAGAAAATCTAAGTTCTAAAATGAGTGATTTTACAAGCACAGGTGCTGGCGTGGCGATAGGACACACACGCTGGGCAACGCACGGCAAGCCAACTGAGATAAACGCTCACCCACACCTTGGCGAGTATAGTTTTGTTATACACAATGGAATAATTGAGAATTACAAAGAGCTAAAAACCGAGTTAGAAAACTCAGGTGTAAGGTTTGTTAGCCAGACAGATACTGAGGTTATCGTTCATCTTTTTGAGTTTTATAACAAAAGTGCTAGCTCGCCTTTTGAAGCTTATGAAAAGACTATTTCTAGATTGCAGGGGGCATATGCTACCTTGCTAATTAGCAAAGCTGCGCCAAATGCCCTGTTTTTTGCTAAAAATGCTGCGCCTATGATGATAGGGCAAAGTGGAGATGAGTTTTACTTTGCTAGTAGCGATGCGCCACTAATTGGGCTTTGTGATAGTGCGATTTACCTTGATGATGGCTGCTATGGCTTTGCTGATACTAGCGGAGATTTTAAGATTTTTGATAGTGATAAAAAGCCTTTTAATAAAGCACCTACCGCACTTAGCAAGGATAAAGGCTACGCACAAAAAGGTGGATATAGATTTTTTATGGAAAAAGAAATCTACGAACAAAGTGCCGTGGCTAGCGAGTGCCTTATGGGCAGAATTAGTGGTGATGAAGTATGCTTAGATATTGATGAGAGCGTTTTAGAGGGCAGAGATGAAGTAGTGCTTTGTGCCTGTGGGACTAGCTACCACGCAGCGCTTGCTGCTAGCTACTTGCTAGAAAGATTAGCAAAAATACGCACAAAGGTAGAAATAGCAAGCGAGTTTCGCTACAAAAGCCCGTTTTTAAACAAAAATGCGCTTTTTGTAGCAATTAGCCAAAGTGGCGAGACAGCTGATACACTTCAAGCCCTAAAAATCGCTAAAAACGCAGGACTAAAAAGCCTAGCAATTTGTAATGTAGATAACTCTAGCATAGTGCGCTTAGCTGACGCGGTGCTTTTAACTCGTGCTGGCATAGAAAAAGGCGTAGCTAGCACGAAAGCCTTTGCTACTCAGGTTTTGGTGCTATGGCTACTAGCACTAAGACTAGCTAAAATGCGAAATACTCTAAGCCCTAGCGAGTTTAATAGAGAGACTGAGGCACTAAGGGGAATTCCAGCGGTGCTAAACTTCTCCCCAGCCTTACAAGAGCGTATTTACCGCATTTGTAAGCATTATTTACACGGACACGGCTTTTTCTTTATCGGGCGTGATATTTTTTATCCGCTAGCCTTAGAGGGTGCTTTGAAGCTTAAAGAGATTAGCTATCTTCACGCTGAGGGCTATCCAAGTGGCGAGATGAAACACGGGCCTATTGCTTTGGCTGATAGCGGACTTTATACGATTGCTTTGCTGCCTAGCACTTGCCTTTATGACAAGGCGAGTTCAAACGCACAAGAATTAGCCGCAAGAGATGCTTTTATCACAGCGATTAGTCCAGAGCCTTTTGAGCTAGCAGATGATTATATAGCCACTAGCAAACACTCTCACATGATGAGCGAGTTTTTTGAGATGATGGTGGTTTTGCAGCTTTTAGCGCTTGAGATTTCAGTTCGCCTAGGCAATGATGTAGATATGCCACGAAATCTAGCAAAAAGCGTAACTGTGGAGTAAAAACTTTTTAGGGAATTCTAGACTTTAGCTTAGGAATTCTAGAATTTAACCTTAAAAATTCTAGTTTTCTAGGGAATTCTAGAATTTAACCTTAGAAATTCTAGAATTTAGCTTAGGAATTCTAGAATTTAAGCTTAGGAATTCTAGAATTCCCTAAAAACTGGTGATTTTAGAAAATTACATATTAATGCTATTTGTCATATCTTGATTTTGCTAAAGTAGGCTAGCTTGTTTTTTGGCTTAGTTTATAAAGACCCAAAGGATTTAAATAGACAAGAAAATACCCCAAAAAGTAACAACAATAACTCCGTCCATCAATCTACCCACAAACCAACCGCTACCGTCTTTGTGCCTTTCTAAGGCTTCATTAACGCTATTAACTGGTATAAAAATAGTAAATAAAACACGACCGATATTTGCTAGAAACCAAACGCCTATCATAGCAAGAAAATTAAGCGGTGCTTAATTTTGTGTGTTAAAAGCTACAATTCCTGCTATAAAAATTACAATACAAATGATTAGTCTTCTTTTTAAAGCATTTACTTCGCTGCTAGCATAATTAGCTTGCATGCTTGCTTCTTTTTTAGAGCAGTTTAGACAAATAGGCTTCTTTTGTATAAAGTGCGTTTTAAACGCAGTAAAAGCCCCACCCCGCAATCAACGCAAGTTGCCACAGCACCTATATTTTCGTGATAAAAACAATTAATTGTTTTCTCCTTTTTAACTAAAAATTCGGTGCTATTTAAAAAAACAAGAGTTTTTTTAAGATATTTTGAATAATTAAATAAAAAAACCTAGGAATTCTAGAATTTCTAAGATAGAATTCTAGATTTCCTAGGCTAAAATGGCTAAAATCTAGAATTTCTAAGATAGAATTCTAGATTTTAGCAGCTCGCACAAGGCTTACATCATGCCCATGCCGCCCATGCCGCCCATATCAGGCATTGCTGGCATAGCTGGTTTTTCTTCTTTTATTTCACTAACTGTTGCTTCTGTTGTAATGAGCAGACTTGCTACGCTCACAGCGTTTTGTAGTGCGATACGCTCTACTTTTACTGGGTCAATTATGCCAGCTGAAAACATATCAACGAGCTTGCCATTTGCTGCATCAAAGCCCTCGTTATCGCCTGCTTTTTCTACCTCATTTGCCACTACACCAGCATCAAAGCCTGCGTTTTCTGCGATTTGGCGAAGTGGAGCAAAAAGCGCGCGTCTTACGATATCAGCACCGATTGCCTCGTCCCCACTTAGACCAAGATTTACTTTTTTGCTAGCTTTGATTATAGCTGCGCCGCCGCCGATTACGATGCCCTCTTCTACTGCTGCTTTTGTAGCATTTAGCGCATCATCTACTCTGTCTTTGCGCTCTTTCATCTCAGTTTCAGTTGCTGCGCCCACTTTTATCACAGCCACGCCGCCGCTTAGTTTTGCTAGGCGCTCTTGTAGTTTTTCTTTGTCGTATTCGCTTGTTGTTTCTGCGATTTGCGCTTTGATTTGAGCGATTCTGGCATCAATTGCTTCTTTTGTGCCTGCGCCATTTACGATTGTAGTGTTGTCTTTGTCGATTATCACACGCTCAGCTTGTCCAAGGTCGGCTGCTGTGGCACTCTCTAATGTTCTGCCTAGCTCTTCGCTTACTACTGCGCCACCTGTTAAAATAGCGATATCTTCAAGCATAGCTTTGCGGCGATCTCCAAAGCCAGGTGCTTTTACAGCTGAGATGTTTAGCACGCCACGAAGTTTATTTACAACTAGCGTTGCCAAAGCCTCGCCCTCGATGTCTTCTGCGATGATTAGAAGTGGTTTGCCTGATTTTTGAACTTGTTCCAAAATAGGTAGTAAATCTTTTAAATTTGCGATTTTTTTATCAAATAGCAAGATAAATGGAGATGATAGCTCAACGCTCATTTTCTCAGCATTTGTGATAAAATACGGACTTAGATAACCACGGTCAAACTGCATACCCTCGACCACCACTAGCTCATCAGTTATGCTTTTTGCTTCTTCAACGGTTATTACGCCATCTTTGCCTACTTTTTCCATTGCTTCTGCGATTAGATCGCCGATTGCACTCTCGCTATTTGCGCTGATTGTAGCAACTTGTGCGATTTCAGTTTTGCCTGAAACTGCTTTTGATGATTTTTTAAGCTCTTCAATTATAGCGGCTGAGTATTTATCCATTCCGCGTTTTACTTCAATAGGATTTGCGCCTGCTGTGATGTTACGAAGGCCTTCTTTAAAGATTGCGTGAGCTAGCACAGTAGCTGTTGTAGTGCCATCGCCTGCTTGGTCGTTTGTTTTGCTTGCTACTTCGCGAACAAGGCCTGCACCCATGTTTTCTAAGCTGTCTTTAAGCTCGATTTCTTTTGCTACGCTTACGCCGTCTTTTGTGATTGTTGGTGCTCCAAAGCTTTTTTGGATTAGCACATTGCGGCCGCGTGGTCCCATTGTTACTTTTACTGCGTCATTTAGTTTTTTAACACCTGAGTAAAGTTGATTTCTTGCATCATCTGAGAAGAATATTTCTTTTGCCATTTTTTGCTCCTTATTTTAGAATTCCTAGGATATCATCTAGGTTTAGCACTAGATATTTTTTATCATCTACGGCTACTTCTGTGCCTGTATATTTGCCAAATACTACTTGGTCGCCTACTTCTATGCCTTTGTCTGCGATTTTTTCACTCACAGCTACTACTTTGCCTTGTTGTGGCTTTTCTTTGCTAGCATTGTCTGGGATGATGATACCAGTTGCTGTGGTTGTCGCTTCTTCTTGGCGTTCTACTAGAACGCGTTTGCCTAGTGGTTGAAACTGCATTTTGTTTCCTTTCTGTATTGATTGATTTTTGAATTTTTAGCACTCAGTAAGTTTGAGTGCTAAAAATATAGCACAAAATTTTTAAGATGTCAAGGAATTTTAGAGCTTTTAATCTAGAATTCCTACATATTCATCTAGAAATTCTAAATTTTTTTGACTCTATTATACTCTATAAAATCAGCAAAT
Source organism: uncultured Campylobacter sp. (assembly GCA_945928165.1). Classification (GTDB taxonomy): domain Bacteria; phylum Campylobacterota; class Campylobacteria; order Campylobacterales; family Campylobacteraceae; genus Campylobacter. The sequence goes on from CAMENE010000028.1 coordinate 12,678, forward strand.
TCATCTTGTAAGCGAGCAAATTTTTCTTCTTTACTTTCATTTAAAAAATGCTCTTTTATCTCATCTTTGTTTGGGTTTATCTTTGGTTTTGCTGCGTCTTTTGGAGCAGAGTTTTTTACCATCTCAGCTTTAATCGCAGCCAAATCACCTAGAAAATCGCTCATTACTCACCCCTAAGCTTTGCTGCTGCGATTGCGGCTACTACTTCGCTTGCTTCATCGGCTGTATTTTCCAAGATATCTTCTAAGCGCTCTTCAAGATAACTAGTATCAAAAAAGCCTTTGCGGAAGTGGCGGCGCTTTGAAATAGCGTGCAAAAACGGCAGCGTGGTAGTAACGCCTTCGATTTTAAACTCATCTAAAGCACGCTCTAGCTTACTAACAGCCAGGTCGTAGCTGCTGGCTTTTACCATTATCTTTGCTAGCATTGAGTCGTAAAATGGCGGTATTTCATAGTCTTGGTAAATATGAGTATCTACTCTAACGCCTGGACCCAAAGCCGGGAAGTAGCCTGTGATAGTGCCTGGGCTTGGGGCGAAGTCTTTCCACGCGTTTTCTGCTGTGATTCTTGCTTCTATTGCTACGCCACGAGCCTTTACCTCGCTTTGTTTGATATCTAGAATTTCGCCAGAGGCTATGCGGATTTGGCGGCCGATGAGATCTATGCCGGTTACTTCTTCTGTGATGCCGTGCTCTACTTGGATACGAGTGTTCATCTCCATAAAATAGAAGTTATTATAATCATCTAGCAAAAACTCTATTGTGCCAGCATTTGTGTAGCCTACAGCTTTTGCGGCTGCTACTGCTGCTACGCCCATGCGTTTGCGCAAATCCTCGCTTATGGTAGGGCAAGGTGCGATTTCAATAACCTTTTGGTGCCTGCGCTGGATAGAGCAATCACGCTCGCAAAGGTGGATGATATTTCCATAATTATCGCCTAAAATTTGAAACTCAATGTGCCGTGGCTTTTCAATAAGCTTTTCCATAAAAACTTCATCGTTATTAAAAAACGCCTTTGCCTCACGCTTACAGCTTTCAAAATTATCCTCTAGCTCATCTTCGCTCCACACCTCGCGAATTCCACGGCCACCGCCGCCGCCTGAGCTTTTTAGTATGACTGGATAGCCTATGCGGCGAGCTAGAGTTTTTATGGTATCCATACTTTCTTTATTTAGTGGTTCAGTGCCTGGAACAACTGGGATTCCGTTTTCTTTCATTAGCGAGCGAGCGATATTTTTATTGCCCATTTTTAGGATTATATCGCTTTTTGGACCTATTAAAATTAATCCAGCATCCTCAACAGCCTTAGCAAAGTCGTAGTTTTCGCTTAAAAAGCCATAGCCTGGATGGATAGCATCTGCGCCGCATTGCTTAGCAGTTTCTATGATTTTAGCTGGGTCTAGATAGCCTTTAAGTGGCTCATCGCCCACGCAATAAGCCTCATCAGCTACTTTTACATGCAGACACTCAGCATCAGGTTTTGTGTAGATTGCTACATTTGCGATATGCAAGTCTTTACACGCACGGACTATGCGAATAGCGATTTCTCCACGATTTGCGATTAGAATTTTGTGAATTGCTCCTAGTTGCATTTTTGACCTTTTTTGTAAAATTTTAACGCTGACAATAATAGCAAAAATTTAGAAATTTTTAGTAAGTTTTGGGTATTTTTTAGCCCTAGTATTGCGATAAGAAATTCTAGAATTCTTAGAATAAAATTAAGAAATTCTAGAATTCCTAGAATAAAATTAAGAAATTCTAGAATTCCTAAAAATTCTAGAATTCCTAAGAGATAAAAATGCTTTATTTAGTCTTTTTTATAGCTTTTTACAAACTGGGCTATACGCTCGCAGCCTTTTTTAATGCTTTCTAAATCACAAGCAAAACTAAATCTAAAATAGCCATCCATACCAAAGCCCACGCCTGGCACGCAAGCAACAAGCTTTTCATCCAAAAGTCTAGTACAAAAGCGCATTGAATCGCTATCTACTTTTTTACAATTTATGAAAAGATAAAAAGCCCCAGCAGGACTTAGCACGCTAAGACCATCAATAGCATTTATCACATTTACAGCATAGTCACGGCGTTCTATGAAGTTTTTCTTCATCATCGCAATATACTCATCACCTTGTCCCAAAAGTGCAGGAATGGCACCTGCTTGGACTATGCTAGCGATGTTTGCTGTGCTTTGGCTTTGTAGTTTTTTTACCGCTGTGTTTAGCTCAGAGATAGGACTTGCCATGTAGCCAAAACGCCAGCCTGGCATAGCAGCACATTTACTAAGTCCGTTTATAGTAACAGTGCGCTTAAACATATCCTCGCTCACACTAGCACAAGCAGTAGGCTCTATATCATAGCTAAGCTTTTCATAAATCTCATCGCTAAGCACGATAATCTCAGTGCCTTCAAGCACTTTGCCAATAGCTTCTAGCTCAGCTTTTAAGTAAATTCCACCACAAGGATTGCCCACAGTATTTATCATCAAAACCTTTGTGCGTGGCGTAATAGCTGCTTTTAGCTGCTCTGCTGTCATTTTAAAGCCAGTGCTCTCATCTGTGTTTATAATCACACTTTTTCCACCGCAGTATCCTACTATCTCAGGGTAGCTTACCCAGTATGGCGCAGGTATGATGACTTCATCACCCTCATCAACTAGGGCTTGAAGGCAGTTAAAAATAGACTGCTTTGCACCTACATTTGTAACTACTTGCGCTGGAGTGTAGCTTAGATTATTATCTCTTTTTAGCTTGGTGCAAATTGCTTCTAGCACTTCTTTTGTGCCAGGAACTGGGGTATATTTGCCACAGCCTTTTTGCATAGCGGTAATTACAGCGTTTTTTACTACATCAGGCGTGTCAAAATCAGGCTCACCAGCACTGAAAATCAGCACGGCTTTACCGCTAGCTTTTAGCTCTTTAGCACGAGTTGAAATTGCTATTGTAAGGCTTTCATTTAGTGTACTCATACGCTTTGCTAATTTCATTTTTTATCCTTTAATCTTGATTAAAAAGACGGAATAACTGCGCCTTTGTATTTTTCATTGATAAATTTTTTCACTTCATCACTTAAAATTGCGTTTTTAAGAGCGATTACTTTTTTACCATAGACTTCATCAGCACGCACTACTACGATATTTGAGTAAGGGTTATTTATACCATCTTCGCTGATGATAGAATCACTTTTTGGATTTAAATTAGCATTTAAAGCAAAGTTTGAGTTGATAACAGCTAGGCTCACTTCATCCAAAGCGCGTGGCAGGGTCGCTCCATCAAGCTCTACAAATTTTAGATTTTTTGGATTTTTAGTGATATCCATAGGCGTGCGAAGCTTAACCTTTGTATCAAGCTCGATTAAACCATTTTTTGCTAGCAAATCAAGCGCACGGCTTTCGTTTGTAGGGTCATTTGGGATAGCAATTTTATCGCCATCTTTTAGTTCAGCAAGACTTTTTATGCTCTTGCTATACGCCCCCATTGGCTCTAAATGAACCCCAAAAACAGGCTCTAAGCGAGTGCCATTCATCGCATTAAACTCACGCAAATACGGCTCGTGTTGCATAAAGTTTACATCCAAGTCCTTATCTGCTAAGGCTTTGTTTGGCAGGACATAGTCGTTAAAGACCTTGATTTCAAGCTCATATCCTTGCGCCTCTAATGAAGCTTTTGCCACCTCTAAAATCTCAGCATGTGGCACAGGTGTAGCACCGATAACGATTTTCTCGCCCATTAGCACGCTAGCTAAAACTAGACTTGAGAGTAGAATTTTTTTCATTTGTTCTCCTGAAGTTTAAAATTTACTTTGAAAATATTTTTGCCATTTTCATGCTCGTATTCTAACATAAAATTATGAGCTTTTAGTATATTTTCTACAATATATAACCCAAGACCGAAGCTATTTTTGGCATTTCCATCTTTTGTAAAAGGCTGAGTGTAGTAGCTAAGCTCGTTTTTAAGGGGTTCACCACTAGTTATAAAGCAAATATCACTGCTGTTAATCTCTACTAAAACCTTGTGGTCGCTAGCATATTTTATACCATTGTCAATGATGTTTTTAAAAGCCACGCTGATTAGTTTTTCATCAGCTTTGATGAATATATCATCATTTTCTTTGATTTCTACAGCCCCACTTTCTGCCATTGCGATATCTAGGGCTTTGGTGATTGTTGTCTTTAAAGAAATTCTAGATTTTTCTACAATTTGTAGTTTTGAACTAGCCCGCTCTATGAGCGCAAACTCGTTTATTAGGCCCTCTAAGCGCCCAAAAACGCTAATTAAGCGTTCTTGATATTTGTTTTGTGGCAGCATTTCAGCTGTGATGCGACCTTTGGTAATTGGCGTTTTTAGCTCGTGCATTATATTTCGCAAAAACAGCGCACGATTGTGATTTAAAAGCTTGATTTGACGCACAGCATCATAAAAGGCATCTGCAACCTGAGAAATCTCATCAGCGCCAGTAGCGACATTATCAATCTCCAAATCGCCACCAGCAAATTTTTTAATCTCCCTTTTTAGGCGACGAAGTGGCTTTAGCTTGCGGATTATAAAGATATAAACAGCCAAAAGCACCAAAAAAACTAGCGAAAATATCAGTGTAATAACATCATAGCGGTATGCTTGAAACTTATCATCATAAAGCACAATTATATCATCATTATTAGAAATAAGTCGCAGATAATTATTGTTATTAAAGGTTAAAATTGCGCTTTTGCCGATTTCTTGTTCTTGTTCTTCGATGATTTGAGCGTTATCTATGACCTTTTTTATTAGAGCATCATCAAGTATTTGAGGCATCTCAAAGCCCTTGATTTGAGCCTCGTATTCATTGTCACTGATAATACCACTGTATTTTAGTAAGGTTACACGAGATACGACTGAATATTTGGTGTTTAACTCTCTGGTATAGTTTTGTTTATCGTATTCTTTTAGCCACAAATAAGCCAAAAAAATCCCAGATGAGCCAAGCATAAAAATAAAAGTAATAGAATAAAATATAGATGAAAATTTCATAAATTTAGATATCAAAGAAATCTTTTAACAAAGCTCGCAGCGACCTACTTTTCCAGTCCCAGTAAGAGATAG
>CAMENE010000029.1:0-17360 GCA_945928165.1 uncultured Campylobacter sp.
CGATAACAAAGATTAGCTCTATCATCGTAAAACCTTTTTTCATCTTTTATCCTTTCTATTAATTTAAAAAAAGGAATTCTAGAATTCCAGAATTCCTTAGCTCTTTAAGCCAAATATTTTAGCTTATTAAGTTGTTGGTTTTGGTGCTGGTGCTGGTGGATAAACGCTTGTGCTTGAGCCGATAGCCATTTTACCCTTATCACTATCACTATTACCCGTCTGACCCGGTAATGTTGAATCAAGATAAGCTTTTACAGGTGTTGATTCTACAACTGTTTTGCAAACACCACTGCTTGCGGCAGATTCTTTAGTAAATTTAATGTGAGCTGGTGTAGTGCCATTTTTATTTTCCAACTTAACCTTGATACAGTCTTTACCACCTGCTTTTAGCTTAACTTCAGTTGTAACACCATTAGTAGCACCATCTAGGGGCACATTTGTGATTTGATTCCAGTTTGCGCCATTGAAGTCACCTTTTGCTGTATAATAAGCAGTAGCGTCGCTTACTAGTGTGCGTAGGTTAGCAACAGCAACTGAGATTTCTGCGTCTTCTCTTGTAGCAGCTAGGCGGGGGATGGCGACACTAGCTAGAATTCCTAAAATAACGATAACAAAGATTAGCTCAATCATCGTAAAACCCTTTTTCATCTTTTATCCTTTCTATTAATTTAAAAAAAGGAATTCTAGAATTTCCTACTATGTCATCCCCCGACCCCTTCGGGGGATGACATCACGGAGATCCTCGGGTCAAGCCCGAGGATGACACAAGGCAAGTCGAGGGAATTTTAGATTAAAGAATTCTAGTTTAAAGAATTCTAGAATTCTTTAAAAGTTTTTAAGTATTTTTTATGCTTACTCAAAACTCAAAAAAATCTTTGGGCTAATTAAGCCCAAAGATTTTAAAAATTAGTAGATTACTTAGTAAAAGTAAGGTCTACACTTAATTTTGCTGAGATATTATCTCCTGCAAGTGTGAATAAATCAAAGTTATTTTTTGCTATATCTTCTTCTTCGATTTGCTCATCTATATAAGAGTGTAAAAACACCTCGCTAGCGTAGTCTCCAAGCTCTCTTGCTTGTTTTAGCAAAGCGCTTATTCTGGCAGTAACTTGTTGTTCGTGTTCTAAAATCAGCTTTGCTACTTCAAGAGGGGTTTTGAGATTTACAGCTTCGTATTTGATATCGCTTAGTTGTGGAGTGACATCTCGCTTTTGAAGAAAAGCTATAAAGTCCTCAGCGTGAGTAAATTCCTCTTTGTAGTGATCAAAAAGCCATTTTGAATAGCCTTTGTAGTTTTCCTTTTCCATTGCCAAAGAGGCTTGTAAATAGATGTAGCCTGAGTACATCTCAAAGACAGCGTGTTCGCTCATTGCTTTTGCCATTTCTGGTAACATTTTTTTTCCTTTTGATTAAAATTTATGGGTGTTAGCATAACTAAAAATTACTTAAATTATTATAAATTATTTATAATTATTATAAATTATTTATAAGCATAAAAAAGCTCTATCTTAGCATTGCTTTTTTATAAGCTTAGCTGCTTTAAATTTAGAGAATTCTAGAATTCCTAAGAGTAATTTTTATAAATATTTTAAGGAATTCTAGATTGTTGGAATTTTAGATTGTTGGAATTCTAGATTGTTGGAATTCTAGAATTCCCTAGAAATATTAAATAAGTAAGCTATTTATAAAATTTCTTTTATTTGGTGGGCGTTTTTCATCCAAAGGCTTAGCTCGTCCCAGCGTTCGTTTTTTAGCATGTCCTCACAGTGCGCAAACTCAGCCTTAAAAGCCTGCATCGCACCAAGTATATTGTCTTTGTTTTGGCGAAATATATCAGTCCACATGATCTCGCTAGACTTTGCTATACGAGCCATGCCAGCAAAGCTGCTGCCGCCAAGCAAGAAAATATTGCGCCTTTCTTCTTCACTTAAAGTAGCATTTACTAGGCTAAATGAAATTGCGTGTGGCAAATGCGAGATGAAACCTACATGGTGGTCGTGCGAGGCTGCATCCATAAAAATAATGTGCATGCCAACGTGGCTTAAAATCTCAGTAGCTCTTTTTAGATGTTTTTGGCTCATGCTCTCATCATCGCATAGCACGACTACTGCGCCTTTTAATAGCTCTTTAAAGGCTGCTTTTGGGCCACTGTACTCAGTGCCTGCCATAGGATGAGCGGCGATGAATTGCGATTTTAGCGAGGCTGGACAGCTTTTTACTATGCGTTCTTTGGTTGAGCCTAGGTCTATGATAGTAGTGCTAGGTGGTGTGCCTTCAAGACTAGCTAGCACTTTTATTATGCCCTCAACAGGCACAGCTATAAAAATCACATCGCAAGAGTTTTTTATCTCTTCAAAGCTTTTTAGCTCATCAACCAAGCCTAGATTTAAGGCGTCTTTGGCGTTTTGTTCGCTTTTATCATAGCCACTTACTTTATCTATTAGCTTCATATCTCTTAGCGCAAGTCCTAGTGACCCGCCTATTAGCCCAAGTCCAATTATACCGATATTCATAGCAAAATCCTTGAAAATTTTTTCAAAATTATATCTTATTTAATTAAGCATTAAATTAAACTATGATAAAATGCTCAATTTTAATTTTATTTTTTGGAAATTTATCAATGAAAAAGTTTATTATTTTAGCATTTGCTCTTATTAGTTTTGGGGCTGCTAGCACCATTAAAAGCATTACCTTTAATGGTTTTGTGCATATCTCAAATAACGCCGCACTTGATATGATAAGGCTTAGGGTAGGCGATGAGATGAACGATGAGGTCTCAAATAGAGTGATAAAAACTCTATATTCTCAGGGCTACTTTAAAGATATATATATAGAGGATAATGACGGAGATATCATCATCCATGCAAAAGAAAAGCCAGTTATCGCTCGTATTGATATAGAAGGCGTGGTTACAAACGACAAAAAATCCATCACTACTATTCTTGGCATAAAAAAAGGTCAAATGTATGATGAGCGCGCCTCAGCTACAGCAAAAGAGCGTGTGAGACAGTTTTATGAAGTAAAGGGTTTTTTTGATACTATCGTTGATGAGGTAGTAACACCGATAAATACAGAAAACAGCGTGCATGTAGTATATAAAGTAAACCGCGGTGAGAATATCACAATCAAAAAAGTAAATTTAGTAGGCGCAAAAGTAAAAAGCTATAGCGATATAGAACCAGCAGTAGAAAATAAAGAGCGTGAGGCACTAGGCTGGATGTGGGGTCGCAATGGTGGCGAGGTAAAAATTTTTGAGCTACCAAACGACAGCGAGAAAATCCGTGAAGAATACTTCAAATCAGGCTACCTTGATGCTAAGGTTTCAAAAGCCTATCTAAATACAAATTTTGAGGGCTACTCAGCTGAGCTTAGCTACTATATAAGCGAGGGCGAGCAGTATAAAGCAGGTGAGATTAGCATAGATGCACCTGAGTTTTTAGAGCTTAATAGCGAAAAAATCGTAAAAAGAGATCTAAAACTAGAACAAGGCGATATTTTTAATACAGACTGGCTAAAAAGAGATCAAAAAATCATCACTGATATGGTGGCTGATAAAGGCTATGCCTACGCTAGAGTCGTGCCGCTAACCGCACAAGACCCAGTAAATCACACCGTAGATGTAAAATACCAAATCTTGCCAAATGAAGAAGTATATATCCGTAATGTAATCATCTCAGGCAATGACAAAACACTAGATCGTATAATTCGCCGTGAGCTGTATCTAACAGAGGGAAATCGCTATAATAGAGCTGACCTTGAAGATAGCAAAAACGCGCTAAAACGCAAAGGGTATTTTGAAGATGTAGAGATAAAAGAACACCCAGTGAGTGATAATCAAATGGATCTTGAAGTAGCTGTAAAAGAGACTATGACAGGAACTATCACAGGTGGTATAGGCTATGGTTCAGGCGATGGACTACTACTAAGTGCAGGAATTAGCGAAAATAATATCTTTGGCTCAGGCTATCAAGGCTCAGTAAGCATAGAAAAAAATAGACGCGGTCTAAATGGTAGCATAGGGCTTACAAATCCACGCATATATGACTCAGAGTATAGCCTTGGTGGAACTGTGTTTGCCAATGACTGGGAGTGGAGCAATTATAGGGAGAAAAACCACGGCTTTAATATCACCGCAGGGCGCCAAATAGGACGCTATACAAATGCATATATTAGCTATCAGCTACAAAAAACAAATATTAGCGGTCTAAATCCATTTTACGCTGAGGCTGGCTATCTAAATGGTAAAAAAACAAAAAGCTCACTTGTGCCAAGAGTTGTTTGGGATAATACAGATGATCACTACTTGCCACGCTCAGGTTTTATTGCTAGCACTGGCTTTGAAATAGCTGGTCTTGGTGGAGATACAAAATTTGTGCGAAATGATACTAGCTTTTCTATATATAAAGGCTTGGCTGATGATATAGGCTGGGATTTGATCTTGCGCTATAAAGCAAATTTTTCTTATTTGTGGAATAATGATGAGAGTAAATTGCCCATTAACGAAAAATTGTTCTTGGGCGGCATGCAATCAATCCGCGGCTACGACCACAGAAGCGTTAGCCCACGCAAAACAATTTGTAATCCAATGGATGAATACGGACGCAGTTATTTAGGATGCCGTAATATAGAAACCGGTGGTAAAGTAGCTTTTCAAAACTCAGTTGAAATTAGCTGGCCTTTGATAAATCGTATCAAACTTCGTGGCATGGCATTTTATGACTTTGGTATGATTGGGCAAAAGCGCTTTAGCGAGGAAAAGCGAAGCTCTGCTGGCGTGGGTATAGAGTGGATGACTTTCATAGGGCCACTTCAAGTAGTCTTTGTCAAACCTATAGGCAAAAAAGATGGAGATCAAACAAGTAGCTTTGAGTTTAGTATTGGTCAAAGATTTTAGAGTATAGGAATTCTAGAATTAGGAATTTAGGAATTCTAGAATTACTATAAACGCAATTTAGGAATTCTAGATTTATCTCTAGATTTATCCAAAGAATTCTAGAATTCCTTGCTATTTATTATATCATCGCCCCCTTGGGGATCTCTCTTTGTGTAGGAATTCTAGATTTATCCAAGTCATCCTAGGGCTTGACTGGGGGATCTCTATATGGAATTCTAGAATTACTACTTTGTATAAGAATTCTAGATTTAGGAATTCTACATTTATCCAATTAGCAGCAGCAGTGCCAGTACCAAGGCTTACTTAGAATTCTAGAATTCCTTACTATTTACTATGTCATCGCTCCCTTGCGGGATCTCTATATGGAATTCTAGAATTACTACTTTGTATAAGAATTCTAGATTTAGCAATTCTAGAATTCCTGTTTTGTATAGAAAATTCTAGAATTCCTACTATTATTTTAAAAAGATTTAATGCTCGCATTTATCTAAAAACTCAAAGCCAAGGGCTTTAAGCTCAGCAATTGCCTTGCTAGGCACCTCACCAGCTGTGGTTAGATAATCACCTATTACGATAGCAGACGCACCATTTTCTAGCACTTCATACTGGCGAGAACCAAGTATATGCTCTCTGCCACCTGCTACCATAAATCGTACATTAGGCAGTTCGCTGCTGCTCTCACGGATGATTTTTAGAGCCTCATCAGCACTTAGGCGAGGCGGATTTATCGGCAAGGCAGGATTTGAGATAAAGAAGTTTATAGGGCTAGTAAAGGGCTCTAGCTCGCCAAGGCTACGGCGAAAACTCTTTCTATCATTCTCACTCTCACCAAGCCCATAAATACCACCACAGCACAGCATAAGACCAGCGCGCTTAGCATTTAGATTTGTCTCAAACCTAGCTTCCCAAGTGTGAGTTGAGCAGATTTTAGGAAAAAACTCTTGACTAGTTTCAAGATTGTGATTATAGCTAAAAATACCAGCTTTTTTAAGCTCGCTTAGAGCCTCATAACTTGCTATTCCGTTACAAGCAATTAGCATTAGTTCAGGGACTTCGCGGCTGATAGTATGCGCTGCCTCGCAGATAAAGTCTAATTTTTTTTCATCAAGCCCCTCGCCAGCAGTAACAAGACAAAAACCAAGAGCGTGGTTATTTTTAGCGATTTTTGCTTCATTTAGGATATCAGCGATGCTCTTTTGGCGGTATTTTTTAATATCAGCGCCCCATTTGGCTGACTGGGTGCAATATGCGCAGTCCTCGCTACATCCGCCACTTGAGACATTACAAATCGCACAAAGCATGATTTTATTCATTTTAGCCCCTTTGAGTTTTAGACTTTTTATCAAGGAATTCTAGAATTCCTAAAACTAGAATTCCCAAAGAGAATTCCTTAAACTAGAATTCCAAAATCTAGAATTCCTAGTAACTTCTAATTTAATAGCAAAAATTATCTTCCAAAGCGAAGCAAAGCAGAACCCCAAGTAAAACCGCCGCCAAAGGCATCAAGTAGTATTAGCGAGCCTGCTTTTAGCCTGCCATCTTCGTAGGCTGTATTCATCGCCATCGGTATGCTAGCAGCACTTGTGTTGCCGTACTCACCCACAGTTACTACGCATTGAGCATCGCTTAGTCCTAGTCTTTCTTGGACAGCTTTTATGATGCGCAGATTTGCTTGATGCGGGATAAAAAGATCAATCTCTCTACTAGCAATCCCGCTTTTTTCTAGAAGTTCTACAACGTCGCTTGTTAGCGTATTCACAGCGATTTTAAAGATTTCATTGCCAGACATTTTTACAAAGCCGACATTTCTACCATCTTTTGGCGTCATCAAAAGCTCGGCCTTGCTACCATCGCTTGCGCAGTGCGTGGCGATAATGTGATTATCGCTACTGGCTACGCTTACCACGCCTGCCCCAGCCCCATCACCAAAAATCACGCAAATGCTGCGGTCGCTGTAATCTACAATGCTAGAAAACTTATCAGCGCCTATTATAAGAACATTTTTCTTTGCGCCACTCTCAACTAGGCTTTTTGCTACTTCAAGCAAATACACAAAGCCAGAACAGGCAGCACCTATATCAAAAGCCATAATCGCTCCAAGTCCAAGCTCATCTGCCACCTGTGCAGCCGTGCTTGGCATACAAAAGAAGTCCGGTGTAACCGTAGCGCAAATCAAGCAGTCAATTTGGCTTTTTTCTAAGCCAGAACGCTCTAAGGCTAATTTACCAGCTTTTATTGCCATGCTTGTAAGACTCTCATCTTCTGCTATGTGGCGAGAGTGAATTCCTGTGCGTTTTACAATCCACTCATCACTGGTTTCTACCATTTTTTCTAGGTCAGCGTTTGTAAGGATTTTTTGTGGGGCGTAAGCTGCTATGCTTACTAATGCGGCTTTTTTCATTGATTATAACTTTCTAGTTTTGAGATAATTTGTTCGTTTATATTTGACTTTGAGAATTTTATTGATTGAAAAATTGCGTTTTTTATAGCTTTTGGACTTGATTTGCCGTGGCTTATTATGGTGCATTTTTTCACACCAAGTAGCGGCGCGCCACCGTATTCATCATAATCTACATCATTTTTAAGCTTTTTAAACACTCGGTTTAAAAGCACTGCGCCTATCATCGCAATAGCTGATTCTTTTACATTTCGCTTTATTATTTTTGAGATTGCGCCTGATACACCCTCAGCAGTTTTAAGCAGAATATTTCCCACAAAACCATCGCAAACAATGATATCTACGCTACCATCAAAAACTTGATTTCCCTCAGCATTGCCTACGAAATTATCCATTTTTTTAAGTAGTTCAAAGGCAGCTTTGCTAGTTTCATTGCCTTTACAATCTTCTTCGCCATTACTAAGCAAAGATATTTTTGGCTTTTCAATGTGTAAAATTTGCTGTGCGTAAGCCTCGCTCATCACAGCAAACTCAAAGAGATGTTCAGGCTTGCAATCAACATTTGCGCCCACATCTAGCACCAATGTTTTTTTGCCACGGATGATAGTAGGCATTAAAGTAGCAATAGGTGGGCGAGAAACTCCATCAAGCCTGCCTATGCGCAAGGTAGCCAAGCTCATAGTTGCCCCTGAGTGACCAGCTGAGACCACAGCATCAGCACTACCATTTCGCACTAGCTCTATTGCTTTATATATAGAGCTATCTTTGCGTTTTAGCGCATCAGTTGCCATCTCATCCATATCAAAAACATCGCTAGCTTCTTCATAGCTAATTCTAGATTCTAGACCTTTTGGCACAAGAGGCTCAATCTCAGCCCTTTTGCCAACTAAAATCGCTTCAAAACTAGCTTCGTTTAGAGCTTGTAAAACGCCCTCTACAATAGGCGCAGGACCAAAGTCCCCACCCATCGCATCTATTGCTATTTTAATCATTTGCTATTTGTATTGACCTGTTGTTGGATTTAGGCGGTGAGGCATTTTCCAGCTTCCGTCTTTGTCTTTTACCGGCATAGGTAAAGTTACTTTATAGTGTGTTCTGCGTTTTGCAGCGCGTGTGTGGCTAACTCTTCTTTTTGGAACTGCCATTTTATTCTCCTTAGTTGGTTTTACAATTTTTACAATAAAAATAGTCGCTTTTTATGCTCTCAATTTCGCTATTTATAAGCTCACCCAAGTCAATAAACCCATCATAAAACTCGACTATGTCTAAATCAGGCGCAGATGTTGCACCATCGTTTAAGCTAAGTTCTAAACTCTCATTTATGCTTATTTCTAGTGGTTTTCCACAGCTGTCGCAAAAATGTTTTAGAACTCCACTTAGCTCGCCACTAGCTAAAACTTGCTCTGCGTTTTTACGCTTCAAAATGCCTTTAAAGCTAATGCCTCCCAACTCTTGCGAAATGCTTAGTGGCTCAGAGCCGATTTTAGCAAATGCGATTTTCATGTGATAATCTAGAATTCCTATCTAGAATTCCCTAAAAATTAGCAAATTTCTCTTTTAGCAAAGAAAAATGCGATTTCGTTTTTAGCATTTTCTAGGCTGTCGCTGCCGTGAACTGCGTTTGCATCAATACTCTCGGCAAAATCAGCGCGGATTGTGCCAGGTGCTGCTTCTTTTGGGTTAGTAGCACCCATTAGCTCTCTGTTTTTTGCTACTGCGCCCTCGCCTTCAAGCACCATAACTACAACTGGACCACTAGTCATAAACTCAACTAGCTCGCCATAAAATGGGCGTTCTTTGTGAACTTCGTAGAATTTTTTAGCATCATCTGTGCTTAGTTGTAGTTTTTTGGCTGCTGCGATGCGAAGGCCATTTGTCTCAAAACGAGAGATGATTTTGCCGATTACGCCCTTTTTTACAGCGTCTGGCTTGATGATTGAGAGTGTTTGCTCCATTTGTTATCCTTTAAAAAATTGAAACTCGCAATTATAGCAAAAATTTATTAAAATAGCTTGAAACTACAAATTTTGGCTAGAAATTTGCGCAAAAAGCTGGTATTTTAGCTCATCAATGTTGTGTGAGATAGCAGCTGAGATTACAGCGATGAAAAAAGGCTTGCTAGTAGAAGTATTGCTAAAATCATCCTCGCTTTTAGCTAGCAAAAAATCATCTTTTAGCTTAGCTTTCATCTCAAAGTCCCCAGCAAAATCAGCTAGAATTTCGCTAGCGTTTTTGCAAGCATCGCTTCTTGTTAAGGCTATGGCAAAAGGGCGCATAGCAAGCTCACTGCTAAACTTGCCAAGCTCAGTTTTTAGCGCAGCAAACTGCTCTTTTATATCCATGCTAGGGTGGGCTAAATCTAGCATAAAAAGCAAGATTTTCGTGCGCTCAATATGCTTTAAAAAAGCAAGTCCAAGTCCCTTGCCCTCGCTAGCCCCACCGATAATGCCTGGTATATCAGCCATGATAAAGCCATCAAACTCACCTACATTTACGCGGCCTAGCTTTGGGGTAATTGTAGTAAACTCGTAGTTTGCTATTTCAGGTTTGGCATTGGAGATGGTTGAGATTAGTGTGCTTTTGCCGACATTTGGAAAGCCTACTAAGCCCACATCAGCTATGCTTTTTAGCTCCAAACGCAAATTAAGCTCAGAACTAGGCTCGCCAGGCTGGGCGTAGGTTGGGGCTTGATTTACGCTATTTTTAAAATGTACATTTCCAAGACCACCTTTGCCACCTTTTAAAATCAGCTTTTTCTCACCATCATTTATCATATCTAGCAAAAGCTCGCCACTATCAGCGTCAATTACGCTAGTGCCAGGTGGGACGATAAGAACTAAATCCTCGCCCTTTTTGCCGTGTTTTTTGCGGCTGCTGCCTTGCTCGCCACTGCTAGCTTTTAGTAGGCGTTTGCCACTATAAAAGGCTAAGGTGTGAGTGTTGTTTTGCGCTTGAAAATAGACATTTCCACCATTTCCACCATCCCCACCATCAGGGCCTCCAAGCTCGACAAATTTCTCACGGCGAAAAGAAGCACAGCCTGCACCACCCTTGCCAGAGCGAATGGTAAATTTTGCGTGATCTACAAACATTTGAATTTTAAAAAATAAGTAAATTCTAGAATTCCCTAGGGAATTCTAGAATTTTTAAAAGAAATTAAGCAGCTGGATAAACTGATACTTTTTTGCGATTTTTGTCTTTGCGCTCAAATTTTACAACGCCGTCAATCAAAGCAAAAATAGTGTGGTCTTTGCCTATGCCTACGCCTACGCCTGCGTGAGTTGCTGTGCCTCTTTGGCGGATTATTATGTTTCCAGCACGAACAAACTCGCCACCAAATTTTTTCACGCCAAGCCTGCGTCCTATCGAATCTCTGTTATTTTGGGTAGAACCCTGACCTTTTTTGTGTGCCATATTTTACTCCTTATGCTTGTATGCTTTCTACTTTTACACGGGTATACTCTCTGCGGAAGCCTCTTTTGCGTTTAGAGTCTTTGCGGCGGCGTTTTTTGAAAATCACCACTTTGCGGTCTTTACCCTCTGCTATTACTTTTAGAGTGATTTTTGCTCCACTTACAAATGGAGTGCCTACTTTTAGCTCTTTGTCGCAAACTGCTAGAACTTCGCTTAGTTCTACACTTGCGCCTTTTTCGCTGCTAAAATGGTCAAGATTTAGATAATCACCTTGGCTAACTTTATATTGTTTGCCGCCGTGTTTGAATATTGCGTACATACAACGCTCCTTTGTTTATAAAGATGCCAAAAAGCATTTGCCTTAGCAAAGTTTAGGGGCTTTTTTGGTTTAAGGGCGCAATTCTAACTAAAAGTTTATAAATGAAAGCTTAAATCTAGAATTCCTATGCTAGGAATTCTAGATTTGTGCTAGGAATTCTAGATTTTTTGTATTTATTTTTGCTCTTTTATTATTTTTGCGATATCAGTAGCGATTTTCATGGCTTTTGTGGCTGATTTTGCGTCTGCTAGCTTGTTTGATTTTTGCCCAGCACAAAGTGCGCTAAATGCCACTAGCTCGTCTTTTAGAGCGTTTGCTTCTTTGGCTTTTAGTGGCTCATTTTTTGCGTTTTTAAAGACAGTTAGCTCTTTTGCTAGCAAATCACACTCAAAGTGCGCCTCATCAGCACTAATGCTGATTTTTCGCTCGTTTTTGTGCGTGATGCGACTAGCATGTATATGTGAGATGATGCCATTTTCGTGTTTTAGCGTGGCTGTGGCTAGATTTATTGTGTTATTTTGGATTACGCCGTTTGCAAAAAGCACCTGCGCATCACCATTTAGATAAAGTGCTAGGTCAATGTCGTGGATCATAAGATCAGTTATCACATCTACATCGCTTATCCGTAAGCTTGCTAGGCTGCTGCGAGTAAAGCGCAGTTCGTGGGTGTTGCTATCAAGCTTTTTTAGCTGGTTTTGTAGCTCTTTTAGCGCAGGGTTAAATCTCTCTATGAAGCCAACAGCGATATTTAGCCCTAGATTTTGCTCTAAAAGCATTATCTCTTGGCATTTTTCAAAATTATCGCAAAGTGGCTTTTCTACGAAAATATTTTTTGTAGCTTTGCTAACTTTTTTTATATACTCATCGTGCGTAAATGTTGGCGTGACAATGATAATAGCATCTACGCTAGCTAAATCGCTCTCTAAATCCAAACTAGCCTTTGTGCCGTATTCTCTGGCTAATTTGGCGCAAAGCTGCTCATTATAATCATAAATAAAACTAAGCTCATAGCAAGGCAAAGAAACAATGTTTTTAAGGTGGTTTTGCCCCATTTTGCCCACGCCTAAAAGCCCTAGTTTTATCACGCTGTTGCCTTGTTAATTACTTCTATTACTTTTTGTTGATCTTCTGGGCTTAAAAACGCATTCATAGGCAGTGCCATTATATCTTCGCTTATTTTTTCACAGATTTCAAAATCGCCTTTTTTATGTCCAAGATAGGCAAAAACATCTTGTAAATGAAGTGGGATAGGATAATAAACTCCGGTAGGAATTCCTTCTTTAGCACATATTTCAAGGACTTTTTGTCTATTTTTTACTCTTATGCAGTATTGCGCCCACGCACTTTCATTGCCATTTTCTATAAAAGGCGTGATTACATTTTCTAGCTTTTCGTTATAGTTTTTTGCGATTATTTGGCGTTTTGCTAGCTCGGCGTTAAAATATTTTAGTTTTACATCCAAAACAGCTGCTTGAATAGCATCAAGCCTGCCATTAAAGCCGATGTATTTGTGAATATAACGCTCGGTTTGTCCGTGGTTTAGTAATATTCTTATTTTTTTAGCTAGCTCATCATTGCTAGTAAATACAGCACCACCATCGCCATAACAGCCAAGTGGCTTAGCTGGGAAAAATGAAGTACAGCCTATAACGCTAAGATTACAAGAGCGCTTGCCTTTGTAGAGTGCGCCAAAGCTTTGTGCGCCATCTTCGATTACAGCGATACCATATTTGCTAGCGATTTTGGCTATTTCATCCATATCAGCACACTGCCCAAAGAGCGAAACTGGCATTATAGCCTTTGTGCGTGTGGTGATTTTTTCTTCTATTTTGCTAGCATCGATGTTGTAAGTGCGCTCATTAATATCTACAAAAACAGGTTTTGCGCCCATAAAGGCTATCATTTCAGCTGTTGCTATAAAGGTAAATGGCGTAGTTATCACTTCATCGCCTGCTTTTATATCAAGTGCAAGTAGGGCTAAAATAAGAGCTGAGGTACCACTAGAACAGCCTATAGCGTGTTTTGCACCACTAAAAGTAGCTAGATTTGTCTCAAAATCGCTAAGCTTTTGCCCCATTATATAATGAGAAGTATCTAAAACTGCGTGTATGCTAGTATCAATCTCGTCTTTGTAGGCTCTATACTGCGCACCTAAATCAATAAAATTCACTGAAATTCCTTAAAAAAATATAAAAGCGCAATTTTAGCTTATTTTTCGTTAAAAGAGTTTTAAAGATGAATATAAAATTAAAAAAATATAGAATAAAAGTAGGAATTCTAGAATTCCGCAAAATTCCTTGAGAATTCTAGAATTTCTTTTTAGGGAATTCTAGAATTCCCCAAAATTCCCGGGGAATTCTAGAATTTCGAGAATTCTAGAATTCCCTAAAAATAGCTTTACTTAAAAAGCCCAAAAATTATAGCTCTGGTTTTGGAGTCTTTTTAGAGCTAGCTGGGAACTCTGGGTAAGTGATAGCTGGGATTTTGCCATCAAGTGCGCCAAGGAAGTTGATAATGCTTTTTGCTTCTTCGTCGCTGATTTCAATGCCTAGTTGAACGCTACCCATAGTTTTTACTGCCTCTTCAAGAGTCCAGATAGCACCATTGTGGAAGTATGGAGCTGTTTTTGTTACATTGCGTAGAGTTGGAGTTTTAACCATACCGTTTTCATCACCTTTGAAGTCACCAATATTAGCAAATTGATATTTACCAGCAACTTCAAATGCTTGCATGCTACCACCTAAGTTAACGCCAGTGTGACAGGCAGCACAACCTTTATCGATGAAAGTTTTAAGACCAGCTTTTTCTTCTTTGCTAAGAGCGTCTAGTTTACCGCCCAGAAACTCATCAAATTTTGATGGAGTAAGTAGAGTTCTCTCAAAGCTTGCGATTGCATCAGCGATGTTGTCAAATGTAACGCCGTCTTTGTAGATTTTTTTAAACTCTTCTACATAAGCATCTAGTGAGCTAATGCGAGCAACAGCTAGCTCAGCAGGAGTAGCCATCTCAGCCTCAGCTTGGATAGGTCCTTTTGCTTGCTCTATCAAAGTAGCAGCACGGCCATCCCAGAATTGAGTTGTGTTAAGAACTGAGTTTAGAGTTGTTGGTGAGTTTAGGTGGTGTGGGTTTGCTGTCCATCTGTGACCTACAGCAGCCTCAACGCCATCAGTACCGCCAAGACCTAGGTTGTGACAGGTGTTACAGCTGATGATACCGCTTTTTGAAAGGCGTGGTTCTAGGTATAGTTTTTTACCTAGTTCAGCTTTTTGCTCTGTGAATTGATTTGGAGTAACGCCGATTTCTTTAAGAAGGGCATCAAGCTCTGCTTGAGTAGCTGGAAGTGCTCTAAGACCTACATCTTTTGCAGCTTTTAGAAGCTCTTCGTCAGTGTTTGCAGCAAATAGTGCGCTAGCAAGAACAGCACTAAGGGCTAGA
Organism: uncultured Campylobacter sp.; assembly: GCA_945928165.1. Classification (GTDB taxonomy): domain Bacteria; phylum Campylobacterota; class Campylobacteria; order Campylobacterales; family Campylobacteraceae; genus Campylobacter. The sequence goes on from CAMENE010000029.1 coordinate 14,461, forward strand.
ACTTTTTTCATTTTTTTCTCCTTTGGTTTAGTGAGTTACGAATTGTATAAATTTGAGAATTAAAAGTAAATAAATTTTTATAATTGTTTTTATTGAAATAAAAAAAAATTTTTATAAAGGATAGATTTTATCTAAAAAATTTAGCCTTTTATATATCAAACTATGAAAAGATAAATTTTAATAATTTTTAAATTTTTAAGAAGTATTTAAAAGAAAAATTATATAATTTGCCAATCTAAAAAATTTTGGGTGATAGGGGGATAGTTTGAATTTATTAGTTAGATTTTTTCGTCATGAGGCTGCTGGTGGAGTAATACTCATGCTTGCTACTTTGCTTGCGTTAATTTGCCAAAATAGCTCACTTTCTGGCATTTACCAAGAAATTTTGCACTCTGAGCTTTCGATTAGATTTAGAAATTTAGAATTTGCAGAGCACTTGGTGTTGTGGATAAACGACGGACTTATGGTTATTTTCTTTTTTGTTGTTGGCTTGGAACTTAAAAAAGAAGTGCGTGAAGGCGAGCTAAGCAAGCCTAGTCAAATCGCCCTGCCTGCAATAGGTGCGCTTGGTGGTGTTATTGTGCCAGCTGTGATTTTCTGGCTATTTAATCACGGCGATGATTTTGCAATTCGTGGTTGGGCTGTACCTACAGCTACTGATATAGCCTTTGCGGTTGGCATTTTAGCACTTCTTGGCAAGCGTGTGCCAAGTGGGCTAAAAATCTTTTTGCTAACGCTTGCTGTGGTTGATGACCTTTGTGCGATACTTATTATTGCGCTTTTCTACACAGATCATCTTTCTATGGTTTCGTTTTTGATAGCAGGATTTTTGCTAGGCGTGATGTGGCTTTTAAACTACGCTCGTGTGGCAAAGAAGTCTGTGTATGTGCTTTTGACCTTTTTGCTGTGGATAAGCGTGCTAAATAGTGGCGTTCACGCTACGATAGCAGGCGTTTTGGCAGCCTTTTGTATACCTACGGTTGATAGAAACGGCAATCGCATGCTAGATCAGTTTTGTCACGATTTAGAGGGCGTTACAAACTTCTTTATCTTGCCGATTTTTGCCTTTGTAAATGCTGGCGTGGCACTTACTGGAATAAATCCAAATCAGCTTTTAAATAGCGTTAGCTACGGCATTTTCTTTGGTTTGTTTTTTGGAAAGCAGCTTGGAATTTTTATCTTTACTTTTGTGTTTATAAAGATTTTGCGCTTTGGGTCGCTGCCTAGCGGTGCTACTTGGACGCAACTTTATGGAGTTTGTATTTTAGGCGGTATTGGCTTTACGATGTCGCTATTTGTAAACGGACTTGCGTATGGAAATAGTGATAAGTTTTTCTTTGCTGATAAGCTCTCAATCCTTATAGCAAGCTTTGCTAGTGGGCTTTTTGGCTATTTGCTTTTATATTTTTATAGCAAAGCAAACGAGAAAAAATTAAGCAAAAATTAAAAATATTTTGGCTAAAATCACGGCTTTAAAATTTTTCTTAAAAGGTTAAAAATGGCAAATCATAAATCAGCAGCAAAACGCGCTAGACAAACAATCAAGCGCACAGAAGCAAATCGTTTTTATCGCACAAGACTAAAAAACATCACAAAAGCAGTGCGCCAAGCAGCTGCAAATGGTGATAAAACAGCAGCACAAGAAGCTCTAAAAGTAGCAAACAAAAATATCCACGCTTTTGTAAGCCGCGGCTTTCTAAAAAAACAAACCGCAAGTCGCCTAGTATCTCGCCTAGCCCTACTTGTAAATAAAATCGCATAACCCGTGCTAGCTGATAAGCTAAAACCTTTTATAGTGCGCTATGATGAGATTAGCGCGCTTTTAAGTGATCCAAGTGCTACTAGCGATATTGATCGCATGAGCAAGTTAGCAAAAGAACAGCGTAGCTTAGAGGCTATAAAAGACGCTGCTTTGCGGTATAATCAGCTTTTAGAACAAATAGAAGAAAACAAATCTCTACTAAACGACCCTGAGCTTGGCGAGCTAGCAAAAGATGAGCTAAAAAGCGCTGAGAGCGACATCGCAACCCTAGAAGAAGAAATTAAAATTCTACTTATCCCAAAAGATCCAAATGATGATAAAAACATTTTTTTAGAGCTTAGAGCTGGTACTGGTGGCGATGAGGCGGCACTTTTTGTAGGGGACTTGGCTGGGGCGTATATGCGCTTTGCTGATCTAAAAGGCTACAAATACGAAATAATGAGTGCTAGCGAAGGCAGCGTGGGTGGATATAAAGAGCTAATTTTACTTATTAAAGGCTCTGGGGCTTACTCAAGGCTGAAGTTTGAGGGTGGGACACATAGAGTTCAGCGTGTGCCTGAGACTGAGAGCCAAGGGCGAGTTCATACTAGTGCGATCACCGTGGCTATCATGCCTGAGGTAGAAGATAGCGAGATCGAGATCAAAGAAAGCGACCTTAAAATCGATGTCATGCGAAGCTCAGGTCACGGCGGACAAAGCGTAAATACAACTGACTCAGCTGTGAGAGTAACTCACATACCAACAGGTCTTGTGGTGGTAAATCAAGATGGCAAATCTCAGCACAAAAACAAAGACGCTGCTATTAAAGTGCTAAAAGCTAGGCTTTTTGAAATGCAAGAGCGAGAAAGAGCAGAAAAAGAGCGAGAGCAAAGAGCCGAGCAGGTAGGCACAGGCGACCGCTCAGGACGCATTCGCACCTACAACTATCCACAAAACCGCATTAGCGACCACCGCATAAATCTTACACTTTATAGACTTGATGCGATTATGGCTGGTGGGCTTTTTGATGAGATTATTGACCCGCTAATTGCTGCTGCGCAAGCTCAGGCGATAGAAAAAGCTGGATTATAAATCTGGAATTTTCGGCATAATTGTAAAAAGTGGGGCTGGAAATGCTATAATAGCCCCTTAAATTCAT
>CAMENE010000030.1:0-17165 GCA_945928165.1 uncultured Campylobacter sp.
ATGAATTTAAGGGGCTATTATAGCATTTCCAGCCCCACTTTTTACAATTATGCCGGAATTCCTAGGTTTTTTTAAAGCTCACGCTAAACTTAGTTTGCTCCTCGCTGCTGGTGCAATTTATACTATATCCTAGCTCGCAGCAGTAGGTCTTAACCAGACTTAGCCCCACGCCAAAACCGCCGTTTGTGCTATCAAAGCGAGTGAATTTATCATAGATTTTACTCATTTTCTCAGGCGGTATAACCACGCCTTTTTGGGCTACATTTATGCCATTTTCATTTAGATTTATGTAGATTTTCTCGCCTTTGTTGCTGTATTTTACGGCATTTGAGAGTAGATTATCTATGATTTTGCTTATGCGGTATTCATCTGTTTTTAGCACTAGATTTTGTGGCATATCTAGGCTAAACTCCAAGTTTTTCTTGGCAGCCAAAAGCTCAAAAAACCGTACCCTTTCTTTTAAAATCGCACTTACATCAAACTCAACAAGGCTTAGAGGCACGGCTTTTAGATTTGCTGAGAGGTCGCTGTAGAGCATAGAGAGTGTGCGAGCGGCCAGGCGAATGTTTTCAAGGTATTTTGGCGGATTTTTATCAAACATCTCCACGCTCATTAGTATCACGCTAAGTGGCGTATTTATCTCATGCGTGGTATCTGTGATAAAGGTATTTAGCCCATTTATGTGGCGCAGTAGCGGTGCATAGCTCATACGCACGATGAAATACGCCACCACACACATAGCAAGCGAGGCGCAAGCACAAAGGATAAAAAGCCAAGATTTTAAATCCGAGAGCTGGTGGGCAAACTCATTTGAACGCAGCAGCACACTTATACCATCTCGCCCATCAAAGTAATAAGCATAGCTTTCATCTGCTACAAAAAACAGCAGTCTGCTAGGCTTTAGCTCTTTTGTGGCATTAAATTCGCTTTTGAAATCAAGCTGAAAATCTTTTATAGTCCGCCTACTAAAATCCGCATCAAAATTATGCCCTGAGCGAGCAGCTTTTTCGCTTGGAGTTTGACTCTTAAAAAGCTCAAAAACATACTCAAAATCAGGCTCAAACTCACGAGCTAAAAACTCGCGTCTTTTGGCATCAAAAATCACCATCTCATAATCTCTAAATCCGCCACGCTCGTCTAAATAGCCCTTGCGCAAAGCATGAGAAATAGCACTAGCCTCGCTTCGTAGCAAAGTAATGCTAGCACTTAGTAGCTTGTCTTTTTTTTGCTGATAAAAAACACCGGCAAACACAGCTACAAAAATCACACTGGTAATCATATAAAGCAGTAAAACTGGTAGATAGTATTTTACTTTTGGCATTTATTGACCTTTTTTATTTGTTGGCTCAGCTTTTTTGCTACCCAGCTGGTGCGTAGCAAAAAAAATCTTGGAGCCTTTTTTTAAACTATCACTACTGCAAAGTCATAACAACAGCGGGAATTCTAGAATTTTTTAAGGAATTCTAGAATTCCTGGTTAAAATTTTAGTGAATTTATTTTTGTATTAGGCTCGCAGCGCAGCGCAAGCCGTGAACCTAAAAAAGCACCCACAAGCTGAGCCTAAAAACCATTACGCAAAAGGCACGAATTCATATCCCACTTTTGAGTGCGAAATAATCCTTTCATTGCCTAGTAAAATGCGTAGTTTGCGGATATAAACTCTAAGACTCATCTCGCTTGGCTCATCATAGCCCCAAAGATGCGTGTAAATCTCATCTCTGGTTATGGTTTTGCCGCTATTTGCTACAAAAAGTGCTAGCAAATCGCACTCTTTTTTAGTGATATTAACTGGCTGATTACCACGCAATACTCGCTTTTGCAAGGCATCAAAGCTAAGTTCATTATTTAGCTTGATTAACGAGCCTCCAAAAACCCTGCACAAGATATTTTGCACACGCACAAGCAACTCTCTTAGCTCAAAAGGCTTTTTAAGATAGTCATCACAACCTGAGCTAAAGCCCTTTTGAACATCATCTGTGGTATTTAGAGAGGTTGTGAAAATACAAGGCGTTTTTATCCCGCTCTCTCTTAGTTCGCGCAAAAGCTCAAAGCCGTTGCCACCGATGATTTTTACATCAAAAATAAAAAGGTCAAAGCCCTTTGAAGCAAGCCCTACTGCCTCATCATAGCTAGCACAGCTGGTTACTTTATAGCCCTCATCTTCCAAAAAATCGCAGATCATTTCATTTAATGCTTGTTCGTCTTCAAGAATAAGAATTCTATTCATTTTTACTCCTTTAATTTATTTATTAGATTTAACTATAATATTTTTAATTATTTGTAAATTTGTTAATATTTTTTGTAGAGTTAGTTTTTGGGGGTTATGGGGGGTATTTTTACCTTGGGAATTCTAGATTTTGCGCAGGGTTAAAGCTTTGCTATAATTGCTATAAAAGCTGCAGCAGGTGATTTTGCTGACGCGCGCTAAAGATAGAATACTTAATTCATCCAGACACGGCAACAAAAAAGCACGGGCAGCAAAAAGTTACGGCAAGAAAAAAGGCACGGCAGTAAAAAGCATTAACCCCAGCAGTTTGGCAAGGAAATTGTAAAAAGCATTAACCCCAGCAGTTTGGCAAGGAAATTGTAAAAAGCATTAACCCCAGCAGTTTGGCAAGGAAATTGTAAAAATTTTTGGCTCTTTTTGCAGGGCTAGAGAGCCTTTATGAGCGTTAATTATCTCAATACTTAATGCAAGTCCTAGTCCATTGCCTTTAAGCTTTGTGGTCTTAAAAGGCTCGTATATTACCTTTGGGTCAATGCCTACGCCACTATCGCTAATATCAAAGTCGTGACTAGCCCCATCAAAACTATGTTTTATGCTAATCTCTCCGCTCTCATCATCACTGCTTTCAATAGCATCAATTGCGTTAAATATAAAATTGCTAAAAACAAGGTCTAAAAGATCAAAATCAGCGCAAATTTGCCCATCAAAACCGCTAAAATTAAACTCAATTTCTTTGCTATAATCATAGTCTTTTATAGCGTTTTGGCAGGCTACTTTTAGCTCGCTTAAAGCAAAGTTTTGTGGCGTGATTCTAACACCTCTTGTAAAAAGCAAAGTAGCTTTTATGATCCGCTCTACACGGCTTAGTGAGCGCTGGATTTCTTCTATTAGTGGGCGGTTTTTAGCATCGCTGCGCTTTAATAGAGTGCTTGTTAGCAGGGCTACTGCGCCTATTGGATTTCTTATCTCGTGGCTTAGGTGCGCAGCCACTGCCCCCATTGATACTAGTCTTGCGCTACGCTTTTCTGCGCTTATATCAGTGGCCAAAATTACGCTGTGCTCGCCACTTTGAGTGATTTTTACAGCATAGACGCTAGAGTTTTGCTCTATTTCTTGGCTTTTTAGCCCCAGATTTATACAGCTAAAAACAGCGCTAAGTGAGCTTGCTAGCGTATTTTGGATCACTATATTTCCGCTTTTATCCACCACCCACAAGGCAGCACCAAGACTTTCTACAATCTCTTGGACGAATTTTTGCATATTTTCATAGCTAGCGCTTAGGCTTTTGTATTCTCTTTCTACCTTGTAAGTCTGTTCTATTAGGCTCTCAAGCGTGTTTTTAATATCATCACTCATAAAATATCCTTAAAATCATTTAGCTCAAAAAGTAGCAATTTTGGGCTTTTTTTGGCTAGATTTATTAGCTCGCCTGAAAAGCCACTTTTGCTAAAAAGTGCGTAAAAATTAGGCTTAATTCCTATTTTTTCGCACTTTTCTACTAGCTCGTTTAAAAGCTTTTTGCTAACTATATGCTCTTTGTATTTTACCTCAGCAGCAAGGCAAAAAGAACCGCTTTGCACTAGTATATCAATCTCGCAGTCTTTATCCCAGTAGCTAGAAATGCTAGATCTTAACACGCCTAGCTTGTGGCTTAAAAAATCAGCGCAAACTAGCTCAAAAGGCAGGCAAAAAAAGCGCTCAAGCTTAAGGCTAGACAAAAACTGCTCTTTATCCTTAGCACTAAATTTGCTGATTTGCTCTATTTTTGGGGCGATAAAGGCAAAATAAAAGCGGTAAAAGTTCTTGCTAAAATGTGCTTTATCGCTGATTAAATGTCTTCTAATCTCACGCTTTAGCTTTTGTCCAAAAAGCGGTGCGGGCTTTGTTTCAAGCGATTTTTCTATCTTTATAAGACCAGCGCTTTTTAGCTCGTTAAAGGCCTTGCGAAATCTAGGGTTTTTTAGCCCTTTTAGCGACCTGCTGCCAAGTGCTAGCCTCTGCGCTAGTTTATTAGCATCCTTGCTAAGGTTAGCAAAAAGGGCTTTAAGCTCAGTTATTTTGCCTAAAACTTCATAGTTTATCGCCTCTTTTAGTTCGCTGTAATGCGTGCTAAAATCAAGCCCTTCAAAGACAAAATAAAACTCCAAAGCCCGCTCTAAACTAAGATAAGAAAAGCGTGATAGTTCTTTGATTTTTCTCTCCTTTTACTTTTAGAAATTCTAGAATTCTTTGTGATGAGATTTTGCTTAGCAAAACTCGCTAGCAAATTGCTGTTTTAAAAACTTCTCAAACTCCCCTAAGCACAAATCACGCTTTACTCCTTGCCTTTGCTTTTTGCCCCACAAACTCTCAGGATAATAGCTATCATCCTTAAATCTAGCCTGGATATGAATATGCACCTGTGGCACATAGTTTGCAAAGCTCGCCCAGTTAATTTTATCAGGCTTGTAAAATTCCCTTAATGCCCTCTCACAAAGCAAAGATGCTTTAAAAATCGCCTCTTGCTCAAAGTCCTCTAAATCGCTTATTTCGGTGCATTTACGCTTGGCAAAGAGCTTTATCCACGGCACTTCGCTGCTCTCAAACTCTGCGTAAAATATCTCATTTTCAAATATCATTTCACCCCTTTTGCGCCACTAAAAAAGTGTAATTATAGCTTAGTTCATAAGCCCCTCTAAAATGCGCCTCAAGCCCTGCAATACTAGCTTTATTTAGCACAAAACTGCCTTTTATATTATTTACGCCAGTTTCTTTTAGGCTACAAAGCAGCTCTTTTAGCGAGCTAAACTGGCTTGTATAGCTAGAAGTTCGCATAGCTAGCACATCAAAATACTTGCTAAAAATATGCTCTATCTGCTCTGGGGCTAGGTAGTTTAGCCCTTGCTTTGTATATGAGCTAAGTTCATTTAGTGAACCCTTGCTAAGCATAGCAAAAGCGCAAATTCCGCCTTTTTTCAAAGCCTGCTGTATGCGAAAAGCTAGCACTTCAAGGGGATTGGTCCACTGAAAAACCGAGCTAGATACGACAAGATCAAGCCCCTTTGGCATCTCTATCTGGCAAATATCGCCGATTTGTGAATGAAATCCGTTCATTATCTGGCTTTCATAAAGGTCATTTAGGCTAAGGTGCTTTATCTCAAGCCTTTCAAGCAGCACCTTTGTAAGCAGTCCAGAGCCACAGCCTATTTCATACACTAAGCCAAACTCGCCCCTAAAAGTTTCTATTAGGCTTACTAGGCTTTTTGCTGCCCAGTTTTGTGCCTGTGCGAACTCATCGTAGTTTCTAGCATTTTTAAATCTCAAAAATCTGCTCCCAAGTTTTGTAATAAAACAGCCCAAAATGCGGAGCGTTAATACTCTCTAAGTTTTTAAACTCATTTTCTGCCAAAACAGCCCTGTTAGCAAAGACTTTATCTTTTTTTGAGAGTATCATTTTATCCCAAATTCTAGAACTCCCTAGTTTTTTATCACTAGAAAAATAAGAATAAAGCATTTTTAGCTCAGCCTTTGGGTTAGCATTAAAAGCAAAGTTTACCTTTTTTAACTCGCTTAAAAAACACAGCCTTTTAAAGCCGTCAAAATCAAAGCTATCAATGCTAGCTTTAAAATCACTGTTAGAAATTCCCTTTTGCTCGTCTATGCCAGCATTTGAGCCGTTCATCGCCACAGATTTTTTAAAGCTAAAATCAGCACAAAAACGATTTGCCACCGCCACACCCATAGAAAAGGCAAAAAGATAATTTTGCTCTCCAAGTAGCTTTGAGAACTCCAGTTTATCAAAGCCAAGCTCGCTATACTCATAAACCACGCCTAGACCATACTTGCCAAGCTCTAAATGCGCTAGGCTTTTTGGCAAAAAAGAATATCCCAAAAAGGCAATTATCATTTTTGGCGATTTTTTGATAAGCTCATATTTCATTTAAAATCTCTTTAAGTTTAGCTAGCTTGTAAGTTTCTATATCTGCACGCAGACTTATGCGAAGTCGTGGTTCTTTTACTGTGGGCACCCTGAGTGCAGGGACGAAATATCCATGCTCTAATAGCCTTTTGCTAAGGCTTAGTGCATGAGCAGAGCTTTTACAAATAAAAGGCGCAATCTGTGAGCGCGAAAGAGCTAGGAATTCTAGATTTTTACGCAGATTCTTGCGCCTAGAGCTAAAATCAGTATTTAGCACAAAATTTGCCCACGCAGCATTTACAGGGGCTATTGCTGTGCTGTAAATCAAAGCCCTTGCTTTATTGATTAAAAAATCTCTTGTCGCCTCATCTGCTAAAAGCACAGCCCCATATCCACCGGCTGCCTTGCTAAGAGTAAAGAGCATAAAATCCGCTCTAGTGCCACTAGCCTCGCACTCTCCAAGCTCATTTAGAGCAAAAAAGCTATGCGCCTCATCTACATAAAGCAAAGCTTTAAAATTATCGCAAAGCTTTCTAAACTCAGCCAAAGGCGCATAATCTCCATCCATGCTATAAAGGCTCTCACAAAGCACGATGATTTGTTTATATTTATCTTTATTTTGCCCCAAAAGCCTTGCTAGATCACTTGCGTCATTGTGCTTAAAGCGTTTAAAGTTTGCGCTTTTTAGCGCATCTATCATAGAAGCATGGACTAGCTTATCAGCTAAAAATAAGGTATCAGCGTCCCCAAAACACGAAATAAAAGTAAAATTTGCCGAGTAACCAGAGTTAAAAATAAGAGCTTTTTTGTTAGCAAACCTTTCATTAAACCAGCTCTCTAAGCTCTCATACTCACCCCCTGCGCTATAAATCAGCCTGCTAGCACCTGCGCCAAAAAAGATATTTTTATAAGCGATTTGCTCTAAAAAGCTTTGCCTAAGGGTTTTATCACTAGCAATACCAAGATAGTCATTACTGGCTAAATTTACTGCTTTTTTGCCCTCTATTTCAATATTTGCGCCATTTATGCGTGCTGTTTTTAGGCTTCTGTGGTTATTGTTTTTTTTAATTATTTCAAGCTCTTTTAAAATATCCATAAAATTTGCTTTGTTTTTAAATACTTTCTATAAGCTGTATTTTAGCAAAAAATGCAGCAATTTTTAGCTAAAATACGATAAAAAAAGCCTAAAAATGGATAAAGAAGCAAGGATAATTTCACATTTTGCTCACGCACTAAACGGCGATGATGGCGCACTTTTGGGGGATTTTGTTTATAGCAAAGACCTTTTTATAGAAAATGTCCACTTTAAGCGTGAGTGGCTAAGTATGGAGCAAATCGGCGCAAAAGCCGTGCTAGTAAATCTCAGCGATGCTATTGCTATGAATGCTATGCCGCTTTATGCTCTGCTGGGACTTGGTCTGCCAAAAGAGCTAGAAAATCATCAAATAAACGCACTTTGCGACGGAATTTTAAGCACCTGTGCCAAGCATGGAGTAAGCATAATAGGCGGCGATACTACAAGTGCGGATAAAATCACAATTAGCCTTACAATCATCTCAAAAGCAAATAAAAAAACTCTTTTTCGCAAGAATGCTAAAAATGGCGATTTTATCGCTTTTACAGGCTCTTTGGGTTCTAGCTTAAAAGAGCTAAAAATCCTACAAAACGGAGCTAAAATCGCTAGAAATTCTAGATTTATAAAGCCAAGTTTAAGAATAGAGTTTATGAAAAAATCAGCCAAAAATCTAAAAAGTGCGATGGATATCAGCGATGGATTAGCAAATGATTTGCCAAAGTTTTTGGGCAAAAAGGGCGCAAAAATAAGCGCAAAGCTTAGTAAAGAGCAGTGGCTAAGTGGTGAAGAATACGAGCTTTTAGTAGCTTTTAGCCCCAAAAATAAAGCAAGAGTGCAAGGCTTTGCAAAGCAAACTCGCACAAAACTAACTATAATAGGACAAGTAAAAAATGGATATCTTAAAATACCAAAATACAGAGCTTTCAAGCACTTTTAAGCCCCTTAGCATAGCTACGCACAGCCCTATATCTGCGCATTTTAGCAAAAATGCTGATGACTTTGTCGTGCGAGAACTACCGCTTTATGCCCCAAGTAAAGAGGGCGAACATATGATGATACACGTCCAAAAAAAAGGTCTTAGCACCAAAGAAATGCTTAGTGCTTTTAGCGCATTTACTGGCGCAAAAATGCGTGATATAGGATATGCAGGATTAAAAGACAAAGAGGGCTTAACAAGCCAATATATCACAATTCCAGCGAAGTTTTGTAGCAAACTTGACACATTTAGCCACCAAAATATCAAGATTTTAAGTAGCGCGCTTCACGCAAATAAGCTTAGAGTGGGGCATTTAAGGGGCAATGCTTTTTTTATTCGCCTTAAAAAAGTAAGCAAAACTGATGCCTTAAAATTAGAACAGGCCCTTGCTAACACACTAAAAAACGGAGTGCCAAATTATTTTGGCTACCAAAGATTTGGCAAGTTTAAAGATAACGCAAAAAGTGGCTTTCAGCTTTTAAGCGCTTTAAAAGAGGGCAAAAAACCACGCTTTAATCCAAAAATGAGTAATTTTTTAATCTCAGCCTTTCAAAGTGAGCTTTTTAATCGCTGGCTTAGCCTAAGAGTCCAGCTTAGTCACTACTGTGCTAGCTTTAGCACAGGCGAGCTAAGAGATATTTTTGCTAGTTTTGGGCTAAATGAGAGTGTTCAGTTTTTTAAAGAATTAAAGGTGCAAGAGCAGTTTTTTAAGCTTTTTAAAGGTGACGCGCTGGGGCATTACCCCCTTGGTGCTGTATTTGGCTGTGATGAGCTAGAAGCTGAGCTAAAAGCTTTTATAGAGCATAAAAAGACAGTGCAAGGCCCACTTTTTGGCAAAAAGATTTTCGGGGCTTTTGGCGTGGCTGGGACTATAGAAAACATTATTATTTCGCCTTTTAGCGACATTTTGGGGCTAATGAATGGCTCTAGGCGTCCTGCTATTATCTGGGCGGATAATCTTAGCTGTAAATACGACGAGCAAAATGCGCATTTTAGCCTAAGTTTTGAGCTTATCAAAGGTGCGTATGCCACAAACTTTTTGCGTGAAGTGCTAGGACGAGATGATATATTTAACTTTTTTGAAGAGGATTAAAAATGAATTTAAAACAAATTTTAGATAACGAATACAAAGCTTTCTCAAATGAGCAGGGCTTAAACTTGGCTGCTGATCCGCTTCAAATTGCACGCACTCTAAAAAATCCAGCCCTTATGCTAGCCTGCGCTTTGTTTAGTTATGGCAATGCTAAGGCTATTGTGAAGTTTTTGGGCTCTTTAAATTTTGATAATCTTAGCGCAAATAAAGGCAAAATTTACAGATTTCAAAACAGCAGCGACTGCGATGAAATCTTTAAGATAATTTTAAAACTAAGCGAGGTAGACATTGAAGATATTATCATAAATGGCGCAAAACAAGGCAAGGAATTCTACATAGAAAATGGTATAAATGCGCTGATTAAAAAGATTTACGACCTTAGTAGCTACCGCTCGGCTGGGCTTGAGTTTTACTTTGGCAAGAGCTTTGAGAAAAGCCCAAAAAGTCCGCTAAAACGCTACAATATGTGGCTTAGGTGGCTTGTGCGAACTAGCGATATTGATCTTGGGCTTTTTAGGCGCATTAGCCCAAGAGAGCTTGTTTTGCCACTTGATACGCACACGCACAAGGTCTCGCTTGCCCTTGGGCTTTGTAAGCGCTCTCAATACGACTTCAAAGCCGCCAAAGAAATCACAGAGCGTTTAAAAGAGTTTGATAGCGATGATCCTATAAAATACGATTTTGCCCTTTACCGCCTAGGTCAAAGTGGCAAGATAAAAGAACTTTTGAAAAAATAAGCCAAAAAAATAAGTCTAGAAATTCTAGAATTCCTTAGTAAATTTTAGAATTTTATGCTAGAATTATAGCCTTTTTGTAAGGGATAAAAATGAGCTTAAAGATAGTTTTTGAAGGCTCTCGCACGGCTTGCTATGATAATGGCGAGTTTGTAGGCGAGTGTACTTTTGTTCTAAATGATGGAAAATGGGAAGTAAATCACACCTTTGTTAAAAAAAGCCACGAGGGCAGAGGCATAGCAAGGCTTTTGTTGGGCGAATTGCTTGATAATGCTCGCAAAAACGGAGTCAAAGTCATTCCTACTTGCTCATACGCTGCAAAAGTGATGAGAAATGATAGTTACGCAGACTTGCTCTAGTGGTTTTTAAAAATCCTTGCTTTAAATTAATATTGATTTTTTAAAAAACTTTGTTAAAATGTGCCAAAATTACTTTAAATCAAGCAGGTATTTAGTCAAAAATGGACTCTGCTGTTTTTAATAATATAAAAAAATACATCACAGAAAATAAAATAGTAAATGCGCAGATTTTTTGGCTAAAAATCAAGCTTGATAGGCAATACGAGTTTGAACAATACATCCTAAAAAATCCAAAAAACAAAAAGCAAGTAGAAGACTTTATCCGCACGCAAAGAGATGTAAGATAATTTGACTACTAATAAATCTAGAACTAAAATCTAGAATTCCTGGCAAAATCAGCAAAAATTTTTATCATAAAATGCTAAAATACGCTTTTAAAATTCTAAAATTCCCTAGAAAATTCTAGAATTTCCAAAAAGGTAAAAAATGATAAAAGATATTTTTAGAGAGTATGATATCAGGGGGCTTGTGGGTGAAGAGCTAAATGATGCGAGCATAAAGGCTATTGGCAAAGCACTGGGTGAGCAGATAAAAAAGCGTGGCGCAAAGCGTGTTAGCGTGGGCTATGATGCACGCACTCACGCGCCCATGCTTTTTAGCGCGCTAGTCTCAGGGCTAAATGCGCAGGGCTTGGAGCTTTTTGACATAGGGCTTGTGCCTACGCCGGTTGGGTATTTTAGCGTTTTTAGTGGCGAGTTTGACGCAAATGTAATGATCACAGGCTCTCACAACCCAAAAGAATACAACGGCTTTAAAATCACAATAGGCACAGATAGCTTTTTTGGCAAGGACTTAGAAGCACTTGGCGCAGTGGTGCAGAACTTGCTAAAAGCCGACCCACTCTCAGCTAATATTACAACTGATAAAAGAGCACAAAAGTTTGATATTTTAAGCAAATACGAAGATTTTTATACCAAAAACTTCTCGCATCTAAATGGCTTTGCGCTGCCTTTTGTGTGTGATTTTGGCAACGGCGCAGCTGGCGTGGCAGCAAGCCGCATCATAAAAGCACTAAATCTTAATGCAAAAATGCTTTACGCAGAACCTGATGGCAACTTTCCAAACCACCACCCTGACCCTAGCATAGAGGCAAATCTAGCTGATTTAAAAGCCGAACTTGTCAAAAGTGGCGCAAAAATCGGCTTTGGCTTTGATGGTGATGGTGATCGTATCGCCGTGCTGTGCAGAGGCCGCTCTATAAAAGGCGACGAGCTAGCCTATTTGTATGCTCTAAACATGAAAAATCCACGCGTGCTTGGCGAGGTAAAATGCAGCCAAAACATGTATGATGAGATAAACAAGCTTGGCTCAGCTTTTATGGGCAAAACCGGTCATAGCAACATAAAAAAGGCGATGAAAGAGCTAAATATTGACATGGCAGCTGAGGTGAGCGGGCATATTTTCTTTAAAGAGCGATATTTTGGCTTTGATGATGCGCTATATGCGATGGTGCGGGCATTAGAGCTGCTTTATAAGGGCATTGATTTTGAGAGCGAGCTTGATAAACTGCCTAAGCTTTACTCAACCGATGAGATAAAAGTAGAAGCCACTGATAGCACGAAATTTGCGGTAATTGAGCGAATTAAAGCCGAGCTTAAAAATGCTGATTTGCCTGAGATTTTAGACATTGTAGATATTGATGGGCTTAGAGTGCGCTTTGAGGCTGGCTGGGCGTTAGTGCGAGCGAGCAATACCACGCCTGTTTTGGTAACTCGCTTTGAGGCTAGCTCAGAGCGTGATCTAGCTGATATTAGGGAGCGTTTTAGCAAACTAATTTACAAAGTAAAAGCGGAGTTTTGATGAATATTTTTGTTAATTCAGCACTTAACTATACAGGGTCAAAATATCGCCTTTTGGGGCAAATAATGCCACTTTTGCCAAAAGATAGCGATATTTTTATTGATCTTTTTTGTGGTGGGGGAAGTGTTGGGATTAACGCAAGTGCTAAAAAAATTATTTTAAATGATAAAAATACTAGTTTAACTGAAATTTTAAGACTTTTTCAAAATGTAAATTTTATTAAATTAGAAAGTGAAATTGAAAGCATTATAGATGAGTTTAGCCTAAGTAAAAGTTCTCAATTTGGCTATAAATTCTATAATGCCGATAGTTCATCTGGGCTTGGCAAGATAAACAAAACAGCTTTTGAGAGATTAAAATTTCATTATAATTCAAATAAATCTGCTATTTTGCTTTTTGTTTTACTCATTTTTAGCTTTAATAACCAAATAAGATTTAATAGCAAAGGGGAGTTTAATTTACCTTGTGGCAAAAGAGATTTTAATGATAAAATGAGAAAAAAATTAAGAGATTTTGTAGCTGTTTTACAAAATAAAAATATTGAAATTCTAAATTTTGATTTTAGGGAATTTTATAAAATTCTAGATGATTTTAGCAAACAAAAATCTTTTTTTTACATAGATCCGCCATATTATCTAGCTAATGCTAGTTATAATGAAAATGGAGCTTGGGGCTACAAAGATGAAAAAGAATTGCTAGAATTTTTAGATACTTTAAATAATAAAAATATCAAATTTGCTTTTTCTAATGTTCTTTATCATAATGAAAAAGAACATAGCATGCTAAAAAACTGGCAAGAAAAATCTAATTATAAATTACATCTTTTAAATTTTTCATATAAAAATTGTAATTACCAAAGAAATAAAACAAGCTCGCAAGAAGTTTTAGTAACAAATTACTAAGGATTAAAATGTTAAATTATGCTTATTTTGGCAATACCACTTTAAGAGTTTCAAAGTTACTTTTTAACTTTGAAACTCAGCTACTCATCTTTGATGATTTGTTTAAAAACGCAAGCAATAGCGACACTTGGAGCAATGATTCTGATTTGCAACTAGAATATTTAAAAGCATTGCAATTAAATAATTTAATAAAAAATAGCACAAAAAAAACTGATCTAGGCTCAAAAGATGCAAGAGCAAAATCAGCCCCACTTGAAGACTTTGGCTTAATAAATAGAAAAGCAAAAGAAATAACAAAAAATGGCTATGAACTTTTGGGCTTAATAAAGCAAAATGCTTACAAAGCAACTAACAAACTTTTACAAATTGATTTGATTTCTTTGTTTTTTCTAAAAGCAAGTTTAAATTTTTATAAAAATTATAAAGATTTGTTTTTAGGATATTTAGAAGTTTTTAAAGCATTTGGTGGCAAGTTAGAATATGAAAAATTTTCTCTATTACCTTTGATTTGTAATTTTAAAAATATTACAGACTTTATAGAATTTATAAAAAACCCTGATTTTAACATTTTTATTGATGAAAACAAAAAAATAGAATTCAAAAATGATCTTTTGAAAAATACATTAAAATATGATTATTTCAAAACAGGAAAAGGTGAAGAAAGCGCAAAAAATATACTTTTGGCTCTTAGTAAAATTTTGGAATTTAAAAAAAGCAATAACGAAGAGCATTTAAGAGATCTTTTAAAGATAAAGGCTTTTAAAAAGCCTTATTTAGATTTTATGCTAAAAGGAATTTTTAAAGAAAAAGAAAAAATTGAAAAACTAAAAGAATTTAGTAGTGGAAGTTTAGATGAATTTTCTTCTAAATTTTTTGAAATGATTTTTACCGCTCGTATCAAATCGAATTTGGACGATTATGCCGATTTAAATATGAGATATTTAAATCTTAGTGGAGTGTTTGAAAAAAAAGCTAATGAAATAAGTATCAATGAAATTTTTAAACTATTATTAAGCACTTCATTTTACAAAGAAATACTAGAAAAAATCAAAAATGGATATATAGATGAAAATTTATTAAGCGAATATTTTAATAATGATGAAATACAAAAAAAACTAAAAAATATAGGAATTTCAAATATAAGCGATCTAAAAAGCTATAAAAAAGAACAAGATAAAAAGAAACTAGAATTCCTTATAGAAAATAAATTTAGCAAAGAAAACATCATAAAGATTCTAGCACTTTTTAACGATAGAAAAAACGATGATGAAATAACCAAACTCGTAAGCAAAGATGCCACAATCCCTACTATTTTTGAATACATTATAGCTATTGCTTGGCATTATATAGATAATTGTGATATAAATAGAGTTTTAGAGGCAAATTTAAGCCTAGATTCAAACCTTTTGCCAAAAAGTCATGCCGTTGGTGGAAATGCTGATTTTTGTTATTCTTATAGTGATCATGAGCTTATGATAGAAGTTACACTAACAGAAGCCAGTAATCAGCGCAGAGCCGAAATGGAAAGCGTTTCACGCCATCTAGGCTCTTTACTTTTAAATATAGATGATGACAAAAGGGCTGACAAAACTTTTGCTATTTTTATCGCTCCTTATTTAGATAAAAATGTATTAAATGATTTTCGCTCTCGTATTTATTGCTATTATGAAAACAAGGAAAAATTTATAAAAGGTATGAATATACTGCCTTTAAATTGTAATGATTTGATTGAAATTTTAAAATCAAATAAAAACTATATAAACTTTTGTGAAAATTTAAGAAATGTTTTTGATAAAAATTTAAGCGATTTTGGCTCACAATGGTATAAATACGAAGTACAAAAATTTATAAAAGAACTAAAAAATGTTTAATTTAAAAAATCGCCGTTACACAGGGGCAAAAACCAAGCTTTTAGAAAAGATTGATTTTGTAATTTCAAAGAATATTAAAAAAGAAAATTTAAGCTTTTTTGATGTTTTTGCTGGAACTGGGGTTGTAGGCGAATATTTTATCAAAAAAAACTCTTTTGATAATCTTTTAATAAATGATTTTTTATACTCTAACTTTGTAATCTTTAAAGCTTTTTTTGAGACCAAAGATTATAATGAGCAAAAATTACAAGAAATAGCAAGAGATTTTAATAAAAAAGATATTATAAAAGAAAATTATTATAGCTTGGAATTTGGCGAGAGATTTTTTAGCGTGCAGGATGCAAGCAAAATAGGATATATAAGAAAACAGCTAGAAATATTACAAAAACAAAATTATATAAATAGCTCTGAGTTTTATATTTTGCTAGCTTCTTTGCTTTTTAGTAGTGATAAAATAGCAAATACAGTAGGACACTATGACGCCTACTGCAAAAACACCAAGCTAGAAAATCGCTTTTGCTTTGAGCTAATTAGCCCTTTAAAATTACAAAATAAAAATATAAAAATAGAGCAAATGGATGCAAATCTCTTAGCTAAAAAGTTAGTCCAAAGTGGTATATGCTTTGACATAGCTTTTTTAGACCCACCTTATAATTCTAGACAATACTCACGCTTTTATCATCTTTTAGAAACCTTAGCAAGTGGAAATGAGCCAGAACTTTTTGGAGTAGCAAGAAAGCCAAAACCTAAAAATTTAAGTGCTTATTGCTCAAAAGATGCTAAAAATGCCTTTTTAGAACTTGTAGAAAATTTAAGTAAATTTTGTAAAAATATAGTAGTTACATACAATAACACAAATAAAGCAAACGCTAGAAGCAACACTAGAATTTCGCTTGATGAAATGGAGCAAATTCTCTCATCTTTTGGGATTTTACAAAATTATGAGTTTAATTTTAAGCCTTTTAATAGTGGCAAAACAGACACTACAAAAGGCTTTAAAGAGCATAAAGAGCATATATTTATACTAAAAGGATAAAAATGAAAAAAGCACTTTGTGTAATCAGCGGTGGCATGGATAGCGCAGTCGCTGCGGCTATTGCTAAGCGTGAGGGATATGAGATTTTGGGCTTACATTTTGACTATAAGCAGCGCACGCAGAGCCGTGAGAGGCAGTGTTTTTACGATATTTGTAGCGACCTTGGGGCAAAAAGTTTTGTTTTTGATGCTAGTTTTATCGCTGGTATCGGCGGTTCTGCGCTAACTGATCTTAGCCTTGAGGTACCAAAAAACCGCAAAGAGCTATTTGAAGGGGCGAAAAAGAGTGAGCCGCCCATTACCTATGTGCCCTTTCGCAATGGCATTTTTCTTAGCATTGCCGTGGCTTTGGCTCAAAAAGAGGGCTGTGAGGCTGTATTTTTGGGGCTTGTAGAAGAAGACGGCTCTGGCTATCCTGATTGTTCGGCTGATTTTTTAGCCAAGATGACAGCCGCTATCCAAAGCGGCACTGGCACAAAAACCCAGTTAATAGCCCCGCTAATTGCCAAAAATAAAGGCCAAATTGTAAAAATCGGCACAGAACTTGGCGTGGATTTTAGCCACACTTACAGCTGCTATGAAAGTGATAGCAAGCCTTGCGGAGCTTGTGATAGCTGCAAGCTAAGAGCTAGAGGCTTTGCAGCAGCTGGCATAAAAGATCCAGTCTCATAAGCTAAGAAAATCTAGAATTCCTAGCGTTTTTTGCGCTAAGAATTCTAGATTTTGCCTTTGGAATTTTAGAATTTGTCTTTGGAATTTTAGAATTTGCCTTTGGAATTTTAGAATTTGCCTTTGGAATTTTATATTTTGTCTTTGGAATTTTAGAATTTGTCTTTGGAATTCTAGAATTTGCCTTTGGAATTTTATATTTTGTCTTTGGAATTTTAGAATTTGCCTTTGGAATTCTAGAATTTCTAAGGGATTTGCAATTCTAGATTGCCAGCAAAAGCCGCTGCCTAGATAAAATAAACACAAACGCAATCAAAGAACTAATCAAAGCCAAGCTAGAAAAGGGCTGAGTTTTTATAAGTTTTATATTATTGTTTTTAAGCTTTTTTACAACTAAAGAGAATTTCCTAAACTAGAATTCCTTAAAGAGAATTCCTTAATATAGAATTCCGTATAGAGATCCCCGATCTGCCCCCGAACGGGTCAAAGCCTGTGAACAGTATTCTCATTTTATCATGCCTTTCTT
>CAMENE010000031.1:0-16224 GCA_945928165.1 uncultured Campylobacter sp.
TTTGAATTTCTAAGGGCTTTTAAGTGGATATAAACGCAAAAAGCCCCTAGGAATTCTAGATTTTATCTAAAATTCTATAGGCAAGTAAAACTAGAATTCCCTATAGAGATCCTCGGGTCAAGCTGGGGGATGACATAGTAGGCAATTCTAGTTGTGCTTAGGGAATTTTAGAATTCGCTAAGTGCGTAAAACGCAAAAAGCCCATTTGGGGTTACCAAAGGGGCTAGGTTGTTTAGAATTCCCTAGAAGTTAGGGAATTCTAGAATGTTTAGCGAATTCTATACTCTAGAATTCGCTAGTTTGCTTAAAGTCTATTTAAAGAATTAAGCAAAAGTGATAACGCCAGCAGCAACTGTATCGCTGCCATCGATTACATTATCTACTATACCTACTAGCGTTAGATCGCTCGAACCTATTGTTGTATTACTATCGGTATCGCTAGCTACAAATAGATATGCTTTACCGCCATTGTTAAAGGCGATTAAGGCTTTTGCAGTAGTAGTGCTAAATGATGAAACACTAATGCCACTAAGAGCAGACAAAGCTTTAGTAGCGTCAGTCACAGCTTCAGTAGCATTCACAAAGTATGCTTTATTATTAGACACTGAATTGTTACTTGATAGCGAGGTTAAACTTGATACAGAAGTAAGACCTGATATGGCTTTTAATTCTAACATATCACCACTTGCTATACCAGTTATAGTTACTGCTTTATTGCCTTTAGCATTTTGATCTAGCTTGATAGTCTCAGCTATGCCATCATTTTTATTTAGAGTTACAGTTACACCACTAGTAGCACCTGAGCCTACCTTATCTAGAGTTAGTGCTGTTAGTGCTGTTTCGCCTGATGCTGCTTTGTTGTTTAGTTTTGTTAGGTCGATAGCTGTTTCTTTGTTAGTTGCTAAGATTTCTAGGCTACCACCACTTGTGAGTGTTAGGGTTTGGTCTTTGATTTGAGCGTAGCTTACTTTTGCAGTACCTCCGCTTGCTTGTAGAACTTCTATATTTTTTAGAGTGAAATCACCACTGCCACTGATATCACCACTTACAATTAGAGTATCTCTGCCAGCACCACCATCGATAGTAGCGCCTTTTAGTTTAGTGTTCTGTACAGCAGTAAGAGTGATTTTATCATCACCAGCACCTAGGTTGATTTTAGCACCTGAGATGCTTGAGCTAGCACCACTTACAACTACTGTATCATTACCATTGCCCATGTCTAGAGTGCCAGTTATTGAGCCACTACCACTTACATTTACTGTATCATTACCTGCACCTGTGTCTATTTTGTTTACTGCTACAGTGTTAGCACCAGAAATAGTTATTTCATCGCTACCTGTGCCTGTAGCTTTATACTCTTTTAGGTTAGCACTTACAGTTATAGTAGCCTTTTTCCCAGCACCTGTGCTTACTTCTAGGTAGTTTAGAGTAGAACTTACTGAGCCAGATACATCAGCTGCGCCAGTTACTTTTATACTTTCTTTGAAGCCATCAGATTTTAGACCGTTTACATCAGCGGTACCGTTGTTGATAGTTAGGCTATCGATTCCAGATACAGATTTGATTTTACTAGCGTCTAGAGTTTTATTAGCTTGGTTTGATACTACATCGATTATTAGGGAGTCTGAGTATTTACTAGCTTTTACATTAGCTTTGTTAGTGTAAGTAGATTTTTTATCATCGATTAGGTTGATAGTACCTCTGAATGTTTGAGAGTTTGTAGACTCTGCGTCACCTAGGTCATAAGACTCTTCTGATACTCTAAAGTTATGTATAGTCTCTTTCTCGTAGTTGCCTACTAGGTTGTCTATAGATGTTTTGATAGTCTCGTCAGTAGGTTTTACATCAGCTGTAGTAGACTGGATGATTTGTTTCATTGTATCAAGTGCTGCTTGTTTTTGCTCAGCATTTAGTCCAGCTTTAAAACCAGAGAATTTTTCTGAAATTGTATTTGCTACAGCCATTTTCGCACTGAAAGTTTTGAAGTCTTCGCTAGTTGGTTGAGCTTGGATGGCTGTGATGATATTTGCTATAACGCTAGCTTTTGATGCACCGTTGTTTAGAGCATCAGCCCAGAATTTAAGACCATCACTATCTGCGCCACGGCCTAGTAGATTGCTATACACAGTGTTTACGAAAAGCTCATTGTCAGCATAGAATGCGCTTAGGTTTTCGTTGTTTGCTTTTGCAGCGTTGATAAATTGCCATTTTACTTGCTCTCTGCTAAGGCCAGAATTTAGAGCATTTATCCAGAATGTTTTACCCTCAGCATCGCCTGTTTTGCCTAGCAATTCAGTGTAAAGTGCGTTTACAAAATCAGCATTTGTAGCTTTGCGCTCTACATCGTTTTTGTAGCTATCATCGATAGATAGAATTGTTTGTGCTAGTGCTTCTTCTGTCAATGAACCTGCTGCCCAGTTAGCTGCTCCACCCTCAGCCGCTCTGCCTAGAAGCGCGACATACGCTGCGTTTACTTGTGTTGTTGATAGTGCCATGTTGGCTCCTTCTATAGAAAAATTTGAAAAGAGCAATTTTCAATACAAAATTTTATTTTAAGAATTGCCTCTAATATCGTAGTAATAGTGCTTAGAAGTGCTTTGTTAAATTTGCTTGTGAATTTAAGTTTGAGTTAAACATTAAGAAATCTTTAAAGATATTTTTGACAATGCTAGAACAATTATCAAAATGAGTGAATTGAGTCTTTAAAATAAGGAAGAAAAATGAAAAAGTTTTAAAAAAGTTACTAAAAGTGATTAAAATGATGAAATGGTAGGGGTTTTTATCAAAAAATACTTAAATTTCATTATAAATTTATATTATTTTGATATACATATAAAATTTTTACAAAAATAAGTGAAAGGAAAAAAATGATTGAGTTTTTAAAGATCAAAAATTTTAAAGCCTTCAAGGACTTTGAAATAAAAGATCTATCAAGTATAAATATTTTTGTAGGCAAAGCAAATACTGGAAAAACCACAATCCTAGAAGCACTTAGTTTCCTTTATGACTCGCCTACAAATCGCACCATAGACTACGACCTAGACGCTCGTGGACTAAAAAACTCAAACAAAACAATACAAATATATGAAGATGGTGCTTTTGAAAGCCTATTTTATGACATTGATACTTCACAAAAAATAGAAATCAGCACAAATGTACGAAAACTAGAACTTACTTTTTCAGAAAACAAAAGAATGGTCATAGGCAACTCAGCCCAGGTAAAGAAATTAAAGCCACACTACGAGCCAAAGAGCATCCCAGATACTGTAAATCTAATACACAGCAACCACAAAGCCGAGCTTTTAAACAACCTATACGCTCAAATATCAAATGATAACCACAAGAAAAAAGAATTTGTTGATTACCTCAAAAGTTTTGACGAAGATTTCTATGAATGTGAGCTAAAAAACGATAGCCTATACATCCGCACAAAATCGCTCTCAAAAGCTATAAATATAAAACAAATGGGCCAAGGAGTAGTTTTTTATGCCACTATTTGCGCTTTATTAGTGCGTGGAGACAAAGTCATAATCATAGATGAGCTTGAAAACGGCCTGCATTATTCTGCTCTTAAAATGGCCTTAAAAATAATTTTTGATAAAGCAAAAGATAAAAATATTCAATTTTTTATCTCTACTCACAGCAGAGAGCTTTTAGAAAAAGCAAATAGCATGCTAGACAATCATGAGTTTAGCCAAGATTTATTGAATGTATTTAGTGTATTTAAAAACAGCAAAAACGAAATCAACTACATAAAATATGAACAAGAAGAATTTATCGAGCAAATCAACCTAGAAAATGAAATCAGGAGTGTTTGATGAGAATTTTTGTTGAGGGCAAAAGCGATAAAGCTTTCTTAGAGATGTATCTAAAGCACCTAAATATAGAAAACTACGAAATTGAAGTAGTAGGAAAAGAAGGCAAAAAAGGTGGTAAAAACAATATAACACATACCAAAACACTAGAAAAACAAGAAAATAAATTTCTAGTCATTTTCGACGCAGATGATGATTTCGAAGCCTCAAAAAACAGTATCGAAAGCCAAATAACTAAAATAAACCCACAAGCAAAATATGATATTTTTCTATTTCCAAACAATGACGAACAAGGCAACTTAGAAGAAGTGTACAACAAAATAGCTATAAAAAATGAATTCATAAAGTGCTTCAAAAACTACGAAAATTGTATCAACAATCATCTAACAGAAAATGAAAAAATAAAATTAACTAAAAAATCTATGCTATATGCGTACTTAGAAGCTTGCGGCTTACCCGTAAATATAGAAAAGATAAGAAAAAAAGACCTAAAAAACGCCTTTAATCTAGAAGATGAATATCTAAAACCACTAAAAAATTTTTTAAAAGAAAATAGCATAAGAAACGAAGCTTAAAGAATCTATCTATATAAACGCAAAAAGCCTTTTGGATTTTGAAACCAAAAGGGCGAAGTTTTTCTAAAATTTCCTACTATGTCACCCCCCCCCAGCCCCCTTGGGGGATCTCGCTATGTCATCCCCCAGCTTGACTCGAGGATCTCTACGGAATTCTAGAATTTGCTAAGCTTAGAGAATTACAAAAACTTATAATCTTTATGCTCGGCTGTTTTGTTTTTTGCCTACTAATAAGACCATAGAGCCCAAAAACAAAATCGCAGCCAAGAAAAACACGCTTACAAAAATCTCCATTTAAAGCCTTTCTATCTCACTATAAAAGCTGTTTAGTGCGCACAAAGGCTTGCTATTTTTAGTTTACAGCTATTTGTTTTTTGTCTTTTAATGCTTGGTAAGCTATTGCTACTATCAGCACAGCTATTGTTATAGCGCCTATTGTTAGAACTGCGTTCATTTCTTACTCCTTAGCTCCATATAGCCTGAGAGCAGCATTATCACTATGCCCTCAGCCACAGCCCAGTATCCTTGCGCACTCATATCGCCAAACTGCAACGCAAACGCACCATTTACAAAGATACCTAGACCTATATTGCGAGCGGTATTAAATATAATTTTAATCATAGGCTATTATAGCAGATTTTTAGGAATTTTTTCTAGGGAATTTTAGAATTCTTAAATGATACAAACGCAAAAAGCCTCTAGAATTCTAGATTTTATCTAAAATTCTAGGGGCGAGGTTGATTTAGAATTTCCTACTATGTCAGCCCCTTTGGGGGATCACCCTATGTCATCCTCGGGCTTGACCCGAGGATCTCTATAGGAATTCTAAATTTATTTATGATGAGATCCCCCGAAGGGGTCGGGGAATGAGATAAGGCAGTCGGGGGTGTTTTTAGCTTAGTAATTTTAGAATTCTTAAATGATATAAACACAAAAAGCCCCTAGAATTCTAGATTTTATCTGAAATTCTAGGGGTAAGATAATCTAGAATTCCTAGAGATTGCTCCCTTTGCTTTTCTCCCTCGCAATGACTGTGATTTCCGCAATGACGGTGATTTGATGGGATCCCCCAGTCAAGCTGGGGGATGACACAAGGCAGTTGGGGGATGACAGAGAGAGTGAGATCCTCGGGTCAAGCCCGAGGATGACACAAGGATATAAACGCAAAAAGCCTCTAGAATTCTAGATTTTATCTAAAATTCTAGGGACAAGATAATCTAGAATTCTCTAGGGAATTCTAGATTTATTTGTGAGATTTTGCTGCGCAACCCGCTGGCTGCTTCGGTTGCTGGGCAAACCTCGCAATGACGGATGAATTTAGAATTTTTTGTGATGAGATCCCCCGATCAAGTCGGGGGATGATAGAGAGAGTGTCATCCTTGGGTCAAGCCCGAGGATGACATAGTAGGGAATTCTAGATTTATTTGTGAGATTTTGCTGCCAAGCCCGCTGGGTGCTTCGGCTTGCTTGGTAAGCCTCGCAATGACGGAATTTTCGTAATGACGGAATTTCCGCAATGACGGTGATTTTGTGAGATCCCCCAGTCAAGCTGGGGGATGACAAAGTGGGGAATTCTAGAATTCCCTTGAATTTTTTGTAGGGAATTCTAAGAGATTGCTTCGGTCGCTTTGCTCCCTCGCAATGACGCAGGGAATTTTAGAATTTTTTGTGATGAGATCCCCCGATCAAGTCGGGGGATGACACAAGGCAGTCGGGGAATGACACAAGGCTTAAGAATTTTAGAATTCCTTACTATATGTCATCCTCGGGCTTGACCCGAGGATCTCTATAGGGAATTCTAGAATTCCTAGAGATTGCTTCGGTCGCTTTGCTCCCTCGCAATGACGGAATTCTCGCAATGACTGAATTTTGAATGAGATTGCTTCGCTTCGCTCGCAATGACGGAAGTTGAAAGTTTTAGCGAATTCTAGAGCCTAGAATTCGCTAAAAATAAAAAGCCACTTTAGATAAAATCGAAAATGGCTAGGGAGTCCTAGAGTATAAAGTTAAATTCTAATTTTAAAATCAAAAATATATACTGTATTAGATAAAATAATAATTTTATCATTTTTTATTTTCAGTTTTACATTTTTTATCTCATCTTGGTTTAAGTTTCTCTCTATTCTTGCAGTATATTTTAAAAGAGCATTTCTATTCATAACAGAAAGTACATTTGTTCCATCAAGAGTCATGCCTCCACCAATAACACCAAAGACATCATCCCCTATCAATAATGGAGAATTTATATTTTCTTCTCTAAGATTTTTTATATCATCCTCGCTGGGATAAAAGCACAAATCATCAACTTTAAGAGCATCATTTTTTAAAACATCCCAATTATTATTTAAAATTTCTATTGTTCTTTTTTTAGTCCAAGCACTTTTTTTATGCCTATAAATATCTAAAAAATATAGCTTATTATCTTGTCTAAATAAAAATAATAGATCATCGCTTCTTTCTACGAAGTATTCATCATCCATAGTATCTGATAAATGCATGTGCATTATACCCCATTCATTAAGCATTTTATCAGGTTTCATTATATTTCTGATACCTTTTGATAGATATTTATTTAAGTTTTGTCCGCTTTGTGCTTGAGCCTTGATCGCTTCTATTGTAGTTTTGTATTTAGTGTATTTTGTGTTATTTAGTAATTCTTTTGAAAACAACACTTCATAATTTTGTTCTTCTAGAGTTCTTAATTTATATTCAAATAAATATATTGGCATTTCACCTAGTTTGATATTATCTATTTTTACTTTATTGACTTCTAGATACTCTTTTATTTTTTCGCATACAAGATAGTATAGTTTTTCATTTTTCATTTTCTCTCCTTAAAATAGATATAAAAAAAGCCACTCTAGATAAAATCTAAAGTGGCTAGAATTCTAGCATAAAGCTAGAAAGTAATCTAGAATTCCCTAGAAGCTAGGGAATTTTAGATTGTGCTTAGGGAATTCTAGAATTCCCTAAGGGGTTAGCTTAATTGTTAAAAATTAAGCAAAGATAAAGTTATTAGCAGCTACTTCAGCATCTACTGTAGCGATTAGTTTTACTTCACCATCAGTTACAGTTTTATTATTATTATTTACAACAGCAAAGATAGCATAAAGATTATCATTACCTTTAGCTACGATTAAGCCTTTAGCTGATTCAGTAGCACCATCTGTTTTAAACGGCTTTTGTTGAGCAAACAAATCGGCAAATACAATTTCTGATGCTGCTTTGCTTATCGTTCCAACATTGTAAACTTTGCTACCAGTAAATGCAGTAGCAGCAGTAGAAGATACTGTTTCATCTGTCAACTGACCAAGAGATAGATCCGCTAGCTTAATTTTATCATTAGCTTTCTCAAATTCTTGGATAACATTAGGTTTAGCATTGTTAATATCAGCAAGTTTATACACTACAGTATCCACTGCACCATCATTTGCACCTAGTTTTAGTGTAACAGCATTATCTTGGCTTGCCTTTAGAGTGATAGTCTCAGCTGCTTTAGTTGCTGTGAATGTTTGGCTAGCTGCAGCATTGCTAGCAATAGTAAATGCTATCTTATCACTAGCATTAGCATTTACAAATAGAGTGTTTAAATCAGTTGTAGCACTAAGTTCACCACTGATAGCGATATTAGAATCGATAGCATCATCTAGGTCTAGTCTAAGCTTACCGTCTGCGCTAAATTTGCTAGCATTTTTTAGAGTGATTAGTCCCTTAGTGTTTACATGTAGCGTGTCAGCACCGCTAGCGATAGCGTTGTTATCTACATTTTTGAAATCAAGGTCTTGGTCACCACTTAGATATACATTTACAGTAGATAGGACGCCATCTTCTTTTTTTACTGCACCGCTAGCATCAGTGATAAAGGCATCTACTTTGTTAATTTGAGCATTTGCGCCACTTACAGTTAGAGTATTATT
This sequence comes from uncultured Campylobacter sp., assembly GCA_945928165.1. Lineage (GTDB taxonomy): Bacteria > Campylobacterota > Campylobacteria > Campylobacterales > Campylobacteraceae > Campylobacter. Next base: position 8,308 of record CAMENE010000031.1, read on the forward strand.
AGATACGCCAGTTACAGTGATAGCGTTTGCATCGCTGTATGCAGCATCAGTAAGGGTTAGTTTTTGTTCGCTAAGACTATCAAATGCTACATTAACAGCTTTTAGCTCTTTTGGAGTGTTATCAGCTGTAAATGTGATAGCTCCAGCTGCTACGCTATCTTTGTTGTTGATTTTGTCATCAACGATAGCTGCTAGAGTGAAGTTGCCAGCTGTTAGATTATTGCCACCTGAAACTGAATAGATATATGTTCCATTGTCTGTGTTAAATGCTACAAGAGCTTTTTTAGTATCAGCTAGAGTAACAGCGCCTAGAGCTGCTAGAGCTTTCTCAGCTGTAGAGCCATCTGCATCTATGTAGTAAGCAGCTTTATCTTGTAGAGTAGTAGCACCTTCACTAGCCTTAGTAAATTGTACAAATGGACTAGTGATATCGCCACCCAGAGCACCACCTGTTAGAATATCACCAGTACCTAGACCAGTGATTTTTACAGCTTTGTCACCACTAGCATCATTAGCTAGAGTGATAGTCTCAGCGATACCATCATCTTTATTTAGAGTTACAGTTGCGCCTGAGCCTACATTGGTTAGTTTTAGTTCTGTTAGTGCTGTGTTATCGCCTGATACTACTTTGTTGTTTAGGTTTAGGTTGATAGCTGTTTCATTAGCTGCATTGATTTCTAGTTTGTCAGCACCACCAGATTTAGTAAGTGTTAGAGCTTGGTCTTTGATTTGAGCGTAGCTTACTTTTACACCATCTCCACTTGCTTGTAGAACTTCTACATTTGATAGCTTGAAAGCACCTTTTGCGCTGATATCACCACTTACAATTAGAGTATCTCTGCCAGCACCACCATCGATAGTAGCGCCTTTTAGACCATTAGCTGCAACACCATGAAGAGTGATTACATCATTATTAGCGCCTAGGTTGATTTTAGCATTAGCTATGCTACCACCACTTACAGTTAGCTCATCCTCACCAGCACCTAGGTTGATTGTGCCTGTTATGCTAGCGTTAGCACCACTTACAATTAGCTCATCATTGCCTGCTTCTAGGTCTACATTTGTTACAGAACCACTGCCATTTACAATTAGAGTATCGTTGCCTGCGCCAGTGTTGATTTTCTCTAATGTGACAGTAGTATCAGCACCACTTACAGTGATATTATCTTTGCCTGAGCCTTTGCCTACATACTCTTTTAGGTTAGCATTTACAGTTATAGTAGCTGTTGCATTTGCGTTGCCACCAGTGTTTATTTCTAGGTAGTTTAGAGCTTCTGATACTGTAGCACCTACATTAGCAGCACCAGTGATTTTTAGATTCTCAGTAATACCTGCGTTATCTAGGTTTGTGATATTTGCTGTTCCGTTGTTGATAGTTAGGTTTTTGATGCCGTCTTGCCCAGCAAATGTTTTTACTTGCTTAGCATTGCCAGTATAGTCAAACGCTGCGCCAGCTGTGCTAGGAATAACATCTACAACTAGAGTATCAGAGAATTTGCTAGTGTTTAGAGTAGCTTTGTCGTTGATAGTGCTTTTAGTAGCGTCTTGTAGGTTGATATTACCTCTAAATGTTTGAGCAGTAGCTGAATCAGCATTACCTAGTTCGTAGTTCTCCAGTTTATCTGTTACTGCTTTGAAAGTTAGTGGAGCAGCCTCTTTGCCATATGAGCCTACTACTTGCTCAATTTCCGCTTTGATGATTTCTTGGGTTACATCAGTGCTTGTTACAAGGTTGTTAATACCTATTAGTTTATCATTTAGGGCTTTGCTTTGCTCTTCGTTTAGACCAGCTTTTGGGCCAGCGAAAGCTGCTGTAACAGCATCTGCTACGCTCATTTTAGCATTGTAAATAGCGTAGTCTTCGCTATCTTTGTTTGAGTTGATAGCATCGATGATGCTAGCTACTACTTCTGCTCTTGAAGTACCATTGTTGAGTAGATTCATCCAATGCTCTAAGCCTGAGCTGTCTACACCACGGTTTAGTAGAGCAGAGTATACATTTTCAAGGAATTGTTGGTTATTAGTATAAAATGCGGTTAGGTTAGGATCCTCAGCTTTAGCTGCTGCTAGGAAATTAGCTTTTAGCTCATCACGGCTTGTGCCATTAGCTAGAGCGTTTAGCCAGAAAGCTTTGCCATCTGCGTCTGAGTTTCTACCTAGAACTTGTTGATAAAGAGCTTCTACAAAATCTTCATTCGTTTTAGCTTGCTCTAGGCTATTTTTATATTTTCCATCTACTGATAGTATTGCATTGGCAAGTGTTGTTGTATCAGCTGAGTTGGCAGCCCACGCGCTTGCGTTACCCTCAGCCGCTCTGCCTAGAAGCGCTACGAATGCTGCGTTTACTTGTGTTGTTGTTAGTGCCATGTTGGCTCCTTCTATAGAAAAATTTGAAAAGAGCAATTTTCAATACAAAATTTTATTTTAAGAATTACCTCTAATATCGTAGCAATAGTGCTTAGAAATGCTTTGTTAAATTTACTTGTGAATTTAAGTTTGAGTTAAGCATTAAGAAGTCTTTAAAGATATTTTTGACAATACTAGAACAATTATCAAAATGAGTGAATTGAGTCTTTAAAATAAGGAACAAAAATGAAAAAGTTTCAAAAAATTTGCACGAAGTAGCGGAAGTGATGAAATGGTGGTGTTTATATAGAATTTTTGAATTGTTAGTTGTTTTGCTGGTTTTTTGCTGGTTGTAGCTCGCTTTGGGTATCGCTAAGGGCGATACACGCTCGTAAAGATATATTAGCTGGTTTCTGCTGCGATATTTTAGCCTAGTTTTGACTTACTGCCTACATTTAGCACCGCATACATCACCGCCAGTATAGAGATCAAAAACACAGCACAAACTAAATAAACCATCTTAAAGCCTTTCTATTTCGTTATTTTTTTTATTCATTCTGCTTTGTATGACTAGCACGCTAGCTAGCAGGCAAAGCACGCCAAACGCCGCACAGATAATGATCTCGGCCCTAGTACTCTCATAAGAGCCAAAGATAAAGCCAACTACACCGATAATCGCTGCCAAAACAGCCGCTAAATAAATATTTAAGCTTGAAATTTCGTTGTTTAATCTATCTTTTTTGCTCATTATTTGCCTTTTTGGCAGTATTATAGCAGATTTTGGTGGGATTTGCTTAGGAAATTTTGAATTTCTAGGGGCTTTTAAGTGGATATAAACGCAAAAAGCCCCTAGGAATTTTAGATAAATCTAGAATTCCGGGGCGAATAATCTAGAATTCCTAGAGATTGCTTCGGTCGCTTTGCTCGCTCGCAATGACGGAATTTCCGCAATGACGGTGATTTGATGAGATCCCCCAAAGGTGTCGGGGGATGACAGAAAACGCAAGTCGGACAATGACATAGAGTGGTTAAGCCAGACAATGACATAAGGCTTGTGAATTCTAGAATTTTGCTCGCTTTAGTGAGGCAAGCCTCACTGCTCGCAAATTTCATAAGGGCTACGCCCTAAATCTTTAGGGGCTACCGCCCCTAAAACCCCGCTAAAATCTATAATTCCTAGAGATTGCTTCGGTCCCTGGCAATGACGGCGATTTGATGGGATCCCCCAAAGGAGTCGGAGAATGACAAAAACGCAAGTCGGGGGATTTTATAGAGATTGTCCGAAGGTATCGGACAATGACATAAGGCTTAGGAATTCTAGAATTTTGCTCGCTTTTAGGCTAGATAAATCTAGCCCCGCAAATTTTATAAGGGCTACGCCCTAAACCCTTAGCGTCCTAAAACCCCACTAAAATTTAGAATTCTTAGAGATTGCTTCGGTCGCTTTGCTTCCTCGCAATGACAAAGGAAATTCTGGAATTCCCTATAGAGATCCCCCAAGGGTGCTGGGGGATGACAAAGAAAGTCAAGTCGGGGGATGACATAGTAGGGAATTTTAGAATTCCTAGGATAAAATCTAGAATTCCTAGAGCAAAAAGAGCAAAAACTCCGCTACTCCCTTTTATAGTCGTCTTGCAAGCGCACGATATCATCCTCGCCCAAGTAGCTACCTACTTGCACCTCTATTAGCTCTAGGTCGCTTTTACCCCTGTTTTCTAGTCTATGGACCGCGCCTGCTGGGATATATGTGCTTTGGTTGGCATAAAGTGTGAGGCTCTGCTCGCCGTTTTGGACTATCGCCTCGCCGCTTACTACTATCCAGTGTTCGCTGCGATATGTGTGCTTTTGTAGGCTTAGGCGACCAGCAGGCTTTACTATTATGCGTTTTAGCTTGTAGCCTGCGCCCTCTGCTAGCACCTCGTAGCTGCCCCACGGGCGGTAGGCTTTGGTGTGGATTTGGGCTAGTTCTGGGCGCTCTGCTTTGATTTGGTTGTAGATTAGCTTGACATCTTGGCTAGAGCCTTTGCGCACGATCATTAGAGCATCTGCGGTGTCTATGACGATGAGATCCTCGCAGCCTACTAGGCTTACTTGCCTTGGGCTGTGCACGAAGCAGCCAGCAGAGCCTGCGCTGTAATAGTGCGAGCTAGGCAGGCGCTTTGAGAGCTCATCGAAGCTGCCTAAATCGCTCCAGCCAGCATCTAGTGCTACCATTGCGATATTTTGGCTTTTTTGCATTAGTGCGTAGTCTATGCTGATATCAGGCAGACTGTCCATATCGGCTGGGTTTATGCGCAAAATGCTATTAAAAGCGGTGCCGTCTTTTTTGGCGTTTTTTATGGCTTTTTTAGCAGCTGCTAGCACCTCTGGAGCGTGAGTTTCTAGCTCAGCTAGAAGCACGCCAGCCTTGAAGCAAAACATACCGCTATTAAAAAAATATCCTCCGCTTGCTAGCATCTGCTTTGCTGTGGCTAAATCTGGCTTTTCAGTGAAGCTTTTGACGCTGTGTCCATGCTCTATCGCCCCACCAGCGCAGATGTAGCCATAGCCGGTGTTTGGCTCATCAGGCGTGATGCCAAAGGTTACTAGCCTGCCCTCATTTGCTAGGGCTTTTGCGCTATCTAGTGCGGCTTTAAAGGCACTTTCATTTGCGATTATGTGGTCGCTTGGGCTTACAAAAAGTATCTCGTCCTCATCCACGCTAAGCGCGCCAAAGGCTATAGCAGCAGCGGTATTTCGCCCAAAAGGCTCTAGCACAAAGCTAGCGTCTTTGCCCTCGCACTCATCTAGGGCTAGGAAGTAGTGGTTTTCGTTGCAGATTATTATGTTTTTTGAGCTTGGGGTAGCCTTAGCACAGCGCCCAAGTGCTAGGCTAAAAAGGCTTTGTCCATTTACCATTTTTACAAACTGCTTTGGCAATAAAGTGCGTGATAGTGGCCAAAGCCTAGTGCCAGAACCACCGCATAGGATTATATTTGTCATGTTTTTTTATCTTTTTGTGTGAAATTTCGCGCCATTATAGCAAGATTTAGCAAATAGATTTGAATTTTTTATTTATTTATTTCTAGGGAATTCTAGAATTCCCTATATCTACTAGCTTGGCACTATGGTGTTTTTGTGAGCTGTCTTTTACAAGAAATATAACTATACTAAAAGCATAATTATGCTATGCACTTTTTTATTTTTGTGTCATATAATATATTTTTTCGTTTTCATCATCATTTTGCTCTATTTCTGAGCATATTGTTAATAATTTAATTAATACATTATGTAGTTTCTCATATAATTCCTCATACTGTTCTCTGCTTGTTGTGTCAAATTCTCCATCGTGAAGTATATTGTTCCTCTTGTTTTTATAATCTTTCATTGATATATCAATGCATATATTTTCTTTATTATAATGAATTAACAATTGTTTAAATATCTCTATTTGTGTATCATATTGCATTTCTTGTGATTTTTTTTTATCATTGGTTATTGTTAAATTGAAAATTTTTTGTATATGACAATATTTATCTCCCAAATTATCAACAAATACTCGCATGATATATTTAGATATTTTTTCAAAATGAGTACATAGCATAACCAAACCAATTGTATATTTTTCAATATCAGTTATTTCTTTAACAATAAGTTGAACTTTATTAAAAAAATCACTATTATACTGTTTGATTTCTCTTACACTATATTCGTTTGTCATTAAATACTCTTTTTAAACTTCAGCAAAATATTTTCTTGCTTCAGAATCAAAAATTTCTAATCTTTCTTTAGCATTTGAGCCACGTTTTTGAAATTTTAACAACCAATCTTGATTATTTATTGCTTCTATTTTTTCTTTCAGCATACTTTCATTGTGTTTATACTTAGGATTAAGTTTTTCTGAAAGTCCAACGATTATCGCTTCATAAATAGCAATACTAAAACCAGATTTTTTTCTACAAAATGCTCTATGGCTTATTTTATTTATACTGCCAAAAAAATGCTTAAAATCTTTCTCCATGGTATGTATTTCCTCTTTATTATATATGTTATTGATATAATAATCAACATACTTTACCATAGATCTTTTTGACCTTATTTTTTGAAAATTTTTATAAGCAAAAAATCTTATAACTAATTCCTGGTCATAGGCTTGTTCAATTGCATCTTCAGATATAGATACCGACTCTAAAAAGTTTTCATCACTCGAAAGTGATTTTATCAATTCAAATAATTCTGGCTTTTCATCACATAATATAGCATTGCGTATTTCTTGACTTGTTAAGGGGCTCCCAGTAGAATTAATCCTGCTAAATAATTCATATTTAGATTCTTTGACATTACTTTTAATCACCATGACAGATATTCTTGCTTTTCGAAAAAGCCTTTTAATATCTACTGTAAAATCATTGTATTGCAGATTTTCTAAGCTAGTTATTTTATCACATTCAACTAACTTTAGATTCTTATCATATCCTTCCAATTCTCCTGTAAATTCTAGTATTGTAGATATTCTTTGAAGCCCATCTACCAATTCCCACTTACCATCGTTGCTGTTTTGCTGAACGAATATAGAAGGTAGTGGTAGTCCCATTAGTATAGATTCTATGAATTTAGTTTTTTGCCAATCTTTCCATCTATACAATCTTTGGTATTTAGGATTTATTATTAAATCCTTTTCTCTGTAAGAATTGATAATCTCGCCTATAGACATTGTAAGAGTATCTGTGGCAACTTTTTTATTAACTTCTTCTATTTCATTAGATAATTTTTCTATTTTTCTTTCTATCATTATATTTCCTTATTTTTTATTTTAGATTTTTATTATATATTTTTAAATTAAATAAATATTATATATTTATTTAGAAAATACTCTATCATATAGTCTGTGATATTCGCACGATAGACCACTCATTTTTTCTTTATTTGATTTTAGATATTGAGCTATGACATCTAGATATTTATTAGCATCACCAAAGGCTAGTATTACGCTCTTTAGTAGTTGATAGTTGATTCCTATTTTTCCAAAATCTTTTTCAACTTCCATATATGAAAATTCTATTTTTTCGTCACATTTGCTAGAATATTTTTTAAAAATCTGATAAATACTTTCTATTTTTGCTGAATCAAATTTGCAAGATAAAGCTAGTTTGCTTACAGAACAATCATAAAGCACAACTTGTTCTAATAAACCAACTCTTTCTTCTAAAGTCATTGTTTTACCTTTAAAATGATTATAAAAAAGCCACTCTAGATAAAATCTAAAGTGGTTAGAATTCTAGCATAAAGCTAGAAAATTGCTCTAGAATTCCCTAGAAGCTAGGGAATTCTAGAGTGTGCTTAGGGAATTCTAGAATTCTTAAATGATATAAACGCAAAAAGCCCCTAGAATTCTAGATTTTATCTAAAAATCCTAGAGGCGAGTAAAACTAGAATTCCCTATAGAGATCCCCCGATCAAGTCGGGGGATGACAGAGAGAGCGAGATCCACGGGTCAAGTTAGGGATGAGATAAGGCAGTCGGGGGGGGGGGGGGGGGTTTTTAGCTTAGGAATTTTAGAATTCTTAGAGATTGCTTCGCTTCGCTCGCAAT
>CAMENE010000032.1:0-14561 GCA_945928165.1 uncultured Campylobacter sp.
ATGAATTTAAGGGGATATTATAGCACTTCCAGCACCCGTTTTTTACAATTAAGCCTATAATCAATATCTAAATACATTAAAGTATCTAGAATTCCGCAAAAGGTTTCATTTGGATAGTCTTTAATCTCAATAGCCTTGAAAAATCTTTTTTCTGCATTATTGAAGTTTAATTGAGCTGTATGGTCGCTAAAAAGCACTTCATCCATATTTCCATTTAATACTTCACTTAGTGGAGCATTTGGAACTCTTATTTTCGAGCATGTTCCACTTAGTAAGAAATTATAGAATTCCAACTGAGCTGAATACGATATACCATCAATCTCATAAATACCGAGCCTTGTAGGCTTAAAATCACGCAAATTAGCCTCAATGCTAAGGCAATGCTTAGCAAAGTTATTTAAGTGTGTATTTAACTCATCAATTTTTTTATCTAGGCTAATTTTTTTAAACGATGACTTTACTACTTTATTTGGGAAAGGAGAGTAAATAGCGGTAATATAAAGCTTGTTTTCTTTTAATGATTTTTCATCAAAGGCTTTATAGTATCCAGCATCCATTTCTTTTAAAAACTCATTTGGAAAATGCGAGTGAAATTTATCAGTTATTGCTACTCTGCAATTGTAGAAATAAAAAGATATATTTTCGTTAGCAAATAGTCTAAAAAGCATGTTTAGTTTGTTCTTATTTAATACAATATCAGTTTCATCTTCAATCTCAAAAGCGACACCTTCAACTTGCCAAGTAGTCATTAAATCATATTCTTTTGTAATCACTACATCTTTGACTAGTGTTTGATATGGTAAGAATTTTTCAATATTTGGTAGGCTATGTAGCCCTATAATGCTTGTTTTTAAGTTTTGCACCTTAATTTTTGTATATTTTTGATTAGCACAGTAGGCTTTTAGTCCAAAGAATTTTGTTATGCCCGAGTTAGTAAAAAATTGAAGTTTAAGGAACAGCAGTCTAAAAATTGAGTCATCTTTTTTTGTCATTTCCCTTAAAACTAAAGCTACTGGAACGCAAAGTGATAGCAGGATAATTTCAGTATATAAAGCGATTAGACCGATAATGCTCATGGCAATAAAAAACGGAGTAACGGGTACACCAAATACCATGGCTGGACGAGTTAGAGCTTTATAAACTACTTCATTCATTTGTTTATCCCATCAATAAACTTGCTATCGTGGATGCTGAAGCTATAATTACAGCACCGATAATAATAGGCGAACATTCTCTGATAGTTTGTCCACCAAACAAAACCTTATAACCAACTACCAAAATCGCAATCGTTACGACAGCTATTGATAGATAGTTAAGCCATTCAACTACTTTTTGTAGCAAAGTGTTGGCTTTATCTAAGCTGCCAGCTCCAAAAGCGCTACTTGCGATTAGCATAGTAAAACCTAGTGGCGCAAGTAAGCTAAAATGCTTTTTGAAGCATGACTTATTAGCTGGTTTACCCATAGTTTCTCCTTTCCTAAGATGTGTTCATTTCTTTTCCTTTTTTATGTTTTCTAAGTCTTCTTGGATATTTTTTATCATTGGATATTTGCGGAGTTCTTTTTGCACTTTTTTATTAGTTTGGTCAAAAAGGATTAGATTGATAGGCAGGCATTTTTTGGTCAAAAAGTTCAAAATTTTTAAGACAAGTTTATCTTTGTTTTGATTTTTTGGCTTGTAATACAATCTTGGCGATATCTCCAAAACCTCTGCAATATCTATGATTTTTGTGCTTTTTTCTTCGGTAGCCAATATGTCTTTAATGCGCTCTTCCAATTCTTCAAAATCTACTAACAAATTTTTACTCTCGTTAAAAAATATCTTTTGGCGAATTGTAGAAACTTTTTAAGTATAGGCTTAAAAATATCCCAAAATAGGCACTCTTTTAAGCAATAGTTTGCGAATATATCATTATTTAAGACGCTTTACTAATTTTTTATTTTTTTTGGAGATAAAAGGTTGCTCAAATAACATTACCAGATTACCACAATTACAGCAAAAGCCCATAAACAGATACTTTATTGTGGTAACTGGCTGTTTATCACAAATTACCACAATACTTATAAAATTGTTACAATCTTTTCCCTGCCCCTTGTTTGTATCTCCCACAGCTTTCCGCTGTTTTGCATCAAGATATTTCTGGCTGTTTTATCAAATCTGCTTCTACCGATGCTTTGTAAGATTTTTGTTTGTGTTAGCCCTAGCGGATTTTTGTGTAGCAGCTCACATATAGCATCTATAAGCTCATTTTGTAGATTTGTTCTACTGGCCTCGTCATAGTCTAACCCTATAATTGTGTTATCATCAAACAATAGCTCAAAAGCCTGATTTTTATATAAGTGCCTGCCTTTTATATTTTTAAAAAGAAAAACGAATTTATCTTTGTTTTTAGTAGATTTTAGCATCCAAGTAGCATCCGATAAGTTTAAAATCATACCACTACCACTATAAATATCCTCGCCTTTTTTGTTGTGAGTGTTTATCCAGTGTATAGCACCGAGATTAGAGCACATTCTTAAAAGCGACATGAATTTACTTACTTCATCTGTGTCGTTTAGTTTTGGGACAAAATTAACAAAACTATCGTATATAAAAAGAGTTTTTTTAAGATCAGCTTTTGTCTCAATTTGTTTTTTATGAATTGCGTTAGGCTAATTCCTTTCCCCATTAAGTCTTCTGCTCTTATATGAAACCATTGATTTAGGCCATAAAAATTTTTTATATCTTGACTTTGCCTTCTTGCTGTAAAAATATCAGTATTGCCATCAAAATTAAGATGAATTACTCTATTGATTATTTTATTTTTTAAAAGAAATATCGCAAATGAAACTATAAAATAAGTTTTGCCAACACCGCTGCCAGCAGATACTATGTTTATGCTGCCTGAGGTAAGAAAATTAGAGCAAATACTCGTATCAAGCCATTCAGTATTTTTGTCAAATTCATTAAGTTCAGTTTTTACATACTCTAAGATATTTGAAAAACTATGAGTGTTAGAATTTTGCATTACAAAACCTTTCTTCTAGGCCAAGTTTTTTGATTTTTCTAAAAACATCCTCAACAGATTTTCTGTGATATAAAATTCTTTTGCCTAGCTTAATGAACTCAATGTAATCAAAACGCAGATTTCCTTTTTTATCAAATCTGGAAGGATTTTTTCTCATTTTAGAGAGCGAGATTGTGTTATGTGCAATTTATGAGCTACTTCAACTGGCAATAAAAAATCAAGGGTATTGTATTTTTTTACATTAAAATGTGGATTTGTAATAGATATCATGCTAAAGATATCATCTATGTTATAAAATATTTTTCCACTATACTTAAAGAACTTTATATATTCGGTTTTTTCTTTTTTTTGTTTTTTTGCTCATACTTCCACTTGAAGTTCTTAAACTAGCCAACCAGTCTGGGCTGACCCTTAGGAGCAGGACTAATTCCTTTGTAGTAAAATTTTTTTTATCCATTTTTGACTCGTATGGGGAAGCCATTGTTTCTGTTTTCATAGTTATCCTTTGTTTATGAGTGCCAAGTTTTGTTTGTGGCATTCTATCTGCTATTAAAAAAATGTCTAAAAATATTCCAAAATATTCATATTTTTTAAGAGCATTTGCCCTAAAATAGATATTTTCAGCGATTTTTGGATGAATAAAAAATTATCATGTTTCTTAAAAAATGACAAAGCTAAAAAGTGGATTTCATAAACAAAGTTATTTGGACACCTAATCAATGTTGTTTGTGGTGGCTAAAAATATGAAAAACGCAAAAATAAATTTAAACTTAATCAAAATCATTATTTGCGTGTATTTAATGCTTAGCAATGGCTCTCATAAACAAAAAGTGTAATTCATAAATAAAAAAGTGCTTTCATAAACAAAGTTTTAAATGGACTTTAAGTATCCCTGAATTAAAATACGCTTCTAGTTTGTAGTTATATGCTAAAAGTGTTTAGAGTAGGGCATTTGAGAGTATATTACTAACAAAGCATGTAAAGGTTGTTTTTGGAGATTTATTGCCAAAATTTCCAAAAAACTCTGGGATACTAGGGTGGGTTACCTAAAAAAAATTGAGTGGCTGTAACTATGCATATATCGCTATTTTAGCTATTTTATATATTGGCAGACCCGAGGCACCATTTAATAAAATCATACAATTTCAAAAAGTATCAAAAAAGCCTTGCTGCATCAATCTTTGAGGCCTTTTATAGTCTTAAATGATTTCATAATATTTCATTTAATTTCAGCAAAAACCTTGTATAAAGCCTTGTATATAGGGGGCTAAACCTAAAACAAGAAAAACAAAAAAGGGGGCTTAGCTTTGGCGATGTGGCTAGGCTTTGGCTAAAAACGCAAGAAAAAGGGGCTAGCGACTTTAAAGAAAAACATAAAAGGGCGAGTGGATAATCACTTGCTGCCCAAAACTCGCACACCGCAAAATCAAAGAGCTAAAGCGCAATAAACTTGTAGAGCTAAAAGATAAAAGTGGCGATGGCCAGTAAAGATGGCTAGTAAAAGTAATCTAGCCTTTAGTGTTTTGGCTATATGCTTTTTGCGTTTAAGAAATTCTAGATTTTAGCCTAAGAATTCTAGAATTCCGCGTCATTGCTGGGCTTGCGAAGCAATCTCGCCCAAGGCTTAATAAACAAACAAGGCTTAATAAGGTTTAATAAATGAGATTGCTTCGGCTTTTTCAAAGCCTCGCAATGACGAATTTTAAGCAATTCTAGAATTCCGTCTAAAATTTCGTAATTCCGTCATTGCCAAAATCGCCGTCATTGCGAGGAGTGAGTGAGACGAAGCAATCTTTAAGAATTCTAAATTTTAGCGGGGTTTTAGGGACAGCGGCGGGGGTTTAGGGCATAGCCCTTATAAAATTTGCGAGCAGCGGGGCTTGCCCCACTAAAGCGAGCAAAAATCTAAAATTTCTAAGCAAATTTATTAAGGAATTCTAGAATTCGGTCTAAAATTTCGTAATTCCGTCATTGATGGGGGCACAGGGAGCAATCTCTAGAAATTCTAAACAGCTGTCATCCCCCAGCTTGACCCCTTGTGTCATCATCGGGCTTGACCCGATGATCTCATCACAAATAAATCTAGAATTCTAGATTTGCTTTGTCTTGGATTTCTAGATTTCTAGAATTCTTAAATAAAAAATCTAGAATTGTAGAATTCCTAAGAATTCTAGTTTGCAAAAAATCTAAAATTCCAAGAATAAATCTAAAATTCCAAGAATAAATCTAAAATTCCTAGAGATTGCTCCCTCTTTTTTTAAAGCCTCGCAATGACGAATTTTAAGGAATTATAAAATTCCTACAAACCAGAATTCCTAAATTCTAGAATTACTTATTAAAATACACCTAAGAATTCTAAAATTCCCTAAAAATACCCCCCCCCCCCCAAAAAAAAACTAGAATTGCTTAGCAATTGCCATTTTTTTAGCCTTTTAGCAAGGCTTTTAGCCCTGCAATTTGACTTTCAAGCTCTTTTATGCGCTTTACTAGTTTTAGCGAGGCTTCAAGCTGATTTGAGATTATGCCCTTGCTTAGCGTGTTTGTTATGCTAATTACATTAAACCCACTTAGCTGGGCGAATTCTTTGCGAGAGATGCCAAGGCTTTCTAGCTCTTTTTTAAACTCACCGCCACTCATTTTGCCACCTTTAATTTATGTATATTTAGTGCTATGTAGACGAGCACTAGCACTTGTGCCACTTCTAAAAAATCTTTTAATTCTGCCATTTTTTTATCCTTTCTATGCTATAATTTCAAATAGAGGGCAGGGGCATTGCGCCCCCGTTTGCTAAGTTACTTGCTTAGCAATCAAAATCAGCAAGTAAATCAAGGTTGCTAATTTGATTAAAAAGTCTAGCTGTTTAATCTGCCCTCCTTTCTTTTGTTATTATAATTATAAAAATTATTAAAATAGCAAAGTAATCTTTATTGTATAAATCCTTGTATAAAAATATTTTTGAAAAATTAAAATGATTAAATAATAAAGAATATAAGCATATAGAATATAAATCTTTGTTTAGCAATTTTGGAATTCCTAACTAAATTTTAGCTAGGAATTCCAGAATTTTTCTAAGCAATTGATGATATTTTTTTATATTTTTGCCAAAAGGGCTTTATGCCCTTTTATAAAGCCTTGTATAAAATCACAGCCAAAAACGACAAACAATGAAATACTAAGCTAAATTAGAGAGCACACGACACCAGCATTACATTAAATCATTTCAAGCCTAAAATAAAGATAAAAAGCCTTTTATCACAATGGCATTTACTATATCTATGAAAAAGGCTCCACATAGCGGCACGATGATAAAGGCTGTGTGACTCATACCGTAGTTTTTACACACAGCTTGCATGTTTACCATAGCTGTTGGCGTAGCACCCATGCCAAAGCCGCAGTGCCCAGCTGAGAGCACGGCTGCATCATAGTCTTTCCCGCAAAATCTAAATGTAACAAAAATCGCAAAAAACACCATAAGCACGCTTTGGGCAAAAAGTACGCTAAATATCGGCAAAGCAAGATTTGCTAGCTGAACTAGATCAATGTTCATCAAAGCAAAAGCTAAAAATAGCGCAAGGCTAACATTGCCAAGCAAGCCCACTTCTCTATCAAATACCTCGTGGATTTTAAGCGCACTTAAAGAGTTGCGCAAAACCACGCCAGTAAAAAGACAATACACAAAAGTAGGCAAGGTAAAATCAAGCTCAAGCCTCTTTACAAAATCAGCAAGATAAACCCCCACAAGCAAACAAATAGCAAGCAATGCAAGGCTTTGGGTGAAGCTGCTTTGCGTAATTTTACGCTCTTTGTAAGCTTCAAGCTCGGTTATAGGGATATGGACACTCTCTGTTTTATCGCCTGGGGTTTTAAGCTTGTGCTGTTTGATAAGATAAGCTGCCACTGGTCCGCCTATGATACCGCCTATTACTAGCCCAAAGGTAGCTGCTGCCACAGCTACCTCCAAAGCCCCAGCAAAGTTATAAGGCTCAGCGCTAAACACACTAGCCCACGCAGCACCAGTGCCATGTCCTCCGCTCATAGTAATAGAACCTGCTAAAAGTCCTATAAGATAGTTTTCACCAAGGGCTGTGGCAATGCCTATGCCAACGGCGTTTTGTAGCACTAAAAGCACACTAGTGATGACTAAAAAAATAAAAAGTCTATTGCCACCTTTTTTAAGCGATGAAAAATCAGCCAGCAAGCCAATAGAGCTAAAAAACGCTAGCATCAAAGGGTCTTTTAGCGAGCCATCAAAACTAAGCTTTATATCGCCAAAAACACGCAAAAGCAAAAACAAGCTAGCTGCTATGATGCCGCCTACCACGGCTTCTGGGATATTGTATTTGCTAAGCACCTTTATGCGAGAGTTTAAAAAAGCCCCAAGCAAAAGCACTAAGACCATAACCACCAAAGTAGAATAAAAATCAAATGAAATTGTTTGCATCTAATCTCCTTTATTATTTTGCTAAAATATTAACAAAAAAATAACAATAAAGAGAAATATCAGTGTAAAAAAGTAACTTTTATTTTTTATTGTTACTATTTTACTCATTTTTAGTTTATCTTTTTTGTGGGTTAGGGGCTGTCTTTTAATCTAGAATTTCTAGAGATTGCTTTGTTCGCAATGACGAAAATTCTAGAATTCCCTGTCATTCCCAACCAGCGGATGCGAAGCAACCAGCGGATGTGAAGCAACCAGCGGATGCGAAGCAACCAACGGATGCGAAGCAAAAAAAAACTATCGCTTAGCATTTTGCGTGGCACGATAAAGAAAGCTAAAAATCTCAGCAATCGCGCGGTATAGATTTGGCGGAATTTCTTGGTCTATATCGATTTTGCTTAGGATTTCAACTAGGTCTTTATCTTCTTTTATAGGGATATTGTTTTCTTTGGCTGCGGCGATGATGTTTTCAGCGATGACGCCCTTACCGCTTGCTAGCACCTTTGGGGCGCCATCTTTTTCTTTGTTATAGCCTAGGGCGACAGCTTTTTTTAGAGCTGATTTGAGAGGAGCTTTTTTCTCTGCCATTTTATGCCTTTATGTTATATCCTAGGTCGATGTCTCCATAGTGTTCGTAGGCACTTTTGCTACCTTTGCTAGCTACAAAAAAGTTATTTACCACAAGCCCAAGTTCGTTTAGGGCCCTTTTAAGACTTTTGGTCTCGCTTAAAATAAGTTCTTTAAAGCCATCATTGCCAGTCTGTATGCTAACATCAAGAAATTTATTCTCAGCTAGACCTAGCACTATGCCAATCTCGCCAAATTTCACAAAACTAAGCTCAATGCGAGCGTAAAACTTGTCCTTGTTACCACGCTTGAAGCTAAGGTTTGAGCTATTTAGCTCGTCCCAGTGGTAGGGCAGGTAGGTTTGTAGCGAGTTTTGTGCAAAGCTTGCTAGCTGGTGAATTTCAATCTGGGTTAAAAGTCGTTGCGCAGCGGTGTGAATATTTTGCGTGCTGGATTGATTTTGCGTGCTTTCTTTTAGGTTTAAAAGCACAGATTTCATATCGCTTTGTAGCTCTTTTAGAGCTTGTTCTGCATTGTTTGGCTTGATTGCGCCTATGCTTTTAGCAGCACTTTTGGCCAAGCGAGCAAGGCTATTTATTTCTTCAAGGGCTGATTTTGCGCTAGCTAGTTCTGGGCTAAGGGTGTTTTTTAGGCTAGTTAAGGTGCGAGCTAGTTCAGTGATTTTGCCTTGGAGATTTGGTGTGTTTACCTCTGAGCTAGTTGCTTCTTTAAATTGCGATAGATTTATGTTTTTAAAGCTATTTTGCTCTTGTGTTAGAGTGGCGTTTTGCGAGAAACTGGCGTTTTGAGAAAAAGAGCTGTTTTGAGATAAAGAGCTGTTTTGCGCTGAATTTGCGTTTAGAGAAGACGAGTGCGCTGTGCTACCTGTGTTGCTTGTTTGTATATTTATTCTTATATGATTTGCTTTTGGCTCGTTTTGTTTGCTTAAAGCCTCTTTTAGCGTGGCATTTTGCTTATTATTTGGGTCATAGCGAGTAAGAAAGGCTTTAAAATTGCTATCTTTATTTTTTAGCAGATTTAGAGCGTTTTGTAGCTCATTTGCGCTAGCATTTATTTGTTCCCTGATAGCTCTAGCATCTTTTAGTGTAGCGCTATTTAAATTGTAGTTATTTGCGCTTTTTTGGGCGTTTTGTATGATTGATTCTATGCGCGAGAGCAGATTTGCGGCAGTTTTTAGACTAAGGTTTTTGCCTAGATTTGAGAGTTTATCAAGGTATTTTGCTGCGTTTTCTAGGGCGTCGCTTGCCTTGGCTAAGGCTTTAAAAGGCGAGTTATTTATAGTCTCTTGGTTTAGCTTTTTTTGCTCTTTTAGTAGGGTTTCAAGGTCGCTTATGCTCTTTTTAGCATCGCTGTCGTTTGGCAGCTTTAAAAAGCTTTCTTTTAGCCCTTGATTTTGCGTGTTTTTCATCTGGCTAAGTAGTTCTTTGATTTTGCTTGGTAGGCTTTGAGCCTCCAAGCTTTGGGCGATTTTGGCTTCTAGCATTATGCCTGAGTCTTTAATTCCTTGTGCTACACCTTGTGGGTTTAGGCTTTCAATCGGCTTTATGAACTTTGCTAAGGCTTCTTTAAAAGTGGCTAGCTTTTCGTTGCCCTCTAGGGCTTTTAGCAGCTCTTTTACATCGTTTGCTAGGTTTGGGGCGACTTGGAGCAGGCGTGGCATATTTGGGCCTTGTTCGCCGCTTTTTAGCCCGCTTAGTAGCTTGTTTGTAAGCTCACCTAGCTTTTGTTCTATTAAGCTTTGTTTCTCTCTTAGGATTTCTTGCTTGTTAAAAAGCGGCTTGCTTGTAGCGTCTTTTGTGGTGAGATCTTTGGTGTTTGTTGCTCGCTGTGAGCTATCTTTTATGCGCTTATCACGCTCTAGTTCCCTTATTTCTTTGTCTACTACCATCTGGGCTATGGATGTGTTTATCATGTTATTTTGCTTTTATAAAAACAGCTGAAAATAGCACAGAAATCGGCATCACAGCAATGCCAGCTAAAAAGCTAAATGGCTCAAAAAGCTCTTTTTTTAATAGAATAAAAAAAGCTAAAATAAGCAAAATATAGCCAAGCAAGCGCAAAGGCGAAAACACAGAGCCAAACTCATAAAGGCGCAAAGGTATTTTCGTGGTTTTTTCATTAGGAATTCTAGAATTCTCTAGCTTTGATACTTCATCTTGGCTAGAAATTCTAGAATTCTCATCATCAAAAATATCATCATATGCGCTTATATCAGCATTTGCTATTTTTTTTGCCACACGCTTTTTATATCCTAAAAAACTAGCTAAGATGATGAGAGAACTAGAGATTAAAGCAACTTGTGAGTTTAGCACATATTCTGCGCCAAAATACGCACAAATAGCAATCAGCACTGCGTCGCTACAAAGATAAATTAAAGCTAGTTTTTTTGCCACTTTTACTCACTTAAATATTTTTGTTTATATCGTCATCTTGGGCGGTTTTTTTATGGCTATTTGGCTTTATTATAGCGTGAGTATCGCCAAGTTCGTCATAGCTTGCTTTTTGGGCTTTGTAGGCTTTGAAGACATTATTTATCGCTGCTAAGACGCCTAGGGCAATTCCGCCAAAAAGCGCCCAGCCTCCCAAGTACTGCCGTAACCACAGGCCAAGACCTGTGCCAATTGCCACAGCTACTACCATGCTAATGCCAAGGCTGAGGCTATCAGCTGCACGTGCTATTTTAAAGGTTTTACTATTGTTTTGTTCTTTCATTTTTTTATCTTTATTTTATCGGCTCAGCTCGTGGGTGAATTTATTCGCCGCACGCCTCGATGAATTAAGTATTCTATCATCAGCGCGCGGCGAATAAATTCACCTCACGATCTTGGAGCCTTGTTTTTTATTGTCGCTGCTGCGACTGTTAAAATTTTTAAATTCTAGAATTTAAAACTAGAATTTAATGCTAAATTCTAGAATTTAAAAAACACCAAATTCTAGAATTTCACGAAGTGGGCGAATTTTAGAATAGGCGTAGTGTGTTTAAAGGCTAGTAGGTGCACGGCGTAAATAGAACATAAGGTTCATTGAGCCGTGCGCCTACTAGGCTTTAAACACAATCCGTCACTAATAACAATTCGCAAAAATCAAAGTGCTTTAAAGCTTGCTTCTATGGCTTCGCATGTCGCCTCAATGCTGTTTTTGCTGTGCTTAGTGCTAATAAAGCAAGTCTCAAACTGACTAGGAGCAAGGTAAACCCCACGCTTTAGCATAGCTGCGTGAAACTTCGCAAACATCTGTGTATCGCTTTTTAGCGCAATATCGTAGTTTGTAACCTTCTTTTCATTAAAGAAAAAGCCCCACATAGTGCCACGATGTTCGGTTTGAAGGGCTATGCCTTTGCGTTTTGCGCTGTTATTCATACATTTTAGTATGCTTTTTACCTTGCTGCCAAGCTTTTCATATACATTTGGAGTGGCAAAAATCTTACTAAGTGTAGCAATTCCAGCTGCCATAGCCAGTGGATTTCCACTTAGCGTGCCTGCTTGATACACAGCTCCATCTGGGCTTAGAAGACTCATTATTTCATCTTTTCCGCCAAAGGCAGCCGCGTTTAGCCCACCGCCAATAACCTTGCCAAAAGTAGCTAAATCAGGCTTGATTTTATTAAACTTATAAGAGCCTGTCATACTTGCTCTAAAGCCACTCATAACTTCATCAAAGATAAGCACGGCACCTTTTTTGCGGCACAAATCTCTAAGCTGGGTCAAAAATGTAAGGCTAGCTGGCACAAGCCCCATATTTCCAGCAATAGGCTCTATTATCACAGCGCCGATATCATCGCTTTCATTAAAGCATTTCTCCACGCTATCAATGTCGTTATAAATAGCTAAATGCGTGTGCTTGGCAAAATCCTCTGGCACGCCAGGCGAGCTTGAGTTTCCAAAGGTGGTTGCGCCTGAGCCTGCCTTTACAAGTAGGCTGTCGCTATGTCCGTGGTAGCAGCCCTCAAACTTGATTATTCCATCTTTTTTGCTATAAGCTCTTGCTAGGCGGATAGCACTCATAGTAGCTTCTGTGCCTGAGCTTACAAAGCGGATTTTATCAAGGTAGCTGATTTTGCTTAAAATCAGCTTTGCTAGCTGGGTTTCAATCAGCGTTGGAGCTCCAAAGCTAAGGCCTTTTTTCATGGTTTTAGTAATTGCGCTTTCTACGCTTTTATCGCTATGCCCTAGAAAAAGTGGCCCCCAGCTAAGCACATAGTCAATATACTTTTTGCCCTCTATATCGTAGATAAACTCATCTTTTCCACGCTCAATAAAAAGCGGAGAGCCTTTTACACTTTTAAAGGCACGAACAGGCGAGTTTACGCCACCTGGGATGTATTCTTTGGCTTTTTCAAAGGCTTTTTGATTTGTCATTGTTGCTCCTTTTTGCTTTGTAAATACTCATAAAGAGTGAGTATTTCAGCATCTGTTAGAAAATAACTTGGCATCATACCTGTGCTTTTATTTATTGATTTTTTAAAGCTTTCAAAATCCATATTGTTTATTTGCGGTGCTTTTAGGCTTAAAGTGCTTAGCTTGCCGTTTTTGATATCTTTTTGTTTGTAGTTAGCTATTAGCTTGCCTTCGCCATTTTCGCCGTGGCATTTATTACAGCCGATACCTCTGGGATTTTGGTATAGCATGCGAGCGTATTCCATTTTTGAGATAAAGTCCTCAGCATTTAAGGCACAAAATAATAAAAAAATATATAAAAATTTACTCATTTCTAAATTATGCTTAAAAAAATTTTGGTATCATACGCTTTTTTATATTAAAAGGCGGTTAAGTTAGAAAATTTTCTCTTTTTACGAAATTTAAAATTCAAATGAGTGCTAGAAGTTTAGCAGTGAGTTAAGGGAATTCTAGAATTCCCATTTTGCTATTTTCTAGGCTCTTTTAGAGTTATTTTTTTAGCTGTGGCTCTTAGTTTGTTAATTTTTTACTCATATATGCAAAATAGCAAAAAACTACACTTATAAATTTAAAAATTTGGGCTAAAACTAACCCAAATTTATTTATATTGATTTATGGTTTTCTTATGATAAATCTAAGAGTTGGACCATCTTGTTCTATAGATAAAACTTCAAAACCGCGGTTTTTTGCATCAACAGGGATAGAGTTTATCGCCTGTGGACAGTCGCAAAGCACCTCTAAAACCTCTCCTTTTTTTAGCTGTGGCAATGCCTCCAAAGTAGCAATCGCTGGCATAGGACAAGCCTCTCCTTGGATATCAAGACTATAAGTTATTTCATAATTAGCTTTCATTAATAACCTCCTTTTGAAAAAAATCGTTTTTTATAAGCAAAAATTAGTGCAACACAAAGCAATAAAAGTCCAACATTTAATGTAAGTCCTAGCAAAGAACCAAACTCATTTAAAAACTGAATCTTTGGACCAGACTTGATCCAATCTGGAATTTGATCATAAATAATTGCTAAAATAGCAGTTCCGGCGAAATTTGCTACACCAACTATCATAAAATGCGTCTGACCCTCAGCTGCTCTATAAGCCCATCCACATTCGCAACCTCCTGCAAACACAATACCAAAACCAAATAAAAATGCACCCAAAGCAACAGCAACCGAAAAGCTCCTAACAAAAGCCGAATAACCATTTAACATAAGCACAAAAACTATAAATGTGGCAATAAGCATTCCGTAAAATGCTCCCTTTGCGGCATTATCACGACCAAACAAAAACAAATCGCGAAAGCATGATGTAAAGCATACTTGACCACGAGATATAATAAAACCAAAAATAAGCCCAAAGATAAGCCCAAGTGGAAGAAAGCTAGATTTTACTCCTAGTTTAAATGGCTCTGTAACGACAAAAAGATAAACAAGCCAAACAAGCGTAGCAATCAAAATCACCACACCATATCTAAAATGGCGTTTTGCGCGTCCTTTGTCATGCTCGATGCCTTTACCATTTATACCACACTTTTGGGGAGTAGCTTTTGGCATAAAAATTTTTAGCTTACCAACCTTTGTGGCGCACCAAATACCAAGCACCATAAACACAGCAAATTCCCAAGTATGCAAAGAAAAATATGGAAGTCCTGTGAAAAAATCAAGCAGATTACAACCAAAAGCAAGTCTAGCACCAAAACCTGCAAGGATACCACCAACTATAGCTTGAAAGATGCGTATACGGCTAGCTGGTAGGCGAAATTTAACCTTATTTGCAAAGAGAGGCGCTATCAACGCGCCAATAAACATACCTATAAGCACAAGTCCTTCATAGCGAGTAAGCGGACTGCCTGAGAGATTTGTCATTTTATAATAGCTATATTTGCTAGTATCAAGACCAAAAAGCTCTAAAAACTCACCACCCCAGCGCGTCATCTCGCCAGTGACTTGCCAACCAGTACCAAAAAAACCAAAGTAAATAGAAGCTATGATGGCAAGCGCTATCATAGACTTTGCAGTGTCCCAAAAATATATAAGATATTTTTGTTTGAATTGATTTAAGGCAGAAATCATTGATTAGCCCCGGAGCAGGCTCACAAGAACGCTGTCGAGCTGGCAGAGCATACAAAGGCATG
>CAMENE010000033.1:0-11494 GCA_945928165.1 uncultured Campylobacter sp.
GCAAAAAGTGGGTGATATCAGCCCCACTTTTTTACAATTATGACGGAATTCCTAAGAGAATTTAGCTAGAAATTCTAGAATTCCCAAGGTCAAAATGGGATAAAATCTAGAATTCCTAAGAGAATTTAGCTAGAAATTCTAGAATTCCTAGCTGCATTTTTTACATTTTGAGATGGTGGCGATGATATTTAGTGAGCTGATTTCTTCGCCAACTTGCTTTTCTATGTGACTTTGGTATGTGTCCATTTTTGCATCTTCTTTAAAAATATCGGTTATTGCGCCGCAGTGTTTACAAACTATATGTATATGCTCTTTTTCGTAGATATCGTAGCGAGTTTTTTGCCCTGGCACTGCGATTTCTACTACGAGTCTTGCCTCTACAAGAGTAGCAAGGTTTTTATAGACTGTGGCTAGCGAGATGCTAGGATGCTCTTTGCGCACGGCGGCATAAAGCTCATCTATAGTGGGATGTGTGTGTGAACTAAGACTTTTTAGCACGCATAGGCGTTGTGGAGTGGCTTTTAGCCCTTCGCTTTTTAACATTTCTAGTAAAAACATATTATTCTCTATTAAAAAAAATTATCGTATTTTACAAGCTTATATTAAATTAAAATTTAATTAATACAAAAATATTCTTAATTATGCTTTTTTAGCTAAGGAATTCTAGAATTCCCTAGGCTGTTTTTAGCTCTCTGCCATGCTGTCTTTAAAAAGATATTTATGCTCCTCAGGTAGTGCAGCAAATAAAGCATTTGCCAAATTTCTAATCTCCCAAAGAGCAGAAGCTGAGCTTCGCAAAGACAAGAAGTTTTGTAAGCTTCTAGCATTTATGCTCCATGAAAGAGCTGTTTTGTAGCTCTCAGGCAAGGCGTATTTAGCAAGATCTATTTTTATGCCAGCAGCTAGGGCTTTGCGCAGGTTTTCAAGTGCTAAAATGCTAAAAGTATCCACCATACTATCGCCAGTAAATACCAAATATTTTTTAGCCCTAACAGCCAAATCGCTACCATAAAAATCTGCTTTTGTCTCAGTGTGTGGTAGATGTGGCAAAAGCTCGCCGGTGCCTTGCGCAGATAGAGCAGATAGCTCATCAAGCGAGGCACTAGGCGAGTTTTTATCGCAGATGCCATGCAATGGGACAAAAGAGCTCTCATCTCTAAGCTCTTTTAGCGTATAGCGTGTGCTTTTTACGCTAAGGCTTGCGATGCGATGCCTTGCTAGCTCTTGGAGGCACGCACGGCTTATGCCTTCAATGTAGAAGTTATAAAAAAGATGTTCTAGCGTGCTTGCGTGGCGCATTTTATTTCCCACTCGCTCTATTAGCTCTTTATCTTTTTCTCCGCCTTTATCGCCTTTTTCAAAGCTTTGATAGCAAGTGCGAATCGCATTTGAGCAAACCCACAGCGGCGTGTGATTTAGTAGAGTTATTTTTATGTCGTTCATTTTATTTTCCTATTTTTTATTAAACTAAAAGCCTATAAGTCCAGTTTTTTCTTAGATTATACAAAAAATATTTCATTTATATTTTAAAATAAACTAAAATCTAGATAATTTGCTAGAATATATTGTAAGTATCGTCATTTCATCGGCTTTTAGACCAAATAAAATAATGTAATTTTTAAAAACAATTTTATATATCTTTGTATTCTTTATATTTTGGACAAGATGACTCTATATTAGATATTTGCTGGATTTTATTTTCTATATCGCTTATGAATTTTTCGGCATTTGTTGGGCTGTATTTGTATATATACTCAAAAATCTCAGCTAAATCTAGTCAAAAATCATCACTATATATGATTTTCATTTATATTTAGCACGGACTTGTTCCAAGCTTTTGTTTATTTCATCTTTTGAACAAGTTTTTAGCGTTTTTGTCTCAAACTGAGCGATTATGCGTTCTATTTTTTGTTCTGTGCTTGCAGGCAATGCTTGCTTAGGACACTCTTGATTTACTGCTATTTACATTTTATCGTTTTTTTATAGCGACATTATAGCAAGTTTTGGGGCTAAAACAGCCCAAAACTGCCCAAAATTAACTAGGATTTATCACCTTTGCTTTTGCACTTAGGCTTACGATTCTAGCAAAAATATACGAAATAAGTTATTAAATTCTAGAATTTAAATTCTAGAATTTAGAAGTTAGTTTTAAGCTTAGCTAGCAGATTTTATAACTCTGCCATTTAATGGCTGCAAACTTCTATTATTATTTCCCATAATATCATTGAAGGCTTTTATTTGTTCTTTCGAAGCAGTTAGCGGAGTTTTTAGAACCACCCAAGTTACACCCTCAGAACAAGGTGGTGTAGTAAGCGAGCCATCAAATTCAAAATAACCGTGACTACTTGGCAGTAGCTTTTTTATTTCTATTCCACCATAAGCTACTGAGTGATTTTTTTCTTTTGGTAAATGCTTTATCATATTTACCAGCTCAGGGTTCTCTACATTTTCTTTAAACATCACAGCGATTACCAAAAGTTGATTTTTGTCATTTTTATGAACGAAATGCGCTTCTAGTGGGTATTCTTTACTATTTATATGATTTTCACTAGGGGTATGAAAATGGAATTGATGTAAAGTATACTTAACATTCTTAAAGTATACATAATTTTCATTTTTTGTATTAATTTGCAAAGTGTGTCCGTTATTCAAGATTTCTTGCAATTCTCCTAAGTAATGTATCTTTAACTCATTTTTAACACTCTGGGTACCTTTTTCTAATATATCGATGGGACTTTGTTTCATGCCTATCTCACATGCCTCAAAGCCCTCTATGTTGCCCCAAGTATCAGGACCGTTATGTTTTTCATAACCCCATTCAGCAGCTTGCATAGTAGCAAAAAGTCCGATAGCGGCTATTGTTGAAAATATTTTTTTCATTTTTACACCTTTCAAAATAGATTTTGATCAGAATTATGATATAAAAATATAAATTTAAATTATATAATTACAAAACAGAAATAATCCAGTATTTTTGACTTTGCTTTTAGCTAACTTATTGTTGATAGTTAGATGATTTATACATGAACTGTAGTAGCAACCGCACTTTTATACTCAGTAGTAAAGGCATATTTGCCAAGCTTAGCATGGTCATTTTTTATGCTTTCAAAAAACTCGCTACTAAGCTTTGGCACAGCATTCTGGCTAACTGCTACGATTTTACAAACTCTGCCGTTTATAAAGTTTTCGCACTTGCCGCCGCTTGTCGCTCCGTGTATAAAAATGCTCATATTTTCACGCACTTTTATTCTAGCAAATTCTAGAATTCCTAGTTATCACTACAACCGCAAGCGCAAGCGCTAAAAATTTCTAAATTTCTATATATCTTACAATCTCGCCCTTTTTGGCTGATGAGCTAAGGCGCAGTAGCACAGCTAAATCAAGCAGATTTGTGCTAATTGCGCTTGAGCCTTGTTTTTTGCCTTTGGTGCTGATTAAGAGCTTGCCATTTTCTGCGCTTAAACTTGCTGCGCTAAAGTTTTCTAGCTGTCCTTTTAGCTCGTAGTCCTCTGCTAAAACAGCTGTTTTTT
Source organism: uncultured Campylobacter sp. (assembly GCA_945928165.1). GTDB lineage: Bacteria > Campylobacterota > Campylobacteria > Campylobacterales > Campylobacteraceae > Campylobacter. The sequence goes on from CAMENE010000033.1 coordinate 3,531, forward strand.
CAAAGTCCATTTTCGCGCCAAAAAGCCTGTAAATATAAGGCCGCACAAACAAAATCGCAGTCGTAATCGCAGAATACGAAAACCCAGGCAAAGCAAAAACAAGCTTTTTAACCTTTGAGTTTTCCCCACAAATCCTAGCGATTTTTATATGACGGCCTGGCTTTATAGCGCATTTATCTACTAAAATTTCGCCGCTTTTTCGCACAAAATCACGCATAAAATCAAACTCACCAACGCTCACCCCACCTGTGGTAATGATAAAATCGCACTCGCTAAGAGCCATATTTAAAGACGCTTTTAGCGCATTTTCATTATCTTTTATGTTTGGATACATTACGCCCTCACAGCCCCAGTTTTCTAGCAAGGCGCCTAGGGCATAAGCATTGCTATTATATATCTGCGCAGGGTTTTTAGCAAGGCCAATATCCACTAGCTCAGAACCAGTTGTGATAAGGGCTACTTTTGGCTTTTTATACACGCCTATTTGTTTTACTCCAAGCTCGGCTAATACAGCAATAGCTGCGTAGTCTATAAAAGAGCCAGAATAAAGCAAAATTTCGTCCTTTTTATAGCTCTCGCCGATTTGCCTTACAGCAAAGCCAGCTTGGACGCTTTTTTTTATAATTGCGTAATTTTCGTTATTTTCAGTAGTGAATTCTAGATTTTCAAGCGGGACTAGCGTATCGCTACCCTCGCTCATCAAAGCCCCTGTAAAGCTCTTTACGCAAGTATTTGCTAAAATCTTGGCACTAGGCATACTCCCAGCTGGCAAAGATGAAATAATGCGAAGTTTTGCCCCTGCTTTTATATCGCTGCTTTTACAGGCTATTCCATCCATAGCTGCTGTTAGCATAGCTGGATAATCACTACTAGCTTTTGCGTCACAAGCCAAAACCCTACCAAGAGCATTTTTAAGCTCCACAAACTCAATGCTACTAGGCTCACTAACACTAGCTAAAAAACCCTTTAAAGTCTCGTTATAACTTTTCATTTTGACTCTTTTTAATAAATTCTTCTAGTTTTAAAAGTAGATTTTCAAGCGCAGAATTCATCCCTAGCACCACAGCATCGCTGCTATTATTTTCTATTTTTGAGTTTGCGCTTAGATACATTTCATTTTCGCCGACCTTAGCTTTTAAGGCAACTTTTGCAATTTTATTTGTGGCGTAAAGCTCGGTTAGTTCTACGCTTAGTTTTGGACTATTTTTATCGCTTGGCTTGCAGCCAAAATACTGTAGTAGCACACGCTCAAGCATATCCTCTCCAAAAGAGAAAAACCTGGCATCTTTTAAGGTTTTTACATTTATGCCATGAGTAATGATTATATTGCGGTTTTGTAGCACTGGCAGGCTACTTACATTTGTGATTTTTACCGGTATTTGCGAGCATTTATCGGTATAAAGCGAGTATTGCTTGATAGCTGGTTTACTCTTGGCTAGACAGCCGCAAAATACTAGCGCAAAACACGCAAGAGCTATAAAAGTTAGAGATTTTTTCATATTTATCCTTTATTTGCTTTCTTGTTGTGAAAAGAAAAAGTCATAAGGACTCTCTTCTAGGCGCAAAAAGGCATTATCAATATGCGCTAGCGTGCGGCGCAAGGCTTTTTGCGTGATAGCAAGCTCAGAAGCCGTGCTTTCAATCACAGCTTTAAAGTCAAACTCCCCACTCTCAACCCTATTTTTTATAGAATCAGCGGTGCTTTTTATGCTAAGGCTTGTTAGGCGCACATCTTTGCTTAGCATTTTTAACTCATCTTGCACTCCTTTCATATCCACACCTTTTAGGGTCTGCGAGAAGTCTTTCATATTTGTTAGTAGTTCTTTGAAGTTTTGCGAGTTTTCTTTGCTAGCCATTTGCCCTACAAAGGCTACTAGACCACTATCTTCATCGCCTAGGATTTTGTTTATTTTATCCAAGGCCTCTTCTGTTTTTTGCGTGATTTTTAGCACGCTAACCTCAAGGCGCTCAATACTGTCTTCTTGTAACTTTATAATGCGAAACTCGCCACTATCAAAAGCCCTGCCACTACCACGAGTTACATTTAAAGTAGATTGATTGCCTAGAAGTGGCGTGATTACTTGAACCACGCTATCACTGCTTACAGGCGAGTTTTTCTTAAGCCCAATTTTTATTTCTATCGTGCTTTGGTTTTTATCTACAAAATAAATATCACGCACAATGCCAGCTGGAATTCCTGAGCTTAGCACGGGGCTGTTTTTTCGCACGCCAACAGGCAAAGAGTCAGTGTGGACAAGATATTCTTCACTAAACTCATCGTGATTAGAGTTCATAAACAGCACAAAAGCTACCAGTATAATCGAAGCTAGCAAAAAGCTAGCACCGGCTAAAAAATATGAGTTTTTGCTTTCCATTTTATCCTTTCATTTATTGTGTTTGTAGCGGCTCAGCTTTTTATCGGCTGACTATCCTGCGGGGCTGTCGGCTGGCTCAGCTTTTTTGCTCTTTTTTGCGCTCACAGCTCGCACAGCCCAGCCCTGCGGGGCTATCGGCTGGCTCAGTTCGTGGATGCTTTTTTGAAATTTTGGTTTGGACAGCCCAGCACCTTACAAGCGAGCTTTTACACCGTTTTCCTGCGCAAGCCGCTTTTCACTCGTTAGCGGCTTGCTTGAAAAATCGGCGCAAAACTCGCTTGAACGCTACCGCTACGGCGCCCCACGGCTAGTCCTGCACCAAAATTTCAAAAAATCACCTCACGACCTTGGAGCCTAGTTTTACAGCCGCTATCGCGAATTTTAGGAATTCCGCAGAGAATTCCTTAAACTTGAATTCAAAACTAGAATTCCTGCCTTGTGTCATCCCCCGACTTGACCCTAGGATCTCATCAAAAATAAATTTAGAATTCCCTAGCACAGAGATCCTCGGGTCAAGCCCGAGGATGACATAGTAGAGAATTCCAGAATTCCCAGTCCCCGCAGTAGCGGCTGTGAAAATAAAAGGCGCGGCACTTGCGTCTGGTGCGGCAGTACGAAGATAGAATATATAATTCATCGAGTGCTGCCGCAGGTGCAATAGGCGTAAGAGCCCCGCCAGCCTTAAAAACTACTAATTAAATTCTTAGGCGATTCTAGTATTGTGCGCCTAGTGTGGCGAAAGTGAGCAAGTGCGAATGAGACGCACTAAGCGTGCGCCCTTTGTGAAGCACGAGCGAACTTTCGTCGCAATAGGTGCGCAAAACAAATCGCACCCTAACTTCGCAGTTTAAACATCTCAGCCAAAGGATTATTTTCCATAACCTTCGCCCCTGCTAAATCCCCCTCATAAGCGATTTTATGCCCCTCTAAAATAAGAAATCTATCTAAAATAGTAAAAATGCTATCTATATCATGCGTTACCATGACAACAGTGATACCAAGAGCCTCTCTTAGCTCGCAGATAAGGCGGTCTAGCAAGCGAGAACTAGTGGGATCTAGCCCAGAGTTTGGCTCGTCTAAAAATAGCACCTTTGGGCTTAGCACCAAGGCGCGTGCTAGTGCCACACGCTTTTTCATACCACCGCTTAGCTCGCTAGGATAGAGCAAGGCGGCTTCTTTTTTTAGCCCTACTTTAAGTAACCACATTTTAGCAATTTCTCTTATATCTTTATCGCTAAAATCGCTGTATTCTTTTAGCATTACGCCAATGTTTTCAAGCACATTCATAGAACTAAAAAGTGCGCCAAACTGAAACATCACGCCCATTTGCTTTTTCATTTCATTTTTAGTTTTCTCATCACTTTTCCACAAATTTACGCCGCCAAAAAAAATATCGCCAGTCGTAGGGCGGTTAAGGTATATCATGGTTTTAAGTAGCGTGGTTTTTCCTGTGCCAGAACCGCCCAAAATCCCGTAAATCTCGCCACTTTTTACACTAAAACTGACTTTATCTTGCATTAGACGCTCTCCATAAGCTGTGCTTACATTAACTGCTTTTATCATATCTGTAACTCTGTAAAAATCACGCTAAATACCGCATCAAGCGCAATTATCCAAAATATCGCATTTACCACGCTTTTTGTAGTAAGTTTGCCAACACTCTCAGTACTACCATCTACCTCATATCCACGCAAACAGCCAATAGTAGCTATTAGCGCACCAAAAATAGGTGCTTTTACAAGCCCCACCCAAAAATGGCGCATATCTACATTTGCCCTAAATCTATCTAAATAACTCTCAAAATCTAGCCCCAGATACCAGTTACACACAAAGGCCTGTCCAAAAAGACTGATAAAATCAGCACAAAGAATAACCACAGGCATAACAAAAATAAGAGCTAAAATTCGTGGCATCACTACAAAACGAAAAGGCGCAAAGCCCATAGTTTCCATAGCATAGAGCTCTTCTGTTATTTTCATAACGCCGATTTGCGCTGTAAAGCTAGAAGCACAGCGCCCAGCTACTACAATAGAAGCAATAAGTGGCGCAATCTCACGCAAGGTAATAATACCCATGATATCCACAACCAGCACACTAGCCCCAAATTGCTCTAGCATGACAGCACCTTGATATGCTAAAACAATACCAATAAGAAAAGCCGTTAGCCCTACGATAAAAATCGCAGATATTCCAGCGCTTATTATGTGATTGCTAAGCTCTTTTAGCCTTATGCGCCACGGACACATTAGAGCTTCTGTAATCATTATTAGCACTTGACCGATGAAGTTTATTATCGCTATACCCTGGGTCTTTGTGCGAAGTAAAAACATGCCTAGCCTCTCAATTAGGCTAAACTCCACGCTTTTTGGCAGCTCGTAGCTTTTAAAATCTACAAAATCTAGAATTCTGCTGATATTCCCACTAGCACCCACTATATTAGAGCCCTTAAAATGCTCTTTTAAAAAATACGCCCCAGCATAATCAAGGCTTTTTAAACCCTTTAAATCAAGGCTAGTATTTTTCTTTGCTAGAAGTGATGAGAGCTTTTTTAACTGCGAGTTTGTAATCTTATAATCAAACTCGCCATATAAAAAAATGGTATTATTGCTAAACTCAATTTGCATATTTTATCCTAAAATAACAAGACAATTATACAAATTTTTTAAGAATTTTAGGCTAAAATACTACAAAAGGCAAAACAATGACATTAGAGCAAATCGCAAAAATTGGCAAAATAGAGCCAAATAATAAAAACTTAGAGATTTTATCTTATTACAAAACTGCTTGTGGGCAGTGGCTAGAAAGCAAGGAATTTAAAAATAGCAACTGGGCAAAAAAGCCCTATCCGCCACTACTAAACCCAGATGAAGTAGTATACGAAAAAATCCCAGACAAACACGCATGGATGCTAAATTTACCTTTGCCAAAAAACTATGATTTTGTGCTTTTTGGCTCGCATGCTGCTGGCATGCACGCTGCCCTGCCTGGATTTTTTACTTTGTGTGGGGTTTGTGTTCGCTGTATTATCCCAAAACAAATGGATATCGTCCAAGAAGGGCAAAAAGGCTCTTTTGGCTGCTACTGCCTACTTCACAAAAAACTACTTGCTATGAAAAAAGTAAAAGAGCTAGGTTACACAAAAAAAGCTTATTTACAAATCACAAATCTAATTTTGGATAGTGATGCCAAAAAATTTTATAGCCTAATTAATACTAGCGTAGCTATAAATATAATAAGAGACCCCATTAGCGTGCTTCGCACAATGGTAACTTTACCAAACTTCGCAGATGAGTTTAGCATAGATGATGATGAGGGCAGAGGCACAGGGCTTTTTTTAAGCGATGAGCCAAAGGCTATTTTTAGCAAAAATCCTATTCATTATGGAAGAATTCTAGATAAAAACGGCAACAAAAAAGCCAGAACTTTACCAGAGCTTAACGCAATTTCAGGTTGGCTAGAAGATAGAGAACAAATGTTCCACGATGGTATTTTGTATGATTATTTTAAAGATAATATAAAAGAGCTTTATATCAAGCAAACTAGCGACTTTGCTGGTGGCAAGGGTTTTCATACTATGAGTGAGCTTGCTAGCATTTTTGACTTTGATGAGCCTAGCCAAAAAGACCGCTGGCTATTTGAAAAGCATGTAGGAGAGATGAAAAATCTACTTCCTATCACGCTTTATGCAAATGAAAAAGATGAGCTATTTTCTAATGAAATAAAAACCAATAGAAACGATAAAAACTTTAACAAAAATAGCGCAAAAATAGTGCTTTGTACTAGATTTGATGAAAACAACCGCCTAAAACCAGAACGAGATATAAGCGAGCTTTTTTCTTTACCAGACCCGCTACTTAGAGTATTTGTAGCTAAGCCAAGTGATGCTATAAAGCTGCTAAGAAGCCAAGACCTGCTAGAAAAAACAAAAAAATACATAGAAAAACTAAGCTGTGAAGTGCTACAAAAAGCTAGCGAGCTTGAAGCAAATAGAAAGCTTTTTAATGAAAATGATATTTTAGAGTATTTTCGTAAGCATAAAAAAGAGCGCAAACTAGCAGCCACTCTCATAAAAGAGCATCTAAAATACCAAAAGCAAAAAGCCCCAGATATAGTAAACTGCTTTAAATACTACAAAGAGTTTGAAAAAATGTGCTTTGAGCTTGATGGCACAAAACTCTAAAAAGTGAGAAAAAATGAGCCTAACACAAATCGCACAAATAGCAAAGCTAGACCACACAGATAAACAGACGCTAGATATCCTAGCTTTGTATGAAAATCAAATCATCTCATGGCTAAATAGCAAGGAATTCCACTCTAGCCACTGGGCGAGTAAGCCTTATCTGCCATTACTAAATCCAGATAGCTTAGATTATGCTTTTTTACATCCCTTTCATGCATGGACGCTAAATCTGCCTTTAAAGCACTATGATTTTATAGCCTTTGGCTCAAAGTTTAGTGGCTTAGATATTGCTAGAGGGTATTTGCTAGCTTGCGATGCTCACGGCATTAGCCATGCTGGCTCTAGCAGCTGTGAGAGCTATATGAGCTTTTATCAAAACCTTCTAATCTACGCTGATATGAAAGAAAAAGACGAGATTTCTAGCATATATTTGCTACTTAATGATTTTGTGCTAGATAATGATGCTAACAAACTATATAGTCTAATTGATGCTAGTGTGGCTTTGCATGTGGTGCGTGATCCTATTTCAGCTTTATGCGCCAGTCTTTGTGCTAGCAAGCTTAGTGCAGATTTTGTATTTGATGAAAGCTCTGATCTTCAAGCAGCATTGCAAAGTCCAAATAGCGATATAAACTCTCATCTCTCAAACATAAAAGAGCTCTATCACGACGGCTTTATGTTCAAGCTTCTTAGCCCTAGCATGAAAAACTTATGTCTAAAAGAGTATAGCGATTTTACTAGCGAACACGCCTTTGCTACAACGAGCGAGATAGCAAACACGCTAGGGCTAAAAGCCCCACAAAATGGCAGTTTTTTTAGCGGGGATCCGCAGAGCTTTGCTGGAATTTTGCCTTTAAAAATCCAAGTAAATACCGAGCTTTGCTTGTATCTTACTTCTGTTTATGATACCCAGTTTGGCATTTACAAAGACAGCGATATCAGCCCTGCTTTTACCCTAGCTCATAGTAGTATGCGCGCCCAGCTAGCAAAGCCAGATGACGCCCTAACCCTGCTAAAAAATAAAGAGCTTTTTACTAAAACAAAAGAGCTAGCAGAACTTGCTAGCAAGAAAGTTTTAGAGCTTAAAATAAGCCCTAATATTAACGAAGCTGAGATTTTGGAGTTTTTGCTTACTCATAATGACGCTCGCAAGCTAGCAAAGAGCGTGTTAGATCAGCATTTAATGCTCTTAAAACAACTAGCCCCAGCCCTAGTTCAAAGCTTTTCGCGCTACCAAGCCTTTGAGCTACTTTGCGCAAAAGATATGTAATCTAGAATTCTAAAATCTAAAATTCCTAAAATACCCAAATTTTAGCAGGGTTTTAGGGGCGGCAGCCCCTAAGGGTTTAGGGCGTAGCCCTTATATCTTTGCGAGCTAGGCTAGATTTATCTAGCCTAAAAGCGAGCAA
>CAMENE010000034.1:0-10129 GCA_945928165.1 uncultured Campylobacter sp.
AGTTTTTTTTATTTGATTAAAATTAAAAAGTTTTTTTAAAAGTTTTTAGGGAATTCTAGAATTGTTAAATAAAATTCTAGAATTCCTGAGTAAATTCTAGAATTCCTAAATAAAAAATACCCCCTAACCCCCAAAAAACTCTAAAATTCTAGTATAATAACCCAAAATAAAAGGCAAAAAATGAAAGACTACATAAAAATCCTACAAGAAAACAACTTACTAAAAGTGATTGATACGCCTTGTTCTACTGAGCTTGAAATAGCGCATCTTAGCTATTTGGAGGTAAAAAAACAAGATTCAAAGGCTCTGCTTTTTACAAATCCTGTTGATAAAAATGACAAAAAGTATGAAATGCCTGTGCTTACAAATCTTTTTGGCTCACAGCGTGCTTTGGAGCTGATAATGGGCGCAAAGCCAGATGAAATCGCTGCTCGCATAGAAAAGCTGCTAAAACCAAAAAAGCCTGAGAATTTCAGCCAAAAACTAGAATTCCTAAGCCAGTTAATAAGGCTAAAATCTGTGCTGCCAAAGCGACTAAAAAGCCGTGGCGAGTGCCAGCAGGTGGTAAAAAGCAAGATAAATCTCTACGAGCTGCCGATATTGCGCACTTGGGAGGGTGATGCAGCGCCTTTTATTACTATGGGGCAAGTATATACAAAAAGCCTAGATGGCAAGGCGCACAATGTGGGTATGTACCGCTTGCAAGTTCACGGCCCTGATGAGCTTGGTATGCACTGGCAGATTCACAAAGACGGCGCGCATTTTTTTCATGAGTATAAAAAAGCAGGGATGAAAATGCCAGTTTCAGTAGCGATAGGCGGCGACCCACTTTATATCTGGTGTGCTCAAGCGCCGCTGCCAAAAGATGTCTTTGAGCTGCTTTTATACGGCTTTATCCGTGGAAAAAATGCTAGACTTGTGAAGTCTATCACAAACGATATTTATATCCCAAATGACGCTGATGTCGTAATAGAGGGCTTTGTAGATACTACGCAAGCCCTTATTGAAGGGCCTTTTGGCGATCATACTGGTTTTTATACGCCAGCAGAGCCCTTTGCTGTGATGAAAGTAAGCAAAATCACGCAGAAGAAAAATCCTATTTTTTACGCCACAGTCGTAGGTAAGCCACCATTAGAAGACAAATTCTTTGGCGGTGCTACTGAGCGGATTTTTTTGCCACTTTTAAAGACTAGTGTGCCAGATCTCATTGATTATAAAATGCCTGAAAATGGTGTGTTTCACAATCTAATCTTGGCAAAATTTGCCGCTGCTTACCCAGCACACGCCCAGCAAATCGCTCATGCTTTTTGGGGCGTGGGGCAAATGAGCTTTGTAAAGCACGCTATTTTTGTAGGTAGCGACGCACCTGCGCTTGATGATTATAGCGCATTTTGCGAGTATGTTCTCTCTCGCATTTCGCCTGCATCACTACTGATAACTAGCGGTATTTGCGACCAGCTAGACCACGCTAGCCCTAATGCCTGTTTTGGCGGTAAGCTTGGCGTGGATGCAAGCGTGGATAAAAGCACGCCTGCACCGACTTTGCTTAGCGATGATGAGCTTTTGATAAAATTACAAAAAATCAGCCCAGAGATTTTGGCTTTGCGCCAGATTTTTACACAAACAAAAAACCCCATAACTATGATAAAAACGCTAAAAACTGCGCCTTTAAAAGAGCTTTTTAAAAGGCTTTTGGCGTTTAAAGAGCATTTTAAAATTCTCGTTTTTTTAGACAGCGATGCTAGGCTAGAAAATCATTATATGAATGTTTGGCGTGTAACAAATAATATTGACGCACAGCGTGATATTTTTATAAATGGCGAGCAAATCGGCATTGATGCTACGGCTAAAAATGCCCTTGATGGCTATCATAGACAGTGGCCGCAAATGACTAATTGCACGCGCTCAGTCATTGATGGGCTTATTAAAAAAGGGCTTTTGGATAACAATAGTGAGTTTTTTGAAAAATTTGAGATTTTTGGCTAGGGGATTTTTAATCTAGAATTCCTGCTTCTAGAATTTCTGCTTCTAGAATTCTTGCTTAAAATTTGCTAGGAATTCTAGATGTTTGGGGAATTCTAGAATAATTTAATAATAATTTTTACTAAAAACTAAAAAATTTTATTTATTTTTGCTATAATTTTATTTATTTTTGCTATAATACAGCTTAAAAAACAAAGGAGTTTTATGAATTTTGCTTTTAACGATATTTTATTTGCCTTTTTGCTAGCGATTTTTGCAGGGGCTAGTACTTGCGCTGGGGCTGCGATTGCCTTTTTTAGCAAGCAAGATAACACAAAAATGCTCTCAGCTGGACTTGGATTTTCAGCTGGTGTGATGGTATATCTTAGCTTTGTAGAGCTTTTGCCAGCATCTATAGAAGAGTTTAACAAACTAAACGAAAACGGCGAAACAATTGCGCTTTTTATATTTTTTGTCTCAATGCTCGCTTGTCTTTTTATAGATAAAGCCGTGCCTGTTGATATAAATCCGCACGAAATAGAAGCGCCTGAGGCGTATTGCGAGCTTAGATCTTGCTATTTAAAGGATAGAAAACTTCCTATCGAAAAGCAAGCTCTTGCCCAAGATAATGCGCCAGCTAGCAATAAAACACTGCGCCGCACCGGCATTCTCACAGCTTTTGCGATTGCGCTGCACAATTTCCCTGAGGGCTTTGCTACCTTTGCTAGTGGCTTAGAGAGCATAAAGCTTGGTGTGGTCGTAGCCCTAGCAGTGGCAATTCACAATATCCCTGAGGGCATAGCTGTGAGCCTGCCGATTTACCACGCAACCGGACAAAAGCGCAAGGCTTTTATTTTCGCAGCTCTCTCAGGTCTTGCTGAGCCACTTGGCGCACTTGTAGGGGCACTACTGATTTTGCCGCTTTTTGGGGCGTCTGCTGTGGCGGTAAGCTTCGCGCTGGTAGCTGGGGTGATGATTTTTATTAGCTTTGATCAGCTTTTTCCAGTAGCAAAGGCTTATGCTAGCGGACACGAGTGCCTTTATGGACTTATTGTTGGCATGGCTGTGATGGCGTTTAGCTTGAAGCTTTTATCGCTGATTTAGGTTTTTGCTTTACAGCTGGTTGGGTGCGGAGGTGTTTTTTAGGAATTCTAGAATTTTACTTAGGAATTCTAAATTGGGAATTCTAAAACTCGCAGTAGCGGAGTAATACTAAGCTCCAAGATTTTTTGCTTCGCACCCGCTGGGTGAGCGATTTTTAGTTTTAAAGCCGTGTGCTAGCTGTGGGGGAGCGTGTCTAGCGGCAGTAAAATTTTGCGCTGAATTTTCAAAGCGCAAGCCACACAAAAAGAGTACAAAAGTTTTTATAGAGCGGCTGGGCTGGGCTTTAAGGCTAAAAAGCACCACCAAATGGCTGGGCTTTAAGACTAAAAAGCACCACCAAATGACTGCGCAGCAAAAAAGCTGAGTCAGTAGGCAGCCCGCAAGGCTGAGCCAGCCTATAAAAAAACTAAGCTAGAATTCTTGGTAAATTCTAGATTTTGGGAATTTTAGAATTTCTAGGTTTTTTGGGGGTTAGGGGTATTTTTATCTTAGGAAATTCTAGATTGGTAATTCTAAAACTCGCAGTAGCGGCAGTAAAAAACTAGCCTCCAAGATTATTTGCTTAGCACCCGCTGGGTGAGCGATTTTTAGTTTTAAAGCCGTTGGCTGTGGGGAGCATCTGCGCTAGTGGCAGTAAAAATTTTGCGCTGAATTTTCAAAGCGCAAGCCGCACAAAAAGAGTACAAAAGTTTTTATAGAGCGGCTGCGCAAGGCTTTAAGGCTAAAAAGCGCAACCAATGGCTGGGCTTTAAGGCTAAAAAGCGCCAGCAAATGGCTACGCAGCAAAAAGCTGAGCCAACCGATAAAAAACTAAGCTAGAATTCTTAGGGAATTCTAGATTGGAAATTCTAGAATTCCTAGGCTTTTTGGGGGTTAGGGGTATTTTTATCTTAGGGAATTCTAAATTGTGAATTCTAGAATTTATAGCTGTATTTTTATAAAGAATTCTAAATTGGGAATTCTAAAACTCGCGGTAGTGGCAGTAAAAAACTAAGCTAGAATTCTTGTTAAATTCTAGATTTGGAATTCTAGTTTGTAGGAATTCTGGAATTCTTAGCTGTATTTTAATAAGGAATTTTAGTTTGTGGAAATTTTAGAATTCTTAGCTGTATTTTAATAAGGAATTCTAGTTTGTGGGAATTTTAAAATTTCTAGCTGTATTTTTATAAGAAATTCTAGTTTTTTGAATTCTAGAATTCCTAGGCTTTTTTTTTGGGGGGGGTATTTTTATCTTAGGGAATTCTAAATTGTGAATTCTAGAATTTATAGCTATATTTTCGAAATTCTAAATTAAGAAATTCTAGAATTTCTAAAAGACACCCCCTAAACCCTAGAAAACTAGCTGTCAAGCGAGCTGGTTTGATATAAGCATGAACTTTTCATAAAAATCTCGCTGTGAATAAGACTCTACTATGCCATCATTTGTGGTTTTTATTTTTACTCTCTTTTATAGCAGGAATTCTAGAATTCCAGCAAAAAACTAGAATTCTAGAATTCCAGCAAAAAACTAGAATTCTAGAATTCCAGCAAAAAACTAGAATTCTTATTTAAATCACAAGCTTTTTATAAAACTTTAAAAAGTAGATATTAAAGTAGATATTTGTGGTATCAAATAGGCTTTGGCAAAAAATCAAAAAGTTTTCATGAATTTATCATAGTTTTCAAAGATCCTTTAATTTTTTTATCTCTTCTCTAAGAGCAATTGCCTTTTCAAACTCTAAGTTTTTTGCCGCCTCTAACATCTGCGCACGCAGTTCTTTTATGATTTTTGCTCGCTCGCTAGCTGGCATTTTTTCAAGTTTTTTAGCCTTATTATACAATGGCTCGTTTGCCTCGTCGTGTAGGCTTTCTTCTATACTTCTAGCCACGCTTTTTGGGATGATTCCATGCGCTTTGTTATACTCATCTTGTAGCTTGCGGCGGCGCAGAGTTACATCCATAGCTTCTTTCATGCTTTTTGTGATTTTATTAGCAAAAAGCAGCACCTTTCCATGCTCGTTTCTAGCAGCCCTACCCATAGTTTGTATTAGCGAAGTAGCCGAGCGCAAAAAGCCCTCTTTATCAGCGTCCATGACAGCTACGAGTGCAACCTCTGGCAGATCAAGCCCTTCGCGCAAAAGATTTATTCCTATTAGTATATCATACTCGCCACGCCGCAGCCCTCTTATTAGCTCGTTTCTCTCAATTGCGTCAATGTCTGAGTGCATATACCGCACTTTAAGACCAAGCTCTAAATAATACTTGCTTAGCTCTTCTGCCATTTTTTTAGTTAGTGTGGTGATTAGCACGCGATTACCTGTTTCTATTACCTTTTTTGCCCTATCATATAGCACTTCAACTTGATTATCACTTGGTATTACTTCAATCTCTGGGTCTAAAAGCCCAGTAGGACGCAAAATCTGCTCGTAGATGTGCGGGCTAGAAAGTTCTAGCTCATACTCATTTGGCGTAGCTGAGACAAAGAGAAAATGCGCCTTTTTGTTTATAAACTCATCAAACATCAAAGGTCGGTTATCTAAGGCACTTGGCAAGCGAAAGCCGTATTCAACCAGCACTTCTTTGCGACTTCTATCGCCAGCAAACATACCCCTAAACTGCGGCAAGCTCACATGGCTTTCATCAACAATTACTAGATAAGGGCGGTCTTTTATTTCATAATAATCAAACATCGAATATGGCGTCTCTCCAGCCTTTTGCCCTGTTAAATAGCGTGCGTAGTTTTCAACTCCTTTTGTCATGCCAGTAGCTTTTAGCATTTCAAGGTCAAACTCCACTCTTTGCTTTAAGCGTTGGTATTCTACCAAGCGATTTTCTTTTTGATAGAATGCTAGACGCTCATCAAGTTCTTTTTCTATCTCTTTTATAGCTGATTTCAAGCGGTTTTCACCCACGATAAACTGGCTTGTAGCATATAGAGTAAATTTGCTTAGATCCCTAGTTTTTTTACCAGTAATAGCATCTATGTGATACATACTCTCTATCTCATCGCCAAAAAACTCTAAGCGCAGCACTTCATCATTAAAATACGCTGGATAAATATCCACCACATCGCCATTTACCCTAAAATCTCCCCTATCAAAATACGCATCATTGCGCTTATAGCCCATATCTACTAGCTTTAAGAGTAGTTCTTTTTGGCAGTAGTTTTGCAAAACTTCTAAAAATAGCACCATTCCTTGATACTCAGCCGGATTACCTAGGCCGTAGTTTGCTGAGACTGAGGCGATCACAATAACATCATCAAAGCTAAGTAAATTTGCTGTGGCTGAAAGGCGCAGGCGTTCTAATTCGTCGTTTATTGCGCTGTCTTTTTCTATAAAAAGATCCTGCCTTGGGATATAAGCCTCTGGCTGATAATAGTCGTAGTAGCTGATGAAATACTCCACATGATTTTTGCTAAAAAAGCCCTTAAACTCGCTATATAATTGCGCTGCTAGGCTTTTGTTGTGCGTCATTATAAGTGTTGGCATGCTCAGCTCTTTTATCACATTTGCCATGGTAAAGGTCTTGCCAGAGCCAGTTACGCCTAAAAGCGTGCTGTATTTTGCCCCAGCTTTTATTGCGCTTACAATGCCTTTTATCGCAGCAGCTTGGTCGCCTGAGGGCTTAAATTTACTAGTTAATTCAAAAATACTTTTTTTCACAGGAATTCTACTTTTGTGCCGAAATTTTAGATAATTTTAGCAAAATTTTTGTTTTTTTATGTTAGAATACGCCCTATTTTTTAAAAAACCCACAAAAGGCTATGCAATGGAAGAAAAAGTGCTAAACACACTGACATCAAAAGTAACTGAACTAATGCAAAAATACCAAGAAATGTGCGATGCAAACGATGCTTTGCGCAACGAACTAGTAAGCGCAAAAGCCCAAAACGAGGCAAAAAGCAATCAAATCGCACGCCTAGAAGAAGAGCTTAACAAACATCATAACGAAAGCGACGACCTACTAAAACAAGTAGAAGCTGTCCTTGGTAAATAGGTAAAAAAAATGAGAGAAATCACGCTAACTATCAGCAAAAAAGATTACACAGTCAGGCTTGATGATGACTTTGCGGAAGCTTTGGAGCGTGATATAGCAAATCTTTTAGGTGGCAAGACTAATTTTGAGGTAAAAGACCTGCTTTTTGCCTTTATGAAAAAATGTCAAGACCAGTATGAAAACGATAAGCGTATGAATAACATGGTAAATCACCTAAGCAAGACATTAAATGTATAAAAAGGACTAAAATGAAAAAAGCATTTACAATGATTGAGTTAGTTTTTGTCATCCTTGTACTAGGTATTTTGGCTATGGTGGCTATACCACGCCTAGCAAGCAGCAAACAAGATGCTGAAATAACAAGAGTAAAAGCAGAAATCGCTGCTCTTAGATCTGCTATACAAACCTATCGTGGCGCAAATTTACTAAAACAAAAGGGTAACGGCTATCCTGAAGATCTAAAAGAGACAACAATAGAAAAGATCACAAACGGCACAAAACTGAATAAGAAATATTGGAATGTGGGCAAGGACGGCAATAGCCTTACTGTTACAATTGCTGGCAAAACAACTACTTTTACTTACGATAAAAACAAAGGAAGCCTTACTTGCAGCAAATCTAACAACAACTCTGATGCTTTGTGCAAAAAAATAGACAATTAAATCAATTCTAGATTTTTACCGTACTTGGGCTCTAAACTTTGGCTCTAAACTTTGCTAGGAATTTTAAAATTCCTAGCAAAAATCTCAAAAAAAATATGGAATTCTATATTGTTTTACTACGAAATAATCATCACCGCTCACGCCCTAGCCCCACTTACTTACAGCTGCGAAAACAAGCTAGAGCCTTTTAGCGAAGTTCTAGTAGAGGTTGGCAATAAGCAAAAAAAAGGCTATGTCTATAAGCAAGTGGATAAGCCAAGCTTTAAATGCAAAGAAATACTAAGCCAAACTGGCTTTTATCTCACAGCCACGCAAATACAGCTTTTAGAGTTTATGTCAAGTTATTATTCTAGCGAGCTAGGCGTGGCAGCAGGGCTTTTTGAGCCTTTTTGTGAGAGCAAAAATATTTTAGATAGCGAGTTTGCTGGTGATTTTAGCACTTTGCCAGAACTAAGCGAGCTACAAAACAAAGCCCTTGATTTTAGCCTAAAAAACGATGTTAGCCTTATTTTTGGCGATACTGGCAGCGGCAAAAGTGAAATCTACATAAGCGCAATCGCAAAAACCCTAAAAACAGGCAAGCAAGCCCTACTTCTCATGCCTGAAATCGGTCTAACCCCACAAATGCAAAAACGCCTAGAAAAATACTTTAGCCAAGGTTTAGGGCTGTGGCATAGCAAAATCGCAAAAGGCAAAAAAGAAAGGATTTTAAAAGATTTTATGAGTGGCAAAATTCGCCTAATAGCAGGTGCTCGCTCGGCTCTTTTTTTGCCATTTACAAACCTTGGGCTAATAATAGTAGATGAAGAACACGACGAAAGCTACAAAAACGCTAGCAAGCCTTGCTATAACGCAAGAGATTTGGCAATCTGGCTGGCTAAAAATAGCAAAAAATCTAAAATTCCTAGCAAAAAAGAACTTAGCGCAGAGAGTTTTAGAATTCCTAGTGGCTTAAATTATGATTTTGAAGGCATTCGCAGCATTTTAGGCTCAGCTACACCAAGCGTGGTAAGCTATCACAAAATCCCACATTTTCGCCTAAAAGGCACCTTTTTTAACTCAAGCAAGCAGTATATTTTTGACCACTCGCCGCTAGGGCTTTCAAATATGATTATTTCGCATTTAGCAGCTGTTTTGGAGGCAAAAAAACAAGCCGTGATTTTTTTACCAACTCGTGGCAATTTTAAGCTGCTGCTTTGTAAGGACTGCGGCAAAAGCTTTACTTGTCCCTTTTGCGCTGTAAACATGAGCCTACACAAAAACGCAAATGCTCTTAAATGCCACTATTGCGGCTTTAGCTCGCCTTTACCTAGCTCATGCGAGCACTGCGGTGGCTCAGTGCTACAAAGCCAAAAAATCGGCACCAGCGAACTAAAACTCATGCTAGAATCAGTGCTACCAAAGGCAAAAATAGCAAAATTTGATAGAGATGAGATAACCACAGCAAAAAAGCTTGAAACTTTGCTAAAAGACTTTAACGAGGGCAAAATCGATATTTTGGTTGGTACCCAAATGCTAAGTAAGGGGCATGATTATCACAATGTAGAACTTGCTGTTATTCTGGGGCTTGATGAGCATTTGGCGCATGCTGATTTTAGAGCTAGTGAAAAGAGTTTAGCACTTGCTATGCAAATAGCTGGCAGAGCTGGCAGAGCAAGCCACGGCAAGGTCATCATCCAAACCGCCCAGCAAGAGTTTTTTGAGTCATATTTAAGCGACTTTGAGCTTTTTATAAAAGATGAGTTAGAGCTTAGAGAGCCTTTATATCCGCCCTTTGCTAGGCTCTCTCGCATTCTCATCTCGCACGCAAACGACCAAAAAGCAGCTAGGATTACAGAACAGATTTTAGCCCAGCTAAAAAGCATAGAAAACCTTGAAATCATCGGTCACGGCAAGGCCTCTATAGCCTACATCGCCAGCAAGTTTCGCTACGCTATTTTGCTGCGCGCTTACTCTCACAGCCCACTTTTAAAAGCCGGAAACATCGCCCTAGCGTATGGTAGCACCGCTGATATTGATCCATTTAATTTTAATTAAAAAATAAGGAAATTTTTTTGAATATCTAGGGAATTCTCTTTGGGAATTCTAGTTTTAGGAATTCTCTTTGGGAATTATAAAATTCCTTGCATCATTGGGGGGCGACCGAAGCAATCTCTAGAATTTTAAATTCTAGCGGGGTTTTAGGGGCGGCAGGGGTTTAGGGCGTAGCCCTTATAAAATTTGCGAGCTAGATTTATCTAGCCTAAAAGCGAGCAAAATTCTAGAATTCCAAGAATAAATTTAGAATTTCCTGCGTCATTAAGGGGGGAGCAAAGCGACCGAAGCAATCTCTATGAATTCTAAATTCTAGCGGGGTTTTAGGGGCGGTAGCCCCTAAGGGTTTAGGGCGTAGCCCTTATAAACTTTGCGAGCTAGGCTAGATT
>CAMENE010000035.1:0-9438 GCA_945928165.1 uncultured Campylobacter sp.
AAATCGGGTCAGTTGTTTCAAATTTGATCTTAATAGTAAGAAAACAAGTGAAGAAAATATTGTTTCAATCCCCTAAAATCGGGTCAGTTGTTTCAAATTTTGGACAAAACCAACAAATTGATATCTTTACATATGATGTTTCAATCCCCTAAAATCGGATCAGTTGTTTCAAATGCCTATAGGCACGGTAATACTACTGTCTTAGTAGAAGCATATAATGTTTCAATCCCTTAAAATCGGGTCAGTTGTTTCAAATAGCCAAAAAATCATAAACTTAGAAAAATTCACAAGTTTTTATGCTATTGCGAGCGAGATTATAGCATATTTTTACAAAAAAGTTCGCAAATCTCACTTTAAGTTTTAGTAAAAATTCGGTGTTTTTGGACAATGAAAAGTTAATGAACACGATTTTATCGATATTTGCGGGTTTATGAAAGTTCGCAAATCTATAAGCGATTTTGGCACTTTTGATAGATTTGCGAACTTTAAGCAAAAGCTAAGTTTGGCAAGCACGATAAAATCATCATTTAAAACTTAAATGAAACTAAAAGTTCGCAAATCTAAAAAAGAAAACTTAAAATTTTGAGATTTGCGAACTTTTAGTTGTGAAATTATAGCAGAAAATAGCAAAATTGCGGCAAAAAAGTTCGCAAATCAAAATGCATAGCATTTTGATAAAAGCTTAAATAAATTTAAGCTAGGGAATTCTAAGCTATGGAATTCTAAGCTAGGGAATTCTAGTTTAGGAAATTCTAGAATTTCCTAAAAAGAAATACCCCCGCACCCCCAAAGAAAAACTAAAATCTAGAATTCCTAGGAAGTAAGCAAAATAGCTGTTATTTGCGCTTTTTGCTTTTTATAATTTGTTCGATATTTTGAGCGTAGTCTTTTCTTACTGCGTATATCATTTTGTTATCTTCTAGCTTTTTCTTTACTACTTTGTTTGGCAGCTCAAAGCAAGTAGCTAGGATGCCTACTGCGCCTAGACCACCATATTGTAAAGTGATGTTTTTTAGCTTTTCTATGTAGTCACTTTTTGGGATGCCTGATTTGCACTCGATGATATAGAGTCTTTTGCCATCGCTAAAGCATACATCGATTTCTTGGTAGTCGACTTTTGGTTCGAAGCCTTTTTTGGGGATATACATTCTGTCTTTGCCGGTGTTATCTAGGCATAGGCGCAGATTTATGCGCAAATCAAAAATCTCACCTTTTTCTTCTAGTGGTTTTAGTGTAGTAAATATATATTCTTCAAACCATCCGCCGCAGATATATGCCTCAAAGTCATCGTCGCTTTTAAACTCATAAACGCCGTTTTGAAAGCTTATTTGTTTTGTTTCGTTTGGAGTGTATTTTATGTAGGTATTTGCTACTTTTTTCTCAAAGCTCTTTTTGTCATCAAAGCATTTTAGCATGCTTTTATACTCATTAGCTAGCTTGTTTTTGCATGCGTAGAGCTCGTTTGTAAGGGCGGTGCGCTCCGTGATTGCTTTTTCTATCTCATCTTTTTCTTGTTTGGCGATTTCCACTTCGTTTGTGTGCAGCTCAAAAAAGGTCTTTGTAAGCGGGATATTTTTGATGCTAGCTTTTTCAAAACTGTCTAAAAACATCACGCTATCATCGTCAATGTTGAAATAAAATGGCGTTGCGTGCAATTCTCTACATGCTTCCATGGCACCTGCGTACATGAGCTTGGTACCGCCTGTGAGATTGATAGCGATTTTTGTGCTTGGGCTAAGGTGTTTTTTGTATTCTAGGATTTTGGCTTTTATATCCAGTGGGTCGTAGGGGTTTATTTTTATCTCATCAAAGCTCTCATCGCTTAAAAATCTCTTCATTACACTAGCATCGTGAGCCTTTGAACTTAAAAATACATGCTTGTCGCAAGAAAACTGATTTATGCTTAGATAGCTTGGCATTCTTTGTTCGCCAAAAAGGTCAAAAATGATATCAAAGTCTTTTTTGCGTCTCCACTCTCTCCATGCGCTTGGAATATCTATAAACTCGGCTTTTTGGCCTACTACTGATGATGAGATGAGTTTTATATTTAGCTGCTGGTGCTTAATAGCAGCTAGTGCCCACGAAAACGCCATTACTGGTGTGCCTGGGCTTAAGAAAAGATGAACTTCTTTTTTGCCAGGTATGTTGCTAACAGCAGCCATGACCTTATCTACTATAGAGTATATGCCCTCGCTGTCATTTAGACGCTCGAGTTCTACTGCATGAAAGCTGATATTTGTGTTTTTATTTGCTAGTTTATCAAGTAGCCACTGAGTATATACATTGTGGGCGGTGATGGTATTTGAGTATTTTTTCATAAACTCTCTTGTGATAGAGATATCGCTGTTGTTTGCTTTTGTTTTTTCTAGTTCGGTACTAAAATCACTTGGGGCATCTTTGCCTTTTTGAGTGTGACAGAGGATAAAAACATCATCGTAGTCATTTTCATTTAGAAGTCCTAAAATAGGCCCTGTGGTATCTTCTAAGCCAAAAGCAGCACGCAAATCTGTCATACCATACCAAGTGAGTAGAATTTTTTTCATTTTTGTCCTTTTGAAATTGTGGATTTGGCACTTTACAAAAAAAATTGTATTTTTTCAATAAAATAAGTATTGTGAGGCTGGTTGAGAGAAAATTTGTGATAAAATCGTGTATAAAAAAATGTAGTTTAAAGGATAAACAATTTAGCTCTACTTTTAAACATTAAACATTTTTATAAAAAATAATAATTACAAATTTCCTCAAAATATGTCTAAATTTTCTGCTAAAATACTCAAAAAATTAAAAGAAAGCATATGAATAATTCACCATTAAGAGAAGAGCAAGAACAAACTTTTAATGTTCTTAAAGATAAATATATTCGTGGCGAGTTTTTGTATTTAAACGAGCTTTATAGTTTGCAAAATACATTGATGACACTTTATCTAAGAGCTAGACAAATAAGAAAAAGCGTTCAAAAACAGCTAGCTCGTGCTAATTTTGAGTATATCAACCATATAGATTATTCTTTTCATGGTTTTGCCCAAAAGATGCTACTAAGCTGTGAGGTAAGCTTAGCCCAAGAAGAACTTAATGAATTAGATGACACAATAGAAAATAATCCAAAGCTTCTTTCAAAACTACAAAAAGATATTGATGATAGAAAAGCAGGCAAGACAAAAAATCAGCCTTGCGATGGTTTTGTGTGTAATTTTGGATTTTAGTTTTATAAAAAGGATACAATATGACTAATCAAACTATAAGAGTATTAGAGCTTTTAAAGCGTTTTAATGATGGAAAAATGGTAAAAATCCCGGAGCTAAAAAATGATGCTCTTTGGGAGGGTAAAAGCGAAAAAACTATTCGCCGTGACCTTGATGTAATAAAGCAGTATTTCCCTGATAGCTTTGCTTGCGTGCGTGGCGAGGGCGGTGCGTATAGGGCTGTTACAAAAGATGCTTTTGAAAATTTTTTGGATGCTAAGACGCTTAGCTTTTTTGCTCTTGCTTACAATCTTGCTAGCAAAAATCAGCTTTTTTCTAGCTTTGGCTTTGATGAGAGGGCAAAAGAAGCCCTAAAAGCTAAGCTAAAAAGCACGAACGCTTGTTATAGCTTTGTCTCACGCCCTTTTGAGAGCATAGAGAGTAGGGCTGAAATTCTAAAATCCTTGGAGTTTGCTATCACGCATAAAAGAAAGATAAATCTAAAATACAAAAACGAGCAAAAAAATCTAGAATTCCCTGAGATAAATCCTTATAAAATCGTCTTTATGAGTGAGAATTTTTATCTGCTTTGTGCTAGCGATATGGGCGTTAGTAAGTTTCGCATAACTAGCATTAAAAGCGTGGATATTTTGAGTGCGACTTTTCACGCAAATGCTGAAATATGCAAGTTTATAGAGAGCATTCAAACGCCGTTTTCTGAGTTTGGCAAAGAACCTATAAATGTAAGGCTAAAAATTTCAGCCCAAAAGGCAAGATTTTTTAAGGCTAAGAAGTTTTTTAAATTCCAAATGATAGAAAAAAGCCTAGAAAACGGCGATATAATCGTAAGTTATAAAATTACAAACTTTAATGAGATAAAAAGCTTTATCCTAAGCTGGCTTGGTGGCGTAGAAATCTTAGAGCCAAAGGCATTAAAAAATGAAATAAACGAGCTTTTAGAGAATAAAAGAGTATGAGTAATGACAGCAATAGAGGATAATAAAAAGTGGCTAAATATCGGCGCAAGCGGTGCTTTTGCTAACATGCTAGGAAAAAGCGCAGATGATAAGCATGTGCTAAAATCAAAGTTTAATATGCTACAAATCATGAACGGCACAAATAACCTTAAATATGAAGAACTAAAAGAAATCGTGTATTTTGGAGCAATCGGAAAGCTAGATGATGAAGTGTGCCGAAGCGAAGAGCTAAACAATCACATTAAAAATATGGCTGATAAGCTTTATAAAAATACAAAAAATTATAAGCATACAAGCCAGCTTGATGAGGCTTTATTTCTATTTTTGATGGAAAGCGAAGCGTATGTAAAAATGCTCTTTGATGAGGCAGCAAACGAAGTGATACGCAAGACAGAAAAAGAAAGAATAAGCAAAATCACAAAAGAAGATATAGAAAAAATGAGCTTATATGAGTATAAATATGGAAGTGGCAAAATATTATATGATGTTTTACACAAAGAGTATGGATGGTGAATATTTAAAGCGATTTATCATATGGTATGGCGAGAGTTTAGAAGAGTTTTATGATGATAAAACTTTGCCAGTAGAGGTAGCATTTTTAATATCTATGGGCTTTCATTAGATTTTTTATTTTAAAAATATTTAGACAAAATATGACTATTTATCTTGCTAGAATTCTTTTAAATTTAACAATGCTAAAAAAGCTAACAGCAAAGAAGCAAAATGAAATACAAACCAAAAAATAGAGATGAGCTAGAAGAGTTAATATATGATGAGAACATTTATCTAGGTGATATTGACACTAGCCTTGTGGATGATATGTCAGATGGATTATTGTGGCATAGAGACAATTTAGATGGAATTTCAGGATGGAATATCCATAATGTAACTTGTATGGTTGATATTTTTATGTATCGCAAACACAATGAAAACCTTGATGGATGGCTAATAGACAATCCAAATGCTGATAAAATATGTAATGAGTTATTTGAACACATAGGCATTAAAAATTTCCCAAAAGCTAGAAAGCAAATAAAAATAATAAATGGCAAATATCAGCCTATACATAAAATGGGAACTTGTAATGCTAATATTTGATGATGTAAATTTTAATGATATTGACACTAGTAAAATAACTGCTATGGATAATCTATTTTATGCTTACAAAATGTGGGAAGATAATTTACAAATACCAAAAGAGATAGAAAGCTGGGATGTAAGTAATGTAGAAACAATGGAGCGTATGTTTTGTTGTATGGATATAAAAGGATTAGACCTTAGCAAATAGGATGTTAGAAAAGTAAAAAATATGCGTGAAATGTTTGCTCTTTGTGATAATGTGGAGTTTGATATAAGTAAATGGAATGTAAGCTCTGATTGCGATACTACTGATATGTTTGGTAGAGAAAATTTATTTAAAAAATACGGCAGAAAACATAGAAAAATCCAAAGATTAAAAAAGAAAAACCACTAGAATTCTACTAAATTTTTATTTTAGACAAAATATGACCACTATCCCTGCTATACTTTTAGAGCGCAAAACACTAGGAAAATTTATAAAAACAAGGATAAAAAATGAATATAAAAATATACGTAAACGACATAAAAGACGATACTTTAAAGCAATTTAGAGAAGCAATGGCTCAAAAGTGCAATATAAAAGGTGCTTTGATGAGCAGGCCATACTTTGCCCATAGGCGCAGTCGTCCGCTCAAAAAATGTAAAATTTCTAGCATATGTAGGCTATGACATAGGTTGTGGGGTTTGTGCGGCTAAGCTTGATATTTTAGCTAGCGATATTGATTTAAAGGCTTTAAAAGATGAAATTCTATCTAGAATTCCACTCTCAAATCACGAAAAAGAACAAAGCGTAGAGCTGCTGCCTTGCAGGGATATCGCAAAAACTGCCTTTGGCGCATCTGGCAAGTATCAGCTAGGCACGCTTGGTAGTGGCAATCATTTCATAGAAGTAGCAAAAGGCGAGGATGAAAAGCTCTGGCTTGTAATTCACTCAGGCTCTCGTGGCTTTGGCAAAATCATAGCAGAGTATTATATGAAAAAAGCTTGCGAGATGAAGTTTGATGAAAAAGCCTGCGAAAAAGACTTTAATAAAAAACATAAAAAGCTTTTAGAGCATAACAAAGAAGCTTTTGAAAAATCAAAGCAGAAGTTTTTAGCTAAGGCAAAAGATGATTTTATCAAGGCAAATTTAGAAGGACACAATGGCTTTGATATTAACTCAGAGCTTGGCAAAGACTACATTGCTGATATGCTTTGTGCTATGGATTTTGCGCTTAAAAATCGCAGGGCTATGATAGATGAGATTAAAAAAGCTCTAAAATCTATGCTAGGCAAAATGCCAAATGAAATAGCTTTTATAAACAAATGCCATAATTTTGCTGAGTTTGAAAGTGGCGGCAATGTCCTTCATCGCAAGGGAGCTACTAGCTCAAAGCTAGGAGAATACGGAGTAATCCCAGGCAATATGCGTGATGGTAGCTTCATCGTGCGTGGGCTTGGCAATAAAGATGGTCTTTGTTCTAGCTCGCATGGCGCAGGTAGGGCTATGAGCAGAGCTGAGGCTAGAAAAAACATAAGCTTTGCCGAACTTAGCAAGGAAATGAGTGGAATTCTAAGCAATCACAGCGAGGCAAATATAGACGAAGCACCTAGGGCTTATAAAGATATATTTGAAGTAATGAAAGCGCAAAGTGATTTAGTAGAAATCAAAGAGCATTTAAAGCCAATTTTAAATATTAAAGGTTGAATATTATAGATGAGATATATCTATGATATCTGCTGGAATTCTATTTAAATTCTAAATTATAGCATTAAGCCGACCTGAGCAAGTCGTTAAACTGCTTAAATATTATCTTTTAAAAAATACAAATTAGACAAAATACGACTATTTATCTTGCTAGAATTCCACTTGATTTTTAAAACAAAAGGAGTAAAAATGAAAGTCTTGCTTAATGCTTTGATGGTATTAGTGATTTTTAGCACTTTGGCTTGTAGTAGCACAGACTGCGAAGGTGGCGGATGCCGTGATAAAATCAAATCACACGGCAAAGCTCGTGGTAGATAAAAAATCAAGGAGATTGTAATGAAGAAACTAATTTTTGTGATGATGGCAATTTTTATTGCTAATAGCGAAACAATTTGGCATAGCGATGGTAGCTATACTACAATAAATGGAGATACTGCTTGGCATAGTGATGGTAGTTATTCTACCAGAAGTGGTGATACTATATATCATAGTGACGGTAGTTATTCTACCAGAAGTGGAGATACCACTTGGAATAGTGATGGTAGTTATTCTACCAGAAGTGGTGATACTATTTGGAATAGCGATGGCAGTTATTCTACAAAAAGTGGCGATACTTACTATCACAGCGATGGTAGCTACTCTACTATAATGCCATAAGGGAGATAGCATGGAAACACTAGGGACTATAATACTTTGGATAGTTTTAATCCCTGTTATTATAGGAGCTGGGTTATATCTCATAAGAAGTGTATTTGCTGGCATTTTGTGTGCGGTTGTAGCAGTAAGTGATGATGAGCCTAGTAATAGACTTGGCGCAGTTGGTGGGCTTATAGTTTGTGCTATTATTGGCATTTGTGCCTTTGCTTTGCTAAAAGCGATATTTTAGGGAATTCTAGAATTCCCTAAAATGATAAATTCTTTTATGGAGGAGTAAGATATGAAAAATTTTATTTCATCAAAGCATTTTTACCGCATTTATAATAATGCGAACGAAATAGAGCGTAAAAATATGCTTGAAAACTTACTAAAAAGCGAATATATCCCACTTGGATTAGAAGAGTTCTTAAAAGGAATTTATCATAATTTATCAAAGGATATGTTTGAGCTTATGTATAAGCTAGAAGATAAGCTAGAAGAGCAAAACACTTTTATAGGTAAATCGCCTAGATTTGTAGGCGTTGGAAGAGATTGGAGTGCTGAGCCTATTTGGCACGATGGTGCTAATTGTGATTGTGGTGAGTGTCTGTTGCTACCAAAACAACTGCAAAAAGACATTGAAAAATGGAACAATATAGGTCAAAAATACTACGAGACATGTGGTTGGCGGGATTTTGATGGGAAACTTGGCACCCTGCAAGCTAAGAAAATAGAGCAGTGGTATCATAAGCAATATATAAATTTACTAAAACGCATCAAGCTTTTTGTGCAATATAGATTTGATATTCGCATGGGATATGGACACGCAGATGATTGGGAAATTCTACTTTTTAAACTAAAAGATGGTGTGCTTTTTGACGAATGTAACAAAATAGTATCTTTGAGTGATTTGCAAAAAAGATTTGAACTTGATGAAAACATAGAACTTGAAAAAGCTTTTATGAACTGGGGAAAGCTGCTGTATAAACGCCTAGATGGAGGCAGATATTACTGGCTTAGCAAAAATGTAGATATTGATGAGTTTAATAAAATAGGCAAAAAACTAAAATTTAAACTTCAAAGATATTTACCAGAAAATATAGTTGTGGAATACGAGAACAAGCAATAAAATGATGTAAAGGAGCTAAAGTGAATATTTTCTCATCCGTGCTTTTTCATATCCCGCATGATAGCGCAAGGATTCCTGCGTGGTGTAAAGAACAGTTTGTGCTAAGTAAAGCGGCTTTTAAAAAAGAGCTTATTTTGATGAGAGATTATAAGACAAAGGCTCTTTTTAGCTTTGATAAGTATCAAAAAAGGCTATGCGCTAGGGTTTCTAGGCTTGTTATTGATGTAGAAAGATTTAGCAATGATGAACAAGAAATAATGAGCCAAGTTGGCATGGGTGCCATCTATACAAAAACTTCTAACCAAAACGCTCTGCGCAGAAAAATCAGCCAAAAAGAGCGAAAAGCCTTGCTAAAAAGCTACTATTTTACTCATCACAAGGCGTTTTATCTAGCGTTGATTTTCACACGCCAAAGGCTCTTTTATATTTTGCTAAGAGTGCTTTTGAAAAAGCTGGATTTGAAGTAGCGATAAACACACCTTTTGCTGGGGCTATCACGCCTATTAAGTTCTACGAAAAAGATAGCAGAGTTAGTTTACTTATGATAGAGGTTCGCAGGGATTTATACATGAACGAGGCTACTGGCAAAGTGCGTAAAGACTGGCTAGATGTGAAAGCTAGGATAAACTCGTCTTGTAGGCAAATCTGTGCGGAGTTTAGTAAGGATTATTTTTAAAAATGCACACTTTTATAATCTCTTTTGCCTATCTTTATTCATAGCATTTACACACTCTTTATATAATTCTA
>CAMENE010000036.1:0-7568 GCA_945928165.1 uncultured Campylobacter sp.
ATGAGTAAAAACGAGCACTTCCAGCACCCGTTTTTTACAATTAAGCCGAAATTTTTTAATTTTTCACTACCAGTTGGATAAATCTTATTCATTTGGTAGTGGTTATGATTATAGCCACTACCATAATATAAATACATTTTATTAAATGGTCTGTAAAATGATTTATAAATTGCTGTTTTGTCAAAAATAAGCTCTCTATTATTTTCTGCTCTTTCTTTGAGACTGCCACCCCAAGAAATTTTAGTTAAATCGTTTGTTAGTGAGTAATTTTTGTTAGATTGTTTTTTGAGTCGTTCTTCATTGTAAGTATTTATTGATTTTTCAATGTTCTTTGCTAATTCGCTTTTAGAAAAATTATAAGACCAAGTGTCTTTGCCAGTAAATACACCTTGTGAAAAGCACTCAAAAATATCTAAACCTTTTTTGAATTTAGTATTTTTATTTGCTATTTCTATAAATTTATTAAAACTCTCATCTCTTTGCCCTATCCAGTCGTTAAACTTATTAGGAATGATGCGAGTAAAATTTACTTTTGAGATGTCGTGTAAGTGGTTTAGAATATTTAGCTTTTGTTCTCTACTTAGATAATCGCCTATATCAAAGTAGCTTATTTCAGCTTTTTCGCCTTTGTAATTTTCATCTTTAATCAAAAGAGTAATGGCTACTGGTGTGCGTGAGCCACCACCAAAAATCTTTCCACCTTCTTTTCTGCCCTCTTCGCCCTGCGTTCTTTGATTGCCACGCAAATTAAGCACATAGATATAGCTAAATTCCTTTTCTAAGCAAGCTCTTAGTCCATCATCGCTATTGCCATCTATAAAGCTACCATTTGTTACATAGCCAATGATACCATTTTTATTTATTCTATCACTAGCCCAGCGGATAGCTAGTTTGTATGTATCAAATAATGTATTTTTGCTTTTTATATTCTGGCTTTCTTTCGTGTAGCTATTTCTAATTGCATTGAATAAATTTGGGTATTCAGTGTTTTTATTATTATCGTTTGCCGAGCCTTGTCCGTTTGAATATGGCGGATTGCCTATGATTACATCAATCGGTGTATTTCTTTGTGCTCTTCTATTTTCTTTATTTTCGCCTAGAATTTCATCTTCAAGTGCTGGCATCCAATCTTTTGTTTCTTCCATCTCAAAAGTATCAGTAAGCAATAATTTAGGTGGCATTAAATAGCTATCAGCATCACTTGTGCCTAGTGCTTGGTGGTAAGCTGCTGCGATGTTTAGATTTGCTATATAATATGCTAGAAGCGTAATTTCATTAGCGTGTAATTCGTTTTTATATTTATGTATTAAATTCTCATCTAATAAGCCAGACTGAATTAAGCGAACAATGAAAGTGCCTGTGCCAGTAAATCCATCTAGGATATTTACTTTTTTGTCTTTTAGCTCTTTGCCAAAATGCTTTTTAAGGGCGTAATTTACAGAGTGAATTATAAAATCTACAACTTCAATAGGAGTATAGACAATGCCTAGCTTTTCGCTTTCTTTTTTGAAGGCATTATTAAAGAAATTGTCATAGAGATTTTTAATAATCTCTTGTTTTTCTTTATCGCTTTTAGCGTAGTTGGCGTTATCGCCTATGCTTTTATAAAGCGATGAAAGGCTTTTGGTTTCATCACTTAGTGAGTGCTGTTCTAGTTTATCATAAACTCTTTCCATTGATTTTGATACAGCATTTTTGAGCTTAAACTCTCCATCAGGGAATATTGCTTCAAATATTGGTCTAGTGATGATATGCTGAATTAGCATAGTGATGGCATCTTGGTCTGTGATACTAGAATTTATATTATCCCTTAGGGCTTTTAAGAATTTTTCAATTTCTTTTTTGACTTTTTCATCGCTCTTTAATAGCTCTTTTATACGAAGCTCTAAAATTGGCACAATCTTAGCAATATTCTTAGCAAAACTGCCCCAATACTCTCTATCCCCTAGCTTATTAGGGATAATGGCATATATTTTCTTTGCGAACTCTTCTAATTGCTGCCCAGCAAATAGGTCTTCTGGTGTGTAGGCAGTCTTTTTCTCGCCACTAGGCTCATTATCTGTTGGATATACTGGGTCTGTAATTGTTTCTCCGCCAGTTCTGGTGCCAGTAGGTGCTTCTGTTTTGCTGCCACCCTTTTTGCCACCAACTACATCAACTTTTATTTTTTTAGTGAATTCCACTTCACTAACTAGCGATTCATCGTGGCTTCTAATAGCTTTTAGAATTTTCCAAACACCTTTAAAATCCTTGCTGCTTAGTATTTGGTCAAAATCTTTCTCGCTTTTATTGTCAAGCATAATAAGAAGTATTATATATCCATATTTTTTATTTTGCGCCTTACGCATTACACGACCTACTGCTTGGACAATATCAACCATGCTATCCCTAGCATCAAAGAAAATTACAGTATCAAGTGCTGGAACATCCACACCCTCTGTTATGCACTTGGCATTGCTCAGAATTCTTATTTCATCGTTATTTTCTTTTAGCCACGATAGCTTATTATTTTTAATGCTTTGGTTCATTGTGCCATCTATGTGGTCTATATGGACTATTTGATTGTCTTTTTGAACTATGTGATTATAGAGATTTATTGCTGGCTCAAACACGCTTTGTCTAGTTTTAGATATAGCTATGCTGTTGTTAAAAACAATAGCTCTTTTCATTATTTTTGAAGCATCTTCTTCTAGTGCTTCTTTGTTGCCAGTAGTATCAATAGTATAGACATCATTTTTTAATAGGCTCTTATAAGTAGCTAGAATTTTACCTATGAGTTCAATATCAACTGGAGTTTCTTTCCCATCAATATTAAGATTTACATAACCATCTTTTTTGGCTTTTGATAGGTTATTTGTAACCTCTGCCACTTATTCTTGATTGATGATGGTAATAAGCACTTTATATTCAGTTAAAAGCCCCAAAGCAAGAGCCTTGTCAAACTTTAATTCATAGGCTGTTTCACCAAAAATATCTTTGTTATCCATAGAATAAAGTTCTACTTCGCTGTCATCTTTTGCTTTGCCTTTTGCATTATCGCTAAAAATCTTGGGTGTAGCACTCATATAAAGTCTTTTAGTGGCTTTTATATTATCATCGTTATGGACTTTATGAAATGCACTTTCGCTGGTAGCTCCATTTTTTGTGATTTTTACACCAGCTGTTCTGTGAGCCTCATCGCAAATCACTAAGCTAAACTCTTTATTTAATAACTTTTGAGCCTTTATTATTACATCTATGCTTTGATAAGTGCTAAAAATTATGACACGCTCGTTCTTCTCTAAAACTTGTCTAATATACTTTGCAAGATCATTAGCGTTTGTAGTCGGTGGTATAGGAAGCTCATAGTCTTTCATATCTTCATCATCGCTACTTTGTGCGCCTACTTTTTTATCACTACATACCACAAATGCTCTAAAAGATTTCTCGCTTTGCTCAAAACTCTCTTTTAGGGTTTGCGCCACAAGAGCAATGCTTGGCGCAAAAAATACTGCCACTTGACCATTATCAAGCACATCATCAAATAATCTTATGCCAGTTAGGCTTTTACCTGTGCCGCAAGCCATAATTAGTTTTGCCCTATCGTTTATTTCAAACTCTTTTTTATGGCTTCTATTGCCTCTTTTTGATGATTTCTTAACTGCTTTTTATCGTAAAACTCTATTTCGCCCTTTTCATCAAAAATAGCCCAGTTAATGTTTGCTTCCGCTATTGAATTATAATCAAGTCTTGTAAAAGGGATATTGGTATCTTCTATGAAATTAGAAACTTTTGCTGTAATGTCATCAGCAGTATCCATTAGCATATATTGAGTAAATTTTATAGGAGTGCCTTGCAAATTAAAAGTTCTATCTTTTGTGATAAAGAAAGTAGAAAGTTGTTTTAAGTCTAGTTTAGCATTTTCACCATAGCATTTACATTGAATGGCCACATATTCGCCATTATTAGGTTTTTGCGACTACATCAATGCCACTATCGCTTTCTCCAAAGCCCCACTCATCCCACATATCAACTTTTTCAAACTCTTTTTTGTAAAGCTCGTATTCTCTTAAAAATTTTACGCAAAATAGCTCAAATTTTGTGCCTTTAATTCTTTCGTTTTTGTTTTCAGCTCTAAATTTTGTTAGCAATTCTTTAAATTCCATCTTATTTTCCCCTCAATCTTTCTTTTTAAATTTTCAAAATGAATTTTAACTCTACAAAATTGTCCTAGTTGTCATATTTTGATTCCTTTATATTTTTAAAACTTTTTTAGCAAAAACTATTGCTTTTGATCTAGAATTACGCTATAATACACCCAATTTATGGGGGGATGTCTCCCCACTCTTACATTTTGATACCAAAACCCTTTAAAATATCATCTAAAAATTCAGCTAGTTTATTTGGGCTTATTCTTTTAATAGCAAAATCATTATTTTCAAAAACAACTTTTGCGCTTAGCCTTGGCAGACCATTTTGCTGTATTTTCAATAGATTTTCATTATGAAAAGCGCGGTTTCTTATATTTTTTATAAGCTGTAAAATTAGCGAAGCAATTTGCCAGTCATAAAGATGCGACCTATTAACTCTGTTTGTATTTTTTATATAATATTTTTTAAAAAGATAGCTATTTAAAAAGCTCTTGTCAAAAGCGTATTCTTCTATTTTGTAATGCCTAGCCACTTGTAGCCAAAACCCAAAAGTCTGCCTAGATACTAAAGTGTCGTGGTCTTGTGTCTCATCGCTAGCATCTAGATGGATATGTTCTGGCAGATGAAATAACCAGTCTTTATTGCTATGGCTCATTTTTCTATCAATTCTATTTCTAATTATTATTTCAATTCTACCTAGCTTTGAGGCTATTTTATCTAACATTTGAAAATTTTGTTCGTGCTCGTTAATGCTAGAATAGCCATTTAACCGAGATTGTGAGTATAAGTCTATGTATTTCTCACTATCCATAATCATATCAGCCTGCTCCGTGATTTTTGCTTTATTGCTAGATATAATTCTATAAAAAAATCTCAAAATAACTGCTTAAAATTCTAAAAAAACCATTACTTTTGCATTTATAAACCAAAGTGCCTTATTCATTAACAGTATTCATTTTATACATAAAAATAAATAATTACTTTTTCTTAGCTACAATATCATTTTTATCATTTGTCCATCCGTAAAACATAGCCAAGACTTCATTTTATGGGCGAATTCACTTTATTTTTTATTTTAAAATAAAAGGAATTTAATGCCTAAAAGATTTTTTGATGATGAATTTAGGGCTAAAAAAGTTTGGGTAGATTTTCAAAGACACCAGAGCTCATCAACTGGATACAAATTAAAAAGTCAAATATCCAAAAATAAGCAAAAAACTAGCGTTAAGCATATACTAAATAGTGAAGTTGTCATAAAAATAACTGGTGCTTCAAAAGATTTTGGAAATCTAAAAGCCCATTTGAGATATATCTCACGAAATGGTGAACTAGAAGTCTTTTCTAAAGAAAATGAGATTTTTCAAGGCAAACAAAGCCTAAAAGATTTAGCAAATAGTTTTAATGATTTTTATGAAATTCTTAGCGAAAAAGAGTTGGAAAAACTTGATAAAAAGCCAAAGCGTGAGGCATTACATATCGTTTTTTTCATGAAAGGTGTGATGAAAACACCAGTGGATAAAATCAAAAAAGCGGCTGAACAAACAATAAAAGAATTGTATCCACACCATTATTTTGTTGTTGCTATGCACCAAAACACAGATAAAAATTTTATACCTTTTTATACCTTTTTACAAAATACACGCAAACTATTTATAATTCATCATTTAAAGGCTTTTTTGCTTAAAAAATGCTTTTTAGAATTTATCGCAATTTTTTCTGCTATACTAGCAGAATTGTTACCGCATTTGTTACCGCATTTTGTGGCTTTTTCAAGTAAGATAAAAGTCAAGCAAATAGCGTAATATTCAGTAAATAAACTATATGAAAGGTGGAATATGGCACAAATATATAAGCTTACAGCACTCAAAATTAAGAACGCAAAACCTAAGGATAAAGAATATCATCTTAGTGATGGTGGAGGTTTATACCTTAGAGTGTATCCAAACGGCACAAAAAGCTACATTTTGATATACAAAAAAGGCAATAAGCGTGCAAAGCAAACTCTTGGACTAACTAGCGAGATTACACTAGAACAAGCTAGAAAACTAGCAGAACAAGCAATGGAACAAAAGCTTGTTATGCCAAATGACATAATAGATCGTGAAATTACATTTGAAAAAGCTTTTGAGGAATATCGAGCAATAAAAGAGCAGGGGCTATCAATCAGTATGAGAAAGAAAATAGCATCATATAAAGAAAAATTTTTCTCAAAACTAGATAAGCTACCATTAGCTCAAATAAAGCGCAAAGAAGTTTTAAGTGCTTTGGAATATTTGATAGTAAATAATTATGCTGGGGAATTTCAGAGTGCTAGGTCTATTTTATCGGTGTTTTTTGGCTGGGCAGTCCAAAAGGAATACTGCGAGCATAATGTGGCAAGAGATATTGAGGCAAAATACTTTTTTACTAAAAGAAGCACTAAACACCACGCCCATTTTAGTGAACTAGCAGATATTTTAGGGTTAAAAAAGACAATAGAAAATTGCGGAAGTAGCTATAATGTAAAACTTCTTTTTATGTTTTTATTATACACAGCAGTTAGACCTTGCGAGGCAAGACTTGCTACTTGGGATGAACTTGATTTAGATAAAGGAATTTGGAAAATTCCAGCTCATCGTATGAAAATGAAAAAACCTCACGAAGTAGTTTTAAGCAAACAAATACTAAAAGCGTTAAAAGAGCATAAGAAAAACTCAAACGCAGAGGGCTATTGTTTTAAAAATTTTAGAAAAACATCAATAAGTCCAACTGGACTTTTAAATATGATTAAATATGTTGGCTATCAATACAAAATTAGCTTACACGGACTTCGTGGAACTTTTGCAACAATTGCAAACGAATTAAGAGAGGAACACGGATTTGGAAATGATATAGTTCAAGCTTGTTTGGCTCATGAAACGCAAAACGCAGTAGCGAGTGCTTATAACCACGCAGAGTATAAAAAGTCTAGGGCAAAATTACTTCAATGGTGGGCTGATAAGCTAGGTGATATTGACTTAGAAATTTTAAAAAACACTAGCAGATTTTGTTAGATAAAAAAGAGAGATTTTTCTCTTTTAATGGTAAAAAACTTAATGGTGATTTTTGGGAAAAGCTCAAAAAAGTTATAAAAAAATTATTTGAGATTTTTTTGAAAATTTGAAAGATTTTTTGATAAAAATTTTTTTAGAATTTTAGAATTTTTGAGAGAAAACTTTTAAAGATTTTTTTGGTATTTTTGCCAAAAAATCTTAAAAACTTTATCTAAAAATCTCTTTGAAATTCTTGCGATTTTATGTGAAATTATCTTTGGAATTCTAGTGTTTTTAGCAAGGCTGGCTGGCACAGATTTTTAGTGCTTTGGAAGTGGGCTATTTTTCATAGCTCATAGACAGAAAAACTATAAGGCAGGATAGCTAATTTATTAAAAAAGTGTGCCACTTTTTTAATAAATTAGCC
>CAMENE010000037.1:0-6928 GCA_945928165.1 uncultured Campylobacter sp.
TAAGGGCTACGCCCTAAACCCTTAGGGGCTGCCGCCCCTAAAACCCCGCTAGAATCTAGAATTTTCCCTCGCAATGACTGTGATTTTGTGAGATCCCCCGATCAAGTCGGGGGATGACAAAAAACGCAAGTTGGGATGACACAAGGTTTGAGATCCCCCAGTCAAGCTGGGGGATGAGACTAAGAAAAAACTCACCTTAGCCACTGCTGTGAGCTCTTTTCTATATTTTCTCTCATTACTGAGATGCCGCCTGCTATGTTAAATAGCCAAGTGCCATGGACACTAACCCAAAGAAAGAGCTTTTCTTTTTTCTCTTCGTCAGTATTGCTAGGGCGAGCTAGGATAGCGGTTAATTCTAGTTCTTGATTTACTATATAGCTATTTAGCACAGCATAATGCGAGCTTTTAAATATCTTATTATCTAAACCAAGTTTAAAATCATCAATTTCCAAGGCCAGCTCTCTTAGCTTTTCGTAGTTGATTTTGTCTTGTTTGTTTTGGGCTTTTAGTTTTTTAGCTAGTTCTATTTGCTTAGCTAGTTTTAAAAAGAGCTTTTCACATTTTTTTTGTAATTTTTCTCCGTATTTTAGAGCAGATTTTACATGCTTTGAATATTTTTTATATTTTGCTTCTTTTTGTCTATCATTTAACTTTTTTGGCAAAGAAAAATGCGGTTTTATCTCAGTTAAAACTTCTTTTTCTAAGATTTCTTTAAAAGGTATTTCTATAGTCCCTGCTATTCTAGCACCGCCTCCCGTACAGTTGTAGATACGCAGGTTTTCATATGATTTTTTTATTTTAACGATATCTGCTTCAAAATACTGCCTAAAAAGATTCCAAGTAACCATGGTCTCTACCATGCCATCACCACCATAAGCTGGGGCGTATTCAGTATCTGCTAGCTTGTCTAGATTGGCAGCTGCTGTTGCTGTGTGACCTGTGGCGTGCGTGCTTCTGCCATCACCATAAGCCAGGTCTTGTCCTATAAAGATGATTTTTTCGTGTTCTAAATATACTGCTAAATCAAAAGCAAAATGCGCAGCCGATGGCCCACCACAAAGATAGCCAAAGTCTGTATCACTAAAACCAAATTCATAAGCTAATGGACGAAAAATATAGCTAGAGTTTCTGCCTTTTAGATACTTTACTGTATTTGGGTGCGTAAGAGTTGTAGCGCAAAATATAATCTCATCATCAAAAGCACTAACAGGGGAGTTAAAAAACTCAGAAGTTTCAGGGCATCGCTCCATGGTGGTAGCATAATCAGGCTTTATGCCGTGTTTTTTTAATATAGGATAGCTAGCATCTACGCTGATTATAGTGGCGTGGGCTTGTGCAATTTTGAGCAAAGGAAGTTGTTTATCTAGACTAGGTCCAGTTGAGACTATGATGGCGGTTTTGGTTTTTTTACCTCTTTGTTTTTTGATACGGCTTAGTGGAATTCCTTCTAGCATATCTGGGATATGTTTTGTAGTGTGATTTACGCCTATCATCGAGTCTGTGCCGTCGTTGCCAGCTGTTCTTAGGTGCTGCATGAAAGCTTTTGTCATATTCTGGTTGATTAGGCTCATGTCGCTAGTGTAGCTATCATAAAAAGGCGAAGTGACAAAAAGACTATAAAGCCTAGCACTGCTTAGCACATCTTTTAGCGCGACTATGCTATAGTAGTGCGTAAACTCCATTACATCTGTTTGAAAAATAACTAAGCGAGAGTGTAACATCTCAGCACTAAAATCAATCAAATGTAAAACTATATAAATAATCTCAATTTCTGGCTCAAAAACAACAATAGTTTTATGGGCTTGGTTGCCTAGAATTCCTTTTAAAAGCACGCCATTTCCAAGTCCGTAGATAAAAAGAGCTTTGTAGCGTGAATACTCTTTTTCAAAGCTAACAAGTTGTTTTTCTACATCGCTAACTGGATTTTCATACATGTAGGCTGAGCCATCAGCGGCTATTATATTTATATCTATGGGGTCTTTGCCTGTGTAGAGATTAAAGCGTTTGTTTGTGTTAATTTCAAGTAGCTTTTTGGCTAGTGGGGCTGAGTAAATGGCTACTGCTAGCAAGTTTTTTTCAAAAATTGCTAGCTTGTTTGCATCTTTTTTTGCCATTGCTTCTATTTGGCGTGAGAATTCTTCGTTTGTCATTTTTTTTATCCTTTTTTGGTTGGATTTTTGGGGATATAAGCAATTTTTGTGCCAAAGGCTTGGGAATTTTAGATTTTGCTCGCTTTTAGGCAGGGTAATTCTAGCCTAGCTCGCAAAGATATAAGGGCTACGCCCTAAACCCCTGCCGCCCCTAAAACCCCGCTAGAATTTGAGTATTTTTAGGAATTCTAGAATTCCTATTTTAGCCAAAGGGCTGATTTTTCTAGATTTTCTCTCATTACAGATATCATGCCAGCTATGCTAAATAGCCAGTGTCCATGGACGCTCACCCACTCTAAGAGCTTTTGCTTTTTTTCTTCATCACTCTTGCTTGGGCGGACTTTTATAGCAGTAAGTTCTAGTTCTTGATTGTGGATAAAACTATAAGTAATAGTATAATAAGTATCCTTAAATAGCTTATTTTCAAAAAGCTCTTTTAGCTTGTCTAGTTTGGCTGAGATTTTTTGTAGGCTCTCAAAGTCTATTTGCTCATCTTTACCTTGTTCTTTTAGTTTTTTTGCTAGCTCAACTTGTTTTGCTAGTTCTAAAAATAGCTTTTCGCATTTATCTTGTAAGTCTTTGCCAAAAGCCATGATTTTTTGTATATGCTTTTTGTATCTTTTTAGCTTGGCTTTTTGCTGGGCTTCATTTAGCTTAGTTGGTAGTGGCATGCTAGGCTTTATCTCATCAAAAATTTTATCATCTTCTAGCACAGCTTTAAAGGGCTTTTCTATAGTCCCTGCTATCCTAGCTCCACCCTGGGTGCAGTTGTAGATAAGTAGGTTTTGGTTTTTACTTTGCGCTATAGCTATAATATATTCAAAAAACTCTCTAAAAAGATTCCACACCTCCATAGTCTCAGCCAAGCCATCTCCGCCATAAGCTATGGTGTATTTTGATTCTTGACTTTTATCATAATCGCCAGATAGGATATGACCTGTGGCGTGCGTGCTTCTGCCATCACCATAAGCTAGGTCTTGACCTATAAATATAATTCTTTCATGCTCTAAGGCTAGGGCTATATCAAAAGATAAATGCGCAGCTGATTGCCCATAGGCCATGTAGCCAAAGTCATCATCCTCAAAGCCAGTTTCATAAGGTAAAGGCCTAAGGATATAAGCAGCATTTCTGCCTTTTAGATATTTTAGCGTGTTAGGATGAGTTAGAGTAGCTGTTAGAAAAATAATATCTTTATCAAACTCGCTAGGCGCTGAGTTAAAAAACTCACTTGTACACTGCTCTCTTTCAATTGATGTTACATAATCAGGCTTTATGCCATGAGCTTTTAGTATAGGATAGCTAGAATCTACGCTTATTATGGTAGCGTGCTTTTGGACTTGTTTTAAAAGCTCTAATTGCTTATTTAGACTAGGGCCAGTTGAGACTATAATGGCGGTTTTGGTTTTTTTAGTTCTTTGATTTATTATATTTTTTAGTGGTATGCTCTCTATCATATCTGGGATATGAGCTGTTGTGTGGTTTATGCCTATTAGCGCATCTGTGCTATCGTTGCCTATTGCTTGTAAGCAGCGCATAAAGGCGTTTGTTATATTTTCGTTTATTTTGCTCATATCGGCGTGGTGAGCATCATAAAAAGGGCTATTTATATATAGATTATATACTCTAGCGTGGTTTAGCACATCTTTCATCTGCGATATAGTATAGTAATGAGCCAGAGCAAATAACTCACTTTGAGCCACCACCAAACGAGAAGCAAAAAGCTCTTTGCTAAAATCAAAAAGATGAAAAACTATATAAATAATCTCAATTTCTGGCTCAAAAACAATTATAGTTTTATGAGTTTTATTTTCTAGAATTCCTTTTAAAAGTACGCCATTTCCAAGCCCATAAATAAAAAGCGAGCCATAGAGAGAATAAGCTTCTTCAAAGCTAAGAAGTTGTTTTTCTACATCGCTAACTGGATTTTCATACATATAGCGTGAGCCATCAGCGGCTATTATATTTATATCTAGTGGGTTAGAACCAGCATAGACATTAAAGCTTTTGTTGCCATCAAGCTCTATTAGCTTTTTAGCAAGTGGTGCTAGGTAGTAAGCCACGCCCAAAAGATTTTTCTCAAATGTTGATAAAAGCTTTTTATCTTTTTTAAACAGAGTTTCTATTATTTGCGAAAACTCTTCGTTACTCATCTGTTATCCTTTGATTATTTTGCTAATTTATAAGCATAATTTATAAGCAAATTTAGTGCCAATTTTGCTTATAAATTAAAAAAAATCTGCTAAAATAGCCCTATGAAAGAAATTATTACCTTTGCGGCTTTTGTTGTAGCTTGTGCTGGCATCAGCCTTGCTAGTTCTATTGTTGTGCCGTTTTTGCTAGCTATTTTCATCACTGTTGCGGTCTCGCCGCTTATGAGCCTTCTTATGAAACGCAGAGTGCCTAGGGGTATTGCGCTTGTGGTTGTCATGGGGATTTTTGGCTATATTTTTTATCTTTTTGGTGCTATTATAGCTGATGCTGGCAGCAGTCTAGCTCGCGACTTGCCACTTTATCAGCAAAAGCTAAATGCTGTGATAAACGCTAGTGTTGCGTGGCTGGATGCTCGTGGGATTTCTTTTGAGACTGCTGGGCTTTTAAAGGACAATTTGGAGCGCATTTTTAACTCAGCAGGTGCTGTGGCAAAAGGTACTAGCGAGGTGCTAACAAAGAGCTTTTTGGTGCTACTTTTGGTTGTGTTTATGACCTTTGAGGCACCGATTTTCTCACAAAAAATCGAGCTACTTGGCAGCAGAACTAGCGCTGTGATGGAGAACTTCGCCTCAAAGCTAAAACGCTATGTGCTAATAAAAACAATCTCATCAATAGGCACTGCTGTTATCTTACTGCCTGCGCTTTATTATTTTTCTGTTCCTTATGCTCTGCTACTTGCTTTAATAGCCTTTGCTTTTAACTATATACCGACAGTTGGTAGCACTATTGCGGCTGTGCCTGCAATCTTGCTAGCACTGCTTACAGGAGAGCCTATATCTGCGCTGTGGCTAAGCGTGTATTATCTAGTAATAAACCTAGCAATAGGCAATTTTATAGAACCAAAGTTTCTTGGCAGTGGGCTTGGTATATCAGCACTTGCTGTGGTGCTAAGCCTGATTTTTTGGGGCTTTTTGCTAGGCGTGGGCGGTATGTTTTTGGCAGTCCCACTGACAATGAGTATAAAACTAGCCCTAGATGAGAGCAAAAACTTTAAGTTTATAGCAATTTTACTCAGCGATAAGGCAGAAAAATGAAAATACTATCTTTTGCTACGCTACTTAGCGCACAAACAAGCAAATTTATAGCTAGGCACAAGGACGATGAGGTTTTTGTGGTATCTCCACTAGATGATGAGCTGCTTTTTAGTGCTATTAAAAATCATCATTTTTTAAAGTATGAGATAGATACTTTGGGCTTTGTTTTAGCCTTGGTTTGCGCTAGAGTTTTAGAATTCCCTGAGATAGAATTCCCTGAGATAGAATTCCCTGAGATAGATCAGGGCTATCTAAGCGGCGAGAGCAATGCTAGCGAAGAAGAAATACAGACGCTTTGCGAGTTTTTTAGCTCTTGTGATGGCATCATAGTAGCACCTGAAAACTTTAGCGGTGCAAACAGCGCAAATATCGCTTTTATGCTGGACGCCCTTAGCAAAAAATTTGACTTTTCCGTGGTCGGTATAAATGGCAAGCCTTATGAGCTAAACGCCCCTCTTAAAATGAGCGAGCTAGAAGAGGGAGCTGATTTTAACGGTGCTAGCGTGTTTTGCCTGCCAGCAGAACAAGTAGCACTAAAAGGCTCAGCGATGTTTGCTATGGCTTCAAAGCTAAAAAACGGCGCAAAGGCTCTGATAGATGGCATTGAAGCTACTTTTGAGCTTGATAGCACGCTAAAAGGCACAACAGGGCTATTTTTTGCGCCAAATGCCAAATATGAATTTAAAAAACTATAATGCTCTTATTTTAGCCGGTGGTAAAAGCAGCCGCTTTGGCAGTGATAAAACCACCGAGCCTTTTGGGGATTTTGCTAGTCTTACGCATTTTTTATATCAGCGTTTGAGCCGTGTTTTTGGCTCTGTGAAAGTCTGCGCTAAGGCTGCGAAGTTCTCTGCGCCCTTGCCACTTCTCATTGATGATTTTAGCGAGTTTGCGCCGATTTTTGTTCTTGCTTGCCTTGATAAAAATTTTTGCCTTGATAAAAATTTTTCTAAGCCAGTTTTTATAATGCCAGCTGATATGCCATTTATTACTGAGGCTGAGATTTTTGCGCTTTTTAAGAGTTTAAAGGACTTTGATATTTGCTACGCAAAAGACAAGCAAAAAGAGCATTTTTTGTGCGGATTTTTTCGCCCTGGCATAGCGACTAAGGCAAGAGAGCAAATAGCAGCAGGCGAGCTAGCCATACACAAACTTCTAAATCTTTGCCACTCTACTAGCGTAGAGTTTGAGCATGATTTTTTAAATATAAATTACAAAGATGATTTTAAAAAGGCCTTAAAACTTGCTAGGGAATTTTAGAATTTTCGTCATCCCCTGGTTGGGTGCGGGGGTGTTTTTAGCTTAGGAATTCTAGAATTTCTAAGGTAAATAAAAAAGGCTAGGAATTCTAGAATTCCTAGCCTTAAAATTTCTATGCTACTTCTAGCTTACTATTGAAGCAAGCGCATAATATTTTCACAAAAATGTCACTAGACTACTGGAGTAGGCGCATGACATTTTGGCAGAAATGTTACTGCAGTAGGCGCATGACATTTTGCTGGACGGTATTTGCTTGGCTTAGAGCGTAGCTGC
>CAMENE010000038.1:0-6162 GCA_945928165.1 uncultured Campylobacter sp.
GAAATTCTAGATTTTAAACTTAGAAATTCTAGAATTCTAGATTAGAAATTCTAGAATTCTAGAATTTCTAGCAATAAAATCAAAAAATAAAGGACGCTTATGGCAGATGCAAAAAAGCCCGGAACAATTGTTCTACAAAGTGACAAAAAATCGCTTGAGACCGCAATAGCTGCAGCAGACGAGCAAATAGCGCCCGTAAAACCAAAACCAGCACAAACCGAAGACAATCCAAAAATAGATGCTTCTTTGCTAAATGCTTTAAATAAATTCTCAACAAATGTGCTAAGTCATATGCTAAGCGATCAAGTCTTTGCTACGCCTGATAATTTTGAGGTGTATTTTGCCAAGCTACTTGAGGGCGAAGATAGTGAGCTAAAAAGCTTTATTACTAGTCTTAGCAGCAATGATCTTAAAAAAACAAGCGCACATACTCGCATACAAATGGAAACTGAGATTCGCCACGGCTTTGTGCAGATCAAAAACATACTTCAAGTAATCAGCCTAGTGTATAAAAATCTTATTATCATGGAAGGCATAGTAAAAAAACGCCTAGATGAGAGTAAGCGCAACTCAAACGCCTTTGAAATTCAAGATTGTATAAAGGCATTTAGTGATGATCTTAAAAAACTTGATACTCTCATGAGCCGCCACATAAATGCTATAAAAGCAAACTACGATGAGGTTGGCAAGGTCTTTAAAAACATTAGCGCTCAAAGTGTATATGATCCACAATACGCTGTATTTAACAAAGTCTATTTTATAGAAGTTCTACGCTCAAACTTAGCTTATGTGAAAAAATATGGATATAGCGAGACCTTAATGTTTGTCAAAGTAGATCCAAAAGTGCTAGCTAAGATTGATTCTATGAACGACAAGCGTGGAATCTTGCGCAATATCGCTCAAACGCTATTTAACATCTCTCGCCGCTCAGATGTGGTGGCTCACTATGATAATGGTTGTTTTTGCGTGCTTATGCAACACACTGATATAGAAGGCGCAAAGCTAGCTTGTGATCGTATCCGCAAGCTAATTGGCCAAGCGAAGTTTTTTATAAGCGAAAGTGAGCTAAAGCTTGATTTACAAATGGTTCTAACCCCGCTAAATGCTAAATTAAGCGCAGAAGAGATTATCTCAAACGCTCTTGATGGACTTGAAAGAGCAAGTGGTAAAAACTACGAAATAGTAGAGAACAAATAATGATCCGCAAGATAATTACTTACCCAAATCCAAATCTTTTTAAAAAGAGCCTAGCGGTAGAAAGCTTTGATGACGAGCTTGGAGCCTTGCTTGATGATATGTATGATACTATGATTGCTAGCAATGGTATAGGTATTTCAGCAGTTCAAATAGACGAGTTAAAGCGAGTTTTTTTGGTGCTCATCCCAAGAGAGCTTGACGAGCTTGATGAAGACGGCAATCCAAAAATAATTCAGCTAAAAGAAGATTTAATAGAAATCATAAATCCAAGATTTATAAGTAAAACTGGCGAGCAGACTTATAAAGAAGGCTGTCTTAGTGTGCCAGGGTATTATGAAGAGGTTAAAAGAGCCGAGTTTGTAGAACTAGAATTTTTTGATAGATACGGCAAAAAGCAGAGCTTAAAAGCAGATGGGCTAAAAGCTGTGTGTATACAGCACGAATACGACCATCTTGATGGGCATTTGTTTATAGAAAAAATCGGCTACACAAAGCGCAAAAAGTTTGATAAAGAGTTTAAAGAAGCCCTTAAAAAAGGCAAGGCAGCCCTATAATGAAATCGCTCAAAACCGCAAGCCTGAGCGACACACTCCATATAATAAGCATTGAAGCGTCTTTAAGCCGTGCTTTGCCAGCTATTGATATCGTTGGCTTAGCAGGTGCTAGCATAAAAGAAAGCTCGACCAGGGTAAAATCAGCCCTAAATTTACTCTCAAATAGCCTTGAAGAAGCCAAACTCC
Organism: uncultured Campylobacter sp.; assembly: GCA_945928165.1. Taxonomy (GTDB): domain Bacteria; phylum Campylobacterota; class Campylobacteria; order Campylobacterales; family Campylobacteraceae; genus Campylobacter. Next base: position 1,938 of record CAMENE010000038.1, read on the forward strand.
CCCCACTTCGCATAAACATAAACCTTAGCCCAAGTGGAGTAAGAAAAGACGGCTCGCATTTTGACCTTGGCATTGCCTTGCTTATAATGCTACAAAAGCGTTATTTTAACGAGGATTTTTTTGTATTTGGCGAGCTAGGATTAGACGGAGCGGTAAAATCAAGCGCAGAGCTTTTTTCAATCTTGCTATTTTTAAGCACGCAAGTTAGTAGCGCAAAAATTCTTTTACCAAAAGACATAGCCTTAAAAGCAGCTATGATACCAAACTTTGAAGTTTATGCGATTTCTAGCCTTGAAGAGGCATTTTATTTTTTCACAAATGATGAGTTTGCAAGCTCTAAAAAAGTGCAGGCCTCTCATCCACTTTTTAAAAACACCATAAAAATCGGCGATAAAATCTTTGTGCCAAATCTAGAATTTCCAATGGATTTTAAAGATATCTACGGACAAGATAGAGCAAAAAGAGCATGTGTTATCTCTGCAGCTGGATTTCACAATATCATCTTTGAGGGCTCGCCAGGCTGTGGAAAGAGCATGAGCGCAAAAAGGCTGCGCTATATCCTGCCACCACAGAGCAAAGAAGAGGTGCTAAAAGCCTGCGCCTATGAGAGTTTAAATGCTACTGAGGCTGATTTTAGCGCGCTTAGACCATTTCGCTCGCCTCATCACACTAGCACACGCTCAAGCATTTTTGGCGGCGGCAGCTCAGTGGCAAAAATCGGCGAAGTAGCCCTAGCAAATGGTGGAATACTCTTTTTTGACGAGCTACCGCATTTTGGGTCTAACATTTTAGAGAGCTTGCGAGAACCACTACAAGATAATCGCATAAATATCTCAAGAGTAAACTCAAAAATCAGCTATGATACGAAGTTTTTGTTTGTTGGAGCGATGAATCCTTGCCCTTGTGGCAATGCGCTAAATACCGAGCTAGTATGTACTTGTACCCCAAAAGATATAAAACGCTATAAAGCTAGCATTTCAGGGGCTTTAATGGATAGAATTGATCTATATGTGCTAATGAGTTCGCAGATTGATAAAACTAATGTCGGGCTTGATAGCGGAGCGATGAGCGAGCTTGTTATGCGTGGGTTTAGGGCACAAATAAGCCGTGGGCAAAGCGAGCTAAACGGCAAGCTAGATGAAGCTGATATAGCAAAATATTGTCTTTGTGATAAAGCGGCTCTTGATGTGATACAAAGAGCTGCAAGCAGCTATAATCTAAGCCAAAGAGCGATAAACAAAACCCTAAAAGTAGCACGAACTATCGCTGATATTGCCCAAAATGAAATCATAGCAAAAGAACATGCCTTAGAAGCACTTGGATATAGATTTAGAGCATAAAAGGGGGCAATATGAAGAAAATCTTTACAAGCACAGAGGAGCTTGATAAAAGAGCAGTTAGCCTAGGACTTAGCGAGCTAGTACTTCAAGAAAACGCAAGCGCAGCTGTAGCAAAGGTGGTAAAAGAACGCTACAAAGGGGCTTTGGTGCTTGGCTTTTGTGGTGGGGGAAATAACGGCGCAGACGCACTAGCTGCTCTTCGTAGATTAAGTGGAGAGTATGAGTGCGTGGCTGTGCTAGTAAGCGATAAGCTAAACAAAAACGCCACAACTCAGCTAAAAATAGCACAAAACGCAGGAGTAAAGCTCATAAAAGCTGGTGAGATTGATGAGAATATAGCAAGCTATATAAGCGAGGCTTTAAAGGGTTTAGTTTGCGTGCTTGATGGTATTTTTGGCGCAGGATTTAAAGGTAAGCTAAACCCAAAAATCACAACTCTCATCGCCTCTTTAAACGAAGCAATATCAGCAAATCCTCTCGTGCTAGCTCTGAGTGTGGATATGCCAAGTGGGCTTGATATATCAGGCACTCCCTCTCCACTTGCATTTCGTGCGAACACTACTATCACGATGGGAGCGGCTAAGCTAGGGCTTTTTAACGACCTTGCTAAGGACTATGTAGGTGAGTTAATCTGCGCTGATTTAGGGCTTTGTGAAGGACTTTATACTAGCGGTTTTTCTAGCGATTTTTTACTTGAGATGAGTGATATGCGCTTGCCAAGTCGCAATACACAAAATGTAAATAAAGGCGACTTTGGACATGCTTTTGTGGCTTGTGGCGATATGAGTGGGGCTGCTAAGCTCTGTGCTCTCTCAGCTTTAAACATGGGCGCTGGCAGAGTAAGTATAGTAGCCAAAAAAAAGCTAAAAGACCTTGAGCCTGAGATTATGCAAAAACGGAATTTTAGCGGTGCTAGTGCTGTGGCTATCGGCATGGGGCTAGGGGGCGAATTATATGATATAGATGAGATTTTGGCTTTGCCTTGCGTGGTGGATGCTGATATGTTTTATCATCCCAGCGTGCTTAGCTTTTGTGCAAAAGCAGGTGCTGTGCTAACGCCTCATCCAAAGGAATTTGCTAGCTTGCTAGCTTTTGCTGGCTTTGGTGAGTTTAGCGCAAACGAAGTAGTGCAAGATAGATTTGCCCTAGCTCGTGCTTTTAGCCAAAAATTCCCAGCAACCTTAGTGCTAAAAGGCGCAAATACAATCATCGCAAACGCTAGCAAACTATACATAAACTGCCTTGGCAGCGCAAAACTAGCAAAAGGTGGCAGCGGCGATGTGCTAAGCGGTATGATTTTAGCACTTTTAGCACAAGGATATGATCCTTTGCTTGCTAGTATAACAGCCACGCTAGCACAAGCAAAAATCGCAGCAAATTATAATGGCAGCGCATTTAGCTACACTCCAAAAGATATGATAAAGGGAATAAAATGTCTGTAAAAAAAATCGCAATTTTATTTTCTGGCTCAGGCTCAAATATGGAGGCCATCATCCGCAAAGTCCATGGCAAAAAAGCAGGCCAAAACCGCATAGAAGTAGCCTTGCTCATTTGTAATAAAAAAGACGCCTACGGCATAGAACGGGCTAAAAATCTTGGCTTTGAGACTATGATAATAGAACATAGCAAATACGCTAGCAGAGATGATTTTGATAGTGAGCTTGTTAGAGCGATAAAAGCTGCAAATATCGATCTAGTCGTTTTAGCTGGTTTTATGCGTGTGCTTGGGGCAAACTTTTGCGATAATGTAAAGGCTATAAACTTACATCCTAGCATTTTGCCACTTTTTAAAGGTGCGCATGCGATAAAAGAAAGTTTTGAAAGTGATATGCAAGTCGGCGGCATCACGGTTCACTGGGTTAGCAGCGAGCTAGATGGTGGTAAAATCATCGCCCAAAAGACCTTTGCTAGAAAAAACCGCACATTTAAGCAATGGGAAGAAAAAATCCACAAACTAGAACACAAACTACTACCAAAGACTATAATTTCTTTGCTAAAAGATTAAGGAATTCTAGAATTTCTTTAGAATTTTAGAATTCTAAAATTACTTAGAATTCTAGAATTTCGGCTTAATGGTAAAAAAGTGGGTATGAAAATGCTATTATAGCCCCTTAAAATCATCATTTAATAAGAAATCGCGTATTTACCATAAAAATCGCCAAGCCACATAAAAAATCTAAAAGAAATCATACTTCTAGTTGATACGGCATACTGGGGCAAATACTTCGGTGCAATGGTGTTTGGGGCGCTATTTTGAGTAAGCTGTCATGAAAAAGCTAACTGGCAAGAAAAGCACAAAGATTTTTTAAATGAAAAAACTATAGATGAGAACGGTAAATGGCGGTATACACATAGTGCGTTTGGCATATTATACTTTTAAGCGAAATTTAGTCTTTCTTTTTACTTACGAGAGCGTAGAGAATCTGCCAAAAACAAACAATAGCTTGCCAGAGCGAATTTACTCATTTAAAGACTGCTCTTAGAGTTCATTCTGGATTAAAATTAACAAATAGAATGAAATTTATTTCACATTACTTTAGGCTGAAAAATGAGCAAAGATAAGATAAAAAAGTGGAATTTCACACCCAATTTTACCATTAAGCAGAATTCCCTAGAATTCTAAAATTCCTTAGAATTCTAAAATTTTAGGGAATTTTAGAATTTAAAAAACTAAGAAATTCTAGAATTCCAAAATTCTAAAAGGACAAAATGAAGTTAATAGAGCATTTTTTAAGCATTCAAGGCGAGGGGGCGTATGCTGGTAGGCTTGCGATTTTTGTGCGTTTTGGGGGCTGTAATCTGCGCTGTGCTGGATTTGGAATGTACCTAAAATTCTAAAATTCCAAAATTCTAAAAGGACAAAATGAAGTTAATAGAGCATTTTT
>CAMENE010000039.1:0-6102 GCA_945928165.1 uncultured Campylobacter sp.
TTCTAGTTTAGAAAATTCTAGAATTCCTAAGAAAATAGAAATTCTAGAATTCCTAACTTAAATTTAGCTACAAAACTAGAATTCCAGTAAATCTAAGCAGGAATTTTGGATTTATTTATTTTTAAAATTGCGGAATTATAGAATTCCGCAATAAATTCTAGAATTCCACAATAAAGCTTCAACTCTACCACTAAAAGTTGTATAGCAAATATACTTACAAATCCCTAGGATCTACGATTTTGCCGGCGATTGCGCTGGCTGCAACCACTGCTGAGTTTGCTAGATAAACTTCGCTTGTAGGATCGCCCATGCGGCCTACGAAGTTACGGTTTGAGGTTGAGATGCAGCGCTCTTTTGCAGCTAGAATTCCCATATATCCGCCAAGGCACGCTCCGCAAGTTGGGTTGCTTACCACTGCGCCAGCCTCTGCGAAAATATCCATTAGTCCTTCTTTTTGCGCTTGTAGGGCGATTTTGCTAGTGGCTGGGGTGATGATTAGCCTTGTGTGTTTGGCTACTCGTTTGCCTTTTAGGATTTTAGCTGCTATTCGCAGGTCGCCCAAGCGGCCGTTTGTGCAGCTGCCGATGAAGGCTTGATCTATTTTTATATCATCTTTTTGAGCCTGTCTTACGCTTTTTCCATTGCTTGGCAAAAATGGATAAGCGATCACCGGATCAAGCTTGCTAACATCGATTTCTAGCACTCTTGCGTAGTTTGCGCCCTCATCGCTGTAATGTAGGCGTGGCTCGCGAGCTAAGTTTTTGTCACTTAAAAACTCTTTTGTTATCTCATCAACGGCGATTATTCCGTTTTTGCCGCCAGCTTCTATTGCCATGTTACAAAGGCTAAAACGCCCATCCATATCAATGTAGCTCATCGTCTCACCAGTAAATTCTAGCGCTTGATATAAAGCTCCATCCACGCCTATTTGGCGGATGATTTCAAGGATGAGATCCTTGCCGTAAATATGCTCGCCTGGCTTGCCTTTAAAATCTACTTTTATAGTAGCTGGGACTTTAAACCAGTTTTTGCCAGTAATCATTGCGTATGCTAAATCCGTGCTACCCATGCCGGTGCTAAATAGCCCCAAAGCACCATGAGTACAGGTGTGCGAGTCAGCGCCGATTACCACATCGCCTGGGCTTACTAGGCCTTTTTCAGGGATTAGGGCGTGCTCAATTCCCATGTCTTTTTCATCAAAAAAGTATTTTAGATCGTGCTCGGCGGCAAAATCACGGCTGATTTTTGCCTGATTTGCGCTCATTATGTCTTTAGCCGGGATGTAGTGATCCATGACAATTGCGAAGTTTTCAGGCTTAGCAAGAGCCTTTGCGCCACTTTCTTTAAAAGCACGGATTGAAATCGGCGTTGTGATGTCATTGCCGATTGTCATATCGATTTCGCTCTCTATTATCTGTCCTGCTCGTACTTCACGGCCCACATGCTCGCTAAATATTTTTTCTGTGATTGTTTGTGCCATTTTTTATCCTTGTGATTAAATTTGCGTTATTATAGCGAAAATTTTTGATATAATGCGACTATGAAATATTTTATTTTAAATCAAATTGCTAGTTTTTTAGAGCAAAATGCCTATAAAATAAGCTCTATTTGGCGTAGTAGCGACCTTTGTGTAAATATAGAATTTCAAAGCGACTCTAAGCCTTTTGTCCTTTGCTTTGATATGAGCAAAAGTGATTCAAGCATTTACAGCGCAAAAAAGGGCGCAAATAAAGAATACAAAGCGCCTTTTGATGTGCTAGCAAAAAAGCGCCTTACAAATGCCAAAATCACTAGCGCAAAAACCCTGCCAAATAATAGAATATTAGAGCTTGCTACCACGCAACAAGGCTCGTATAAAGAGCTAAAAAGCAAGCTTATTTTTGAGTTTACTGGCCGTTTTACAAATGTGATTATAACTGATGAGTATAGCGTGGTTTTGGGCGCACTTCATCTTTTTAAAAACACAAAGCGTGATGTGGTGGTGGGCAAAGTGCTACCAAATCTAGAATTCCATGAAATAAAAGAAGCTCCAAGCGATGAAATAAAGGACTTTTACGAGTTTTTTGATAATGAGGCAAGACGCATAAAAAACAAAGCCCTAAACGCGCTAAAACAAAGCAAAATCGCAAGTGTGGATAAAAAAATCGCAAATATTAACGCTTTGCTAGAAAAATTGCCAAAAAAAGAAGAAATAGAAAGCCTTTGTGCTAAAAACTTTGCTAAAGCAAACGCTCTAAAAGCGAATTTATTTAAGATAAAAGACTATGAGCGTGAGTTTTTTCTTGATGGGCTTAGTTTTAGCACCGATAAGCCTGCTAAAGAGGCCTTGGATGAGCTTTTTAAAAGTGCTAAAAAACTGCGCCAAAAGGCTGCTAACATAAGCCTTGAAGAACAAAATCTAAATGAGAAAAAGGACTTTTTGCTAGGGCTTAAAACTGCGATTTTAGCTGAGAGTGAGGCTGAGAATTTAGAGGTTTTAGCACCTAAAAAAAGAGTGGCTAAAAAAAGCGCCCACAGCGACTTTTGTGAGGATTTTTACAAAGGCGAGTATAAAATCAGCGTGGGCAAAAACGAAAAAGGCAATGCTTGGCTTTTAGAAAATGCTAAAAAAGATGATATGTGGTTTCACCTTCAAGGATATAAGGGCGCGCATGTCATCATAAAAAGCAACAAACAAAAGCTAAATGATGAAATAATAGCGTTTGCGAGCCGTATGTGTGTGCTTTTTAGCGGACATACTCGTGGGTCATTTCAGGTAGATTTTACCAAACGCTCAAATCTCAAGGTGGTAAGCGGAGCCTTTGTAAATTATGTAGATTATAATACTGTGGGGGTAAAAATATGATAAAAGTATGTTTTTTGGGGCCTTTATCGGCTCTTGGCGAGTGCGAGTATGACTGCGCTAATCTAAGCGAGCTTAAAGAAACTTTAAGCAAAGATGAAAGACTAACAGGCTGGCTAAAAGACTGCGCTATAAGCTTAAAGGATGAAATAATCACGGATCTAAATACCCCTTTAAAGGACGGCGATACTCTTTTTGTATTGCCCCCAGTTTGCGGCGGATAGACAAAAAGCCGTGATTTTAGCGAGTAAAACGAGCTAAAAAGCTCAGGTCTAAAAAAGGCTAGGAATTCTAGAATTTTCGTCATTGCGAGCGAAGCGAAGCAATCTCTGGGAATTCTAGATTTTGCTTAGGAATTCTAAATTTATTTTAGGAATTCTAGAATTCCCTTGAATTTTTTGTAGGGAATTCTAAGAGATTGCTTCGGTCGCTTTGCTCCCTCGCAATGACGCAGGGAATTTTAGATTATTTGTGATGAGATCCCCCGATCAAGTCGGGGGATGACACAAGGTTAGGGAATTCTGGATTTTAAAATTCTAGATTTTAGAATTTTAGATTTTTGCTCGCTTTTAGGCTAGATAAATCTAGCCTAGCTCGCAAAGTTTATAAGGGCTACGCCCTAAACCCTTAGGGGCTGCCGACCCTAAAACCCCGCTAGAATTTAGAATTCCTAGAGATTGCTTCGGTTGCTTTGCTCCCTCACATTTTAGAATTTTAGATTTTTGCTCGCTTTAGTGGGGCAAGCCCCTAGCCCCGCAAATTTTATAAGGGCTACGCCCTAAACACTTGGGAGCCCTAAAACCCCGCTAAAATCTAAAATTCTCTTGCTTTATCTGCGTTTTTGGGGGTGCGGGGGTATTTTTTGCCTTAGGAATTTTAGAATTTCTAGAGATTGCTTCGGTCGCTTTGCTCCCTCGCAATGACGGATGAATTTAGAATTTATTGTGATGAGATCCCCCCGATCAAGTCGGGGGATGAGATAAGGCGGTCAAGGCGAATATTTTTTATAGTGACTGCTTCGGTCGCTTTGTTCGCTTGCAATGAAGCAGGGAATTTTAGAATTCTCTATAGAGATCCTCGGGTCAAGCTGTGGGATGACACAAGGTTAGGGAATTCTGGATTTTAAAATTCTAGATTTTAGAATTTTAGATTTTTGCTCGCTTTTAGGCTAGATAAATCTAGCCTAGCTCGCAAATTTTATAAGGGCTACGCCCTAAACCCTTAGGGGCTGCCGCCCCTAAAACCCCGCTAGAATTTAGAATTCCTAGAGATTGCTTCGGTCGCTTTGCTACCTCGCAATGACAGAGTAAAGGAATTCTAGAATTTTCGTCATTGCGAGCGAAGCGAAGCAATCTCGTTTATTAAGCCTTCTTGTTAAGTCTTGAGCGAAATAGCACAAAAAAGCAGCAAGAAGCTGCAAAAGAAGCACTTGCCCACGCACGATCAAGTATGATACAGGGTATTCCTCTTACTTGGAGGTTGTTGATGCGCAACGCTCACTCTTAAAGATTGAGACAAACCTCATTACCCTAAAAACCCTCTACTTAGAATCTATGCTTACTCTCTACGGAGCGCTAGGTGGAGGTATACAATACCAAGCAGAGGACTTTAAGTAAGAATAATCTACTTATTGTCGCTTGCCAAATGTGATACCATACACTTCATTTCTTGTTTCAAAAAGTGGATCTTTTGGTGCATCAACGCCTTGTGGCAATACTGCTGGCATATACACATCGCCATTGCAATCCTTACCCGCATATTCTTTTATCCTAAGCGTTGCTATTTGCACTTCTTTATGTTTGCCACTCCACAATGCTGTCGTGTCGTTTGTAATATCATTAGGATTTGCCAAAATAAGCATCATTTTGTATTCGATAGGCTTACTAGCGGTTTTGGATTTAAAATCAGATTCTAAAAAATCATCGCCGAGTTTTTTTGCTTCATCAGCACTCAATCCTTTCTCACCTGCTACAGGCACAAAAGCAAATCTAGCAGGAATGCTCTTGCCCTTAGAATCTGTAAAATAAAAAGTGTGTATGCTGTAGTAAGTCGTATTTGCTACGCTTGGCGCGAGCGGTGTTTTGGCAAGGTATTTGTCATAATTTGCAAATGATGGGGTTTCTTTGGTAACCTTAGCGATGTTTTCAGAATCTACCTTTCCATTTTTGGGCACGCGTATTTCAAAAAACTTTACAAATTCTTCTAGATTCTTTGCAAAATTAATTTCTGTATTAAGCATTACGATTTCCCAGTTATCACTTTTGCCTTCGATTTTTAGCGCCAAACCTCTTCCTTTTGTAGTATCACTAGCCTTAGGATTTCCACCAGCTAGCGAAAAACGCGCTTGAGTAGGGATACTAGATTCCTTCAATAGAGGAATATTATAGGTATTTGTAATGCCTTTTACAGGTATAAATTCCCCAACTGCACAAAAACCCTTGGCATGATTAATTTTTTTGTGTGGATCCTTTGCATCACCATTAAGCGCATAAAAAAGCTCTGCGATACTTTGTGAATCTGTGGCAGATTCTGCCCATAGTGCGCAACTTGAAACAAACAAAGCTGCGACAATGCCTCTAAGGATATGTGTTTTTGGTTTCCTTGCACCAATTGTAGGTATGGTTTTCATTCATTACTCCTTTAAATATTTTTAATGCAAACAAAATTCTTGCACACCGATTTGAAAGTTTTGATTAGAGAAATTGCCATTTAGGAGTTGTTTGCCATTAAAGCTGGTGGTTTTTGCTATGTTGTCCAGCTCTTCCATTAGGCGGCTAATGTCAGCTTGGAGTGCTTTTCGCGAGTCGGTGCTTTGGCCATCTTGGGCTGCTTGAATGGCTTTTGTGCGAATGGTATCTACGATTTGAAGTTGTTCGTCCATCGCACCATCTGCTGTTTGAACAATGCCGATAGCGTCGTTGCCATTTGCTATGGCTTGACCAAGAGAGTTTGCTTGTGATTTTAGGCTATCGGCGATAGTCATGCCTGATGCATCATCGGCGGCTTTGTTGATGCGTAGGCCTGAGCTAAGGTGAGTTAAAGAGGCGTTTAGTCTATCGTCGGTTTTGCGGGCGTTGTTGTGGTTGTTCATCGCTGTGATATTGGTGTTAATGCGAAAAGCCATTGTTTTCTCCTTTTTTGGCGTTGTTGTTTTTTTTGGGTTTGTCGCTTTTTTGGCTAAAAACCTAAATTTATTTTGGGGTCGTCGCTCCCAGATTTGCTCTTAACGGACGGGTCGTCCGGATTTTCATTAGATTTAA
>CAMENE010000040.1:0-5732 GCA_945928165.1 uncultured Campylobacter sp.
AGCGCATAAATGCTAGGGCTTTAAAAAGCATTTTTGCTAATAGCAAAGGGGCTTTTTATAAATTTGTGCTAAGAGGCGAAGATGATGAAATAAGAGAGATTAAAGAGATTTTAGCCATCCAAAATGGTGATGCGTGGCTAATGCCTTTGGGGGCTAACAAAAACGAGCTTGAAATCACAGCAGCAAAGGTGGCGGGGCTGGCTATAAAGCACGGCTTTAATTATAGCGACCGTATTCATATAAGGTTGTGGGATAATAAAGAAGGCGTTTGATTGGCTGGTGGGGCCAGCTCGCGCCTTTCACAGAAACTTCGTTTTGACTGCCGCACGCCTTGATGAATTCATTATTCTATCTTCGGTGCGCGGCAGCCAAATTCGCCTAGCGTGCCGCACATTTTTCTAACTGCTGCTAGCGCGAAGCCCAAAGGACAGCGCAAGTTTAGAAATCCTTAGGAATTCTAAAATTCCCTAAACTTGAATTCCTGCATTGTGTCATCCCCAGCCCCTTTGGGGGATCTCATCACAAAGAATTTTAGAATTCTAGAATTCCTTATGCTACAAGCGCCCTTAAAGCCTAGGAATTCTAGAATTCCCTAGCTAAAAAAGCATCTTTTATGCTATAATCGCAGAAAAAAGAGTTTTTATGAAAATTGGACGACTTTATAGTTTTGAGGCGGCGCATGTGGTGAGGGACTGCGCTTCAAAGCGTTGTAAATACAGCATTCATGGACACAGCTACACAGCTGAGATAGCACTTAGCGCAAAGGGACTTGATAAGGCTGGGATGATATATGATTTTGGGCTTATGAAGCGTGAGATTGGCTCTATTATTGACTGCTTTGATCACAGCACGATTTTATTTACTGGCGACGATGATGGCTATAAAAATATGATAAAAACGCACTCTGCTCGCTGGATAGAACTACCTTTTAACGCCAGTGCCGAGCAGATCGCTAGGGTGCTTTTTGCGCTTATTAGCAAGGCTTTGTCGCTAACTACTATGCAAAATGGCGAAAATGGCGTGTTTTTAGAGTATGTCAAGCTAAATGAAACGGCTAAGGGCTGGGCTTGTTTTGAAAAAGCTGATTTTGAGAACTTGGGCGTGGATATCGCTAGTATCACCTGCTCGAGGGCTGTAAGTAGCGAAAGCGCAGATATAATCTCTCGTCTAAGCAAAAACGAAAAATTCATAAATCCAAAGGAGCTTTGATGAAAAAGGCTTTAAATGCTGTTTTTGCTGTGATTTGCGGCTGTTTTTTTCTAGCTTGTAGCAGCCAAAAAGAAGAAATCATAGAACAAAACAGCAGCGAAGAAGAACAAATCCCAATAGCAAAAATCGATGCAAATATCACCTTGCCAAGTGGCTGCGAAGATGGAGCATCAAACTGCTTTGACGAGCTAAACCCACCCTTGCCAGTAAGCCCAAAACAAGGCACAAAATGAATGAGACTATCAGCTTTAATCTAGAATTCCATAGTCTTTGCGTGCTAGGGCTTGGAGCGATGATGATAGCGCATCTATTTTTGGTTTATGCAAGGGATACTAGCAAGTTTGCTTATCTAAAACGCCTAATGCTCTTTTTGCCAGCGTATTATGGGATGCTTGCGTTTATTATTTTTTCTGGGATTTTAGCCCTTGCTTTTAATCACTTTGCGCTTAATCTTAGCGTAGTAGCGATGATAATAGCGTCTATTTTGCTAATAATTAGTGGCGCAAAGGGCTTTAAGGCTTTAAAAAAAGTGCGAGTTTTTAAAGATTTTGGCGCATTTAAGCTTTTTATGAGTAAAAAAATCATATTTGAACTTGTGCTTTTGGTGGTGGTTTGGCTACTAGCTAAGGGCTTTTGATGAGGTTTTTATACTGCGCTAGGGCTGGGGATGAGACTATAGAGCTTAGTGGCGATAGCTTTGCTCATTTAAAAGCGCAAAGAAAACGCCAAGGAGAAATTATAAGGCTTCAAAATCTGCGTGAAAATATTGCGTATTTTTATGAAATTAGCGAAATAAAAAGAAATAGCGCAAGGCTAGTTTTTGCTAAAAGCGAGGAGCTTTTGGCGCAAAACTTTTGGCTAAAAATCGGCTGGGCTGTGTGCGAAAGTGCTGTAATAGAAAAGAGCTTGCCCTTTTTAAACGAGCTTGGTGTGGACGAGCTTTTGCTTTTTTATGCTGATTTTAGCCAAAAAAATATTAAGCTTGATTTTGCTAGATTTGAGCGAATTTTAGCTAGCAGCTGTGAGCAATGCGGTAGAAATCTAGCTATGAGCGTGAGAGTTTGCGAGCTTGAGGGGATTGAAAATGCGGTGCTTTTAGACTTTGGCGGAGATGATTTTAGCACTTTGGGCGGTGATGAAATTTTGTTAATTGGTGCTGAGGGTGGCTGGAGTGATGCTGAGAGAGCGAAGTTTAAGCGTAAAATCGGGCTAAAATCTAACTGTGTTTTAAGGGCGCAAACGGCTATTATCTCAGCTGCAGCAAAGATTTTAGCTTAAAATAATGCTAGGAATTCTAGAATTCTTTATAAAAATTGCCAGGAATTCTAGATTTAAAAATAAGGATAAAAATGCAAATTGATATAGTGCTTTTATTTGGTGTTGTTGCTTCTATTGTGGGCTCGATGTTTATTGCGCTACTATGTTCGCTGCCTGGTTTTGTGCTTGATTTTTTTACTGAGCTTGGAGCTAAAAAGCATTATATATTCTTAGCTCTAGCTTTTGTGGCAGCTTGTTATATGGCAAGTAATACCAAAGATAGTGGCGCTTATTTTATCCTAAATATTTTCTTAGATCTACTTGTGATTTACTTTGGGCTGTTTTTGCTAAAAGCACTAAAAAACATGGGCTCACGCTTTGGTCTTTGCAGGGCCTGTGATAAATTCAAAGATAAAATTAGAAAAAAAGTAAGAAGGCAAAATTATGAAAAAAATCAATATAATTGATAGTTTTGGGCTGTTTTTTAGGCTGTATTATGCTATGATGGGACTTCGCTCAGCCGCTGGCAAGCCAAGTGGCATGGTAAGCGGTCTTGCTACTTTTATAGAAAAGATGAATAGAGATTTTCCTTGCGATTATGCTATATTTGCTTTTGAGGGTGGTGGAGCTACCTTTCGGCATGAGATTTATCCAGCTTACAAAGCTACTAGAAAAGAAGCCCCAGCTGAGCTAAAAGAACAAATCCCAGTTTGTAAAGAAATGATAGAGCGCATGGGCTTTGCTAGCTTTGCTAAGGCTGGATATGAGGCTGATGATGTAATAGCAAGTCTGGTTAAAAAATACAGCGGAGAGTATGAAATAGACATACTTAGTGGCGATAAAGACCTTTTTGCGCTAATTAGCGATAGCGTAAAAATTGTAGATAGTAAAAATAAAATCTGGTATGACAAAGAAGGCTGTTTTCAAAAATACGGCGTCTATCCGCACCAAATCCGCGACTACCTAGCAATACTAGGCGATACTAGCGACAATGTCCCTGGCATAAAAGGACTTGGCGAGCGTGGGGCAAAAGCGATTTTAGAGCAGTTTGGCAGCCTTGAAAATGCTATTGCAAACGCTGAGCAGATCGCGAACACAAGAGCCAAAAATCAGCTTATCGCAGGCGCAAAAGATAGCGAACTAAGTAAAAGGCTAATCACGCTTTATGCTGATATAGAAGGCTTGCCTGAGATTGAAAACTGCTTGTTGCCAAAAGATCCTTTTATCAAAGTTAGGGATATTTTAAAAGAATATTCACTAAATAGAATTCTTACAAAACTGCCAAAAACAGAGCAAAAAGAGCTATTTGCTGAGCCTAGTTTTTTAAGCTCTAGTGATGAGAAAATTGTGCAAAAAGCAAAAGATAAAGAGCTTTTTAGCAAGGCGGCTTTAAGCTTTGAGAGCGTGCTGATTTTAAGCGAAAATGAGTTAGATACGCTCACGCAAAATCTAAGCGAAAATTGCGTAGTAGCGCTAGATACTGAAACCACTGGGCTTGATGTGAAAACTGCCAGAATTGTAGGCTTTAGCTTTTGCGTGCTTAAAAGCGAGCAAAGGGCTTATTATGTGCCTTTGGCGCACAATTATCTTGGCGCGCCAGCACAGATTAGTCAAAAGGCGGCAAAAAGGGCTTTGGAGCGAATTTATAAAGCGCAGGTTGTGGGGCATAATCTAAAATATGATTTTGAGATTTTGCGAAATAATTTTGGGCTAGAACTGCCTAAAAACTACGCTGATACGATGATTTTAGCGTGGCTAGAAAATCCAGAGCAAAAATGCGCAATGGACGAGCTTGCTAGCAGGCTTTTTGCTTATGAGACTATAAAGTTTGAAAGTATTGTAAATGTAAAAAAAGGGCAGGTTTTTAGCGATATTGAAGTAGAACTTGCTAGCAAATACGCTAGCGAGGATGCTTTTATCACCTTGGAGTTTTATAAATACTTTAAGCAGGTTTTAAGCAAGGAGCTTTGGGAGGTGGCAAAAAATCTAGAATTCCCTTTTATAGCTACTTTAATAAGCCTAGAGAAAAGCGGTATAAAGGCTGATTACAACGCACTTAATGTGCTAAATGAAAAAATCAGCGCAAGGCTAAAAGAACTTGAAGCGCAAATTTATAAAATCGCAGGGCAAAGCTTTAATATAAACTCGCCAAAACAGCTAGGAGCAGTGCTTTTTGAGCATTTAGGACTAAAAGCTGCTAAAAAGACAAAAAGCGGTTATAGCACCGATGAGAGCGTGCTTAATAGCTTAGAGCATCCTATTGCTGCTCCACTTTTAGAATTCCGTGAGCTTGCTAAATTAAAAGGCACTTATACTGAGCCTTTCATGCGCCTTAGTAGCTCTGGGGAGCGTGTTTATACTCATTTTTTACACACTGGCACAGCTACTGGAAGGCTTAGCTCTCACAGCCCAAATCTACAAAACATCCCCGCTCGCGGCAGTCTAGCTCGTGATGTGCGAAACTGCTTTGTGGCCCAAGATGAAAACATGCTTATTTCGCTTGATTACTCGCAAATCGAGCTTAGACTGCTAGCGCATTTTAGCGCTGATCCTGCGCTTATAGCGGCTTTTAAGGCTGATGAGGACATACACGCACGCACGGCTATTTCTATCTTTGGCGACTCTGAGCCCTCTCATAGAGCCGTGGCAAAGAGCATAAACTTTGGGCTTATTTATGGCATGGGAAGCTCTCGCCTAGCCAAAAATCTTGGCATTAGCACCAAAGAAGCAAAAGAATACATTGAGAGGTATTTTGCTTCTTTTAGCACGATAAAATCCTATTTAGCTAGCATCAAAACTCACTCAAGAGAGCATGGGCGAATTTTTACCTTGCTTGGCAGGCAGAGGGTTTTTGATTTTAGCTCAGCTGGGCCAAGAGAGCAAGCACTTTATGAAAGAGAGGCTGTAAATAGCGTATTTCAGGGCTCAGCTGCTGATATCATCAAGCTAGCGATGAACGCTATTTATCCGCTTTTGGACGAAAATCACAAGATGATTTTACAAATCCACGATGAGCTGATTTTTGAAGTGACTAAAAACGAGGCTGAGAATTTTGCCAAAAAAGTCGCAAATATAATGGAAAATGTGGTTAGCCTAAATGTGCCGCTAAAAGTAAATTACGCTATAGCCAAAAGCTGGGGCGAGCTAAAATAGCTTTATGCTGGGGAATTTTAGATTTTTCTGGGGGTTAGGGGGTGTCTTTTAAAGGAATTCTAGAATTCTTAATCTAGAATTCTTAATCTAGAATTCTTAATCTAGAATTCTTA
>CAMENE010000041.1:0-5395 GCA_945928165.1 uncultured Campylobacter sp.
CACTTATATAAAACTAATAATTTTTTTTAAGAAAATTTTAAAAAATATAAAGCAGACCTGCTAGAAAATATTTTGCCAAGTTGATGATTAAATTCTAGAATTTAAGCAGAAAAAATTTTGGAATTTTAAGATTTTTAGCATTTGAAAGATATGCTTTTTCAAATGCTTTCAAAGGCAGTGTAGCAAATTTATAAAACAAATCTATTGCAACCTTAGCCTTTTTGTATTTACTCATTTTTTTTCTCCTTTTATTTGATTGATTTTATCAATGCAACTTTGATATTTTTCTCTTTGGCAAAATTTTATCATTGTATCGTAATCCTCATTTGGTATTTTACCCTTTTTACCCCAGTAAATAAACTCATCAAGAAAAAACTCATCATTTTTTAGCTCAAACCAAGCATTAGAAACTGAAAGCATTGAAAAAATCTGTGCTTTTATTTCTCCTCCATTTGCTTTTAAAAACTTAGCCGTTTCTTTTTTTATATTTGCATAAGCAGAATCAAGCATAGTGTATGAAACCGTGGCTAGTTCGTGGTTAAAGCTCAAATCATAATTTACATCAATACCACTTTTTAGCATTCTCTCTATTATTTTTTTTGTATCGTTATCGCTGATTGATTTGCTTGCTATTACTACTTCCATAGGTGTAGAAGAACCCTCAGCTTTGTAATTTAAATCGGGTTTAAACTCAAAAAATAAATCTAAAATTTTTTCATCAAAGGGGCGATCTTTAAATTCATTTATAAATATATAAAAATCCAAAGGTCTAGAAGCTCCAATATTAGCTAATGGTACAAGATTCTTTTCTATACCTATTGAAATCTTTTGCATAGCATCTATAAAATCTCTAATCTCAGAGGTTTTGCCAAATTCAATTTCTTTTAAAAACTCAGCCTTGCTAAAATCCTTATTGATATTTTCTTTGTTTAAATTTTCTTTGATTAAAGTATAGTTATTATCAACTAAGCCTTTAAACAAAAGTTTATCATCGCTAAAAAGCACAGCAATGCTAAAAGCCAAAATCAAAAATATCTGCATTTTTACCTCACTTTTTAAAATAAGCGAAATTGTATTAAATTTCAGCTTAAAAAATTACACTTATATAAAATTAATAATTTTTTTAAGAAAATTTTAAAAAATATAAAGCAGGCTTGCAGCAGACCCAGCACTACTTAAAACTTACAGAATATGAGACAAAATATTTTAATTTATGGCAATACACAGCAAAAACAAGCAAAAAGCAAAGAATTTCTAAATTCTAGAATTTAGCTCTTGAATTGCTCTTAAATTCTAGAATTTAAAATTTCCAAATTCTAGAATTTAGTTCTTGAATTGCTCTTAAATTCTAGAATTTAAAAAGTCTAAATTCTAGAATTTAAAAAGTCCAAATTCTAGAATTTAAGCAATATTTATTGCCTTACTTTTATTGATAGTTCGTGCGCGCCAAGTCCTTCTGCGCTAGCAAGCACCATGCACGCTGGGGCTAGTTCGCGCAAGCTTTGTTTATTCATAGCTATTACTGAGCTTTTTTTTGTGAAGTTATTTACTCCAAGTGGGCTAAAAAATCTAGCTGTGCCGCCTGTGGGCAAGGTATGATTTGGCCCTGCTAGGTAGTCACCCACAGCCTCAGGCGTAAAGTGCCCTAAAAATACTGCGCCTGCGTGCTTGATGTGTGGTAGATACTCCCACGCATCATTTGTAGCGATTTCTAGATGTTCTACAGCAAGCTCATTTGCTAGTGCTATTGCGTGGGCTTTATCCATTGCGATTATGATAGCAGCTTTATTTTCCACGCTTGCTCTTGCGATTTTCTCACGCTTTAAAGTAGCCAAAACGCTCATCATCTCAGCCTCTATTGCCTTTGCTAGCCCCTCATCAAAGGTGATTAAAAAACTACTTGCTATTTCATCGTGTTCAGCTTGACTTAGTAGGTCTACTGCGATATTGTGAGCATTAGCGCTACTATCAGCGATAACGCCAATTTCGCTAGGTCCTGCTATCATGTCAATGTTCACATCGCCAAAGACCATTTTTTTAGCCGTTGCTACATATATGTTTCCAGGTCCAGTTATCACATCTACTTTGCTAATAGTATCTGTGCCATACGCCATTGCAGCAACTGCGCTTGCGCCACCTACTTTATAGGCGTTTTTTATGCCTAGCATGTGCATAGCAGCTAGAAGCAGGGCATTTACCTCCCCGCCCACAGCAGGCGTGCAAACGCTGATATCAGCAACACCTGCTACTATTGCTGGTGCTGCGTTCATAAGTAGCGAGCTAGGATAAGCAGCCTTGCCGCCTGGGATATATAGTCCAGCACGATCAACTGGCGTGATTTTTTGCCCCAAAACAGCACCATTTTTTTCATAGCTTAGCCAGCTTTTTTCAATCTGCTTTTCGTGGTAGGCTTTTATACGCTCATAGGCGATTTTTAGGGCTTCTTTTAGCTTTTTATCTGTTTTATCCCAAGCTTGTTTCATCTCATCTGTGCTGATTTTTAGCTGAGATCCACTTTTTGGCTCCCAGTTATCAAAGCGAGCTATTTGCTCGCAAAGTGCCTTATCGCCACTTTTTCGAATTTCATCTATTATGCTAGCCACTCTTGGCATAACCTCACTCATATCCATCTGGCCACGATTTGCTAAAATCTTGAATTTTTCGTCAAAATCCGGCTGTGAAAATTTTAAAATCTGCATTTTTTATCCTTAAATTTTTAGAAATTATAGCACAAGATTTTTTAAATTTTATAAGTTTTTAAGGGCGAAGTGCTAAAATGCTAGCTTTTATTTTCTAAATTTTAGGATTCTTTATGCAAATTTTAAGAAATATCGCCGAAGTAAAAGATTTTCTAGTTTTAAATCAAGGCAAAGAAATCGGCTTTGTGCCTACCATGGGCGCACTCCACTCAGGTCATGAAAGCCTTATAAAAAAATCAGCTCAAGATAATGAAGTTAGCATTGTAAGCGTTTTTGTAAATCCTACGCAGTTTTTGGCTGGAGAGGATTTAGAAAACTATCCAAGAGATGAGGCGCGCGACATAGAGGTAGCAAAGGTTGCTGGGGCAGCTGCTATATTTTTGCCTGATGTTAGCCAAATGTATCCAAGCGATATTAGTATAAAAGCCCCTAGTGCGCTAGCTAGCATTTTAGAGGGTAATACTAGACCTGGGCATTTTGATGGGGTTTGTACTGTTTTGGCTAAGTTTTTTAACATAATTCGTCCTATGCGTGCGTATTTTGGCAAAAAAGACACCCAACAACTAATCATAGTCCAAAATCTAGTAAAAAGCTTATTTTTTGATATAGAAATCGTGCCTTGCGATATAATCAGGGCAAGGGATGGGCTAGCACTTTCAAGTCGCAACTCATATTTAGGTGAGAGCGAACTAATCGAGGCTTGTAAGCTATATCGTGCTTTGATAAAGGCAAAAGCGCTAGTAAGCGCAGGTACTTTTAGCAGTGATGTGATAAAAGCTGAGATGGCAAAGGTGTTAGACCCACTTAAAATAGACTATATCGAGATTTGCGATAGAGAGCTAAATAGCATAAATCAAATAGAGACAGACAAAAGCATAATCCTAATCGCTGCGTATGTGGGCAAAACTAGGCTTATTGATAATCTTTGGCTGTGAGTTAAAAAATGGCAAAACTATATTTAATCTCGCTTGGCTGTAATAAAAATCTAGTAGATAGCGAGGTCATGCTAGGGCGGCTAAAAAACTATGAAATCACTGATGATGTAAGCAGTGCCGATGTGCTGATCGTAAATACCTGCGGCTTTATAGAAAGTGCTAAAGAAGAAAGCATTAGAGCGATTTTAGAGCTTAGTAGCGAGCGTAAAAAGGGCTCGCTTTTGGTAGTTACTGGCTGTCTTATGCAGCGCTATGCTGATGAGCTAATGCGTGAGCTTAAAGATGAGGTTGATCTTTTTGCTGGGCTTGGGGACTTTGCTAAGATTGATGAGCTTATCGCAAAGCGTGAGAATGCAGACTTTAAAAACGCTGTATTTTTACAAGAGCAAGAAAGCAGGGTAATAACTGGCTCAAACTACCACGCATACATAAAAATAAGCGAGGGTTGTAATCAAAAATGCGCCTTTTGTGCTATACCTACTTTTAAAGGCAAGCTTCAAAGTCGCTCGCTAAGTGCAATAAGTGCTGAAATAAAAGAGCTAGTGGGGCGTGGATATAAAGATTTTAGCTTTATAGCGCAAGATTCTAGCTCTTATATGAAAGATGGCGGTGAGCGTGATGGGCTTTTGGCTTTAATTGATGCAGTAGAGGGCATCGCTGGTGTACGCTCGGCTCGCATTTTGTATCTTTATCCAAGTTCTACTTCGCTAGAACTAGTCCGTAAAATCATCGCTAGCCCTGTTTTTGTAAATTATTTTGATATGCCTATTCAGCACATAAGCCAGAGCCTTTTAAACACTATGCGCCGCGGCACGCCAAAAGAGCATATTTTAAAGCTTTTAGAGGCGATGAGAGCAGCACCGAATAGCTTTTTGCGAACTGGGGTTATCGTGGGGCATCCTGGCGAGAGCGAGGCTGATTTTAATGAGCTTTGCGAGTTTTTAGAGAGTTTTTCTTTTGATAGAATTTCTGCTTTTGCGTATTCGCGCGAAGAAAACACCCTTGCTTATAATATGGAACAAGTGAGCAAAAAAATAATAAACTCACGCCTAAAAAAGATAGAAAAAATCACTACAAAGGCACTAAATACGAGCCTAGCAGCAATGATAGGCAAAGAGATTTTAGTGTATTTAAACGGCAAAAGTGATGAGAGCGAGCTGTTTTACAGCGCAAAGCCGTTAGCGTGGGATAGGGACATAGACGGCGAGGTGCTAATAAACGAAAGCGAGATAGAAAAGCTAGAAAATGGCAAACTCTACTGCGCTAAAATCACAGAACTAGCTGGGCTAAATCTCATCGCCACTATCACAAAAGAAGCCTAGAAATTCTAGAATTTTTGGGCAAATTTCTTAGAAATTCTAGAATTTTTGGGCTGGAATTCCTAATCTAGAATTCTTTAAACTAGAATTTCCAAAGAGAATTCCTTAAACTAGAATTCCGTATAAAATTCCGTAATTCCGTCACCTAGGGGGGAGCAAAGCGACCGAAGCAATCTCTAAGAATTCTAAATTCTAGTGGGGTTTTAGGGGCGGCAGGGGTTTAGGGCGTAGCCCTTATAGAATTTGCGAGCTAGAATTACCCTGCCTAAAAGCGAGTAAAATTCTAGAATTCCCAAGCCTTATGTCATTGTCCGGCTTGTGTTTTCTGTCATTGTCCGGTTTGTGTTTTCTGTCATTGTCCGGCTTGTGTTTTCTGTCATTGTCTGACTTGTGTTTTCTGTCATTGTCCGTCTTGTGTTTTCTGTCATTGTCCGTCTTGTGT
>CAMENE010000042.1:0-5134 GCA_945928165.1 uncultured Campylobacter sp.
TCCTTAAACTAGAATTCCTTAAACTAGAATTCCTTAAACTAGAATTCCTTAAACTAGAATTCCTTAAACTCCCCTGCGGCTTAAAATATGCTTAATTTCATTAAACTTTAAGCTCGAAGTAAAAACCTACAAAAAACCTACAAAAAAACCTACAAAAAATTTCATAAAAAATAAGCAAAAACTCTCGCTGCTGTAACCCAAACCGAAAGCTAAAAAGCCAGACCCCAAAGCTAAACCAAAACCCAAAACCCAAAACCTAAACCGAAAGCCAAACCGAAAGCTAAAAACCCAAAACCCAAAACCCAAACCAAAAAGCCAGAATTCAAAAACGCAAAATCTTAAAATTCCCCCATAACCCCCTAAATCTCCGTGCTAAATACGCTATTTACTAGCCCCTCAAAGTAAATCGCATCCCCATGCAAAAAGACCTTGATAATCTCGCCTGAGCGTGGGCGGATCACGCTTTTAACACCTGATTTGATAGGCTCGCTCGCCCTATATGCAAGCGCAGCCGCACACATCCCAGTCCCACACGCTAGCGTCTCAGCCTCCACACCACGCTCGAAAGTCCTTACAAAAAGCTCTCCGCCAAGCTCACAGACAAAATTCACATTTGCGTTATACTTAGCCCGCAGTCTTGGCGCAAGCTCAAATGGCGCAGCCTCTATATCCTCCACAAACGCCACTATATGCGGCACCCCAGTATCATAAAAATACCAGCGCAAGCCATCTTCGCAAAATGGCTCGCTAAGCTTCTTTGGCGCACTTAGACGCACGCTCACACTGGCGCTAGAGCCTAGTTTTGGCACTCTTGCGATGTTTTGCCCAAGCTGAGAAAGGGCAGGGTGGCTCATCTGCTCTCTCACATTTGCTTCTATCACGCCTGCTAGAGTGTGTAAAAATATAGTTTTGCTAGCATCGGCTAGCCCCTGTTCGCAGGCAAAAAGCGCTGCTGCACGAGAAGCATTTCCGCACATGCTAGCCTCGCTGCCATCAAGGTTATAAAAGCGCCAAATAATGTGATTATCGCTATTACCTTTAAAAATCGCCACCAGCCCATCAGCGCCTATGCCCTCGTGGCGATCACATATCCTCTTAGCAAGCTCGCTAAAATCATACTTGCTAGCGTCTTTGCTCTCAGCCTTGCTGGCTAGAAAAAATACAAAATCATTACCACTTGCGTTAAACTTAAAAAACTTCATTTTCTCCCTTTATAAAATCTAGAATTCCTTATAAAATCTAGAATTCCTTAGCGAACCACACGCCACCAAGGCTTTGTGGGACTTTTTTCATCAAATCTCTGCCCCAATAGCGGCGTTAGCACATTTTGCTCGCCTTTTATGGAGTAGAGCTCTTCTATATTTGCGCCCCAGGGCTTTAAATTCGTATTAAAAGTCCCCCAGTGCACGGGCAGCAGAGCTTTTGCGCCTAGATCACTTGCCGCCCTTAGCGCAGAACTAGGCTCTAGGCTAAGTGAGCTAGGTGCTCCAGATATGCCAAGGCAAGCGATATCAAAGCCATCAAATCGCCTGCCAATACTAGCAAAATGCGACCCATATGCCCCATTCCCGCCAAAAAATATTTTTTTGTTCTTGCTAGTTAGAGCGTAGCTGTTCCATAGGCTTTGATTTTTTGAAAACCAGCTTCTGCCGCTACTGTGAAGTGCTGGCGTGGCGGTTATTTTTAGCCCCATGATTTCGCTACTCTCCCACCAGCCAAGCTCGGTGATTTTATTTTCATCCACACCCCAGCCAATAAGCGTATCCTTTAGCCCCAAAGGCACGATATAGTGGCGCACAAAGGCAGTCTCTATAGTGCTTCTTTCAAGGTGGTCGTAGTGATCATTTGTGATTAGCAAAATATCTATTTTTGGCAGATTTTTAGCCACTAGCGGGGGAGGCACTAAGCGGCGCAGCACAAAAGGCAGGGCAGAAGCAGAGCCAAAAACCGGATCAACAAGCACCCTAGCACCATCAATCTCAGCCAAAATACTACCATGCCCCAGCCAGTATAGCCCAAAGTCCGCTGGAGTAATGTCAAAATCGCTTTTTAACAAGTGATTAAAAGGCGGCGGCGAACTAGGCGCACTATAAGTAGAAAAATAGTATAAAAACATGCTATAAAGGTCTTTAAAGCCAGCTTTTTCTTCTGCGTTTTCTAGGTTAATAAAGGCGCCATTTTTAAAGTATTCATAGCGAGAAAAACTTGCCAAAGTAGCCTTGCTAGGGCTTTTGCCAAGCTCTCGCCAGATAAAAAATCCAGCAAAAACAAGCCCAAGAGTAAATAATATTATAAGATATACAAAAGCTCTTTTTATCAGTGTTTTAAGCATTTTTTCTCTTTTTTTAGGCAAAATTATAGCCAAAATTTTACTAGGCTTAGTAAATTTTTAGCTATAATTTAAGCAAAAATTTGGAGAGTTTTTTGAAGCAAATCACGCTGTCTTTGGATCAAACGCTAGATGATTATGTGCTAAATTACGAGCTTTGCATGCTAGCTAAGATTAGCCAAAATGCGCATAAGTTTTGGAAAAACACGATCTGTGCGCAGTTTAGTGGCTCAAGGACGATTTTTTTGCGCCGTGAGACTTTGCCGGCTAAATACGCTCATTTTGAAGCGCAATGCTCTAGCCTTAAAGGGCTTGTTTTGGCAAATGCTTTTTGCGCCTTTTGCGGTGGGCTTGCAAACTCGCATTTAGTGGCATCAAACGGCTCAAAACTAGGGCAGATTTTAGTAATCCGCAAAATCGGCATTTTTAAATTCGTAGATTTAAACGCATTTTACGAGCGATTAGGCTTGCCAAAAGATGCTAAAATTTACATTGAAAAGTGTAGATTTTTCTCGCCAACACCCTTTGAGAGACGCATAAAACTCACACCAACTTTGTGTTTGGGATATTATTAACAATTCTAGAATTCCCTAGCCAATTCTAGAATTCCCTAAAAACTTTTAAAAAAACTTTTTAATTTTAATCAAACTTTAAGCAAAGCACTTGTATAATTTCAGCTCGCTTTTAGAAAAAAAGCCTTGCTGAATATGATTATTTCATTATTTTAGCGTGTTTTTTAATATTTTTTATGTTAAACGAATACAAAGTCAATCTTTGAAATCTAAACAAGTGATCTAATCGAGCCAAACTATATTTAAATAGTTAATTTATATAGTTAAATAGTTTTAAGATTAAACTTCAACATAAAATCCTTAATTTAGATTGCGTAAGCAATCTTTGTTTTTAGGGATTGGTTCTTAGCAGCAGCTTTGCTGACGCGTTAAAGAACATAAAAATGGAGAGTTTGATCCTGGCTCAGAGTGAACGCTGGCGGCGTGCCTAATACATGCAAGTCGAACGGACAAGTAAGAGCTTGCTCTTATGAGTTAGTGGCGCACGGGTGAGTAATGTATAGTTAATCTGCCCTATGCTGGAGGACAACAGTTAGAAATGACTGCTAATACTCCATACTCCTTCTTAACACAAGTTAAGTCGGGAAAGTAGCTCTTAATAATGCATATAAAATAGATTTTAAAACAAAAAGCTAAAAAGATAACAATGAGCTTTTTTTTAAAGCTTTACCCTAATAAAGCAAAAAAGTAAAGCAAAAAAGCGAAGCAAAAAACTAAAATAGTTAGCTTTTAAAGATTTTTGTAAAAATTCTAAATTATAAAATAGTTTTTAAATTAAAAAGATTTTCTTTTTAAAAATATTTTCTTTATTTTTAAATTAAAAAGATTTTCTTTAAAAGAAAATACTAAAAGAAAATACTAAAAGAAAATACTAAAAGAAAATACTAAAAGTAATTTTAAAACTTTTTATATGTATTATTAAGAGCTCTCGGCATAGGATGAGACTATATTGTATCAGCTAGTTGGTAAGGTAAGGGCTTACCAAGGCTATGACGCATAACTGGTCTGAGAGGATGATCAGTCACACTGGAACTGAGACACGGTCCAGACTCCTACGGGAGGCAGCAGTAGGGAATATTGCTCAATGGGCGAAAGCCTGAAGCAGCAACGCCGCGTGGAGGATGACACTTTTCGGAGCGTAAACTCCTTTTGTTAGGGAAGAAATTTGACGGTACCTAAGGAATAAGCACCGGCTAACTCCGTGCCAGCAGCCGCGGTAATACGGAGGGTGCAAGCGTTACTCGGAATCACTGGGCGTAAAGGACGCGTAGGCGGATTATCAAGTCTTTTGTGAAATCTAATGGCTTAACCATTAAACTGCTTGAGAAACTGATAATCTAGAGTGAGGGAGAGGCAGATGGAATTGGTGGTGTAGGGGTAAAATCCGTAGAGATCACCAAGAATACCCATTGCGAAGGCGATCTGCTAGAACTCAACTGACGCTAATGCGTGAAAGCGTGGGGAGCAAACAGGATTAGATACCCTGGTAGTCCACGCCCTAAACGATGTATACTAGTTGTTGCTCTGCTAGTCAGGGCAGTAATGCACCTAACGGATTAAGTATACCGCCTGGGGAGTACGGTCGCAAGATTAAAACTCAAAGGAATAGACGGGGACCCGCACAAGCGGTGGAGCATGTGGTTTAATTCGAAGATACGCGAAGAACCTTACCTGGGCTTGATATCCTAAGAACCTCTTAGAGATAAGAGGGTGCTAGCTTGCTAGAACTTAGAGACAGGTGCTGCACGGCTGTCGTCAGCTCGTGTCGTGAGATGTTGGGTTAAGTCCCGCAACGAGCGCAACCCACGTATTTAGTTGCTAACAGTTCGGCCGAGCACTCTAAATAGACTGCCTTCGTAAGGAGGAGGAAGGTGTGGACGACGTCAAGTCATCATGGCCCTTATGCCCAGGGCGACACACGTGCTACAATGGCATATACAATGAGACGCAATATCGCGAGATGGAGCAAATCTATAAAATATGTCCCAGTTCGGATTGGAGTCTGCAACTCGACTCCATGAAGCCGGAATCGCTAGTAATCGTAGATCAGCCATGCTACGGTGAATACGTTCCCGGGTCTTGTACTCACCGCCCGTCACACCATGGGAGTTGATTTCACTCGAAGCGGGGATGCTAAGCTAGCTACCCTCCACAGTGGAATCAGCGACTGGGGTGAAGTCGTAACAAGGTAACCGTAGGAGAACCTGCGGTTGGATCACCTCCTTTCTAGAGT
>CAMENE010000043.1:0-4872 GCA_945928165.1 uncultured Campylobacter sp.
CGGTAATCCTCCCGTCAGACCGTTACCCTGTGTAGTCCCTTGTAAACTGTACTTTGTAATGCTAATAACTACAAGGCTTGTACAAATCTTGGAGCTTTGTATTTTAGTGGTGAGGGCGTAAAAGTTGATATAAAAAAAGCAAAAGAGCTTTTTAGCAAGGCTTGTGAGCTAGACGACGGCGATGGCTGTAATAATACTGCTTTTTTATATGAACAAGAAAAAGATATAAAAACCGCACTAAAACTCTACAAAAAAGCTTGCGATTTAGGTCATCAAATCGCTTGTGGTGCTTACAAAGAACTTAGTAAGTAAGAAAAAGCCTAGCGCAAAGCAAAAAATATATCGGTAAAAAAAGGATAATAAATGAAATACAAACCATCTACAAAAACCGAACTACAAGAGCTTGTCAAAGATGAAAGCGTGTATCTAGGCGATATTGATACTAGCTTGATTACTGATATGAGCAATCTTTTTGATAGTGCGCCTAGAAAGGATTTTTCTGGCATTGAGAGCTGGGATGTCTCAAATGTGACGGATATGGGCTTTATGTTTTGCTTGTGTATGGACTTTAATGAGCCACTTGGTAGCTGGGATGTCTCAAATGTAACAAATATGGAAAATATGTTTTGTATGTGTTTTGAGTTTAATCAGCCCTTAGAGAGCTGGGATGTCTCAAAGGTAGAGTATATGAACTCTATGTTTGAACACTGCGAGAAGTTTAATCAGCCCCTAAACTCTTGGGATGTAAGCAATGTAATTACTATGGATAGTATGTTTTGTGAGTGTAGGAAATTTAATCAGCCTTTAAACTCTTGGGATGTCTCAAATGTAGTGGATATGAGTTGTATGTTTTTTGAGTGTAGGAAATTTAATCAGCCTTTAAACTCTTGGGATGTCTCAAATGTAACGGATATGAGTTATATGTTTGAAAAGTGTGTGAGTTTTAATCAGCCATTAGATGAGTGGAATGTAGAAAATGTAACTGATATGTGTTGTATGTTTTGTGGTTGCTGTAATTTTAATAGATCGCTTGAAAAGTGGGGCTGGAAAGTAAGCAAGGTAGAAACGGAAACTAATATGTTTGAGGGCTGTGTTAGTCTAAAAAATAAGCCTAGCTGGTATGAGTGGCTAGTAGAAAAGTGCCAAGATGAGTTTGATGATGAGTGCGATGAAACACTAGAATAAAAACGCAAAAAATGTATCGGCAGAGAAAGGATAATAAATGAAAGAATTCATTGAGCTTTTAAAAACACAAAGCAAGTGGGAGAGCCTGTCGCCAGAGGTGCGAAAGACTACTTTGGAGCAGATAAACGCTATTGTCAAAAAAGATAATCGCTGGGAGTGGCGACATAGAACTCTTACAGATTTATTGTGCGCTAGGTGCTATCATGATATTTATTATGACATTTTTGCACAGATTATGGAGTGTGATTTTGGGGTGCTTAGCGTCTTTGATAGCACAAAAATACCTTATGAAATCAAATCTGAGCTAAAAGCTAAAAATATCGGCATTATAGCGGTAAGAACGCATTCAAAAAGCTATGAGCTAAAAGATATTTTTGGCTATACATTTTTGATGTTTGCTAGAAGTAGGAGTTTTGATTTATACGCATTTTTGGGAGTTTTGGCTTGTAAATACAGCGGTGGCGTGTTTGCTTACGCTAAAAATCACAAGCCCTTTTTACTCATAAATGCGCAAAATAACGCTACTTTTAAGCCAAAAAAGCTTTTTATCAGCGATATACTTGACTTTTATACCGCAAAGATTGATTATGAAAAACTTGCGCTTTTTAGCTCACTTCCTAGTGGCTGCGTTCGTTTTGAGTTTGGGGATATAGAGCGTAGCTTTTGCAGTGAGCTTAGTGGGGAGATTTATAGAGCAAATGCTCTGGTTTTCGGCTCTATCGCTTGCTTTACAGCTAGGACTTTGTGGTTTGATAATTACGATAAAAACAGCTATTTTAAGGAGTAAAAATGCTAATACTAAAAAATGTTTATAAGAAAAAATCGGATCTAAAAGCAAAGGAAATTGAGCCTTTATTAGACGGGTTAGTGTGGCTAAAAGAGTTTAGAGTGAGCAATAGAAACGCAATTTCGGCTTTAAATACTATTTTGGGCAATGAAAATTTAGATAGAGTAAAAGGCGCAAAATCAGTGCATGTTAACTTTTTTACTCACAAAAAGACTGTGTTTGATGTGATAATGGACTCGCTAGATGAAATTATTAGAATTCTAGAACTTAATGACAGCGAAATTGAGTTTACTTGGGATACGAGCGCAAAATACTTTGAGAGCTTAATAAGGATTGCGATTATAGCAAAAATTGATTAGAGTTTTTAGTTTTAAGTGGCATGGGAATTCTAGATTTAAGTGCTTTTGGAATTCCAAACTAGAATTCCTAAGAATTCTAGATTTAAAAATATTTGGAATTCCAAAACACTGGCGGAATTTTTAAAATTCCAAACTAAAATTCCAAATTCTAAAAGAGTCATTAACTGATATCATACTTTAAGGCACCTTAAAATATTCTATCAGTTAATTGACCCTTGAAATAATAATTAGAAATAGAATTGATAGAAAAATGAGCCAGGGTGCGATATAGGCATGCATTGCTACGAGCCTTATACTTGTGGGGCATTTGAATACTGCTGGGCTAGGGTGGCGCAAGGCTCGGTCTTTGATATCGGCTCAAAGCTTGGAGTGAGATTTTACAAAAAAGACAAGTTTGCGCTGTGGCACTCGGGTGTAAAAAATATAGATGATATAAAGGATATTTCGAGCTTTCCAGCCTACCAGCAAATACAGCTAAAAGCCCATCAAGAAAAATCTAGAATTCTTAATGCCAATGCTGTGCGTGAGTTTTTAGATACGCTTAGCTATCCGCTTTATCATTTGGACTTTGAGACATTTCAAAATGCAGTTCCGCTGTGGCGTGGTGCTAAACCATACGAGCAGACGCCGTTTCAGTATTCGCTTCACATTGACAAGGGCGATGGTAGCAAGCCAGAGCATAAAGAGTTTTTGCCTACTGAGTTTTGCGACCCACGCAGAGCCTTGGCTCTTAGCCTAGTGCGTGATATCCCAAAGGGAGTTTGTTCGCTAGCCTATAATGCGCAGTTTGAAAAAGGGGTTTTAAGACGACTAGCTGAGCTTTTCCCTGATTTGAGCGAGCATTTGATGGATATTCATAATAATATGAAAGATTTGATGGAGCCTTTTGCTAAGCGTGATTTTTACGACTGGCGACAAAACGGCAGCTACTCTATCAAAAAAATCCAGCCCATACTAGCCCCAAGCATAGATGATGGATATAAAGCAATGGCGAGCCGTGGCGAGATATCAAATGGCGGCGAGGCGATGAATACTTTTCCAGCATTTGCAACGATGAGTAGCGAGCAAATCGCCAAAAAACGCAAAGAGCTACTAGCTTACTGCGGACTTGATACACTGGCTATGGTAAAGGTGCTTGAAGGACTAAAAGAGCTGGTAAAATAGGTATTTGCAGCTATAAAAATAGTCTGGAATTTTGGCTAGAGTTCTGAGTGCTCTTAAAGAGTAAGGGAGAAAAAGATGAAACTACTAAAATCAATCTATTGTGAGCAATTTAAAGGTGACTGTGGATCATGCAGACACGACTTTGGCCTTGAAAAAAAGGACTTTGATACACTGTTTAAGTGCGGTGGACTTGTGTATATGAGAGAAATCATCACGAGCATTTACGAGATAAAAAATAAAGTCAATAGCATGCTAGAGGAGCAAAAAAAAAGAATTTAATGGTGGCAAAGTAGCACTTGTGCATTTTCAGGCGCATCCAAACGCACCATTTAAACTAATTATGGATATAATGGAGATTGTTGGCGAGTGTTTGGGCGATGATGTGGATATATTTTGTGGTTTAGATGCAGATAGTAAGTGTGTGCCTGATTATTTGACTTTTGGCATTATGATTGGCGGAATAATGAGATAAAAAGTTTGCGCATATTCACGGTGTGCTTTATACTCAAAAATTCTAAAAAGGAGTAAAAATGAAAAAAGTGCTTATTTTAAGTGGTGCTGGGCTATCAGCTGAGAGTGGGCTAAGGACTTTTAGAGACAGTGATGGACTTTGGGAAGAGTATAATATAGAGGAAGTTTGCTCGGCTCGTGGGTTTAGGGCAAATAGGCAAAAAGTATTAGACTTCTACGACAAGCGTAGGGCTCAGCTAGCAGAGTGCGAGCCAAACGAAGCTCACAAAATGATAGCAAGGCTAAAAGAACGCTATGGTGATGCTGTATCGGTTCTAACGCAAAATGTAGATGATTTGCTAGAGCGGGCAGGCTGCGTGGATGTCGTTCATTTACACGGATTTTTGCCTGAGATTTACTGTGAGCATTGTAAGAAAATAGAATATATCGGCTACGAGGCTATAAATGCTAGAGAGCATATTTGTAAATGTGGGTGTAAGAAGTTTCGCCACAATATCGTTATGTTTGGCGAACAAGCTCCATTTTATGCTACTTTATACCACGAGCTAGAAGATTTACGATATGCTAAGGACTCACTATTTGTATGCATAGGCACGAGTGGTCAGGTGCTAGATGTGGCAGGCTACACAAAATACGCCAAAAAGAGTATTTTAAACAACCTTGAAAAAACAGAGCTTGATGAGTATTTTAGCAAAAGCTATAATCTACCAGCCACGCAGGCAGCAGCTCTAATCGAAGCGGATGTAGATGAGTTTTTTAGCTAAATATTTTTTTAGAATTCCAAAGTAATTTGGAATTCTAAGTAGAGCTTTTTTAAAAAATATTTTCTAACAAATAAAATACACTTTCACAATCTCTTTTGCCTATCTTTATTCATAGCATTTACACACTCTTTATATAATTCTA
>CAMENE010000044.1:0-4094 GCA_945928165.1 uncultured Campylobacter sp.
TTTGAATTTCTAAGGGCTTTTAAGTGGATATAAACGCAAAAAGCCCCTAGGAATTTTAGATAAATCTAGAATTCCAGGGGCAGATAATCTGGAATTCTTAGAGATTGCTTCGGTCGCTTTGCTCGCTCGCAATGACGGAATTTTCGTAATGACGGCGATTTGATAAGATCCCCCGATCAAGTCGGGGATGACAGAGAGATCCCCCGATCAAGTCGGGGGATGACAGAGAGATCCTAGGGTCAAGTCGGGGGATGAGATAAGGCAGTCTGGGGGGGGGGGGGTATTTTTAACTTAGGAATTTTAGAATTCTTAAATGATATAAACGCAAAAAGCCTCTAGGAATTCTAGATTTATTTGTGATGGGATCCCCCAGTCAAACTGGGGGATGACATAGTAGGGAATTTAGAATTCCCTTGAATTTTTTGTAGGGAATTCTAAGAGATTGCTTCGCTTCGCTCGCAATGACGGAATTTTCGCAATGACGGCGATTTGATGAGATCCTCGGGTCAAGCCCGAGGATGACACAAGGCAGTTGGGGGATGACAGAGAGAGCGAGATCCACGGGTCAAGTTAGGGATGAGATAAGGCAGTAGCGCGCGGGGGGGGGTATTTTTAGCTTAGGAATTTTAGAATTCTTAAATGATATAAACGCAAAAAGCCCCTAGAATTCTAGATTTTATCTAAAATTCTAGGGGCGAAAGTTAATCTAGAATTCCCTAGAATCTAGGGAATTCTAGATTTATTTGTGAGATTTTGCTGCCAAGCCCGCTAGGTGCTTCGGTTGCTGGGCAAGCCTAGCAATTACGAATTTTAGGGAATTCTAAATTCCCTAAGGATTAGCTTAAAGCTCTAAGAGAATTAAGCAAGAGTTACAAAGCCATTAGCTATCTCAAAGCCTGCAGTATCTACACCAGTAAGAACGATAGCTACATCATCAGTTGCATTAGTTTCTGTACCTTGTGTTATTAGATAATTAACACCATCTTTGTCTGTAAAGAACAATACTTTATTTAGAAGCTGACCTTTTACTTCGTCTTTAGACAAAGCAGCAAGGGCATTTGCTATTGTTAACTTATCGTTAGCAATATCGGCGTCACCACTTAGGGTAAGAACTCCATTCGTTACAGTTATGAACTTGATAGTATCTTGTTCTGTAATCTGAGTCTTAACTAGCTCACCTTTTGTTGCACCTGCACCGAAGTCAATCTTATCATTTGCTTTATCAAAGTTAGTAGTAGTGATAGTAAGAGCACCGCCTGTACCTTCAGCATCTGATACATCTACTGTATCTTTAGCATCTGATAGAGTTAGTGCTAGAGCTTGGGCGGCATTTGTTCCTATTTTTGCTGAGATAGTATCGTTAGCGGCTGCACCATTTAGCATAGTTGCAAGGCTTGCGTTAGCAGCTGTTATGGGTGTACTTACTGTTACATTCTCAGCAGCATCGGTTAGAGTGATTGATTGTGCATTAGTTATGCTAGTGTCTAGAGTGATTGTATCGTTGCCACTTGCGCTAACAAATAGAGTATTTAGGTCGGTGTTATTTGTAACATTACCGCTGATAGTAACATTAGCATTTACATTAGTAAGATCTAGTTTAGCTTTGTTATTAGCACCTGTACCTAGTGAGTCGAATGCTACTTTTAGTTTGCCAGTAGTGTTAGCTACTAAATCATCTGTACCAATGAAAGTATAGTTGCTAGCATCTAGATTATTTTTTCCTTCACCTAGATATATTTTGTCTTTTACAGCAGTAACATTAATATTACTAGCTCTATTTGCTCCATCTAAAACATGAACTTCTACTGTACCTTTATTGTCTCCGCTATTATTTACTGTTAGGCTACCTATCTCGCTATAGCTTCCATCAAGCACTACTTTTAGAACATCTTTTTCATTTGCTGGAATATCGAAGAATTGAGTCTTAGTGCCAGTACCATAGTTACCCTCACCTATATCTAGAATGGTTGAACCAGAAACATACTTAATAGAACTGGTAGTGCCAGCTGGTTCTGCTGGAGTTTTGCCATCATCATAGACGAAGCTATTGCCGCTTACTTTTAGTTTTTTGTCTACGATAGCTACTAGTCTAGCATCAGTCTCGTCTAGTATTTGCCAGATATAAGCTTTGTTGCCAGCTGCATCGTTGATAGCTACTGCATCAGTTTTATCAGATAGTAGGTTTGCTACATCATTGTAGTTAGTTAGGTCTAGATTTTTGTCATTTGCTGTCACAGCTGAAGCATTTAGATCTTTAACGCTGATTTTATCACCAGCAGCGAATTTGCTGATCTCTGCATAGCTTTTTTTGCTCTCTGCTGTGTGAGCATCTACTACGATATTCTCTTTGATATTTGAGCTTAGAGTGATGTTCTCGTATGTGATGCCTGATAATGATAGAGAGCCAGTATCATTTGTAAATGATTTGATATCTTTTAGGTTGATTGATTTAGCTTCTTTGTAGTCAGCATTGATAGTTAGGGCACCAGAAACTGTAGTTTTTAGACCATCAGCAGCTGCAGCTGAGATAGCACCATTTGTAGAGTCGATGAACTCTACGCCAGTGATAGCTTTAACACCTTTGCTGATATCTGAGCTTAGAACTAGTTTATCTTTTGTGCCTGCGCCACCGTCGATAGTTACGCTTGCTTTTAGATTCTCAGCAGTTATTGCAGTACCATTAGCATTGTGGTTACCTATATCGCTAGTGCTGATAGTAAGTGTATCATCGCCAGCACCTAGGTTGATAGTAGCTTTTTCATATACTTTTGCAGTAGCTTCTAGAGTAACATTGTCTGCACCATCGCCAGTGTTGATTGATTTTGCGATGTTACCATTGATAGTTAGAGCATCTACAGCAGCTGAACCCTCGAATGTGCCAAGTGTGCTGCCGCCCTTCACAGTAACATCAGTGTTTGCTTTTTTAGCACCTGAAGTAGATACGCTAAGTGATTCTACATTTTGATCTACTGTAACATCAGCTCTGTCACCTTTACCAGCGATGGCTACTTTGCCAGTGTAGTTGTCGCCACCTGTTAGATTTAGAGTTACATCTGCAGTGTCGTTGTTGATAGTAAGGTTGTTTACATTGCTAACTGTTACGCCGGCTGTCTCAGTGTTAAAGTTGAAGTCTTTTTCTTTGCCATCGCTTTTTACATCTACTATTAGAGTGTTTGCAGCTGCGAAGTCTGGGTTACCAGTAGCTGTGTCACCTGACTCGATAGTGCTTTTCTCAGAATCAGAGATGTTGATAGTACCACTGAATGTAGTAGCTGCTGTACTCTCGCTAGCATCTAGTTGGTCATCATTTTTTGTAGTAAATACTTGAGCTACTCTGTTTTGGTAGTTACCAGCAAAAATATCGATTTTTTCTTGGAAGTCCTCTGTAGTGCTGCCAGCTACTACTTCGGTCATAGTAGTTTTTAGCGAATCAAGAGCTACTTTTTTCTCATCAGCTGTTACATCAGCGTTGAAGTCATTAAACTTAGCAGTGATTTCATTTGCTACATTTATTTTAGCACTTAGTGTTTGAGCATCATCGCTATTTGGATTAGCCATAGCAGCTGCTGTAAACTGAGCTAGTAGCTCGCCTTTTGAAGTGCCTGATGCAAGAGCATTTGCCCAGAACTCTACACCCTCAGCATCAGCACTAGCTGCATCACTGCGACCTAGTAGGTTTGTGTATAGTGTAGTTACGAAAGCTTTGTTTTGAGCGATTAAGCTTTGATAATCAGCATTTGATGGATCTGCTTTACCAGCTGCTATGACAGCTGCTTTAAACTGAGCTAGAACTTCTTCTTTTGAAGTAGTAGCTAGAAGTGAGTTCCAGAATGCTTTGCCCTCAGCATCGCTTGCGCGACCAAGGATATTTTGATATAGGTATTCTATGAAATCACCATCTGTATTCTCAGCGATAAAGATGCTATCAAGTAGAGCATCTAGGCTAAGAGTTGATCCCCAAGTAGCTGCTGAGCCCTCTGCTGGGCGTCCCAAAGTAGCAAGAAATGCTTGGTTTACTTGTGTTGTTGTTAGTGCCATATTGGCTCCTTCTATAGAAAAATTTGAAAAGAGCAATTTTCAATACTCATTCAACT
>CAMENE010000045.1:0-4075 GCA_945928165.1 uncultured Campylobacter sp.
TGCTCTTGGTCGCTGTCAATCTCGGCTAAATCTGTGCCATTATCTGCCAAAATTGCACCGAGTTTTTTCTGCTCATTTGGCTCTACTCGGCTCAGTTTTGGTTGTGGCTCATCTAAGAATTTTAATAATTCTTGCTTGTATTTATCAAGCATTTTTTTAAAATGCTTTCTTTCGTTTTCATCATCAGCGAGCGATAAAAGTGCTTTTGCGCTTTCAGCTTTCACTCTTAATTCTTTGATTTTTTCTAGCATTTTTGCCCCTTTTGCTGTTTTTTGCGTATTTTAACAAAAAAAATCGCATTTTAAAGCGATTTGAGAGCATTTCTCGGTCTGCCCCTTATGTTTTATCCTATAAAAAATCAATGTTGGTCTAGCGTAGCTCTGGAAGTCTGCATTACAGCATCACTAAAAAATTGAATTGTGTGAGAATTTAAATTTCTTTTTTTACTGGCAATAGAACATTGGTCTAGCGTAGCAATTAACCGTGCCGTGCTAACGCACGGCGAAATAGGTAAAACGAGCTACTTCGTAGCTCGTACTTTTGTTAAATTGCATCGCCTTACGGCGATACCCCTTATAAATCACATATGATAGCCTAACACATAATTATTTTATAGTAGCCTAACAATTATTTATTTTATTTATATACATATATTGACAAAGGCTAAAAATTTCGGTATAATTTCAAGTGAAATTATGGTAAATTTTTAATAGCAAAAAGGCTTGAAACATTTAAATAATGGTGTGTTTTGAGCTTTGATAGAATAAGAAAGCGTGCTTTCATCATAGCTCGGCAAAGCTAGAAAACACGCCCAAAAGACGGAGAAATGATAGCAAATAAAACTTTAAATGTCAATGGCAAGGCAAAAAATACAGCATTTTTATTTTATGTTTATAGGAATAAAACCTATGAATTCTCCAATATTATCTGCGATTTAGGTTTATTTGCTGGTTGGGAGATTATAGAAAATATCACAGCACAATTCATCGTTTACAAGCTTGTTGTTGATGGTTATGGTGGCACTAAACGCGCTAAACAATTTGAAACGGATATTTTATTGCGCTTTCAAATTTTAAATGATGATATTTTTAGCGATATTGAAAAAAAACTCACTAGCGAGCCAAGCTCGTATAATTTAAACGAGCTTTCAAATCGGTTGCCGAGTTTGCCGAAATATGACAAAGATTTTATTGCTAGGGTGCTTGATAATCCTAAAAAATATGAAGATTTATGTTTTTGGGCTATGAAAGCACAAATGGAGCTTTTAATTAAACAAGGCTACACACAAAGCTATAACACGCTTTTAGAGTGGGCTTTGGAGCAATTTTCAAGCAAAGAATTTAGCACGCTAAAAGCTAAGGCTAAAAGTATTTTTAATTGGTATCACGCTAGGAGCTTTAAAACTTTTGGAGCTTATGAGCGTAAAACCACTGATGAGGAGTATAAAATGACTAGAAGTGAAAATATGAAAAGGGTAAAAACTCTACAAAAAGCAACCACACAGGCTAAAATAAAAGCTTTAATAGATGATAGTGGCTTATTTGAGTGCGATTTTAAACACAAAGACGGACAATATAAAGGTCTTGTAAATGTGCCAAAATTAGCTAGATATATGAATGTGAGCGAGATGACTATTCGGCGAAATTTAAAAGATATGGGAATTCGCTAAAAAAGGATAAAAAAATGCTAGAATTGCTTAAAAATATTGGGCTTGGTATTTTTGTAAATGGTGCTTATGCTTTGCAATTCACAGAAAATACTTTTGAAGGCTTTTTAGGTAGCCTAGAAGGTATTATAACTATGTTGTTTGCTATTTATACACCAAAGGTTTTAAAAGGGGGTAAAAAATGACAAATCAAGAATTATTTTTAGTGTTTGGTGGCATTGTAACTTGCTACGCTGGATATTTGTTTTTTAAAGCTTATCTACAATCAAAAAATAACACTAAAACAGCTCACTAAAAGAGCAGTGGCTGGGCTAACGATCATCGGCGTTCCCAGCCACTGCTCTTTCTTTGCTGTTCTCTATATTTAGCAGTGTAAGGGCTTATCCACTCTTTTACTCGCTCAAATGTTTTAGTAATCGTGCTTCCAAGCTCTTTAATTCGCTCTCGCACGCTAGCACATTGTTTTGAAAATCTTTGAATTCTTGTTGCGAAGTCGCTAAGCTGTTTTGAAGTTTCTCTAATTGTTGAGCTAAGCTCTCGCACTCTTTCACTTTGTTTTCTAGCTCTTTGGATAATCTCTCCACTTCGTGCGAGAGTGCTATTTCTAGTGCTGTCATTTAATATACCCTCACTGCTACTTGCTTGTCGCTGTATTTGTGAAGTTCGCTCTGCTCGATTAGTAAATATTTCTCCCCTTGATTGTTCTCTATCGTGCGTGATGGGCTGACTTGATAAGGCTTTATCCACATTATCCACGCAAACACGCTCAAAATCATCGCTAGCAGAATTCCGCTCGTAAAGCTCCACAGCATCGCTGTTCTTTTGTATCTTGCTGGTGCGTTGTCGGTGTTGTCTTTGATGTATTTCATCGTAGAATCTAGCTTTTCTTTGAAGTTCTTTGTCAAGTTCTCGTTCAAGCTCGTAAAGCTCTTTTGAGCGATTTCGGCTGTTATACTCTCTTTCGCTCTCTGCTCGTTCTCTATTTGCTGTTGTAATGTAGCTAATTTGTTTGAATTCATCGCTGTAAATCTCCCCTTTAAATCTTTTTGCTTTGGCTTGGCTGTCTAGTTTTACGCTTATATAGTCTTTTCCGTTGCGTGTTACTTCAATGCCTGCGCCTTTTAAAAACTCCAAAAGGTCGCTTTTAGAGTTTATATTTTTGCCGATTTGGCTTTCAATTATTTTTTCTAACTCCAAATAGTCTTTTATCATCTCTCTTTTTTTAGTGGGAGCTTGTAAGGCTCTCTCACGGCTAGGGTCTTTTGGGTCGCTCAGTCCGTGCTTGATATTTTGGATATCTTTCCAGCAGTCAATGCGCTTTAAGTCCGCTTTGTGATAGTATGGGTTAAAGCTCTTTTGGCTTTCTAGGTCGATTTTTGGTATAACGAAATTTAGCTCTAATCTGCCGTTTTTGTCGCTATGCTCTACCCAAAGAATATTATATCGCCCTTTCATTTGCTCGGTTAAGAGTGCTTTCTCAAAACTCTCCATTATTTCTTTTTTGGTTTGCTCGCTGATTTGGTCTGCGCTTTCACTAAACGATAGCACGCCAGCACAAACTTTTTGCTTGTTGCTTATAGAGTTTATCAGCTCCCTTGTTAGCTTTTCATCGCCAGCAAGAATGCTGGCTGTGCCTTGCTCTCTGCGTTCGTTTAGTAGATAATCAAGCGCAGCAGTGCTACCGCCCTTTTTGTTGGCAAAAAATTTAACTAGCAAAAATGCTCCCTTATCTCTCGCAAGTGAGTTTCAATTTTTGATAGCATTTCAAGTGCCACTAAATCAAAGCTTTTATTTGTATTTACTCGCTTGGCGCATTGGTTTAGATTGTTGCCAGCTCGTGCGAGCTCGCATAGCAGAGCTCGGCTGATTGGGTTTTGCTTGCGTGGCTTTTTGATTTGTAGCATAGAATAAAGCGCATAATCACTAAAATTGAGCTGGTGAGCTTTCATCTGCTTTTCAATTTTTGCTAGATTGTCGGCTGATATTCTTAGGGTTTTTACTTGGCTTTTCATTTTTCTTTCTTATTGGTGTTTTTCAAAAATCGCTGGATCACGGCCAAAAAAATGCTAATTTTTTTTTGGCATGTGGCCGAGCGATTTTTGGCAAAAATGATCTAGCAAAAAAAAGAAAAAAATCGCCCGATCAGCTGGGGCGGTTTTTTGATTTTTGAGCTAGGCATTTTTGCTGGCTTGGGGGTCAAGGGGGGACGCAGTCGCCCCCTTGCGAGCTTTTTTGTATTCAGCCTTTGCTGTAATACAAAAAGTATGCTCGCCCTTTTATATTTTTGCTATGATATTGTAGCATAATTTCTGCTATTTTTTTGCTAATTTTGATTGAAAAGTGGGTTGCTGTCCTGCTCTTGGTCGCTGTCAATCTCGGCTAAATCTGTGCCATTATCTGCCAAAATTG
>CAMENE010000046.1:0-3971 GCA_945928165.1 uncultured Campylobacter sp.
AAATATGCTAAGATCACTATTTACAGCTGCTACTGGCATGATAGCACAACAAACACAAGTAGATGTCACCTCTCACAACATCGCAAATGTAAACACAATGGGATACAAAAAAAATAGAGCTGAGTTTGCCGATCTAATGTATCAAGTAATGAGCTATGCTGGCACGCCTACAAGCACGACTACCACGCACCCAACTGGCATCGAAGTAGGACTTGGCGTGCGTCCGCAAGCGATAACAAAAATTCACAGCCAAGGGTATTTTAAAGAAACAGGAAATAACCTTGATATGGCAATTGCTGGCAATGGCTTTTTTCAAGTACAAATGCCAGATGGCACCACAGCTTATACAAGAAATGGTGCTTGGAAGCTAGATAGTGATGGAAATATCGTAAATGACGATGGACTACAACTAGTGCCAAACATCACAATCCCAGCTGATGCCACGCAAATAGCTATCGGTATAGACGGCACTGTAAGCGTGCTCCAACCAGGTGCTGCAGAAATGCAACAAGTAGGACAAATAGAGATAGTAAACTTCATAAACCCAGCCGGACTTCACTCAAGTGGCGATAATTTATTTTTAGAAACAGGTGCAAGTGGCGCGCCTATTATAGGAATAGCCAGTCAAGACGGACTAGGGCAGATAAAACAAGGCTTTGTAGAGATGAGCAATGTCCAGCTAGTAGAGGAAATGACCGAGCTAATCACCGGTCAGCGTGCCTACGAAGCAAACTCAAAGGCGATAACAACCAGCGATTCTATGCTACAAACTACAAATGAGCTAAAACGATAATGCTTAAAAATACTTAAAAATGCGCTTATAAAATTCCTTAGAATTTTTTGTCTTTTTTGCTTTTTTGGCTTTTGGGGGTGCGGGGGTATTTTTAATCTGTGGTATTTTTAATCTGTGGTATTTTTAATCTGTGTTATTTTAGTCTTAGGAATTCTAAAATTCCCTGCGTCATTAATGGGGGAGCAAAGCGAACCAAACAATTTCTAAGTTCAAATTTGCTAAAATCAGCCAAATTTTAGATACAAAAGGATGCATTATGCAAGATTATAAAGGGTTTTATAAGGCTGCTTTTAAGCTCTTTGATGGCAGGGTTTATAAAGATTATTTACGCCGTTTTTGCTACGGCGTGGAGGCCTCTTGCTACTCATATATACCAAAATTAGTTTTAATGCTAAAGAGTGAAAGCGAGATTATAAAAGCCTTTGAGCTATCTCGCAAATTTAACACTCCACTATGCTTTAGAGGTGCTGGGACTAGCCTAAGCGGTCAAAGTTCGTGCGATACGGTGCTAGTTTGCTTGGATTTTTGCTGGGATAATATAAAGGTAAATAGAGATGTTAGCTCCATTACCTTAGGTTGTGGGGTTATCGGCGAAAATGCCAATAAAGCATTAAAGCCGCTAGGTAAAAAGATAGGCCCAGATCCAGCCACCATCGCCGCAGCACAAATTGGCGGAATTGTTAATAACAACTCAAGTGGAATGTGCTGTGGGGTAAAGCAAAATTCATACAACACGCTAAAATCAATTAGAGTGATTTTAGGCGATGGGACTACCCTTGATAGCTCTGATGCCTTAAGTGTGGCTAGTTTTAAAAATAGCCATAAAGAGCTAATAGAGCAAATTTTAAATTTACGCTCTACTATCTTATCTGACCCTGAGCTTTGTGAGCTAATCAGGCGAAAATATAAGATCAAAAATACAACTGGCTATAGCATTAATGCTCTTTTAGATTATAGCGATCCAATTGATATTATCACTCATCTATTTATCGGTAGTGAAGGGACTTTGGGCTTTGTAAGTAGCGTGGAGCTTGAGTGCGTAGATGATGAGAAATTTAAAGCCTGTGCGCTTTTATTTTACGATGATATTTTAAAAGCTGCTAAGGTTGTAGAGATTTTGGCTAAATTTGAAAGCGAAATCTCAAGTGCTGAGATTATGGACTATGGTTCACTTAAGGCTGCTTCTAAATTTAAAGGCGTAAGCGAGATTTTACCTGATATTAAAAAGGGCGAAGTATGCATTTTGATCCAAAGTCAAAATAACTCACAAGATAGATTAAACGAGCAAATTCAAAAGATAAAAGATGCTATAAAAGATTATCCGACAAGCCATGAGGCTAAATTTAGCTTTGATGAGAGTGAGTTTGCTAATTGGTGGAAGATTAGAAAAGGGATATTTCCGATTGCTGCTACGGCTAAAAGACCAGGTAGTAGCGTAATCACTGAGGATATATGCTTTGAGATAAAAGACCTTGGAGATGGGATAAAGAGCTTACAAGAGCTATTTAAAAAGCATGGATTTGAAGATAGCGCTATAATTTTTGGCCACGCATTAGCTGGTAATTTACACTTTATCATCACGCCAGATTTAAGCAAAAATAATGAATTTCAAAGCTTTGCAAATTTGGTTGAAGATATGTCTGTGATGGTATCAAACTTTGGTGGAAGTATCAAAGCTGAGCATGGCACAGGTAGAATGGTAGCGCCATTTGTAGAGCTAGAGTGGGGGCAAAAGGCCTATGAGATAAATAGAAAAATCAAAGAAATTTTTGACCCGCATACCCTAATCAATCCAGATGTAATCATCACAAATGATAAAGAGATATACAAAAAGAATATCAAACAATCAGCCCTTATAGGAAATGAATTTGATGATTGCGTGGAGTGTGGATTTTGTGAGAAAAACTGCCCATCTAACAAACTAACCCTAAGCCCACGCCAAAGAATAGCCTTAAAGCGAGAGATGCAAAGGCTAGAAGCTTTGAGCGATAAGGCTAGTAAAAAGCTATTAAAAGAGCTAAAAGATGGGGCAAAATACTTCTTAAATGAGAGTTGTGCGGCTTGTTCTATGTGTGAAGAGTTATGCCCTGTGGGGTTAAATACAGCAAATTTAGCCCTAAATGAAAGAGTAGCTAACGCAAGTGATACAAGCAAAAAAATCGCTCAATTAGCAAGCTCAAATTTTAGCGCAACGATAAATGGGGCTAAATTTGGCTTAGCTGTGGCAAATACGCTAAATACAAATTTAATTCGCAAACTATCATTTAAAGCAAATGAGCTTATTAAAACCCCAGTTTTAAGGGAGTATTTACCACGCAAAAATAGCTATAAATTGAATGATAAAAACTATGGATTTAATGAAAGTGTGGTTTATTTCTCAAGCTGTCTAAATAGATCCTTTGCCCCAAATAAAAATCTAAATGACAAACGCTCTATCCAAGAGGTATTTGAATCATTATGTAAAAAAGCTAAGATAAATGTGATATACCCACAGCAAATCAGCGATATGTGTTGTGGTAAGGTTTTTACCAATTATCCAGATACAAAAGAGCTAAATAGAGCCAAAAATATAGATATTTTAAAAGAGGCTACCAATGAGGGCAAATACCCTGTGGTAATAGATCACGGAGCCTGTTCGTATGAGCTGATAAAATCTTTTAAAGATAGATTTGAAATTTATGATTTGAGTGAGTATTTGCTTAAATTTATTGCGCCAAAAATATCCATCTCTAAAGCAAATAACGCAATTGGACTATACACAATGTGCGCTAGTAAAAAGCTAGGTCTTAATAGCGTTATGACTAGCCTAGCTAAGCTTTGTACTAATGGGCAAATTTGGATAGATGAGAATACGGCTTGTTGTGGTTTTGCTGGGTATAAAGGGTTTTTTACGCCTAAATTAAATTTACACGCCACTACTAAATTTAAAAGATTTTATCAAAATAGTGCGGTAAATATTGGATTTAGCAACTCTAGCACCTGTGAGATTGGACTAAGCCAGGCAAGTGGATTTAGCTGGCAGCATATTGCCTATTTGCTAGATAGCGTTAGTCAAAAATAAGTTCAAATTTGCTAAAATGATGATATAAACGCAAAAAAGCCACTAGGAATTCTAGAATTTAGCTTAGGAATTCTAGATTTATTCTTAGGAATTCTAGATTTATTCTTAGGAATTCTA
>CAMENE010000047.1:0-3966 GCA_945928165.1 uncultured Campylobacter sp.
AAAAATGCTCTATTAACTTCATTTTGTCCTTTTAGAATTTTGGAATTTTAGAATTCCAAATGAATTTTAGAATTCTGTATCTAACATATTATTATAAATTTTTTTTAAATTTTAATAATTAAGTTTCATCTAAGAATAATCCAAATTCTATAAATTTATATAATAACCATTATCATTAATTGATTATTTACTTTATCTAGCTATGATTTCGCAATCAAAATTAAAAATTTAGGAGAAAAACATGAGAAAAGTTATCATCACCGCTTTACTTGGTGCATCAGTCTTGATAGGTGCGGAGCTTAATGTATACTCAGCTAGGCATTATGATGCGGATTATGAGATATATAAAAAATTTGAGGCTCAAACAGGAATTAAGATAAAGCATACAACAGCACGAGTGTCAGAGCTTATAAAAAGACTTCAATTAGAGGGCAAAGACTCGCCAGCTGATATATTTATCACTGCTGATGTGTCAAATTTAACTGAAGCTAAAAATGCAAATCTATTAGCCCCTGTAGATTCTAAGGTTTTAAAAGACATAATTCCAGCAAATTTGCGAGATAAAGATGATATGTGGTTTGCCATCACTAAAAGGGCTAGGATTATAGCTTATAATAAAAATACTAATGGTGATTTAAATTTAGTTAAAAATTATGAAGA
Source organism: uncultured Campylobacter sp. (assembly GCA_945928165.1). GTDB lineage: Bacteria > Campylobacterota > Campylobacteria > Campylobacterales > Campylobacteraceae > Campylobacter. The sequence continues at coordinate 661 of CAMENE010000047.1, forward strand.
TTTAGCTAAGCCAGAGCTAAAGGGTAAGGTATTAATGACAAGTGCGACTGCAGCATACTCTAAAACACTTTTAGCATCAATTATCGCAAATGATGGCAAAGATGGGGGAAAAAAATGGGCTAAAGGTGTGCTAGATAATTTGGCTGTGGCACCAAAAGGCGGTGATAGAGATCAGGCCAGACAGATGATAGCTGGAGTAGCTCCGTATGCTGTTATGAATACATATTATATAGGACTTCTTAGAACTTCTAAAAATCCAAAAGATGTAGAAGTAGGCAACTCAATTGGTATAATTTTCCCAAATCAAGATGGCCGTGGAGCTCACATAAATGTAAGCGGTATAGCTATGACAGCTTCTAGCAAAAACCAAGATGCAGCTAAGAAATTTATGGAATTTATGCTTAGTAAAGATGTTCAGACTATGCTAACAAATATAAATTACGAATTTCCAGTTCGTTCGGATGTGGAGCCTTCGGATATTGTAAAGGATTTTGGCAAATTTAAAGAAGATAGCATTGAGGTATCAAAAATCGCTGATAATGTCAAAGATGCTGTGCTTATATATGATGAAGTAGGATTTAGATGAGAAAATGCGCAAAAGCTATAAAATTCTGATGAAGTAGGATTTAGATGAGAAAACGAGCAAAAGCTATAAAATTCTTAGGAATTTTATTAGCTTTTTTGGTGATTATCCCTGTTATTAGTATTTTTATTGAATTTGGCGTCTATCTATATCAAGCCCTTGCTAGCAGTGATGCTGCAAGGCTTGATGAGATATCTAGGAATTTAAATCATTTTTTTGATTTTTTATTTTTGAGATTTGTTAAAGATACATTTATAGTAGCCTTTTTCGTGCTTGCGATTTGTGCTATTTTGGGTGTTAGTACGGCTTATTTGATAAGCAATTATAACTTCTATCTATCTAAAATTTTAGAAAATTTACTTATATTGCCACTTGCTATTCCTGCTTATATATTGGCTTTTGTCTATGTGGGGATTATGGATTATGGTGGGGAATTTCAAAGCATTTTTGGATTTAGGATTGATATTTTTAATATTTATGGTGTGATTTTTGTGCTTAGTATGTCTCTATATCCATATGTGTATATGCTGGCTAAATCAGCTTTTAAAAGTGAGTCAAAAGCGATTTATGAAGTTGGCAAAATTAACGGATATAGCGAATTTAGCATATTTTATAAGGTAAGTATCAAATTAGCAATGCCAAGTATTTTAGCTGGGCTTATGCTTGTTTTGATGGAGGTTTTAAGCGATTATGGAGCTAGTGCGTATCTAGGCGTGGATACATTTAGTGCGGGGATTTTTAAGACTTGGTATGACCTTGGAGATGCCTACTCATCTAGTGCTTTATCTGCGATTTTAATGATTTTTGTCTTTATGCTTATGTATATAGAGTATAAGCAGCGTCAAAAGAGCAAATTTAGCTTCAATCAAGATATAAGCGACTTTATCACTAAACGAAATTTAAATAGATTTAAATCCATCATAGCGATGGTTTATTGCTTGATAATATTATTTATCGGATTTATATTGCCGTTTTTGTGGCTTGGATATTGGGGGCTTAGAGATTATAAGTTATTTGAGCTTGATTTTTATATACTTAGTTTAAATTCTCTTATCCTAGCTGGGATTACTGGGGTTATAACTACTATTTTAGCTTTTATATTATGCTTTGTAGCTAGAGTTGGCAAGGGTGGTAAATTTGGCTTTTGGCTACTTAAAGCTAGCTCAGTTGGATATGCTATCCCTGGGGCGGCTATCGGTGTGAGCTTAATGATAGCAGCTGCCTTTGTGGGTAAATTCTTTGGTGTGGGGATTTTGGGGGTATCGTTTGGAGTTTTGATATTTGCTTATGTGGTGAGATTTTTGGCTACTGCTATCTACTCAATTGATGGTGGATTTGCGAAAATTCACGACTCACTTGATGAGGCTGGATATATGCTAAGACCGAGCAATTTTGTATTGATGATTAAGCTATATATGCCACTTTTGAAGCAGTTTTTCTTGCTCTCATTTTTGATTGTTTTTATAGATACTATAAAGGAGCTGCCGCTTACTAGAATGCTATCACCATTTAGCTTTGAGACTTTGAGTGTTAAGGCGTTTTGGTATGCGAGTGATGAGAGAATTTATGATAGTGCCTTGCCATCTTTTATGATAGTGGTATTATCGCTATTTATATTGATTTTTACCAAGATATTTATAAGGGCAAAAAGTGCTAAAAATTAAGAATTTGCGTAAAAAATTTGGTCAAAATGAGGTTTTAAAGGGTATAAATTTAACTCTTAATGATAATGAAATTTTATCTATTTTAGGTGGCAGCGGTAGTGGTAAAAGCACACTTTTGCGTTGTATAGCTGGTTTGGAGAATGGCCAATATGATGAGTTTAGCTGTGATTTGAATATTGGATTTATGTTTCAAAATTATGCTCTTTTTCCACATCTTAGCGTATATGACAATATCGCTTTTGGCTTAAATAAATTTAATAAAAATGAGATTAAAAATAGGGTTAATGAGCTTTTGGCTAAATTTGGTATAGAGGCTTTAAGGGATAAAAAGCCAGATCAAATTTCAGGCGGACAAGCTCAAAGGGTGGCCTTTGCTAGGGCTATTGCGGCTGGTGCGAAGCTCTTGCTTTTAGATGAGCCATTTTCGAATTTGGATCAGGGATTAAAAGAGAGCTTAAGAGCGGAGTTAAAACAGATGATCCAAGATGAAAATCTATCGGCGATTTTGGTTACTCATGATATCGATGATGCTTACTATCTAAGTGATAAAATCGCTCTATTTGATAGGGGTGAGATATTGGATATTGGGGCGGCTAAGGAGCTATTTTATAGTGTGAAAAATCCAAAATCAGCCAAGATGCTAGGCGGATTAAACTATATAGAGCAAGATCTTTTAGATGGTGATAAGTTTTTTGAGTGGATCAAAAGTCGCAATAATATCTTTGCTTATAGCGAAATTTATATGGGTGGAGAGTTTGAGGCTAGTGTGATAGATAAGAGCTTTATGGGGATGTTTTATAAGGTGGAGTTAGAGTATAAGGGTGTTAGATTTTATGCGCTTTGGCCATCTAGGCTTAGGATAGAAAGTAGGGTGAAATTTGGATTTTATGCTTAGTTAGATATCGTATTATTAAAATTTAGATATCCCAAAAATTAGTTGTATTTACAGGTCTTAGCATCAAGAGTACTTTGCTTTTGATGCCTTTGCTAGGCAGTTTCTTGATAAAGCCCCTTTGCTATTAGCAAAAATGCTTTTTAAAGCCCTAGCATTTATGCGCT
>CAMENE010000048.1:0-3902 GCA_945928165.1 uncultured Campylobacter sp.
TTTTACCAAAGACATAAGTATCATTACCTCTGCCACCACTTAAATAATCATTGCCAGATCCGCCTATTAAGATATCATCACCATTTTCACCATATAGATAGTCCTTGCCATTGCCTCCAAGCAACACATCATTTGAATGCAAGCCATTTAAGCTGCTATTGTCATCACTAGCTTTTAAAATTTTTATATTTAAATTATTAGTAATTTGTGTTAAATATTCAGTATTAGCTACTATATTTTGTGCTAATATTTTTTGTGTAGTGTTTAAAATTATAGACTTTTGCTCTTCATCAAGTAAGGCTAGGCTTTCTAAAAACTCTTTATTTTCTATCGCTTGCTTAATCAACATCGATTCTACCGCTTTTTTTAGATTTTTATCATTGTAAATAGTATTGAACTCAACATAATCTATTAAAGCATCAACTGCGCTAGTTTGTGAATTTTCTTTAAATCGCATAGCTACTTTATCAAAATTTAAAGCAAATTTATAAGTATCATCATCATTTAGCACCATATTTACTTCTATATTTTTAGCATATTTATCTAGTCTTGTATTTACTAAAAGAGATTTATACACATAGCTTTTTATACTATCATATGCTTTTTCGATACTCTGTATTGCGCTTTGTGCTTCTTCATTGTTGCTTACATATAAAACTTTATTTTCTTTACCGCTAAACACACTTACAACAGCTGCTTTTGTGGCTAGTTCTTTTATTTTAGCACTATGTGCATCACTAATTTTAAACTCATATAAAGCCAAGGCTTGCCCTGGTGTTAGGATTTTTGAGTTTGGTGCGCTTTTATTGCTAGTTATTATATTGCCTTCATTGCTTAGTATTTCATCACTTATAGTGATTTCATTATTATTTGCTCTTTTTATTGCTTCCTCTATCGCAGAGCTTGTGGTGTCACTTCTTACTGAGCTTATGTTTATTTTTACCTTTTGTATAGGGTTATCTAGCTCTTTGTATTGTTTGGCTGTTTTAGCCCATAAATTTACTAATGTTTCAACATTGTTTAATTGTTGCTCTTTTGTATTTAATGCTTTATAACTTTCATAAGCATTTTTTATTTCATCATTTAAAGATAAATTAAAATTTCTTACAAAACCAGTTCCTTTAATAATACCATCTGCATCATCAAGTATTTTTCTTTGTATTGTATCCACACTAAAATCAATATCACTAGCTAGATTACCTTTGCTTTCATTGATGATATTTCTGCTAAATGAGCCAATTAAAATTTGCTTATTATCTTTATCTAGGGCTGTATTATCAGCCATAAATGCTAAATCTATGCTTTTAATATTATGCTCTCTTAGAGTTTTTAGCTCATTTTTTTGGCTTATACCATCGCTGTTAAAATCCTGCCAAATTAAAATTTCATTAAATGCCTTATCATTACTATAAATAATACCATCGTTATTATCATCTAAATCTTTTAGAGCCTCTGCTCCGTTTTTAGCTAACTCGCCGTTTTTTAGCCTTGTGAAATTGCCAAATAATTCTGCTCCGCTAGTGATTTTACCATCACCATCTATATCTCTTACTAAAATGCCATCACTGCTACTAACCCAGCTTGATTTAAAAGCTACTTTATCGCCATTATGATCAAAGAATACTCCGTTTTCTAGGCTTAGAGTATCGATTTTGCCATTATTGTTTAGATCAAGAGCAATAGGGTCGTAAAGTGAGATATTTGCGGTATCTTTGTATAGCTTTGATTCGCCATTTAATTCATCCAACGAGCGTTTTATCTTATTATTATAATCTTCTTTTATCCTTACGCCTGTGTCGCATAGAAACCTACCAAGTAATTTGTTTGCAATAGGAAGTCTAAATCCGCTTTTAGCACATGCTTCATATGCTTCATTATATTCTGATTTGGGAAAATCATAAGGATTTGTAGTATGCTTTTGATTTGATTTATTTTCCATTATTTGCCCCTTTTATTAGCTTTGAAATTTTCTCACTTTTATAAAAATTAGCCCATTGCTTTATCATTTTGCAATATTTATCCACTCCGCAAAAGCCTTTGTTTAATAAATATTTTATGGCTTTTTCATCATCAATATAGCAAAATACCCTAATTAGCAAATCAAGCTCTTTTTGATTTAAAAAATCAAATCCGCGCCTTTTAAGCACTTCATCTAAATAGCTAAAAAAATGCTTGCGAAGATCGTTATAATTGTCATCGCTAGCTCTTTTTTGATATTTTTCATCTAGGGCTTTTTGCAGATACTCATATTTCATTGTGCCATGTATGTATTCCATCGCCATACTTATAAACTGAAGCATAAATCCATCTATTTTAATCTCATCATGGCCTAGTAAATAGCTAAAAAGCTCGTATTTACCTAAAACATAAGCATAACTTAAGGTGTATAATATAGTATTTTCATTACAAAGACTATTTAAATACGCAATACTAGCACCAGCTTTAATGCTTTTATCTATGAGTTTTACGCTATTAGCATCGCTTAAATCGCAATCAAACAAAAAGGTTTCTATAAAAGCCGCGCATTTATCTACTTTAAAATTAAGCTCAGGTTTATATTCTAAAAGCAAATCATACATTTGTATTTGTTTATTATGCTGTGCAAATACAGATAGCACTCTTTTGCCCTGAGTATTTGCTAGGTTTATTAGCCTTGGATTTTCATCAAGCAAGGCTTTAGTTTTGTTGTAATCATTAGCAATTATGGCTTGACTTAGTTTGTCTGCTTGCTTGATTGTGTTTTGCTCGCTGCTTGTAGCTGTGCCTGCTAGTAGCGCAGTAAATAAAAAGATGCTAGCTATAAGCTTTTTCATATATTTATGCCCCTTGATTAAATTGGCGCATTATAACACGTTTTTCTTTAAAAAAAGCTAAATGTTTTTATAATTTTTCTTTAGATTATTTTTTTTCTTTGTTACTTTTTTGAAATATTTAGGAATTTGTAGTTATCTTGTAAGTTATTTATGCAAAGACAAATAAAAAGCCTTTTATTTATAGTTTACTAAATACTATTTCTATGCAAAATTTGCCCTTTTTGGAATTCTTACAAACTTTAGGCAGGGGTATTCCCTGCACTAAATTAATTAAAGTAATTAACCCTCAAACTAAAACTATTCCCCCGTTTTTTGCCCCTTTTACACACCTTGTTCTATCTTATTATAGGATAATAGTTTAATCTCTTCAAATTCTAAGCTTATATCTTCAAGTATTATTTTATCTATTTTATATTCTCCATCATATAAAGCATTTTGTATAAATATTTCATTATTGCTATTAGCTATATCTGTGATTATTAAGTCGTTATTTTTATTTGTGCTAAGTTCTATTTCATTTAGTTTAATATCATTAAATCTTAAACTTATGCTTTGTTTATTATTATGGTAGCTATATACTATATCCTTGCCCCAATCTTTGCTAAATACATATACATCATTACCGCCATTACTACTCTTACTTTTGTGAAGTTTGTGAAATACCCTTTTCTTTTAAGTATTAGTATTGATAAAATCACAATAGCTATGGTATAAGGCGATATAACCACGATATCAAGCCTAGCAAACGCAATAAGCAAAGTAAAAATCGCATAAAAAATAAAAAAGCTAATTCTAATACTAAGCCTTTTGCTAAGGCTTAGCACACCAAAAGGCACATAAGCATACAAATAAGCAAACAAAACAAAAAAAGACATATACACAAACATAAATATAAGAATAATTATCAAAAAAATCATAAAATAAAAATCCTTTAAAAAATTTTGTATTTTTTAATTATAAAATTCTAATGATATTTTAAATAAATAAAAATTTTATAAAATCTCCAAAAACTTATAAAAACAATATTGAAATTGTTAAAATATTAAATTTTACCTTTTAAACTTTTAATATTGATAATAATAACAAAAA
>CAMENE010000049.1:0-2993 GCA_945928165.1 uncultured Campylobacter sp.
CAATTTTGGCAGATAATGGCACAGATTTAGCCGAGATTGACAGCGACCAAGAGCAAGATTCTAGCTCCCTTTTTTGACAAGAAAGATTTAGACAAATTTAGGTATTTCGCCTGTTTTATAGAATTGCTTTTCTAGCTCGTCTAAAATGCGTTCTCTAGCCAAAAGAAAACTAGGACTTACACCGCAATCAATTTTGCCTAGCTTACAATCGGCAATAATTTTACGCTCTGTTGCTAGAGCAATAGAAAATGCTAAATAATCTTTTAACTCGTTTTTTTTACTCATTTTTTTATCCTTTCAAATTGTTTAACTATTTAAAATCATCAAATAAATTTGGCTCGTTTTCTAGTTCTCTTTGCGCTTTTTCTCTTTTAAAATCTTTAAAAGCAGAGCAACCAGCAACCAAGCCTACCAAAAAATCATTTTTATTTTCTAGGCTATTGAAAAATTCTAGCATATCATCACGCACCCTAAAACCGATTATTTTTGTAGGAGTTTTGCGAATATTTGGCATTTTCAACCCTTTTCTACACATTTTTCTAATTTATGGCGATGAGACTTAATAAAAGCTCCAAAATGATAAGTGTGCCGTCTAGCAAAAGAAAGCAAATCACGCAAACCATCAGCGCGCAAAGAAATAGTTAAATCACAGTATTCAGTAATTTTATGCTCTAAAATATATTCTTCAATTCTATCATATAAGCTATCTTCTTCGCTATGTGTTAAATCAAAATAATCGCTAGTGCAAAAGCCGTTAAGGTTTATAATGTCATTTTCACTATATTGAGCTTTTTCGGGGTTATCTTGGTGAGTTAAATAGCGATAATAGCCCTTAAGATTTTTAATTGATTGCGGAATAGTAGCATTTAAACTATCACTAACTTTTTTAGCATTTGAAAAAGTAGTAGTATTTGAAAAGCAAATTATAATATGATAATGAGCTTTTTTTTGCGTCTCATCTGCATTGAAGTCCGCATTGTGTAGCGGAGATATACAACACGGCAAGCCAGTAGCAATTAGAATTTCTTGCCAATTTTTTGGCAAGCTATCAGGATAAGCGACAAAAGCCCAATATTTAGCTTTCTCAACATTGACATTTTTTTTAATTTTTGGCATAATTACAACCTTTAAATCCGATGAAAAAAGCCCAAGCCGTCCAAGCTCAAAGGGCTTTTTTATTTCAGTTTATTTGTTAATAACTTGACTTTTCAAGCTTTGTATTTCTTTGCTTAAATTGTTTAACAAGTCTAAAACATTGAATTCTTTATTTATAATTTTTTTCTCATTATCAATAAATAAGCCGTCCATATTTTGAAATTCATCATAAGCACTTTCTATTAAATCACGCATTAAAGAGCTTCTACTTTTGCCAGTAATTTCACACAAAAATTTTAATTTTTTTATTTCATCTGGCTTTAAATAAAGAGAAAATTGCCTAGACTCAAACATAATTTTAACCTTATAAAAAATATAAGTAATTATAACTAAGTAATAATAAAATAAAACTTAAAAATAAACTTTTTTTAGTCCGTGAAACATTTTATTTTTTTTCTTTTTTTTCTTTTTTTTCTTTTTTCGATGCTTAATGGCTTTACTATTTCATAATCGCCCCTTTTTTCTTAACCCCTTTAAAGCTTGTTTTTTTGGGGGTTTCACGGGGTTTTTATTTTTTCGTCTTTCGTCATCCTTAGGGGGGCTGTCGTAGTAGCCCCCCTAAGCACAAGCCCAAAAAGCCCTTAAAAACAAGCTCCAAAGCACTTTTTTATATTTTAGCAGTTAAAAGCGCCTTTTTTGCTCGTGCGGACGCTAAAGCTGTCCGCACTCACAAAAGGCGCAAAAACTAGCCAAAGCAAAAAGAGGCTTGCGCCTATTTAAATCGCAAGGCGCAAAAAACTACGCTCCCAAAGGCGCAAGCGTACTAATACGCAAAAAGCAGAAGTGGAAACCGCCAAGGCGTCAAAATAACCATTTGAACCCAAGCAGCTCCATAGCTCCTAAATTGTGCTGCTTTTTGCTATCCACTAAGGCTAAACGGGGGAGCACTTAGCGCAAGGAGTTAGCCAAAGCGCAAGGGGGCATTAAAGAAAACGAGCTAAATGCAGGAAAGGGCAAAAGGTGCCCAGCATATATATCAAAGCAAAAAGCGCAAAGAAAAGCACCTAGAAACGCAAAACGAGCCAAACCCTAGCCCAAGATCCCCCAAAGCTCAAAACGCTCCCAAATCGCTTTAAAATGCGTTTTTTTTGTTAAAATACGCAAAAAACAGCAAAAGGGAAAAAAATGATTGTAAAGCCAAACAAAGAGCTATTTAAAAACAAGCTCTTAAAGCAATTAAACAATAGCATTTATGATTTATACCACGCTTTGAACGATTTCAATTTATCGCACAATGGTATTTTAGACGATGATTTTGAATATTTTCAACGAACACTTTTTGGCGATTTTGGCGAGGGGGCTAAGTATAAAGGCGATGATTTAGGCGAAATTCAAGAACTTTATAAAATAGTTATTGAGCTACTAGAAAAAATCTCAAAGGGGGATAAATGCTAGAAAAAATAAAAGAATTAAGAGTCAAAGCAGAGTGTGCAAAAGCACTTTTATCGCTCGCTGATGATGAGAGCGAAAAGCGACATTTTTCAAAATTGCTTGATAAATACAAAACCGAGCTTTTAAAAATGCTCGGCGAGCCACAGCCAAAACCGAGCCGAGCCGAGCAAAACGAGCCGAAAAAACTCGGCGCAATTTTGGCAGATAATGGCACAGATTTAACCGAAATTGACGGCGAACAAGAATTGTTTAAATAATTTAGAAAAATTTTTCAGGCAAATCGCAAAAGCGAGGAGCATAGACAATATCAATATTATTGTTAAATGCGTCGATAATACTGTCAGCAGTACAGCCATAATTGCGGAGCTTGTATAGAGTAGTTTTTAATATACCGTCCACCGTGCTTTCTTTATAGCGACCAATATGACGCTGAATAGGCATTGCTT
>CAMENE010000050.1:0-2857 GCA_945928165.1 uncultured Campylobacter sp.
GTTTTTAGCTTAGGAATTTTAGAATTCTTAGAGATTGCTTCGCTTCGCTCGCAATGACGCAGGGAATTCTAAATTTATTCTTGGAATTTTAGAATTTTGCTCGCTTTAGTGGGGTAAGCCCCTAGCCCCGCAAATTTTATAAGGGTTACGCCCTAAACCCTTAGGGGCTGCCGCCCCTAAAACCCCGCCAGAATTTATAATTTTCCCTTGCAATGATGGATGATATAAACGCAAAAAGCCCCTAGAATTCTAGATTTTATCTAAAATTCTAGGGGCAAGATAATCTAGAATTCTTAGAGATTGCTTCGGTCGCTTTCGCAATGACGGCGATTTGATGAGATACTCGGGTGAAGTTGGGGGATGACACAAGGTTAGGGAATTCTAGATTTTAGAATTTTAGATTTTAGAATTTTAGATTTTTGCTCGCTTTGTGGGGCAAGCCCCACTGCTCGCAAATTTTATAAGGGCTACGCCCTAAACCCTTAGGGGCTGCCGCCCCTAAAACCCTGTTAGAATTTAGAATTCTTAGGGATTGCTTCGCTTCGCTCGCAATGACGGAATTTTCGCAATGACGGATGATATAAACGCAAAAAACCCCTAGGAATTTTAGATAAATCTAGAATTCCAGGGGCGAATAATCTAGAATTTCCTATAGAGATCCTCGGGTCAAGCCCGAGGATGACAAAGAAAGTCAAGCTGGGGGATGAGATAAGGCTTAGGGAATTTTAGAATTTTCGTCATTGAGGGGCGAAGCGAAGCAATCTCTAGAATTCTAAATTTATTCTTGGAATTCTAAATTTATTCTTGGAATTTTAAATTTTAGTGTAGGAATTTTAGATTTTTGCTCGCTTTAGTGGGGCAAGCCCTGCTGCTTTTTATAAGGGTTACGCCCTAAACCCTTAGGGGCTGCTGCCCCTAAAACCCCGCTAGAATTTAGAATTTTCCCTTGCATTGACGGATGAATTTAGAATTTATTCTGATGAGATCCTCGGGTCAAGCCCGAGGATGACAAAGAAAGTCAAGTCTGGGGATGACACAAGGCTTGGGGAATTCTAGAATTTTCGTCATTGCGAGCGAAGCGAAGCAATCTCATTTATTAAGCCTTATTAAGCTTTGAGCGAGATTGCTTCGGTCGCTTTGCTCCCTCGCAATGACGGAATTACGGAATTTTAAACGGAATTTCCGCAATGACGGTGATTTGATGGGATCCTCGGGTCAAGTCGGGGGATGACAGAGGGATCCCCAAAGGGGTCGGGGATGAGATAAGGCAGTCGGGGGGGATTTTTAACTTATGAATTTTAGAATTCTTAAATGATATAAACGCAAAAAGCCCCTGGAATTTTAGATAAATCTAGAATTCCAAGGGCGAAATCTAGAATTCCTGATAAGAAATTCTAGAATAAAATCTAGAATTCCTAGGAATTCTAGATTTTGCTTAATTATTTAAAAAATTAAGCAAGAGTTAGAGTAGTATTAGTAACATCATTACCAGCTAGACCTATAAGCTGTACGCCTATCTCATTTGCTGAAAAGCTAGATTGATTATTAGTAGTTAGGGTATAGAAAGCAATGCCATCTTTGCCCTCTACAGCAAGAAGAGCTTTTTTGCTAGCAGCAGATGTTAGTCCAGCAGTAGTAGCAGCTTTTATAACCTCACTAGCTTCTAGTTGAGAGATATTTTTATCAGATATTTCTACAAAATAAGCTTTATTATTATCTATTCCGCCTGCTGTAACAGCTGTGAAAGAACCAGCAGTTCCAGCAGCAGATTTGATAGCAGCGATATCTTTAACATTTACTTTATCACCACTGCCTACATTTTCGAAAGTTACTTTCTCAGCATTAGCACCTAGTTTGATAGTCTCAGTGACACCAGCATCTTTAGCAGATAGAGTTATTTTACCTTTTGCTACATCATTGATAGTGATTTTACCGCCAGTTGCATCAGTATCCATGTTAATACTGCTTAGATCGATACCAGATTTATCTTTTGCAGATACGCTTAGCTCAGTAGTATTAGCTAGTTTGAAGCTTTTACCATTTAGTGTAGTATAGCTTAGCTCACCTTTACCAGACAGAACTTCTACGCTAGTTAGGCTTAGTTTTTTGAAGTCATCTGTAGCGTTAGTGCCTAGATTTACAGTATCTTTGCCTGAGCCACCATCTACTGATACAGTTACGCCAGATGCACCTGATACATTGATAGTATCGTTACCAGCACCAGCTTTGATAGTAGAAGCTACATTTACAGTGATAGTATCGTTACCAGCACCAGTATCTACTGTAACACCTTTAGTATCTACTGTAACAGTATCTGCGCTAGTACCTTTGATATTTAGATATTTTAGACCAGTAACATTATTAGTAGTGATAGTTGATGATTTGATCTTAGCATCGCTTAAGTCTAGGTTAATAATAGCTACATTAGATATATCGCTACCTAATGTAAATGTGTCATCATTATCAGTACCTTTTACTGTTAGGTTTAGAGTATCGCCGAAGTTTGTGCTACCATTGATTTGAATACTACCTTCTTTGCTATAGTCTAGAGTAGCATTGTAGGTAGTAGCGTGCTCTTCGCTACCTTTTGTAGCTTCTTGTGCACCTTGTTCTACAGTTACGCTAGTTGCTTTAGAGTATTGACCCTCAAATATACTTAGGTTATCTTGGATGCTTTCGATTGTAGTGTTGCTATTTACATTGCTCATGATGTTTTTTAGCTGAGCTTCAGCAGCTGCGCCACCTTCGAAAGTAGTTACTTGAGCTGAAATTTGCTCTGCAACGCCTAGTTTGTTTTGTAGGGTGTATAGATCAGCGGTTTGGCTTTGGACTAAAACAGCATTGATGAATTGAGCTA
>CAMENE010000051.1:0-2731 GCA_945928165.1 uncultured Campylobacter sp.
CTAAACTTAAATTCCCACTCTTTGCGCCGTTATACTGGCGCATTAACATACGATTATTTCGCTCTATTTCATCGGCTGTATTATATGAGTTTGGCTGTGGGTTGTAAGTGCTGTTTTTGCTATTATCGCTCATATCCACTACTAAATCTTCAAAATTTGGCTGTTTTATGCTATCTATCCAAGTCGCTCTATCATCGCCAAGCTTTTTGGCATAAGCCAAAACCTCTGCCTCGCTAGCAAATTCTTTTGTAAAAAGCTCTCCAAAATGCTCTTTATCCACCAAATCACTAAGCCTCATACCACCTTGAAAAAGCAAATCAAAAGCCTCTTTTATCAAAGATTTTTCATTTTCTGTGCCTGGTACAAAACCATTTTGCTCATTACGGATATTTGCGTAGTAAAATATATTTTTTACTCCGTTTATCTCATAGTCATACATGCCATAGCTATATCCATCACTAAAGCCAGCTGGAGGCTCACTAAAGGTTTGCTCGCTAGGCTTTTGTGAATTATCAGTGATTGTTTGTTCTGCTTTTTGGCTTTGTTCTAAATTTAATGTTTTATTTGCCGTATAAGCAATTTTATTTTGAGAAAAACCTATATTATCTAACACTATATCCACCCATTCTTGCTTCAAATGTAGTTTTAAATTTGTTAGCCAATGTTTTTACAGCATAATTATTGTTTAAAAGTGAACTAGATGTAATTTTGGTTAGCATTTGAATGTTTGTGTTATAAATATATACATCATATGTAAAATATGCATATTTTTTACCATTAGATGATGATATATGCTTGGTTACACTATATCCAAGCCACTTGTCTCGTGCTTGACCACTAGTATAAGCAGCAGCTGAATTAAAACCTTTTCCATCTAAACTTATAGGCTGTGTTTCTTGTATAGTTTCTGGTATCATAAAAGCAATCATCATATTATTTGATATTGCAGTATTATAATATAAATACCCACCCTTAACCTGCTTAGCTTCTTCTAGGCTAAGCACTTTTACACCAGGGCTATTATCGCTGATTTTGCCATTTGTTACACTAGCTAATAAATCAGCACCAAATGAAAAACTAGCCAAGCTGGCAACTAAAAATGATGAAAAAAGAGGCTTTTTCATTAACTTTTCTTTTAAAAGATATTTAACATTATAATAAAACGAGAAGTAAATAGCAAGAGTTTTTTATATTTTTACAAATGGGTGTTACTATTTTACACAAAATGTTAATTAAAAATTCTTAGCAATTTTCTATGTTTTATTTTAGAATTCCATGGGGAATTCTAAAATAAATTTCTAGCGAATTCTAGAATTCGCTAGACACAAAATTCTAGAATTCCCTAGATACAAAACTCTAGAATTCTAGAATTCCTAGATACAAAATTCTAGAATTCTAGAATTCTAATCTAGAATTCGCTAGATTTCACGCCCTTATATCCGTTTTTTTCATTATTTCTAAAAGAGCTAATGGGTCATTATTTTTTAAAAACTCTTCAAAAAATGTTTTTAGTATCTCGTTTTTGCTCTCTAAACTTAAATTCCTACTCTTTGCGCCGTTATACTGGCGCAGTAGCATACGATTATTTCGCTCTATTTCATCGGCTTTGTTTTGTTCGTTCATCTTACTTTTATAGGCGTAAAACTCATTATCCACCTTTGCCTTTAAATTCATATAAGCCTTGCTAAACTCGCCCACGCTCATTTCCACTGTAAAAATCCTAACATACTCATCTTTGCTCTCATCGCTTAAATGCTCGCCAAAGGCTATGAGATTTTGCTCCATCATATCTATAATGCTAAGTTTTTCTTTATCATTTAGATTTTGGCTTGAGAGATGATAAGAGATATTTTTTACCCCTTGTGAGTATGCTAGATACGACCCGTAGCTTCTAGCGTCTTTGTAGCTATTCATCGTAACTGGCTCGCTTTTATCCAAGCCTTCAAACAATGCACTCACATACTCATCTTTTAAGAGCCTATCTATATCATTGTTGCTTATTTCATCTATGCTTTTTGGTAGCTCATCGCCACTTATACCTAACTTTTTGGCGGCGTTAAATAGCTCAAGCAAGGCTGATTTATAATCATTATACTCTTGTTCGCTTTTTGGTAGCTGGGCTTTGTGCGTGGTTAGCCTAGCATCAAATGCCTTTTGTTCATCTTGGCTAGCTAGCTGATTTGCTAGGTTTGAAAACATTGTGCCTGTGATTATCATTGTGCCAATCTCTATCTGTTATACTTCAACCTATATTCAAGGTCAGATTTGAAAGCGTCCCTCAATTGCTTTATAATCAAATTATTATTTAATACATTACTAGAATTTATTTTATGAAAAGTATTCAGTCGAGAATCATATGTAGCAACTCCATATGTAAATAAATCATATTTCACGCCATTGCTTATTTTTTGTTCATATTTTACTGTATACCCCAAACCTTGCTGAAATGGAGCAGTTAAACTAGTGCTTAACTCTGCTATTGCTTTGCTATACTCAATAGCAAAAGCACTTTTTTGAAGTGTAGTTGCTCTCCCTGATAAAACATCTTCAATATTTGGATATAATAAAAACATATCTTTTAAGTAGTTTTCCGTGTCTTTTGGATCACTCATTTTTATATAAACTATCAACTCATTGTTTGAAATATTATCCAAAATTAGATTATACCCACCCTTGACCTGCTTTGCTTCATCTAAACTAAGCACCTTTACACCAGGGCTATTATCGCTAA
>CAMENE010000052.1:0-2590 GCA_945928165.1 uncultured Campylobacter sp.
ATAAACACTTCTTTCATTACCTTAGTTTTACTTGCTAGCAATATCAAATACAATTGTTTGCGGCACTTCAAGCTGCCAAGCATAAACCAAAAGACCCGCGCTTGTCATTGTTAGCTTTAATATTGCAAAGCATTGCTTTCTTTTAAGTATTAGTATGGATAAAATTATTACAGGCACAGCAAGAACTAAAGTAGCCCCAAAGCCAAAATATAAAATAAGCAAAGTAAAAATCGCATAAAAAACCAAAAAGCTTGTTTTTACGCTAAGATTTTTACTAAGATTTAGCACGCCAAAAAGCACATAAGCATACAAATAAGCAAACAAAACACACAAAGCCAAAAAAAACGGCAAAAGCATTAAAGCAAGCACAACAAACCCTTTTTAAAATTATTTTTGAAAAACCAAAGCCCGCATTTTAGCAAAAACTAGCTTTTTTAAGCTAAATTCTAGAATTTTATTAATTTATTATTCTAAAAATATTTAAATGTTTTTAAAAAATAAATTTACATATTTTAATATAAAATAAAACTATAAATTTTAGAATTTAAACTATAATTTAAATCAAAATTCTAGAATTTAAACTATAATTTAAATCTAAATTCTAGAATTTAAACTATAATTTAAAACCCCACCGCAAATACCCAAATTCTAAAATTCCTTAAATTCTAGAATTTAAGCACTTATTTTTTCATTACCTAGCTCAGTGCCGCGAAAGGCAATTACATATTCATTAGTATCAGTGTTTTTAAACACAGTTGCGCTAAAACCGCCACCATCCTCGTTTTTTTGCTTTACTACTTCAAAACTAGAACCTGTAGCAGGGTTGGTGATTTTTCTGCCATTTGGAAAGTTGTTATAAGCTTCGTTAGCCAAAAAGGCACTATCTTTTACATCATTTAGTGTGATATTTTTACACATTTTTTTACACATTTTATCTCCTTGTTTTTAAATTTTATTTGCCTATATTTGTAAAATATCTTAATCTTTCTGTGCGATAGAAACCACTTAAATACCTAGTTAGCGTGCTTGTACTATAAGCTATACCATATATTCTACCTACAACTTTTCCATCTATTCGCGCCTTTATATCGTAAATCGGATATTTAAAACTAAAAAACGGACAGCCAATATTTTTATCTTCGCAGTCCAATAGCGTTTTAGTTGGCGTCCGGAAAGTTGCATTTTCATCAATATTCTCTATAAACACTTCTTTCATTACCTTATTTTTAAGCGCCTTTTTAGCAATATCAAACACAATTTTTTGCGGCACCTCAAGCTGCCAAAGACAAAAACCACAAACAAAAGAGCTAAAAATAACTAGTTTTTTGCTGAAATATTTACGAAAAAACATAAAGGCAGCAAAATACAAAGCAGTCACAAAAAATCCACTTGTTAATACACTTATTATAAATAATTCCTTGCTCAAAAATGTATAATAACCCCACAGAGCGTATAGTCCAATAGCTAAAATTATAAAATGTATTTTTTTGCTAATTGCAAGCTTATAAATTACTAGCGACCAAAAATAAGAAAAAATCAAAACAAGTACAAGATGAATAGCTAAAAAAATAATACCAAGCAAAATATCCCCTTTAAAAAGTATTATTAATAAATATTAAATTGTGCCTTTTAAACTTTTAATATTGATAATAATAACAAAAAAAAGCTAAATATAAACTTAAAACTATAGACTTAACTCATCTAAAAATTTAGCTCTTAAAGATACATTTTTAGGTAAGTATTTAGCGTAACTTTTGAAAGTTTCATTAAGATTTTTATGCCCTATAAACACTTCTTTCATTACCTTAGTTTTACTTGCTAGCAATATCAAACACAATTTTTTGCGGCACTTCAAGCTGCCATAGCTATATCCAGCCCTTGTCTTTTATTCCTTTTTTATTTAAAATTTCCTCTATTTTATATAGCTCGTTTTTGTGTAAAAAAGTGCTTCTTAGGTAAGTGGGTATAAAATATGGTTCACACTCTAAAATCAAGCTTTTTGTAGTCGGCCACAACCCGAATTCAACAAGCTCAAAGCTTTTTATCTGACTATATGTCCTAACTATAACCTTATTTAGGCAGTGAACCTCTATCCTATCATCAAAAAGCATAATTTTTTTAAATATAAGCGTTAAATAAAGAATGGCAACTCCACCTATACCAAACAATCCAACACCAAACACCCAACCAACCACTTGTACTAGCTTATTAGCTTCTGGCTCTTGTATGCTAAAATAGACTTGCAAAGCTATCATTAAACCTATCGCAGCTAGTATCAAACCGCGAAAAATCCTTCTTTTTGCCACAAAAATTGGCTTATCATTTAGCATTTTATTTTTATTCATTTTTTACCTTATTTAGAAAATTTCACACAGTATAAAAATCAAAATTCTAAAATTTAAACTAGAATTTAAATCAAAATTCTAGAATTTAACCCCCACCGAATATACAAATACCCAAAGTCTAAAATTCCTTAAATTCTAGAATTTAAGCACTTATTTTTACTCCATCGCTTAGAGTTATTTCTACAGCCTCTGCTCTTTTTATTGCTTCCTCTATCGCAGAGCTTGTGGTGTCACTTCTTACTGAG